>NC_002932.3:775000-1402500 GCF_000006985.1 Chlorobaculum tepidum TLS
AAGCCGTGGTGCGCACGAGGAGGGCGGAGTTGTCGCTATCGTTTCGGCAATCGTGCTTGTCGTGCTGATCGCGCGAGCCCGCTTCGAAGCATGGCGATCTGTCCGTGAGCATTAAGGCGCGTGCAGCGGGATTTTCTTATCCTTTTTTTCCGACTGGCGCGAGGTAGATCGTGAACTCCTCTTCGCCATCGACGTCAAGGAGGCGATCCATCTCGTCCTGATCATAGGCAGCGATGGCGCAGGTTCCCGCGCCGATGGCTTCGCATGCGAGGTAGAGGTTCTGGCAGACGTGGCCCGCGTCGAGCGCGATCACCTTGTGTGCGGCCAGGCCATAGCGCCACTCCATGCGGTAAGGAATCGCTGTCCAGACGAATACGACTGCCGCGTCACCGGTGAAGCGCTGGCCGAGCGTCGCCCTGACGATGCGGCTTTCGAGCTTTTCCGGGGCGTGCGAACAAAGCAGCGCGTGTTCGAGCGGCAGGTATCGGTAGATGCCTTTGTCGAGACTTTCGACGTTCAGCACGCAGAGGTAGGTCTCGAAAGCGTGACGGCACCCCGCGGAGGGCACTGTCCGCAAGGCGTGGCCCGCATCGAGTTTCAGCCGGACGCCCTGCGTGGCCCAGAGCAGGAGCGAGAGTTCGTCGAGGCTCATCGGCTCATCGGCGTAAAATCGGCAGCTCTCCCGTTGCCCGATGGCTGACCAGAGGTCGATGTTTCCTGCCGATTTCGCCTTGCCAATCACTGGCAGCGGGATCGTTTTCGCTTCTTCCGGCATCGGCTTTTCGATTGGCGGCGGCGGAACACGGCGGTTCTGCGCTGTCTGCGAAAAGTCCACCATCTGCCGGACATTGTCCTTCAGGAATTTGCGAGCGGCTTCGAGCTGTTTGTCCATGGTTCAGAGTTTTTTCGCTTTGAGTCGAAGCGAGTTGGTGACGACTGAGACGCTGCTTCCGGCCATCGCAACGCCCGAGAAGACCGGGTTGAGGAAGATCCCGAAGAACGGATAGAGCGCTCCGGCGGCGAGCGGAATGCCGATTACGTTGTAGATGAAGGCCCAGAAGAGGTTCTGGCGGATGACGCGCATGGTTGCCCGGGCGAGTGTGATCGACTGGGCGACTTTGCGGATGCCTCCCTGCAGGATGGTGACCCCGGCCGATTCGATGGCGATGTCGGTGCCGGTCGCCATGGCGATGCCGACGTCGGCGAGGGCCAGCGCCGGGGCGTCATTGATGCCGTCGCCAGCCATGGCGACCTTGCGGCCCTGCTGCTGCAACTCCCTGACACGGTCGGCCTTCTCTTGCGGCAGCACTTCGGCGATGACTTTGTCGATGCCTGCCTGGCGGGCCATGAAGTTCGCGGCTAGTTTGTTGTCGCCAGTGAGCATGATGACCTTGACCCCTTTGGCGTGCAGTGCCTTCACAGCATCAGCCGCCTCCGTCTTGATCGTATCGGAGAGGGCGACGAGACCCAGCGGCGCGCCCTCCTCTTCGAGGATGACCACGGTCTTGCCCTGCTGCTGGAGCTCTGCGATTCGGGATCGGCTGCTGTCGCCACTGTCCGGCTTCCTCACGCTAATATTTTTTCCGTCGATCGTTCCTTTGACGCCGATCCCTTCGAGGGCCTCGAAGCCGGTGACTTCGTGGAGGTCGATGCCTTTCTCTTTGGCGGCGGCGAGAATCGCCTGGGCAAGGGGATGCTCGGAGCGGTTTTCGATGCTGGCCGCCAGTTGCAGGATCTTTTCCGGATCAACGGTATCGTCGAAAGGCAGGACGTCGGTGACCGAGGGCGTCCCTGTGGTGATGGTGCCGGTTTTGTCGAAGACGACCGTGTCCACCGTGCTGAGGGTCTCAAGGCTCTGCGCATTCCGGATGAGGATGCCGTACTCGGCGCCCTTGCCGATGCCGACGATGATCGCGGTCGGGGTGGCCAGACCGAGAGCGCAGGGGCAGGCGATCACGAGGATGCCGACCATGCCCATGATGCCGAAGGAGAGCGCGGTCGAAAAATCGATGAACAGCGACCCGACCGTCAGCCAGAGGATGAAGGTGAGGGCGGCGATAACCAGTACCGCCGGAACGAAGATGGCGGCGATCCGGTCGGCGATATTCTGGATGGGGGCCTTGGAGCCCTGGGCCTCCTCGACCATGGCGATGATGCGCGCCAGTACGGTCTCCTCGCCGACTCTGGAGGCGGTGAAAACGAACGCGCCCTGCCGGTTGATGGTGCCGCCGATGACCGGATCGCCGACCGTCTTGTCCACCGGAACCGGTTCGCCGGTGACCATCGATTCGCCGATGGAGGAGCTTCCTTCAGTGATGGTGCCGTCCACCGGTACCTTCGTCCCGGGCCTGACGACGATGAGGTCGCCTTTCTGCACCTGTTCGAGCGGGACTTCGACCTCCGCCCCGCCGCGTCTGACGATGGCCGATTTGGCCTGCAGACCGATGAGTTTCTCGATTGCCTCGCCGGTTTTCAGCTTCGAGCGGGCCTCGAGGTATTTGCCGAGCAGCACGAAACCGATGACGACGATGGTGGTGTCGAAATAGGTGTAGTTCGGGACTCTGAGCAGTTCGCGAACTTCCGGCATCAGTGTGATGACGGTGCTGTAGAGGTACGCGGTGAGCGTACCGATACCGATGAGGGTATCCATGCTCGCCGCGCCGCTCTGGACGAACATGACGATGCCGTGCAGGAACGGTGCGCCGATGCGGAACACCATGTAGGTTGCGAGCGCCATCGAGACGATGTTGAACAGCGCCATCGGAATGGGCATGCCCGGCATCGACGGGAACGAACGGGCGGCGATGTCCCACATCATCAGGATAAAAACCATCAGGGCGATCGGCAGGGCCAACTGCACCTTGGCCAGTTGTGCCTGAAGCTCCATCTCTTTTTCCATCTTCGCCTTTTCCGCCGCCGCCTTCCGATCGACGAACGGCGCCGATGGGGTGGCTGGAGGTTGCTCCGATACCAGACCGTAGCCGTACTTGCCGAGCAGTTCGTTTAGCGCATCGTCCGTCACGGCTTCGCCCGTGAATTCGAGCTGGGCTTTTTCGGTGGCGAGGTTGACGTCAGCCTTTTCGATGCCTTCGACCTTTGAGAGTTTCTTGGTGATGATGGCCGCGCAGCTCGCACAGTGCATCCCCTTGACCGAGTAGGTTTTCGTTGTCATGGCTGTGAAGGCTGAGGGTCACTGATCTCGCACCATTGTGCGCGCCATCCGCGCAGCATAAGCTGAAAGGCCGATTTTCTGCATGGCGGGCACTCCTGAGTAGTTACTTGACGTTGATGACCCCCCACCAGGGCATACCCATGGCGCAGGTGATCTGGTACGATTTTTTTCACCTTTTTTGACGTCGAACCGGTTCGTCGAGAAATAGCTGTTGCTTGAGGCAGTTCTTATGATCCGGGCCGATCCTGTCGTCGCTGCGGTTTTGAGCTGGGCGGGGGGCTCGTTTCTGCCTGCGACTTTGGCGGCGAGGCCGAACTGGCTGTTCAGGTTGTAGAGCGTGAAGAAAATCACCAGCAGGCCGGCGGTTTTCATGAATACTCTCGAGGTGGATGGTTTGTTCGAGAGCTCGGAGCCCGACATGACGATCACGAGCAGAGGCAGCATGGTGCCCATCACGAAAAAGGTCATGATGGTCATGCCCTGCCAGGGATTTCCCGACAGAATCGCGGCGCCTTCAGCGGCCATGGTGAAGCCGCAGGGGAGCAGAATGGTCATGAAGCCGGTTGGCAGGGAGCGGATCAGGCCAAAGAGGAAAAACGCTCCGGAGGAGCTTTTGCTGTCGATTGTCAGCGAAGACAGCAAACCGGAGGCGGAAAGGCCGAAAAAAAGCACCACGACCGCTACCGCATAACCAGTTACGCGGATCAGTTCGGGCAGCATGTTTTTTGCCGATGGTGTCCGTCCGCCATGGACGCTTTTGCGTCGTCGAAGCCGGAGAGCGTCTTTACTTTCTCTTTTCGATGATCGCCTCGCAGGAGGCACAGTGCATGCCCGACACACCATAGATTTTCCGCTTCATGTTCGTATTTCCCGATCGTTTCCTGGTCAACGTTTTTACAGTAACTAATGTATGACCGGAAAGGTTTATTAACATTCGTGAAAATCGATGATCAATCCTGATTTTTAGTTTTGAACTCCGAGGTGGAGTGAAACTCAATCTCCGGAAAATCCTCTTTGGCGATTTTGAGCATCCATTCGGTTTCGGCGAAAAAGACCGGGTGATCCTCCTTGTCGAAGGCGATGACGTTTGCGCGGCGGCGCATGAACTCGTCGAGCTGCTTCTGGTTGTCGCTGGTGATCCAGAAGGCTTTGTGGAAGCGCAGGGGCGTGAAAGAGCACTGCGCGCCGTACTCGTGTTCGAGGCGGAACTGGATGACATCGAACTGAAGTTCGCCCACTGTACCGACGATCTTACGGGTGCCGTACTGCACGAAGAGCTGCGCCACGCCCTCATCGGTGAGCTGGCGGATGCCCTTTTCGAGCTGCTTGGTCTTGAGCGGGTCGCGGTTTTCGAGCACCTTGAAGATCTCCGGCGAGAAGCTCGGAATGCCGCGAAAGTGCAGCGTTTCGCCTTCGGTGAGCGTGTCGCCGATTTTCAGCGAACCGTTGTCATACAGGCCGATCACGTCGCCGGGCCAGGCTTCGTCGATCACGTTCTTCTCCTGCGCCATGAACTGCGTCGGGTTGGAGAAGCGCACCTTTTTACCGAGGCGCGTGTGCTGGTAGAACTTGTTGCGCTCGAAGCGTCCGGAGCAGATTTTGAAGAAGGCCGTGCGGTCGCAGTGGTTCGGGTCGAGGTTGGCGTGAATCTTGAAGACGAAGCCGGAGAGCGCCGCCTCAGAAGCGTACACTATGCGCTCCGACGCCTCGCGCTCATGCGGGCACGGGGCGATGTCGATGAAGGTGTCGAGCAGTTCCCGGACGCCAAAATTGTTGACCGCGCTACCGAAAAAGACCGGCGCCTGCAATCCTTCACGGTACATCTCAAGCTCGTACGGCTCATACACACCCTCGATCAGTTCGACGTCCTCGCGCAGCTTCGCGGCATTGGCCGTGCCGACCCAGTCGGCGAGTTTCGGGTCGTCGATGCCCTCGATGTCGGTCAGCTTCTGGCCGATCTGCGAGGTGTTGGCTTCGAACAGGTTCAGCGATTTGTCGAACAGGTTATAGACGCCCTTGAAGGTCTGGCCCTGGCTGATCGGCCAGGTCATCGGGCAGGTCTGGATATCGAGCTTCTCTTCCAGCTCGTCGAGCAGCTCAAAGGGGTTGCGCCCTTCGCGGTCGAGCTTGTTAATGAAGATGATCACCGGCGTGTGGCGCATCCGGCAAACCTCCATCAGCCGCTCGGTCTGCTCCTCGACGCCCTTCATGCTATCGACCACGAGGATGACGCTGTCCACGGCGGTCAGCGTGCGATAGGTGTCTTCGGCGAAGTCCTTGTGGCCGGGCGTGTCGAGAATGTTGATGCGCTTGCCCTTGTACTCGAAACCCATCACCGAGGTCGCCACCGAAATGCCGCGCTGCTTCTCGATCTCCATGAAGTCGCTGGTCGCTGACTTGCGAATCTTGTTGCTCTTCACCGCGCCCGCCGTATGGATTGCACCGCCGAACAGCAGTAGTTTTTCGGTGAGCGTGGTTTTACCCGCATCCGGATGGCTGATAATAGCGAACGTCCGCCGCCGCGCGATCTCCTTTGCTAACTCCATGCTTCTGGTCTCTCTGTCTGATGTGTCAAGTCCGGTTCTGTTCGATGAGTGCGGAAAATATCAAAAAACCGGAAATATCGGGCATGGGGAAGGATGATGGTAAAGCTGGGCGTCCTTGTTTTATCGGGGCGGAGAGTGTACTTTTGGGGGGTTCTTCGCAGAATATCGTGGGTAAATGGTGAATATGGGTCAATCGACTGAGGCACGGCCAAAACGAATGCGCTCTGCAAAGAGTGTCCGGCCAAAGGATAAATCACCTTAACGCTTTGTCATATGATGAGTTATACATGTCTTTGACCGAACTGTTAAACTTGTTCATCAGGGATGGTCATGTGAGCATCCTTCATGCCACCCACGAAATTCTGCGAAGAACCAATGTTAATCATGCATGCCAATCTTCTGAGCTTCAAGAGTTTGCTTTCTTTTGTTTGTTCCTTTCCACCTCGTACTCGCTATCGATGCGCTCTCTGAGGTACATTTTCATGAGGGACTGATAAGGAACGTCTCGTTCGTTAGCAAGAGTTTTGATGCGATTGAGCAGCATTTCCGGCAAACGGAGCGAAATGGTTTTCATCGTTGGTTTCAGGTCAGGGAAGATGGCCGGTTTTGCTTTTTGCCAATCGATATATTCGGACGAATCATGCGAGGTCCAGAATTCACGCTCTTCCTGTTCACTGCTGAATTCAGGAACGGTCTTTGTCTGCTTTTTCATAGGTACTCTTCTCCTTTATGTTCATGTCTCTCGAAGAGATAATTCTGATTTTGTCTTTCTTGACGGTGAAAACCACAAAGAGTTTTCTGCCCTCATTTGTTTGACCCAGCGCGTACCATCTTGATTCTATCTCCGAATGTTTCGGGTCGTCGGCAACGATCAACGGCTGGTTGAAGAAGATCGATTCCGACTCGGAGTTCGATACGCCATGTTTTTCCGGATTTTTGGCGAGGTTACCCTCATCCCATTGAAATCCGGTTATGCCTGTAAAAAGATTCATGATGCTTTGTATGTTTTTCAAATATACGCGATGTGTGTGGAACTGTCAAGCTGGCAGTTCCAGAGCTTCGGGAATTTCCGTACTTTTTCCTGACGATTTCAAAAGAAGCGGAGCCGGGGTTCCGCGCGCCCAGGTTTCCATCCACATTCATCCTAACCAAAAATCATGCAATCATTTGAAGCGCTTCTTTCACAAGTCAGCGATCTTGTCTGGGGCATCCCTCTGCTGGTGGCGTTGTTCGGGACGCATCTGTTTTTGACGTTCAGGCTGGGCATTATCCAGAAGCATCTGCTTTATGCCATCCGCATCTCGTTTACCCGTTCGCATGAGGGGACGGGGGAGATCAGCCATTTTGGGGCGCTGGTGACAGCGCTGGCGGCGACGATTGGCACGGGCAACATCGTCGGCGTTTCGACGGCCGTGGCGATGGGCGGGCCGGGGGCGGTGCTGTGGATGTGGCTGACCGGCGTGTTTGGCATTGCGACCAAGTATGGCGAGGCGGTGCTGTCGGTCAAGTATCGCACGATCAATGATGATGGCACGGTGGCTGGCGGACCGATGTATGTGCTCGAAAAGGGGCTTGGCATGAAATGGCTCGGGGTCATTTTTGCGGTTTTCACCGTTGTGGCCTCGTTTGGCATTGGCAATATGGTGCAGGCCAACTCGATTGCGAAGCTCTTGGAGGCGAAGTACCAAGTGTCGCCGTGGCTGACCGGCGTGGTACTGACCGTGTTCACCGGTGTAGTGATTATCGGCGGTATCAAGTCCATCGCCCGCGTGTGCGAGTACCTCGTGCCGCTGATGGCCGCGCTCTACCTCATCGGCTGCGTCGTGCTGCTCGTAATGGGGCACCACTCGCTCGGCGATACGATCGGCGTGATCGTCAGCTCCGCTTTTACCGGCCAGGCCGCGCTTGGCGGATTCGCGGGCGCTGGCGCTCGCGAGGCGGTGCGTTATGGCATCGCGCGTGGCCTCTTCTCGAACGAGTCGGGCCTCGGCAGCGCGCCCATCGTCGCCGCCGCCGCGCAGACCTCGCATCCGGTGCGCCAGGCGCTGATTTCCTCGACCGGCACTTTCTGGGACACGGTCGTCGTCTGCGCGGCGACGGGCATCGTGGTGGTCAACTCCGGCGCATGGACGAGCGGCCTGAAGGGSGTGGAGCTGACCAACRCCGCTTTYTCCGGCATTCCGCACATCGGCCCGCTGGTGCTCTCGTTCGGCCTCTTGACCTTCGTTTTTTCGACCATTCTCGGCTGGTCGTACTACGGCGAAAAGGCGCTCGAATATCTCGCGGGCCGCGGGGCGATCAAGCCCTACCGCTGGCTCTGGGTTGCGGCGGTGATGGTTGGCTCGGTCGCTTCGTTGCAAGTTGTCTGGACCTTTGCCGACATCGCCAACGGCCTCATGGCGGTGCCGAACCTGGTTGCCTTGCTGCTGTTGAGTCCGGTCATCGCCAGCGAGACAAAAGACTATTTTTCAGGAAGGGAGTGAGCCCGACAACGGGCCGATCAGTCGGATCGGCTGGATCTGACCGATCGGCCATATCTTGTTCTTGGCGCTCTTTTTTTCTGGGAGGTTTGAAAAAAAATTCTATCTTGGAAAACGTTTTCATTTACACCATGCAGATATAAACCAGTCAGTCCACCATGAATTTCAACCCCTGGCACCACGTCGAGATCGGAGAAGAGTGCCCGAACGTCGTCAACGCTATCGTCGAGATTTCCAAAGACAGCAAAACCAAGTACGAGCTGGACAAGAAGACCGGCATGTTGCGGCTTGACCGCGTGCTTTTCTCGTCGGTGCTGTACCCGGAAAACTACGGCTTCATTCCCAAGACTCTCGGCGAAGACCACGACCCGCTCGACATCGTCGTCATTTCACAGTGCTCCATCGTGCCGATGTGCATTGTGAAGTCCAGGGTGATCGGCGTCATGCGCATGATCGATCACGGCGAGAACGACGACAAGATCATCGCCGTGGCCGCAGACGACATGAGCGTCAGCGACATCCACGACATTGGTGACCTCGGCAAGCACTTCAAGATGGAACTCCAGCACTTCTTCGAGGAGTACAAGGCGCTCGAACAGAAGACGGTTCTGGTCGAAGAGTTCCAGGACGCCGCGACGGCAAAGCAGATTCTGCTTGATTCGATCAAGCGCTACAGCGAGACGTACGCCTGATTTCTGCAAGTACGTTTGCTGATCCAGCAAATTCAAGGGGGCGTCATGGATAACAGCCATGACGCCCTTTTTGATCTGTATCGCCAATATGCCGGTTTGCGTGGCATATAATGTTGAAAAGCTACGATCTGATATATGGAACGCTGATGACGGATGCAATTTGACCTTCCTTTAGGCAATCTTTTTCTGTTTTTTCTATAACTTGTTTTTAATCAATACGATAGGGGTGATGTCTGCGTAGCGTTGCCTTGGGCGTTCTTGCTGTTAGATGCCCATAAAACCGCATCAGTTCGAGCTTCTACAGTTTGTGGATGGAATGTGGATAACTTGTTGAAAGATGTTGGAGCTTTTCTGTGTGAAGGACTGCTTCAAGGATATTACGGAAAAGTGATATATTAGCCGGTGTTTTGCACGGAAGCGTTTTTGCCACAAAATCTCATACCTTCATGATTCTTCTCTCCCCGCAGGAACAGCAATCGAGAGCTGCGCGTATCCGGCTCGTTCTTTCGGACAACGACGGTGTATTCACCGACAATGGCGTGTACTACTCGGAACGAGGCGAAGAGTTCAAACGGTACTCCATCCGCGACGGCATGGGCGTCGAACGCCTGCGCGAGCACGGCGTCGAAACCGGCATCATGACCGGCGAGGTTTCGCCAAGCATTGTCAGGAGAGCGCAGAAGCTTCATATCGAACGCTTGTACCTCGGCGTCAAGGACAAGCAGTCGAGGCTGGCTGATGTGCTCTCCGATACCGGCCTCTCCAAGGCTGAAATCGCCTATATCGGCGACGACGTGAACGATATTGGTATCATGAACGCTATCGCGCCATTCGGCCTGGTGGCCTGTCCGGGAGATGCAATGCCTCTGGTCGAACCCTGCGTTCACTACCGGTGCACCGCGCAAGGCGGTCGTGGAGCCTTCCGGGAGTATGCCGAGTGGCTGATTGCCCTGAGAGCTTCATAAAATTTTTTTCGCTTTTTTCCCGTATTAAGAGAATCAACCGCCGTCTTGTGGCGCGCTTTTTCATTATTTGACTGTACTGAAATCTATGGCTGAAGTGAAAATCGGAAATAGCATGGTCGGAGACGGCCATCCGGTGTATGTGATCGCAGAGATCGGAATCAACCACAACGGCTCGCTCGAAGTAGCCAAAAAGCTGATCGAAGGCGCGGCGCAGGCAGGCTGCGATGCGGTCAAGTTCCAGAAACGGACGCCCGAGCTGTGCGTGCCGATGGACCAGCGCCTGATCGAGCGCGATACGCCGTGGGGGCGCATGACCTACATGGATTATCGCTACAAGGTTGAGTTCGGTTTCGAGGAGTATTCCGAGATCGATGCCTATTGCCGCGAAAAGGGAATTGCCTGGTTCGCTTCATGCTGGGACGAGGAGGCGGTCGATTTCATGGAGCAGTTCAATCCGCCGTGTTACAAGGCGGCCTCTGCCTCGCTGACCGATCTTACCCTGCTGAAAAAGACCAAGGCGACGGGGCGCCCGCTCATCATCTCGACCGGCATGTCCACCATGGAGGAGGTCGATGCCGCCGTCAACGAGCTTGGCCGCGAGAATCTGCTGATCGCGCACACCAACTCTACCTATCCCTGCCCGGTCGAGGAGCTGAACCTGCGGATGATCCACACCCTGCAACAGCGTTATCCCGATAACCCCATCGGCTACTCCGGCCACGAGGTTGGCCTTGCCACGACATGGGCGGCGGTGGCTCTCGGCGCGACCTTCGTGGAGCGCCACGTAACGCTCGACCGCGCCATGTGGGGTTCCGACCAGGCCGCGTCGGTGGAGATTTCCGGCATGTCGAGGCTGGTCTCGAACATCCGCGACATCGAAAAAGCGCTCGGCGACGGTGTCAAGCGAGTCTATGATGGTGAAGCCGCCGCGCGCAAGAAGCTCAGAAGGGTATAGCCTGCAAGGATTTACGATCGAAATAGAGCCTGAAGCCGCAGAGGAGCCAAATCCTCTGCGGCTTTTTTTTTGTTGCGTCAAGCGCGGGCGTAAAAGTCTTGACGCAGGCATTTTGCCGTTGATAGCCAAAGAGCGGAGGCGGGCAAGAGCGAGCAAAGCTCTGCCGGCAACGGTTCAGGCCGGTGAGATGCGTGCGCTCAAACAGGCAGCGTCTTGAGCTTGCGCCTGAAAAGGGTGGGCTGAATCATATGTCGCCATGCCGGGCGGAAGGCCAGCGCCATTGCCGCGATTTTGCGATCAATCCGGTTCAGATTTTCGAGTTTTCCGGGAAAAGTGAGGAGCATTTCGAAATCCTGAGTGCAATTTTTCGATCTCGTTACATTTTTTTTATTTACTCAATTTAGGTTTTTATATGCCGATAACCCCTTGATGTATAGTGTTTTGCGTGATATTTACATCGTGAAGCCGTTGTGTTTTTAGCGTGCTTTGTAATGTTTTGTGTTTTGTTTTTGATGGTACTTTTTAAAAAAGAGTACTTAAATTATAACCGTAGCCTCACCAATCAACTTTAGGTAGGCCTGTTCTTTGATCATGATCATAAGGTTAACAAACACCAAACTCTCTAAACCAATGGGGGAACTAATCATGAAAAAGACAATCATCACATCGCTTGTAGCTATCGCTGCTTTTGGCTTCGCTGGCACGGCACACGCTGATTCATTCGCAACCTACAGCTCGCTTAATACGTTGAGTGCTGGTACAGACGATCCAAACGGCGTCAGCTATGGTTATTCTTATGACTGGGGCGGGGTAAGCTCTTCATGCTGCAACGGTTCGTCAGCTGTCGGCAGTTATACTGAAATTGACGCTTTTGGTGTGGGCGATGGTTCATTGAGTGCTGTTTCTGGCTTCCAGGGGAAGGCAGAACAGGGCGCGAACAGCAGCTTTGCAACCGCGGCCGGTATTGCTGCATCCAGTAATAGTGGCTTGACAAATTATGGTTATCCTGTCGTTGATGTTTCTGTTGATGGAGGCGCGTATGCTCAGAGCTCGAGTTATGCTTCCTATTCCTGGATGACTGTCTGGGGCGGAAGTACTTCCTGGTAATTGACATCAGGTAGTACTATGGCGGCCAATAACCGGGTTACGGCAAGGAACAAGTTGGTTATTGGCCGCCTTTCTTTCCTAAGGGGTAAATGCCCCGCTGTTTATGGCGTAAAGTATTCAGGCATTGCCTTCAAGATACTCCGCTGCTTGCGGCGGGGTTCTTCATTAAAAAAATTAAATATCGGCGCGCAATGAAAAAGATTACCCCACTTCTCTTACTTGCCTCTTGTATGTTGTCATCGCCAGTGCTTGCTGATGAGCCAACAACCACAGTAGGTGTTGATAACAACCAGGACGTAAGCAATTGTTCCTCGGTATCGCAGGCTGGGGCAACATCGGTTGCAGGTGTTGGCGTTGGAAACTGGTCTCAGATTTTCGAGGCTTCTCACCCCATTCCCTATCTTCCCGGCACGCCGGGAGTGACCGCTAACGCGCCCACCCTGTTCAGTATGCAGGGTTTGCCGGCTCAGGTAAAAGGGCTTTCGCTGTTAACGCAAAACCTGTATAACGCAAATTACCATGATGTCGCTATCGGGAGTAGCCAGGGAACAAAGATTATTTTTAACGCGTCATACCCTGCTCCGAAGCCTGAAAAGAAGAATAGAAATGTTTATGTGAATCTCGACGGCGTAGCGAGAGGCGAAGTCGTTGGTTCATTAACCGTTCAGAGCCGCAAGGATAAAGCCGAAGAGGTCGATTTTGCAACGTTGCTGTATGATGCGCGCCAGTATATCGCTGCAAATCACAAGCTGGACGGCTATGACGTCACGCTTCTTACCGTTCCGAATACGGTATCCTATTCAATGGGCGTCGATGGCAAAGCGTCAGGGATGACGGTTGCTCCGCTGGTTTCAGGGTTGATCAACGGCCCGTTAGGCGCGATGACCGCTCTTTCAACAGGTTTTTCAAGAAACGGAGGAATAACGGTTCCTACAGCGCGTATCGGCGTCACGTTCCTTGTTCTTGTTGACAGTGGCAAGAGCCAGGTCGTTGACCTCAGGGAGTACTATAATATGCTAGAAAAGGGCAGTACAAACGGCAACGGCAACGGCAACAATAAAAAGAAGTACGAGGCGATTCAGCCGAAAGAGAGTGCTGAATAACCGTGAGTTTTGGTGGTTTGAAAAAATTAGATGAGGTTGCGTGTACAATTATGGTGTGGCGCGCACAAACCGGAGTTCCGAATGCCTGATGGCTGAAGATGCTGACCTGGACTCGCGGTGATTAACGCGGCAATCGGAAGGGGGACAAATTTTTCGGAGCGCCTGTTACATGGTAAGTTCTACAGCCGCTTGCGCATTCAACCGCGCAAGCGGCTGTGGTGTTTTGGCGAAATTTCGCTGCGATTCGGTTGTTGCTATATTTGACCAGCTCCCTTAAATTTACCTCTCGATTGGCTGATTGCGGAACGCGCTCTCGGCATCTCTCGATTCTCTTCTTTGAAAGAGATCGTTTATCCCGGTTAATGTTATCCAGTAGATTTATTATGAGCAGCAACCCTACCTCATCCGTTCGTGAGTTTGAATACAAGGCTGAAATGAAACAGCTTCTGAATCTGATCGTCCATTCGCTGTACACCCATCCTGAAATTTTTCTTCGTGAGCTGATCTCCAACGCCTCCGATGCGCTCGGCAAGGCGCGTTTTCGGATGCTTTCGTCTGACGAGGGGCTTGACAAGTCCGGCGATCTGAAGATCACCATCACCGTCGATAAAGAGTCTGGCAGCTTTGTCATCGAAGACACCGGCATCGGCATGAGCGAGGAGGAGTTGATCTCGAACCTCGGTACGGTGGCCAGCTCCGGCACGCTCGGCTTCATGGAGGCGCTGAAGGAGCAGCAGAAAGAGGGACAGCGGCTCGACGCCAACCTCATCGGCCAGTTCGGCGTAGGCTTCTACTCAGTCTTCATGGTGACCGATGAAGTGACCGTCGAGACCAAAAGCATCGAGAGCGGCTTGCAGGGGTGGCGGTGGAAATCATCCGGCCAGGGTTCCTACACCATTGAGCCGGTCGAACGCGAAGCTCGCGGCACCCGCATTTCATTCATCCTCAAGGAGGAGTTCAGGGAGTTCGCCCAAGAGTACCGCGTCGAGCAGATTATCAAGAAGTACTCAAACTTCGTTGAATATCCGATCTACATCGGCAGCCGCCAGATCAACAGCATGACCGCGCTCTGGCAGCGTCCCAAGAGCGAGCTGAAACAGGAAGAGGTCAACGAGTTCTACAAGTTCATCGCCAACGATTTCAAGGACCCGCTCGACTACCTGCACGTGTCGGTCGAGGGCGCGGTGAGCTTCAAGGCGCTGCTTTTCATTCCTTCCGAAGCGCCGATGGAGCTGCTCTACAACCAGGGGGCGCTCGAAAAACGCGGGCCGCAGCTCTACGTCAAGAAGGTGCTCATCCAGCACGAGTGCCGCGATCTTCTGCCCGAATATCTGCGCTTCGTGAGCGGCGTGGTCGATACCGAGGATTTGCCGCTGAACGTTTCGCGCGAGCTGGTGCAGGCAAGCCCGGTGATGGCGAAAATCAAGCAGATTCTCACCACCAAGCTGCTCGGCTGGTTCGACACCATCGCCAAAGAGGAGCCGGAGAAGTTCCGCGCCTTCTACAAGGCGTTCGGCACGATCCTGAAAATCGGCCTCAACACCGACTTCACCAATCGCGACAAGCTGATCGATCTCTTGCGCTTCGAGACCACCAAGACCGTCGAGGGCGAGTACGTCACCCTCAAAGAGTACGTCGGGCGCATGGCCGAGGGGCAGACCGAAATCTACTACCACTCCGGCAGCAGCCGCGCACAGATGCTCGCGCATCCAAACCTCGAATATTTCAGGAAGCGCGACATCGAGGTGCTTCTGCTCTCCGATCCGGTCGATGTGTTTGTGATTCCCTCGATTTTCGAGTACGACAAGAAGCCGCTCAAGTCGATTGAGAAGGCTGAAATTGACATGAGCACGGTCGAGCCCGAAGGTGAGCGGCTCAGTGCTGAGGGCACGGTTGGCGTGATTTCGCTCTTCAAGGAAGTGCTCGGCGAGCGCGTGGCCGACGTGGTCGAGTCCAGGCGCCTCGTCAGTTCGCCGGTGACGCTGGTGAGCGGCAAAGATGCGCTCGACAGCCAGTTCGAGAAGATGATGAAGATGATGAACAAGGATGCCGACATGCCTTCCACGAAGAAGATTCTCGAGATCAACACCGCGCATCCGATCATCCGCAACCTGGCGGGCAAGCACGCCGTCGGCCTCTCCACCGATCCGGTCGTTCGTGCGGCGGTCACGCAGCTTTTCGAGAGCGCCCTGTTGCTCGAAGGCGACCTCGAATCGGTCGCGGACTACGTTTCGCGCATGAACGAACTGGTCGAGGCCGCGACGCGCTCGTAACTCGCGGATCGAACAGCACTGCTGTTCGGCGTTATCAAACGGCCTGTCGGGATGCGTGGTTGCTCCGGGCGGGCCGTTTGACCGGTAACCCATTAACCACTTTTCACTTGTGAGCCAACTGTCTGAAACCGAACTTCGGCATGTCGCCGGATTTCAGAAAAACGAGATCACCGAGCACCACATCTACAAGAATCTCGCCAAAAAGGTTGACGGCGTGAAGAACCGCCGCGTTTTTGCCCAGATTTCCGAAGACGAACTTCGTCATTACCATGTCTGGAAAAAATATACTGGGAGGGAGGTGGAGCCGGATCGCTTTAAAATCTGGCTCTACTCGATGATCGCCCTCTTGTTTGGTTTTACCTTTGCCGTCAAGCTGATGGAGGGGAAAGAGCAGAACGCGCAGCAGGAGTACGAGCGGGTGGCGAACATGGGCGTCGAAATCGATGGCCTCATCAAGGACGAGGAGGAGCACGAGCAGGCGCTGATCGCCGTGCTCGATGAGGAGCGGCTGCAATATACCGGTTCGATCGTACTTGGCCTGAACGACGCCTTGGTCGAACTGACGGGTGCTCTGGCAGGCCTGACCTTCGCCTTGCAGAATACCCGGCTCGTAGCGCTGACAGCAGTGATCACCGGTTTTGCCGCCGCCCTGTCGATGGCCTCGTCGGAATATCTCTCAACCAAAACCGAGGCGGGTGTGAAAAGCCCTGTCAAGGCCTCGATCTACACGGGCGTCGCCTATATCATCGCCGTCGCGGTGCTGATCGTCCCGTATCTCGTTCTGAACGACATTTACCTGAGCCTCGCGCTCGCGTTTGCCGGTGCGTTTGTGGTGATCGCCCTGTTCAATTTTTATGTCTCCGTGGCGCAGGGCGTGCCGTTCAGGAGCCGTTTTCTCGAAATGGCCGGGCTGATTGTCGCGGTCTCCGGCATCAGCTTTTTGGCGGGACTTGGCATCCGGTACTTCTTCGGCGTCGAGGTGTAGCTTTTGTCACATTTTCAGCGCCGTCAGCAGCGCTTCGATGGTAACTTCGCCCTCTGTGTCGATCTGGATGCAGAGGGCTTTTTCGTCTCCGGCGGGCGACTCAATGGCGTGAAGCTGGGCTTCGAGAACCTTCTGGTCAGCTTCGGAGGCGTCGCTTCCTTTTTTGTGTCGCGTTCGTACCCGCTCGCGCAGCGTCTCGTGCGTGGCTTGGAAGCAGAGAATGCGGCACTCGCAGTTCATCGCTCTTGCCAGGCGGATGAAAGGGGCTCTCTTGCGGGCATCGGGGAAGGTGGCATCGACGATCACCGGAAAGCCTGCTGACAGCGCGGTCGAGGCGGCGTCGAGCATGACGTCGTAGGTTTTCTGCGTCGCTTCAGGCGTGTAGATGTCGAACCCTTTTCCGGCGCTGCGTTCGAGGCTGTCGATGCCGAAGAGGCGCTTGCGCTCGACGTCCGAGCGGATGTGGATGAAGCCGCCCAAGTCGGCGAGTCGCGCTGCCCAGGTCGATTTGCCGCTGCCCGAGACGCCGTAGGTGATGAGCAGCATCGGTTTTCGGGGCTGCGTGTAGCCGAGCGCGAGCCGAATGTAGGAGTGGTGCTCGGCGAGCGTTTTGGCTTTTTCCTCCTCGTCCGACTCCTGCGCAACGCGGATCGAGGTGACCTTGGCCCGCACCATCGCCCGGTACACGCAATACAAACGCAGCACCTGCAAGCCGTTGTAATCGCCGTTTTTCGAGAGCCAGGCGTTCAGAAAATGCCACGCCAGTTCGGGGTGGCCGGAGTGTTCCAGGTCCATGAAGAGGAACGCGACGTCGCTCATGACGTCGATGATGCTCAGCACGTGGCTGAACTCGATGCAGTCGAAAATCGTGATCTTGCCGTCGCGTATTACCATGTTGCCGGTGTGCAGGTCGCCGTGGCACTCGCGCACCATGCCGAGCGCCTTGCGCTCCCGCATGACGCCGCCGAGCCGCCGGTGTTCGGTGAGCGTCCAGTGGCGGATTTTTTCGATGTCGCTCCGCTCTTCGATGGTGCGGGCGACCTCTTCGGTCAGGTCGAGATTTTCGAGCATCGGCTTGAGGATCACCTCCGGCGTGCCGAACTTCGCCGAGGGATCGGCTCGCGGAGCCTCGGCATGGAAGGCGGCGATCACCTCGGCGGCCTCGCCGATCTCGCGCTTTGTCAGCTCGCCCCGGCGCAGCAGCCGGTCGAGCTCGAACCTCCGGTCGAACTGCACCATGCGGATCACGTAGTCAATCGCCTCGCCATCGCCGCCGATCCGGATTTTTCCATCCGACTCTGTTACCGGCAGCACGTCGAGATAGAGGTCAGGGCAGAGCCGCCGGTTCAGGCGCAACTCCTCTTCACAGAAATGCTTGCGCCGTTCGAGCGTCGAGAAGTCAAGGAAGCCGAGATTGACCGGCTTCTTGAGTTTGTAGGCGAACTGGCCGGTGAGGAAGATCCATGATATATGGGTCTCGACCACCTCGATCACCTTTTCGACCGGATGATGATACGCTTCCGGGCGGCGAAGGGCTTCGGCTGGCTGGATCATGCTTTTTGCGGGTTTTGACGAGTTGGTTCTTTTACTCCGAAAGCTAAGGCAAAAATTCCGGGATAACCAGAACGGGGCGTTAACGGCACCGTCTCGCTGGTTCCTGCGTATTTCCCGCTGAAGTCATTGCCGGTTCAGGGTTTCTCAAAAAAAATTGTAAATTTCACGTTTTACTGCCAGCCTTCGATTATCGCTTGAATTATCATCAGCAAATAAGGGCGTAATCGATGATAGAGTTTTCCAGATTCTTTGTCTGCACGGCCCGCTTCGCCAGATGATGGGCAACTTCACCGGAACGGCGCTCCGTTTCTCGCGGATCGTCCTGCGGGATGGCAACGACAAGGCTGATTGCAGCAGACGCGTTCACAATCTTCGTTCACTCCAAGCTTGCCGACTATGAAACAGTTCAGGGATTCAATGATCGCCTTGATCACCGAGACCTCCACGAATCTGCCGAGCGACGTTCGCAAGGCCATCGCCGATGCCGTTGGCAATGATGCTGCCGATTCGAGGGCCGGACTTGCCATGTCTGCCATCACGCTCAATATCGACATGGCGGTCGATAATGTCGGCCCGGTTTGCCAGGATACCGGTATGCCTACCTTCTTCGTGCACACGCCGAAAGGCGCTGACCAGCTCGCCATGAAGCGCGACATCGAGGAGGCTGTCGTCGAGGCAACCCGAACCGGCAAGCTTCGTCCCAATGCGGTCGATTCGCTGACCGGTAAGAACTCCGGCAACAACCTTGGCTGCCATGTGCCGGTGATCCATTTCGAGCCGTGGGATCGCGACGAGATCGAGGTGAAGCTCATCCTCAAAGGCGGCGGCTGCGAGAACAAAAACATCCAGTACTCGCTGCCTGCCGATATTCCCGGACTTGGCCGCGCGGCTCGCGACCTCGACGGCGTGCGTAAGTGCATCCTCCACGCCGTGTACCAGGCGCAGGGACAGGGGTGCAGCCCCGGCTTCATCGGCGTCGGCGTCGGTGGCGACCGCACCAGCAGCTTCGAGCTGGCCAAGAAGCAGTTGCTCCGCTCGGTCGATGACACCAATTCCGATGCGGTGCTGGCCGAACTCGAACAGGAGATTCTCGACAAGGCTAACCGCCTGAACATCGGGCCGATGGGCTTTGCCGGCAAGACCACGCTGCTTGGCTGCAAGATCGGCACATCGCATCGCGTTCCGGCTAGCTTCTTTGTCTCGGTAGCCTACAATTGCTGGGCCTATCGCCGTCTTGGCGTCATCATCGACCCGAAAGAGGGTTCGATTTCCGAGTGGCAGTACCGCTATCCGGGCGAAATCAAGCGCATGGCGCGCGGCGCGGGCATTCCGCTGACGGGCCGTGAGGTGGTGCTCACCGCGCCGGTCAGCGAGGAGACGATCCGCTCGCTCAAGGTTGGCGACATCGTGATCGTTGATGGCGAAATGCACACCGGACGCGATGCCTTCCACCACTACATCATGCACCATGATCTGCCCGAGGGTCTCGACATCCGCGGCGGCATCATCTACCACTGCGGCCCGGTGATGCTCAAGAACGAGGCGGGCGAGTACACGGTCGTTGCTGCCGGGCCGACCACTTCGATTCGCGAGGAGCCTTACCAGTCGGACGTGATCGAAAAGCTCGGACTTCGCGCGGTGATTGGCAAGGGCGGCATGGGGCCGAAGACGCTTGCGGGCTTGCAGAAGCACGGTGCGGTCTATCTCAACGCCATCGGCGGTGCGGCGCAGTACTACGCCAGGTGCATCGAAAAGGTGACCGGCGTCGATTTCTTGGAAGAGATGGGCGTGCCGGAGGCGATGTGGCACTTGCAGGCCAAAGCCTTCCCGTGCATCGTCACGATGGACGCGCACGGCAACAGCCTGCACAAGCAGGTCGATGAGGAGTCCTTCGCGATGCTTGAAAACATCGGCAAGGAGCAGGCGTAAGTCTCAACCGGAAAACAGTTTACTTTCTATGCCGCGCCGCGTCAGCCGCAACAGCCTGCCGCGGCGCGGCCATAATGGATCAGTTAAAACCAGCGAGAGCGTTATATGAAAAAAATACGGTTCATGGATGTCTCATTCCGCGACGGGTTCCAGTCCTGTTACGGAGCAAGGGTCAAAACCGAGGATTTCCTGCCGGTGCTTGAAGCTGCCGTCGAGGCGGGCACCGATAACTTCGAGATCGGCGGAGGCGCGCGTTTCCAGAGCCTCTACTTCTACTGTCAGGAAGACGCCTTCGAGATGATGGATGCCTGCCGCCGCGTGGTCGGCCCCGACATCAATCTCCAGACTTTGTCGCGAGGCGCAAACGTGGTCGGCCTCGTTTCGCAGTCGCGCGACATCATCGACCTGCACGCCAAAATGTTCAAGAAGCATGGCGTCAGCACCATCCGCAACTTCGACGCGCTCATGGATGTGCGCAATCTCGCCTGGTCGGGCCAGTGCATCGTCAACGCCGGGCTGAAGCACCAGGTGGTGATCGCCCTGATGGGCCTGCCGCCGGGGCTGAACGAGCCCTACTGCCACACGCCGCAGTTCTACCTCGACAAGCTCAAGGAGATTCTCGACGCGGGCATTCCGTTCGACAGCGTCGCCTTCAAGGACGCCTCCGGCACCACCACTCCCGCCGTGATCTACGAAACGATCAAGGGCGCTCGCAAGATGCTGCCCGAAGGCACCGTGCTCCAGTTCCACACGCACGACACCGCCGGAATGGGCGTGGCCTGCAACTTTGCGGCCATCGAGGCGGGCATTGACATCATCGATCTGGCGATGGCTCCGGTCAGCGGCGGCACCGCCGAGGTGGACATCCTTACCATGTGGCACCGCCTGCGCGGCACCGATTACACCCTCGACATCGATCAGGAGAAGTACCTCGAAGTCGAGCGGATGTTTATCGAGCACATGGACAAGTACTACATGCCGCCGGAAGCCAAAGAGGTCAACCCGGTCATTCCGTTCTCGCCCATGCCGGGCGGCGCGCTGACGGCCAACACCCAGATGATGCGCGACCACGGCACGTTGCACTTCTTCCCGGAGGTGATCCGCAACATGCGGGAAGTTGTCGCCAAGGGCGGCTTCGGCTCGTCGGTGACGCCGGTTTCGCAGTTCTACTTCCAGCAGGCCTTCGCCAACACCGTGCAGGGGCCGTGGAAAAAGATCGTGGACGGCTACGGCAAGATGGTGCTCGGCTACTTCGGCAAGACCCCGGCAGCCCCCGATCCGGAGGTGGTGGCGCTCGCCTCGGAACAGCTCGGCCTTGAGCCGACCGTTCAGGACGTGCACGACATCAACGACCGCAATCCCGATCTTGGCATCGAGCACAACCGCAAGCTCCTCGAAGAGGCCGGATTGCCGGTGACCGACGAAAATATCTTTATCGCGGCCACCTGCGGCGCGAAGGGCATTAGCTTCCTCAAGGGCGACAAGCCGATGGGCATCCGCTACAAAGCGGACGTCGAGGCGGAGGAGAAGGCCAAGCATAGCGAGGAGGAGCTGAAGGTCACTTCGCATGGCAACTCGTTGCAGGATCGCCTCTCCGACCTCATCAAACCGGCTGGACGCAGCAACCTGTCAGGCAACTACATGGTGATGGTGGATGGCAAGTCGTTCAACGTGGTGATCGCCGATGGTATGGTCATGGCTCAGTCGATCGCGTCCGGCGCGCAGCCTTTCGTGATGCCTGTGCCGACGGCGGTCTCCGCACCCCAGCAGCATCGGGGCACGCCGGTCATGCCTTCCATGCCGGGCAACGTCTTCAAGATGGAGGTCGAAGCCGGTCAGAAGGTAGAGGAAGGGCAGGAGGTTGCCGTCATGGAGGCTATGAAGATGGAGTCCCCGGTCAAAGCGCCAAAGTCCGGTATCGTTACGGTAGTCCTCGCTAAGCCCGGAGACGCAGTTTCCGCCGCCCAGGCGCTGATGTATATCGAGTGATTGGGCGCGGGATGGATTTCCGACACAGCACAATTTGAAAGGGCAGGCTCAACAGGTCTGCCTTTTGTTTGTCTCTGATTAAGTGCTAAGTTTGGTGTAATCGCTTTTGTCGCCACCGCATATAAAGAGCGCGGCGTTGTAATGTTTTTAAATAGAATGCTTTATCATGTTTTGCGGGTTGGTCGAAAGTGTGTTATAAGGGCACAAATCAAGAATTGGGCGTCTTATACGCGAACCATATAATCAATGTTTTGTAACGGAGTGTCATGGTACCAAATAAAGCACAAATACTGGAAAGACTGTGTAATTCACTGGCCCAAGCTGAAGCATTGAAGAACAAGCCAGAGCGCACTTCTTTTTCTGGTTTCGAGAGGTGGTGGCGAGCGACAGAAAAGCTTATTTCAGAAGCGTTTCTCGGGAGTTGCAAGCTGCAGGACTGCCTGTGGACATGAACAAGGCCTTATAAAGTCATTGAACAAAAAGGGTGGGAAACGGGCTAAGAAACAGCCACCATTTCTGGCATCACTTTGACGGCTCCAAACAAGCAAAAAAAGGAAGAGACTCCATTTCGGAAACTCTTCCCCTTTCTCATTCTCTGACAGTCCCTTCAGCCCAATCCGTCATCCATTCGATTTAAGGATCACCTCGCAGGCCGGGTTCAGTTGCATGAAGTGGTCGATTTCGGATTGGGGAATCCTTCCTGCCGACAGCTCCAGTTTTTCGAGGCTCATCAGGTTCATCAGCGGCGCTATCGAGTCAACAAGCGTGCCGGTGATGAAAAGCTCTTCCAGCTCCACAAGTCCCGACAAGGGTTCGAGGGTGTGGATGGCGGTCTGTTCGATGCTCAGCTCCTTGAGCGCCACCAGATTTCTCAGCGGTTCGAGGCTGGTGATGGCCGTGCGGCTGCAACGGAGATATTCGAGATTTTCGAGCCGGGCCAGCGGTTCGAGTGAACTGACGCCGGTGCTGTTGATGCCGAGTTCGGAGAGATTGGTCAGATTTCGGAGCGCTTCGATCGAGGTAATCTCCGTTTTGTAACAGCTCAGCTTTTCGAGTCTGAAAAGCCCGCTGACCGGCGTCAGGTCGCTCACCATCGTCTCGGAGCAGTACAGCTCCTCCAGATTGACCAGAGCGCTGAGCGGTTCGAGGTCGCTGATTTCGGTACTCGATACCCAGAGCAGCTTGAGAGACAGAATATCGCGCAGCGGGTCGAGGGAGGTGAAGTCGCAGTCGAAGGCATACAGGCGTCTGAGGTTGCGGAGGTTCCGCAGCGGTTCGAGGCTTTCGACCGGCGTTTCGTCGCACCGGAGCTGTTCCAGGTTTTCGAGCAGGCTGACCGGCGCGAGGTTGTGGATTCGCATGTTGTTGCATCGGAGGCTGGTGGCGTTCAGAAAATCAAGCAGTTCTTCGTCCGAGGGATCGCGCTGGATTTTCAGGGTGTTTTTGACCACCTCCTTCCAGTCGTTGCCCAGCGCCTTGAACCAGTTGTGCCGCTTCTGCGGGTCTCGCAAGAGCACGGCTCGCGATGTGGCAAGCGCCTCCTGTTCGGCGGCGGTCAGGCGACTGTGGAAGCCCGAGTGCATCGGTCCGGTGTAGTCGTTCGGGAAGTTCACGAGCGGCGATTTGCCTGTGTCGAGGTTTTCGGCCAGGCACCGGATATACCAGTCGGCCTTTTTCTCCTCGATGATCCGGTAGTGCTTTTCGTGATTCTGTTCGTCGAGCGTATTGATGTCTTCGAGAATGTCGTTGCCGCATCTCGGACAGATCGCATTCTGCCGGGTCAGCGGAAAGCCGCAGACCGGACACTGCTTGTAGATATTCTGCTCCAATTAGGTATGGCCTTGAAGGTTGGGTTAGCCTGTGCTATCTTTGCGCAAAATAAGAAAAAAACACCTCAAACCACATCCGGCGGCCCGTGTCGGTTTTTCGTTCTGTGACGCTTAGGGCTCGTCGGCATCGGCAAATTTCGCTGAAACCAGCGGATTGCGAAACCGTGAACTTTCTGGCTTTCCGGCTTTGTTTTTTTTAAGTTCACGGTGGCTAAAGGGCAGACGTTCCTGCAAGGAAGAGCCTGAGCCGGCAACAAGTTTCTCTGTGAAAAGTCGTTAACTGTTCGATCAGCTTGTAATGGGTTTGATGCCCAGAGGAGGGTTCATGACGGGAAGTTCATTGTTAGACGATGGCAAACCGGTGGATGAGCTGGATTCTTTGTTCGAGCTTTCCCCGGAAGAGTGGTTGCTGAGAAAAAAGGGGTTTCGCAAAAGCCCGAAAGCGATTCAGATCAACGAAACCCTGTTGACCACGGGCAACGGCTACCTCAATGTCCGAGGCAGTCTCGAAGAGCTTCCGCCGGGCCATTGTGGCGGCATGTATCTGGCTGGCGTGTATGACAAGTCGGAAGCCGACGTCGAAGAGCTGGTCAAGTGCCCGATGTGGACCGATGTGTCGGTCTGGCACGAGGGAGAGAAGTTCTGCCTGTCGTGCAATCGCGCCCTTGAGCACGAGCAGGTGCTCGACATGAAAAAAGGGATTCTCCACCGCCGCACCACCTTCAAAAACCAGCACGGTAAAATACTGACTCTCGAAACTTCGCGCCTTGTCTTCATGCACGATCCGCATCGCGGCTACATGCGGGTGAAGATCACGCCGAGGAATTTTTCCGGCCAGATCCGCGTCCTCTCCGGGCTGAACGGCGAGGTCTATAACCGGGGATTTTTTCCGCGCGAGCAGTACAAGCACTTGCAGCTTGAACGGATCGAGCGAGGCAGGAACTTCATGTACCTCGAAATGAAGACCCGCGAGCGCGGCATCCGCATCGCCGTCGGCGCGTCGTGGAAGATGATGAACGGGCAGGAGCGGAAGCGCCGCTGGGAGCCGAGGATTTACGGCGAGAAGTTCACCAGCGAGATCACCATTGATGCTTCGAGGGGTCACACTTACGCCTTTGAAAAGCTCGCCGTCGTCATGACCAACCGTGACGTGCCGACGGAACGTGCGCACAACATGATGCGGGAAGCGATTTGCAACCTCCGTTGCTACGTGCGTACCGGTGTGCCGGTCGAGATCGGGCGGCATCTCGATGTGTGGCGTGAACTCTGGAAGCAGGCCGACGTTCGGATTGAAGGCGACGACACCGCCCAGCAGGCGCTTCGCTACAACATCTACCAGCTGCTCATCAACGGCCCGTCAAAGCCTGGCCCTATCGGAGCGAAATTCCTCAGCTCGGAGGGGTACATGGGTCACGTGTTCTGGGATACCGAAATTTTCATTTTGCCCTTCTACATCTACAATTTTCCGTCGATGGCGCGCAACATCTTGATGTATCGTTGCAACACCCTGCCCGGCGCGATGATGAACGCCTCGAAGTCGGGTTGTGAGGGTGCCCGCTTTGCCTGGGAGTCGGCCACGACCGGCGAGGATGTGACGCCACGTTTTGCCTCCAAGCTCGAAAAAACCATCCGCCTGATTTACACCGGCATGGAGGAGGAGCATATTGTCTCCGACGTCATTTACGGTGTGGAGCGCTACTTCAGGGTGACCGGCGACGAGAGTTTCCTCTTGCATTGTGGGCTGGAGATGGTGTTTCTGACAGCGCGTTACTGGGCAAGCCGGGTGACGAAGGTGGGCGAGCATTACGAAATTCACAAGGTGATCGGGCCGGATGAATTTCACGAGCACGTCAACAACAACGCCTACACGAACTGGCTGGTCAAATGGCACTTGCGGCTGGCCTCGATGCTTTTCAGGCATGTCAGGAAAACCGCGCCGGAGGCGTTGCAGGAGGTTGCGGGAAAGATCGCGCTCCGCGACGACGAACCGGCTCGCTGGCTCGAGATCAGCCGTAAGCTCAAATTCAGCCAGGAGGCCGAAACGGGTCTGGTCGAGCAGTTCGACGGCTACTTCGATCTCAAGGATCGCGTGATCGAACGCTACGACCGTTCGGGCAATCCGGTGCTTCCGGCGGGCGTGACCTACCGGAACATCGGACGCACCCGGCTCATCAAGCAGGCCGATGTGCTGCTTATGATGCTGCTCTTCCCTCATTCGTTCAGTTTCGAGGAGAAAAAGGTCAACTACGACTTCTATGAACCGCGCACGGTGCACAAGTCCTCCCTGAGCCATTGTACCTACGCCATGATGGGGCTTGCCGTCTCCGAGCGCAACAATGCTTACCGCTACTTCATGAAGACCGCGCAGTTCGACCTCGAAAACCTGCACAACAACACCGAGCTCGGCATCCACGCGGCTTCGGTTGGCGGAAGCTGGCAGACGGTCATTCACGGTTTTGCGGGACTGACGCTCAAATCCGACCGCATCGTGATCAATCCGTGGCTGCCAAAAAAATGGGAGCGCCTGTCGTTCAGGGTGCGGTGGCGCGAACGCGATGTTTATCTCGATATCACCCATAGCGAGGTGTCGATAAGGATCGATGCTGTTTCGGATGTGACGCTGCCCTGCACGCTGTACGGCCAAAATTACAAAATCAGGACAAACAAGCCCTATACCCTTCAATACTGTCTGTCAAAATGACGAAAAGGCCACTTCCATGAAAAAGCTTAGAATTGCGCAGGTTTCCCCCCTGATTGAAAGCGTGCCGCCGAAGAAATATGGGGGCACGGAGCGGGTTGTTTACTACCTCACCGAGGGGCTGGTCGAGCGGGGCCATGAGGTGACGCTGTTTGCCTCTGGGGACTCCGCCACCAGTGCCCGCCTGATTGCGCCGGTGAAAGAGAGCCTCCGGCTTGGGCGGAAAATCCATTCGACCACCATCATGCACATGCTGATGCTCTCGAAGGTGTACGAAGAGATGGCCGGGGAGTTCGACATCATCCATTCGCATCTCGAATATCTGACCCTGCCTTATGCCAGCTGTTCCCGGACGCCGACGGTGCTGACCATGCATGGACGGCTCGATCTTCCTGACTATGCTGACATTCTGAAGCGATACAGCTCTATGGCTTGGGTGTCGATCAGCGACTCGCAGCGCGCGCCGGTGCCGGATATCAACTGGGTCGGCACGATCTATCACGGCTATCCGGAGAATCTGTTCGAATTCAATCCCGATCCGGAAGACTACTTTCTCTACCTCGGTCGTTTTTCGGAGGAGAAGCGGCCCGACGAGGCGATCCGGCTGGCAAGGGCGTGCAAAATTCACCTCAAGCTGGCCGCCAAGATCGATACCGCCGACAAGGCATATTTCAAAGCCAAAGTCGAACCGCTACTTGACAGTCCCTATATCGAATATGTCGGCGAGGTGGGCGACAGCCGGAAAGGGGAACTGCTCAGGAACGCCAAAGCGCTGCTTAACACCATCGACTGGCCCGAGCCGTTCGGACTGGTGATGATCGAAGCGCTCGCCTGCGGCACGCCGGTCATCGTGCGGCGCTGCGGCTCCAGCCCTGAGGTGATTACTCACGGCGTCACCGGTTTTATTTGTGATAGCCAGCTCGATTTCATCAGGGCGATCCACAATATTGGCACGATTTCACGAATTGCGTGCAGGCGTGAATTCGAGCAGCGCTTTACCCTCCGTCACATGGTTGACAATTATGAAACCCTGTACCGAAAAGTCATTGCTGCTTCATCGGCCACTGATTCACTCTCTTCGCTGCCATAGCCAAACAATGGTCAGGAGCTACCTCTCGAAGCTCAATTTTGATCTTGCAGGAACGGCTCGAAAAGTTATTATGATGGATGACGTGCCGGGACGGAGGATGATTTCCGCGCCGTCCGGCGATTGCAACCTGACTTGAGAAGCGCCTTGGAGTTCGTTCATCTTCACACCCACACCCACTATTCGATGCAGAGCAGCCCGATCTTTCCGGGCGATCTTTTCGCGGCCTGTAAAAAGCAGGGTATGACGGCGGTTGCCGTGACCGATTACGGTGCGATGTTTAACATGCCGGAGCTGTTCGGTCAGGCGAAGAAGGCTGAGGTGAAGCTGATCATGGGGGCGGAGATTTATCTGGCTGGCACCGGCTCGCGTGACAGCGGCAAACCGGCTACGCTCATCCTGCTCATTCGCGACGACATCGGTTACCGCAACATGTGCGTCATCCTGTCACGGGCAGCGCGGGACGGCTTTTCCAACGGGTTACCGCACGTGGATCGCTCCGTGCTCGAAGAGTGCCGCGACGGGCTGGTCTGCCTCTCGGCGGCGCACTCCGGCCTGATTGGTCGCGCGCTGCTCTCCGGCAATGAAACCGAAGCTGCGAATTTCGCGAACTATTATCGCGATCTTTATGGCGAGCACTTCTACCTCGAACTCCAGAAGCATGGTGCGCCGTACGAGGAGCAGCTCGTGCCGGGCACCATCCGCCTCTCGGAACAGCTCGGCATTCCGCTCGTGGCGACCAACAACGTGCACTACCTCGACCGGCGTGACTCGGGCTGCTACCGCGCCATGATCGCCAACCGCACCAAGCAGCGGCTCAACAGCCAGAATCTTCAATGCCTCCCAGGCCACGAGAACTACTTCAAGTCGGCTGCGGAGATGAGCTTGCTCTTCGACAACGCTCATGGCGAACTCGACAACACGGTGAAGATTGCCGAGGCCTGCTCCTACACCTTCATCAACAAGGATCCGCATTTGCCGAAATTCCCGCTTCCCGAAGGTTTCGACAGCGAGAAGGAGTATCTGCGCCACCTGACCTGGGAAGGGGCAAAGGAGAAGTACGGCGCAGCGGATGGCACAATTCCGGAGGAGGTGAAGGCGCGCATCGAACTGGAACTTGGCGTCATCGAGAAGATGGGTTACAGCGCCTACTTCCTGATCGTCAGCGATCTCATCGCCGCGTCGCGAAAAATGGGCTACTCGGTCGGCCCCGGACGCGGCTCGGCGGCGGGCAGCATCATCGCCTACCTGACTGGCATCACCCGGATCGATCCGTTGAAGTACAAGCTGCTGTTTGAGCGCTTCCTCAATCCGGAGCGTATTTCAATGCCCGATATCGATATCGATTTTACGCCGGTCGGCAAGCAGAAGGTTCTCGATTACACTGTGCAGAAGTATGGTGCAGAGAGCGTGGCGAAGGTTGTCGCCATCGGTACGCTTGGCGCAAAGGCGGCCATCCGCGATGCAGGGCGCGTGCTCGACGTGCCGCTCAAGGCGGTCGACCAGCTCGCCAAGCTGGTGCCGTCGAGGCCGGGCACGTCGCTCGAAGACGCCTTCCGTGAGGTCAAGGAGCTGAAGCGGCTCGTCGATACCGATCCGCAGTACCAGCAGCTCGTGCAGTACGCGCGGGCGATGGAGGGGCGGGCGCGTAACGTCTCGATGCACGCGGGTGCGGTGGTCATCACCGATGGCGCGCTCGAAGAACAGGTGCCGCTCTACGTTTCCAACAAGATTGAAACCGAGGAGCGCAAGTACGCCGACGAGTTCGATCAGAACGACATCGACGGCACGAAGGCCGAAAGCAGCGACGAGAAGCAGGTCGTCACCCAGTTCGACAAGAACTGCATCGAGCAGGCGGGCCTGCTCAAGATCGACTACCTCGGCCTCGAAACCCTCGCCGTGATCGATGAAACCCTGCGGCTCATCAAGAAGCGCCACGGCATCGACATCGATCTCGAAAAGGTGCCGATGGATGACCGCAAGACCTTCCGCATCTTTCAGGAGGGCAAGATGGCCGGCATCTTCCAGTTCGAGTCCTCCGGGATGCAGAGCTACATGATGCGCCTTCAGCCAACCACCATCGGCGACATCATCGCCATGAGCGCCCTCTACCGTCCGGGCGCGCTCAACGCCGTGATCGACGAGCACCGCAACGCGGTCGATCTGTTCATTGACCGCAAGCACGGTCGCGAGGAGATCGACTACATGCACCCGATGCTCGAGGAGATTCTCAAGGAGACTTACGGCGTCATCGTCTATCAGGAGCAGGTGATGCAGATTTCGCAGGTGATGGGGCGCTTCTCGCTTGGTAAGGCGGATAACCTACGCAAGGCGATGGGTAAGAAGGATCCGAAGCTGATGCAGAAGTTCAAGGAGGAGTTTGTCGAGGGCGCGGCGAGCATCGATGTCAACAAGGCGCTCGCCACGCGCATCTTCGACCTGATGGCCGAGTTCGCGGGCTACGGTTTCAATAAGAGCCACTCGGCGGCTTACGGCGTACTGGCCTACTGGACGGCCTATCTCAAGGCGCACTACACCATCGAGTTCATCACGGCGATTCTGAACAGCGAGATCGGCGACACTGAGCGCATGAAGCATCTTACCGACGAGGCCAAGGGGTTTGGCATCTTTATGCTTCCGCCGTCGATCAACAAAAGCGACGCGCTCTTCTCGGTTGAAGAGCACAAGGGGCGGCCTTGCATCCGCGTCGGCCTTAGCGCTATCAAGCAGGTGGGAGGGGGAGCGAGAGCGGTGGTGGCTGCGAGACTGCGGCGCGATGGCAAACCCTTCCTCAACCTTTTCGATCTAACCGCCTCGGTTGATCTTCGCGCCATGAACCGCAAGGCGCTCGAATGCCTTATTCAGGCCGGAGCGCTCGACGAGATCGATCCCAACAGGGGTAAGTTGCTTGCCAACGTTGACAAGGCGATCAAGTTCGGGCAGATTCAGAACAAGGCGGTGACGCTTGGCCAGGGAGGCTTTTTCAACGATGACTTCAGCGACGGGCAGGCGGGCGTACACTATCCCGACCTCGACAACGCCGAGCCGATGCCGGAGAGCGAGAAGCTTCAGTACGAGAAGCGGCTGGTCGGCTTCTACCTGAGCCACCATCCGCTCGACCGCTTCCGGCGCGACTGGGAGGCCTTCGCCAGCCTCACGCTCGACAAGCGCGACGTGACGCCGTCAAAGCTCTACAAGGCGATTGGCGTGATCGTTTCGGTCAAGCCCTATCAGGATCGCAAAGGCAAGCAGATGCTCTTCGGCGTGCTTGAAGATTTCACCGGCAAGGCGGACTTCACGGTTTTCGCCAGCGTTTACGAGCAGTATCACCATATGCTCAAAACAGACGAGGTGGTGATGCTCAGCGTTGAAGCCGAGGTGAAGGACGGCGGCCTTAAGCTGCTGGTGCGCGAGGTCGCGCCGCTCAAGAAGGTGCGCTCCGCACTGGTCAAAAAGGTGGTGCTGCGTATCGATGCCGACGACGCCAGTCAGCTCGGCAAGCTGCAACAGGTGCGCGAAATTTTCGAGAAGCACAAAGGTGGCACGCCGGTCGATTTCGAGGTGCGTGCCACCATCGGATCGTGCAACGAAACCCTGAAGCTCTTTGCCCGCAACACGCCAATCGAGGCCGATGACGAGGTGCTCGACCAGCTCGAAGAGATTCTCGGGCCGGATAATGTTAGAATTACGGGATAAATTTCAGGCATTTGTTGCCAAGTTGCATTTTATTCAATTATATTTGCACAGAGTAATGGTATGTCTCTTATCAATTGTTAACCCTTTATTTGAGAACTTATGAGTGGAAAATATTTCGAGGCGACTGACCAGAATTTTCAGGCAGAAATTCTTAATTCCGATAAAGTTGCGCTGGTCGATTTCTGGGCTGCATGGTGTGGTCCGTGCATGATGCTCGGCCCGGTCATCGAGGAACTTGCCGGTGATTACGAAGGCAAAGCCATCATCGCCAAACTCAACGTCGATGAGAACCCGAACACCGCCGGCCAGTACGGCATCCGCAGCATTCCCACCATGCTGATCATCAAGGGTGGCAAGGTTGTTGACCAGATGGTTGGCGCTCTGCCTAAGAACATGATCGCCAAGAAGCTCGACGAGCATATCGGCTGATCTTCCATCCGTTTCTATTCTTTGCTATCCCGGTTCAAGCCGGGATAGTTTTGTTATAATCCCAACCCTACCTCCCGGAGACAAACGATGGACAAAGATATCAGGGACGTCGTCATCATCGGAACCGGCCCTGCCGGATATACTTCTGCCATTTACACCGGACGGGCCAATCTCAAGCCGCTGGTCATCGAGGGGCCCCAGCCCGGCGGGCAGCTCATGATTACCACCGATATCGAGAACTTTCCCGGTTTTCCCGAAGGCATTCCCGGCCCGGAGCTGATGGGCAGAATGCGTGAACAGGCAGCACGTTTTGGCGTCGAGTTCCAGTTTGGCAGCATCACTGAAGTCGATGTGTCGCGCAGTCCCTTCTCTCTGATGCTCGACAATGGCCAGGAGATTCTCGCCAGAACGCTCATTATTGCCACCGGGGCGAACGCCAAATGGCTTGGCATCGAATCGGAGGAGAAGTACCGCGGGCGCGGCGTATCGGCGTGTGCAACCTGCGACGGATTCTTTTTTCGCAACTGCCGCGTGTTCGTGGTTGGCGGTGGCGATACGGCGATGGAGGAGGCGCTTTACCTCACCAAGTTCGCTTCGGAGGTTGTGCTGGTGCATCGCCGCGAGGAGTTCCGCGCTTCCAAGATCATGAGCCTGCGGGCGAGCAAGAACGAGAAGATCACCACGATGCTCAACCAGGTGGTCGATGAGATTCTCGGTGACGATATGAAGGTGACCGGCATCAGGCTCAAAAACGTCAAGACCGGCGAGCTGACCGAACATGCCTGTGATGGCGTTTTCATAGCGATCGGCCATGAGCCGAACGCCAAACTTTTCAAAGGCCAGCTCGACATGGACGATTACGGCTACATTCTCACCAAAGATCACTCCACAGAGACCAGTGTCAAAGGCGTTTTCGCCTGCGGCGACGTGCAGGACTTCACATACCGCCAGGCTGTTACTGCCGTCGGCACCGGCTGCATGGCCGCCATCGAAGCCGAACGGTTCCTCGAATCGATACGTTGACCGTTATCCCTTGTCCGGCAAAACCGGGGTTTTGAAGCTCCCGGTTTTGCCTTGCTTTTGCTTTGCCTGAAGCGGTCTCGGTTCAGCCTCCCAACGTAAAGGGTTTTATCGCAATTAGCTTGTCCTGGGTTGTATGCCTGCCGGTGCGTTGAGTAGTATATTTACTCCTGTCCGTCGGCAGAGTGAGTAAGTGATGATATTCTGCGTCATAGCAGAGTCTTTCTGTTTGTCTTAAAGGGATTTTCGTTTGTCAGGCAAGGGAGAGCTTTTCTTTTTTTGTGTTTTGAGCGTATTAACAATAACAGCTTATCAGCTATGGTTCGTTTTATAGAACTGGTTCGGCATTGTCTGCTGGATGTCAGGGAAATCCTGCCGTGGGACCTTGTGGATCGTTTGAAAGAGAATCCCGGCCTGCTCATTCTCGATGTTCGTGAGCCGAACGAATTTGATGCCATGCACATTGCCGGTTCTCTCAACGTGCCGCGCGGCATACTCGAGTCGGCCTGCGAATGGGACTTCGAAGAGACGGAGCCTGAACTGGTCAATGCACGGCAGCGCGAAATAGTGGTGGTTTGCCGGTCGGGCCATCGCAGCATTCTTGCCTCGCATTCACTGCAAGTACTGGGTTATGAAAACGTCGTTTCGCTCAAATCGGGACTGCGCGGCTGGAACGACTACGAGGAGCCGCTGGTGAACAAGGCGGGCGAGGTGGTCGATCCTGATTTTGCGGATCAATACTTTACTGCCAAGCTTCGAGCCGATCAGATGCGCCCCAAGAGAGCTTCCTGAAAGGTCTCGGTGAGCTTATGTTACTGTGTGATCATATAGTGATTTTTCTTCTTGCCTTCGAGCGTTCTTTTTTTATTTTTATTCCGCAATCTCACGATTGTTTTCATCGAAGAGCACCTGGGCTCAGCATTCCGGGAATCAGTAACACACATTGACATTAAAGGAGGAGCCTGATGGGGAACAAGACGCACGACCATGACGAGGTCATTGATAAATCGTTGAAACATGTCGATACGGAAATTCCAACCGAGGAGCAGATTCACGAGGCTGAAAAATTTGGATTCCACGGCCAGGTTCAAGCGGCAAAAATCAGGTTTGACAGATACTTTCCCGGTGTTCTGGCATCGATAACCGTTGCGGCCGCGGCTACCTTTCTCTCTGATCACTACGGCGCGCCGACGATGCTCTTCGCGCTGCTCATTGGCATGGCGTTTCGTTTTCTCTCCGAAGATGAGAGCCGGGCGCTGGTCGGCATCCAGTTCGCTTCCACCACAGTGCTTCGCATTGGCGTTGCGCTGCTCGGTATGCGCATCACCCTCGGTCAGATCCAGTCGCTTGGCGTTAAGCCGGTTGTGATGGTCTTTTTCTCGGTACTGCTCACTATTTTGTTCGGTCTGGCGCTCTCCAAAATGATGGGGCGCGGGAAACGTTTCGGCGTACTGACCGGCGGCAGCGTTGGCATCTGCGGCGCTTCCGCAGCGCTGGCTATTGCCGCCGTTTTACCCCAGGACGAGTACAGCGAGCGCAATACCATTTTCACGGTCATCAGCATCACCGCGCTGAGCACGCTGGCTATGATCGCCTATCCGGTCGTCGCTCAATGGTTCGGGCTCGACCATCAGGCCGCGGGTATTTTTCTCGGTGGTACGATTCATGACGTAGCGCAGGTGGTCGGTGCCGGTTATTCCGTATCGGAGCAGACCGGTGACACGGCGACCGTTATCAAGCTGCTCAGGGTGTCCATGCTGGTGCCGGTCGTATTTATTCTTTCACTCATTTTTCATAAGAGAAACCAGAAAGACGGAAATGCGCCCAGGCGCACGCTCCTGCCGCCATTCATCATTTTCTTCGTGCTGTTTGTCGGAATCAACAGCCTCGGCGTTGTGCCTAAACCGGCCACTCAGTTCATCAACGATGTCTCCCGCTGGTGCCTGGTTACAGCCATTGGTGCACTCGGCATGAAAACGTCGCTGAAATCGCTGTTCGAGGTTGGCTGGAAGCCGGTTTCGATCATGATCGCGGAGACGGTGTTTCTCGCTGTGCTTGTGCTCGGCTCGGTGGTCTGGATGTCATAACCGTGCCCGGCGGTGTGCCAGTTACTTGGTCAAAAGGCTATGGGTCGGCAGAAAAAGAATGCATGCTTTTTGGTACGTTTTTCTTGCTTGACATATGCGTTGCGTATGGTTTTTGCTTTGACCTGAACGGGTTTATTTGTTTTACCTTGATCAATTATTTTTTTTGCCAAATTCCTATTGCGTTCACTGGGCCTTTGAATGGACAAGGCTTTCACCTGAGAGCCGCAATACACCCCGGATGCAATCATCATAGCCGGAAAATCAGTAAAAGACTTTTCGGCTTCCCCGTAGCATTGTAATCAAATGCGAGTGGGGCGCTGTTTTTTGTTACAGGAAAGACAATCTCCAAGCAATTTCAACAAGGAGTTTTTTATGAGCGGAATCGCAAGTGATCTGGAGCTGAACTGTGAAGGCCTGAACTGTCCTTTGCCGATCCTCAAGACCAAAAAAGCCATCGACAACTTGCAGAGCGGCCAGGTGCTCAAAATGATCGCCACCGATCCCGGTTCGGTCAACGACATGGCGTCATGGGCGAAGCGTACCGGCAACGATCTGATCGAGCACACCGAAGACGGTGGCAAGCATATTTTTTATATCAAGAAAAAATAATGCGGCGCGGCGCTCTCTTTTTTGCCTCAGGTCGTGGAGAGCGCCGTTTCTGAACATCTTGGGTCTGACCGGGGGTTTTTTGTATCGCTTTTTGGAATCCCGGTTTTCTGAACAGTTCTGACACATGATGATCGGTCATCATGGCGAGCCTGAAACCACAGCCATGCCGATGCCATGAAGCATCGATTGTCCCGGAGCTGCGAAGAGCTGTGATACCGTTGAACAGGTGACGGCTGTTTCGTGATTCTGCGTCACCGGTTTCAGCCCGGGACCATGCTGTTCAGCGTAGATTTTTTCTTTCCGATTTTCTCTGCTTTTAGAGCACACTCTTTTCTTTTTTGATTGCCCTGCGGGAGTCTTGAACAGGACGCTTCATGCCTGAAAACGATCGTCATCGGGTCTCATGTGTTGTTAATACATGTACTTGGCAGAGTTGCAGAAAAAAGCAGCGGTGAGTTTGAAATATGGTATTAATTAACTATATATTCATATAGTGGGGACGGTATTCTGCGCGTTGCACAAAACGCGGTCTGCTTTATCAATCAGCATCCTTTGAATCGGCGTTGTTTTCTTTTTGAAAGGAAGTCTTTTGTCCGGCTCAGGATCAACTATCACAATTACCACAATTAAAGGGAGTGTATCATTATGGCAATTGAAGTCAATGGCATGAGCGTCGAGACGGACGAGAACGGCTACCTGGTGAATCTGGATGACTGGACGGAGGAGGTCGCGGTAAAGATTGCCGAAGATGAAGGTATCGCGATGGAAGCGGGTCACTGGGATCTGGTGAAGTTCCTTCGCAACTACTACAAGGAGTACCAGATAGCACCTGCCGTGAAGGTGTTGACCAAGGCGGTGGCCAGCGAAAAAGGCATGGACAAGAAAGAGGCGTCGGAGTTCCTGTACGCGCTGTTCCCGAAAGGCCCGGCATTGCAGGCCTGCAAGATAGCCGGTCTTCCCAAACCGACCGGCTGCGTCTGAGACGCGCCGGGAGAGGCAACCCCACAACGAAATGGCCGGCGATCTAGGAGTGGACGTCGGCCCACAAAGTATCTGAGAACCAAAGGAGGCAACATGAGTGCTAACGACAGCGCTGTGAACGAGTCGTGTCATTGCGGCGGATGCGGATCATCGGGCAACGGCAAGTTCCTGAACGAAACGCCGATGCTCGACCAGCTTGAAAGCGGTCCGTGGCCCAGCTTCATTTCGGGCTTCAAGGCGCTTGCGGAGCGGACAGAGAAACCGATGCTGCGGGGCGTGCTGGACCAGCTCGAATATTCTTACAAGACCAAGATGGGCTACTGGAAAGGCGGTCTGGTCACGGTAGACGGCTACGGCGCCGGTATCATCACGCGCTACTCGATGATCAAGGACAAATTTCCCGAAGCCGCCGAATTCCACACGATGCGCATCCAGCCGGCCCCGGGCCTACATTACAACACCACGATGCTGCGCGAACTGTGCGACATCTGGGAGAAATACGGCAGCGGCATCATCACCTTGCACGGCCAGACCGGCGACATCATGCTGCAGGGCATCGAGCAGGACAAAGTCCAGGCGTGCTTCGACGAGCTCAACCAGAAAGGGTGGGACCTCGGCGGCGCCGGCGCCGGCATGCGAACCGGCGTCTCGTGCATCGGGCCAGGCCGCTGCGACAACGCCTGCTACGACAACCTCAAGCTGCACCTCGAAGCGCTCAAGCACTTCTCCCCGCAGGTGCACCGCCCCGAATGGAACTACAAGCTGAAATTCAAATTCTCCGGCTGCCCGAACGACTGTACCAACGCGATCATGCGCTCCGACCTGGCGGTCATCGGCACCTGGCGTGACTCGATCCAGATTGACCACGACGAAGTCAAGGCATGGATCGCCGAGAAGGGGGTGGATGCGCTGGTCAACAACGTCATCAACCGCTGCCCGACCAAAGCGATCCGCTTGCAAGACGGCGACATCGACATCTCGACGCGCGACTGCGTTCGCTGCATGCACTGCATCAACGCCATGTCCAAAGCGCTCTCGCCGGGCAAGGACAAGGGCATCGCGCTGCTCATCGGCGGCAAGAACACGCTGAAAGTGGGCGTCAACATGGGCTCGCTCATCGTGCCGTTCATGAAGATGGAAACCGACGAAGACCGCGAAGCCTTCATCGAACTGATCGAAGAGATCATCGACTGGTGGGACGACGCCGGCCTCGACCACGAGCGCATCGGCGAAACCATCGAGCGCGTGGGCCTGAAACAGTTCCTCGACGGCGTCGGCATCGAGTACGACATCAACCAGATCTCGCGCCCGAGAGACAACCCGTATTTCAAAGCCAAGTACTGAGAGCCGTCTCTCTGGAGATCACCAGAGAGGGCGACAAAACAACAGCACAAACTCAGCCGCACCGGCTCCCGCAACCGGAGAGCCGGTGCGCATCAACCTACAGGAACGAGCATGAGCAGTCAGGAAAGAACCTGGAAGACCATAGAATCGGGCCCGCACACCTACGAAGAGGCGCTGCATCCGGTGGTCAGGAAAAACTACGGCAAGTGGAAATACCATGAAATCCCGAAACCGGGGGTCTTGAAGCACGTCGCCGAAAGCGGCGACACCATCTGGACGGTCCGCGCCGGCACGCCGCGTCAGGACACGGTCGATATGGTGCGCCAGCTGTGCGACGTCGCCGACAAATACAGCGACGGCTTTCTGCGCTTCACGGTGCGCAACAACGTCGAATTTCTGACGCCGAACGCCGAAAACGTCGAACCGATGATTGCCGAACTCGAATCGCTCGGCTTCCCGGTCGGCGGCACCGGCATGTGCGTCTCAGCCGTTTCGCACACCCAGGGCTGGCTGCACTGCGACATTCCGGCCACCGACGCCTCGGGCGTGGTCAAGTCGATGATGGACACGGTGTACAACGAATTCAAGGACATGCAGATGCCCAATAAAGTGCGCCTGTCCACCTCGTGCTGCTCGATCAACTGCGGCGGCCAGGCCGACATCGCCGTCGTTGTCAAGCACACCCGTCCCCCGCGCATCAACCACGACCACCTCGTCAAGACCTGCGAGCTTCCCAAAGCGGTCGCCCGCTGCCCGGTCGCGGCGATCCGCCCGACGGTCGTCAATGGCAAGAAAACGCTCATGGTTGACGAAGCCAAGTGCATCTGCTGCGGCGCCTGCTTCGGCGCCTGCCCGGCCATGGAGATCAACCACCCCGAGCACTCCAAGTTTGCCGTCTGGGTCGGCGGCAAAAACAGCAACGCCCGCTCGAAGCCCTCGACCATGAGCCTTGTGGCGCACAACCTGCCGAACAACCCGCCGCGCTGGCCGGAAGTGACCGACGTCGTCGGCCGCATCCTGACCGCCTACAAAGCCGGAGGCCGCCCATGGGAGCGCATCGGTGAATGGATCAACCGGATCGGCTGGAAACGGTTCTTCGAAGAGACCGGCCTCGAGTTCGACGACAACATGATCGACAGCTACCGTCACGCCCGAACCACCTTCAACCAGTCGGCGCACATCCGTTTTTAAGCTGAAAAGCAAAGGAGCAACCTCATGAATGCAGAATCAAACCCGATTCTCGATTTTGCGACAGAGTACGTCTACCCTGCCTTCAGCGAACTGACAGGGACCGACAAGATCGTCGCCTTTGGGGATCACAGCCACAAATGCCCGATCTACGTACCGCAGACCCCGCCCTGCACCGCCGAGTGCCCGGCAGGCGAAGACATCCGGGCCATCAACCGTTTTCTGAACGGCACCGACCCGTCGGACGACCCGCTGAAATCGGCCTGGGAAACGGCCACCGACACCAACCCCTTCCCGGCGGTGATGGGGCGCATCTGCCCGCACCCGTGCCAGAGCAAGTGCAATCGCGGCGTGCACGACGAAAGCGTGGCCATCAACGCCGTCGAGCAGGTGCTCGGCAACTACGGCATCGAGCACAACCTCAAACTCAAAGGCCCCGGTGCCGACACCGGCAAGCGGGTCGCCATCATCGGTGGCGGCCCGGCGGGACTCTCCGCCGCCTACCAGCTGCGCCGCAAAGGCCACGCCGTCACCATCTACGACGCCAACGAAAAGCTCGGCGGCATGGTGCTCTACGGCATCATGGGCTACCGCGTAGATCGCAAAGTGCTCGAAGCCGAAATCGGGCGCATCATCGAACTCGGCGTCGAGACGAAGATGGGCGTCACCATCGGCAAGGACATCACCCTCGAACAGCTCGAAGCGGAGTACGACGCGGTCTTCATCGCCGTCGGCGCACAGAAGGGAAGAGCTCTTCCCGTGCCCGGCTTTGAAGGCACGCCCGGCGCCACCAACGCCATCGACTTCCTGAAAAGCTACGAAGTGCTGGGCGATGACATTCCGGTCGGCAAGCACGTGGTGGTGATCGGCGACGGTAACGTATCGATGGACGTCGCGCGTCTGGCGCTGCGTCTCGGCTCGCAAGCCACCATCATCTCCGGCGTGCCGCGCGAAGAGATGGCCTGCTTCGAGAACGAATTCGACGACGCCAAAAACGAAGGCACAACGATGCACTTTCTCACCGGCACGGTAGAAGTGCTCGGCGGAGCGAGTGGCGTCACCGGCCTGCGTTGCACAAAGATGGTCAAAAAGGAGAAAGGCGAGGAAGGCTGGAACTCCCCGATTCCGTTCCTGCGCTACAAAAGCAATGGCGAAAGCTTCGAGATCGAAGCGGACATGGTGGTGGCGGCCATCGGCCAGGCGACCGACCTGTCGGGCCTCGGCAGTGCGGCCAGCGGCCCGTGGCTCAAGGTTGACCGCAACTTCCGGATTCCGGGCCGCGAAAAGCTCTTCGGCGGCGGCGACGCCCTGAAGGTCGATCTCATCACCACGGCGGTGGGTCACGGCCGCAAAGCCGCCTACGCCATCGACGCCTTCCTGAAAGGCGAACCGATGCCGGAGGAGCCGTATCGCGAGATCACCAAGCCGCACAAGCAGGACCTGCTCTACTTCCTGCATACGCCGCAGGCAAAACGCACCAGCATCAAGCCGGAGGTGGTGGTGGGCAACCACGACGAACTGCTCGAAGCGCTGACGCCCGAACAAGCCGTCACCGAATCGAAGCGGTGCATGAGCTGCGGGTTCTGCTTCGACTGCAAGCAGTGCGTCTCGTTCTGCCCGCAGGAGGCGATCACGCGCTTCCGCGACAACCCGGCAGGTGAAAAAGTCTATACCAACTACGCAAAATGCGTCGGCTGCCACCTCTGCTCCCTGGTCTGCCCCTGCGGCTACATCCAGATGGGCATGGGCGACGGACTGTGAGCTGGCTGGTGCTGAAAACAGCCTGTCATCGTATATTCAGATTTTCTTCAACCTCTCAAGAAAGAACCGACGAATGAACATAGGAATTCTGCTCAAGGAGGGACCTTACAACCATCAGGCGGCTGATACGGCATACAAGTTTGCCGAGGCGGCTATCGCGAAAGGGCACAAGGTCGATGCCATTTTCTTGTACAATGACGGCGTCATCAACGCGACCAAACTCGGCGATCCGCCGCAGGATGACCGCAACATCGCCGCCCGCTGGACGGAGCTGAACCAGAAGCACGGCGTCGAAGTGCTCGCCTGCATTGCGGCCTCGAAGCGCCGCGGCATCAACGACGATGTGATGATCGACGGCGCTGAAATCACCGGCCTCGGCACCCTGACCGACATCGCAATCCGTAACGACAGACTTTTAACCTTCGGAGACTGAACATGAGTGAAGAACAGGATATCAAGAAGATCATGCACGTGATGCGCCGCGCGCCCCATGGTTCGATCTACACCTATGAAGGCCTTGAAATGATTCTTATCATGGCGGCTTACGAACAGGATCTCTCCGTAGCTTTCATCGGAGACGGCGTTTACGCTCTGAAAAAAGATCAGGACACCGCCGGCATTGGCATCAAGGGTTTCTCCAAGACATTCATGGCGCTCGATGGTTACGATGTGGAAAAACTCTATGTGGACAAGCAGTCTCTCGAAGAGCGTGGTTTGACCGAAGATGACCTGCTCGTTGATGTCGAGGTTATGGACTCCTCGAAGATCGGACGCCTGATGAACGAACAGGATGTCGTCATTCACCATTGAACCGGCCCGCGATTTCCTGGGCTGAATAACGAGCAAAGAACACAGAAACGTAACTTACATCATGTTACATACCATCAATAAATCTCCGTTTGAAAACAACACCTTCACTACCTGCGTCCGGTTCCTTCAGCCGGGAGACCCCGTGCTCTTCATCGAGGACGGCGTCTATGCGGTACAGGCAGGTAACCGGTTCGGCGCGCTGATCCAGTCCGTCCTGAAGAAGAACAATCCAGTCTATGCCCTCAAGCCCGATCTCGACGCTCGCGGTATTTCCGCTATCGCCGAGGGGGTGAAGACGGTCGATTATGCCGGTTTCGTCGATCTGGTCGAAGAGCACCAGGTCAACAGCTGGCTGTAATCTTTTCGGAACATTGCTGTTCTCCCGGTTTGCCGACGGGATATTATTTCTGTTGGCGAACCGGTATTAAAGTGGCGCGATTTGCCGGTGCGGTTTTAGCGCTGAATTTGTACGGCACATAATAAGAAATACTGCTGCGTTTATAAAGAAATGCGTTCTTTTCAATGATTTCAGAAACGTATTTCCCTGCTTCACTCAGGAATAATGGCGGATAAATCATATACAAAATGATTTTACTTCAGCGCATTCTGGATTCAGGGCATCCCCGAACGGGAACGTCACGGAATCAATATGTTTGTCCTAACATAAAAACCTGTTTTCATGGTTTTTAAACAGATCAGAAACTGGATTGTTCCGGGTGTTCTTGGCTTGTTGCTATTGATGATGCCAGATATATCATTTGCCGACGGTACTACCCAGATTGCAGCGACGGCGTGGTGGGTTTGGGTGCTGGTGCTTTTCGTCTTCTCCTTTTTGCTTGGCATTGTGGCCGTGCTGGCCGGTGTCGGTGGCGGCGTGCTTTTCGTGCCGATCGTCAGTGGTTTTTTCCCATTTCATATCGATTACGTCCGTGGAGCGGGGCTTCTCGTGGCTCTTGCGGGGGCGCTTTCCGCCGGGCCGCCGCTGCTCAGAAAAGGGATAGCTGATCTCAAGCTCGGTTTGCCGATGGCACTTGTCGGTTCGATCAGCTCCATTGCCGGCGCTCTGATGGGGTTGGCGATGCCTGCAAAAAACGTGCAGCTTCTGCTCGGTATCGTGATTCTCGGTATTACCGCGATCATGCTCAAGGCCGGAAAGTCCGGATACCCCGAAGTGAAGGAGCCAGACGCTCTGTCGAAAATGCTCGGCATCTCCGGATGCTATTTCGAGGAGTTTGGTCAGCACGAGGTTTCGTGGCAGGTACACAGGACGCTGGTTGCAACGGTGCTGTTTTTCATCATCGGCTTCATCGGCGGCATGTTCGGCCTTGGCGCCGGATTCGCCAACGTGCCGGTTTTCAACCTGCTCATGGGCGTTCCGCTGAAGGTTGCCGTGGCAACCAGCGGTTTGGTGCTTTCGATCAACGGGTCGGCGGCGGCCTGGGTCTATATGTTCAATGGGGCCGTGCTTCCGATCATTGCCGTACCCGCCGTTGGCGGCATGATGCTCGGCTCGAAGATCGGTGCGAAACTGTTGCCGAAGGTCAACACCAGAACCATACGGATGATTGTCATCACCATTCTGGCGCTTTCGGGTTTTCGTTCATTGCTGAAAGGGATGGGGGGATGAATCAGGGCAAACCCGAAAAGCTCTACGCCGACAGCGTACAGCTCGCGTACGCGAAAACCCTTGAATTCGTATCGCACGCGATCATCATTTTGATGGCGATCGGCTTCATACTCTATGTTTTCCGGTTGCTGCCGCTCACCGTTCCGGTGGAAACGGTTGCGGCGAACTGGCATCTGAATGCCACGAAACTGCAGGTGAAAATTCACCATCACTGCGGGTGGAGCTGCTTCGAGGATGTGCACACCTTCATGCACGGAGACGCTGTCAGTTACGCATCGGTGGTTTTTCTTTCCCTGGCGACCATGATTTGCCTGGCGACGTCCACCATGGCTTTTTTCAGGGAGAAAAATCGCATCTACCTCGTGATAACGATTTTGCAGATTCTTGTGCTGCTCGTGGCGGCCAGTGGCAAGCTGACCTCCGGTCACTGACAGGCGACAGGGCTGCGGCTGGTATGGGTAAAAATTCTCAAAAACGATAAACCAGAAAATTCATCACCTATGTCTGATACCAAAAAACTCGCGATTATTGCGTCCAAGGGAACCCTTGACTGGGCCTATCCTCCCTTCATTCTTGCTTCAAGCGCCGCGGCGATGGATATGGAAGCCGTGGTGTTTTTCACCTTCTACGGTCTTCCGCTGCTAAAAAAAGAGATCGACGCCAAGGTGACGCCGGTTGGCAATCCCGCCATGCCGATGCACATGCCCTTCGGCAGCAAGGAGTTCCAGTCGATCAACTGGCCGATTCCCAATTTCATTTCGGGCAACATTCCCGGATTCGACACGATGGCGACCATGCTGATGAAGGAGACCTTCAAAAAGAAGGGGGTTGCTACCGTTGAGCAGCTTCGCGAGATATGCCTTGAGTCGGGCGTCAGGTTTATTGCCTGCCAGATGACCATGGAGGTGTTTGGCTTCGACAAGTCGGAATTCATCGAAGGCGTCGATTATGGCGGCGCAGCCTCGTTCCTGGAGTATGCGGCGGAGGCCAACATCTCGCTCTTTATCTGACCAGAAAAAAGTTCCTGGAATAAGCGGTAACGCTTTCGGTTCTCGAAATTATTTTGCATAATTACATACTCATTTATCGGAAGACTGTCTCTCCCGCATTTTGCTTGCGCCTTTCGGTGTCGTGTTATCATCAGGCGTGAAGGGGTTTACTACAGGTAAAACCCTCAGTTTAAGATTGCGCTGCGGAGTGATGACTACTGCTACCAGGCATCGCAGAGCACGGCGGGAGGAAACCGGCAAAGTTCAGTCTGTCCGCCGTTTTTTGGCTATGGAGTTTGGTAAATACAGCAGGATTCCATAACACAAATTTTGTTTTTTATCGCCCGCACAGGTATGCCTTCAGCCGCTCGACGACAGTAACATGCATGATCCTCAATAACTCTTATTCAAAAGGAGTCTCATGGCGTTAGTCAATCCACATGGCAAGGAAAAGGTTTTAAAGCCGCTTTTGCTGACTGGTGACGAACTGGTAAGCGAAAAGGAGCGGGCCAAATCCATGAAGCAGGTCAGGCTCTCTTCGAGGGAGACAGGCGACCTGATCATGCTCGGTATCGGCGGCTTCACTCCGCTGACCGGTTTTATGGGCCATGCAGACTGGAAGGGAAGCGTCGAAACGTGCACGATGGCTGATGGCACCTTCTGGCCTATCCCGATCACCCTTTCGACCTCGAAAGAGCAGGCCGACACCATCGCTATCGGTGAAGAGGTGGCTCTGGTCGATGACGAGTCGGGCGAGTTGATGGGGAGCATGAAGGTCGAGGAGAAGTACTGCATCGACAAGGCTCACGAGTGCCGTGAAGTGTTCAAGACCGACGATCCGGCTCACCCCGGCGTCCTGATGGTCATGAACCAGGGCGATGTCAACCTCGCGGGGCCGGTCAAGGTCTTCAGCGAAGGTTCGTTCCCGACCGAGTTCGCGGGCATCTACATGACTCCCGCACAGACCCGTAAAATGTTCGAGGAGAATGGCTGGAGCACGGTTGCCGCCTTCCAGACCCGCAACCCCATGCACCGTTCCCACGAATACCTCGTCAAGATCGCCGTCGAAATCTGCGACGGTGTACTCATTCACCAGCTTCTCGGCAAACTTAAGCCGGGCGATATTCCCGCAGACGTCAGACGCGACTGTATCAACGTTCTGACCGAAAAATACTTCGTCAAGGGCACCACCATCCAGGCGGGCTATCCGCTTGATATGCGCTATGCCGGTCCGAGGGAGGCTTTGCTCCATGCGCTTTTCCGCCAGAACTTCGGTTGCAGCCACCTGATCGTCGGACGTGACCACGCAGGCGTTGGTGACTACTACGGCCCCTTCGATGCGCACCATATCTTCGACCAGATTCCGGAGGGCGCGCTTGAAACCAAGCCGCTGAAGATTGACTGGACATTCTACTGCTACAAGTGTGACGCCATGGCGTCGATGAAAACCTGCCCGCATGAACCGGCCGACAGACTCAATCTGAGCGGCACGAAGCTCAGGAAGATGCTCTCCGAAGGCGAGGAGGTGCCCGAGCACTTCAGCCGTCCGGAGGTGCTTGAGATTCTCAGGCGCTACTATGCCGGTCTGACCGAGAAGGTTGACATCAAGATGCATTCCCACGCGATCGGGAAATGACGGTTTTCCGGGAAACCGGGATACCCTGTTTTTTTATCTCACTTATATCCAATGGCTTCGTAAATCGCGGGCACAGCCTGCAAATTTTCGGTTAAAGGAGGACAAATTATGCCAAGTTTCGTCATTAAAGAAAAATGTGACGGCTGCAAAGGGCAGGAGAGGACAGCATGCATGTACATCTGTCCGAACGACCTGATGAAGTTGGATGTCGAGAGGATGAAGGCCTGGAACCAGGAGCCCGACCAGTGCTGGGAGTGCTACAACTGTGTGAAGATCTGCCCGCAGCAGGCAATCGAGGTCAGGGGATATGCCGATTTCGTTCCGCTGGGCGGCAACGTTATTCCGCTGCGTGGTACCGACGCCATCATGTGGACCATCAAGTTCAGGAACGGTATTCTGAAGCGCTACAAGTTCCCGATCAGGACCACCTCCGAAGGTTCCATCGATCCTTACTCGGGCAAGCCAGAGCCGGATTACGCGAACCTCAAGAAGCCTGGCTTCTTCAACATGACAGAATATCCGACCCTCTAAACAAACAAATTACTCAAGGAGGCATTATCCATGGGAGTTGAAAAAAACGAATTCAAGTTTAGCCAGAAGCCCGAAGTTGTTTATGTGGATACGGATATTCTGCTGATCGGCGGTGGCATGGCTTGTTGCGGCGCGGCTTATGAAGCGGCCAAATGGGCTACCCCGAAAGGTCTGAGAATCACGATGGTTGACAAGGCTGCCGTTGACAGAAGCGGTGCGGTCGCCATGGGTCTTTCCGCCATCAACACCTACTGCGGCGAGAACGATCCGGCCGATTACGTAAAATATGTGAGAGCCGACCTCATGGGCATCATTCGTGAGGATCTGGTCTATGATCTGGGTCGTCACGTTGACAACTCGGTTCATCTTTTTGAAGAGTGGGGTCTTCCAATCTGGAAGCGCGACGAAGATGGTTCGACCATGGATGGCGCGAAACCGGCTCCGAAACTCACCGAAGGCGGCAAACCGGTCCGTTCCGGCCGCTGGCAGATCATGATCAATGGCGAATCCTACAAGGTGATCGTCGCCGAGGCCGCCAAGAAAGCCCTCGAATACAACCGCAAGGAGACCGGCGTCGAGCAGAACCTCTACGAGCGCGTCTTTATCAGCGAACTCATCCACGACAAGAACAATCCGAGCAAGGTCGCTGGCGCTATCGGCTTCAGCGTTCGCGAGCACAAAGCCTATGTGTTCACCGCCAAAACCATGCTGCTCGCCTGCGGCGGCGCTGTGAACGTCTACCGTCCGCGCTCGACCGCTGAAGGTCAGGGCCGTGCATGGTACCCGGTCTGGAACGCAGGCACCACCTACGCACTCGCCGCACAGGCCGGTTGCGAACTGGTGCTCATGGAGAACCGTTTCGTGCCCGCCCGCTTCAAGGACGGCTACGGCCCGGTCGGCGCATGGTTCCTGTTCTTCAAGTGCAAGGCAACCAACTCGCTCGGCGAGGACTACTGCGCCACCAACCTTGCGGCGGCCAACAAGGATTTCGGCAAGTACGCCGAAGATCCGCACAAGCTGACCACCGCCATGAGGAACCATATGATGATGATCGACATGAAGGCCGGCAAAGGCCCGATCCTCATGAGGACTCACGAAGCGATGGCCGCGCTTGCCGAGACCATGACCCCCAAGCAGATCAAGCATCTCGAAGCTGAGGCATGGGAAGACTTCCTCGACATGTGCATCGGTCAGGCTGTTGTCTGGGCCGGTAACAACATCGAGCCGGAGAAGACTCCTTCCGAGCTGATGCCAACCGAACCGTACCTGCTCGGCTCGCACGCCGGTTGCGCCGGTATCTGGGTCAGTGGCCCTGGCGACATCGCAGGTGTCCCGGCAGAGTGGAGCTGGGGCTACAACAGGATGACCACCGTAGATGGTTTGTTCACCGCAGGTGACGGCGTCGGCGCATCGGGTCACAAGTTCTCTTCCGGTTCACACGCTGAAGGCCGTATCGCCGGCAAGAGCATGACCGCATACTGCCTCGACCACGCCGACTACAAGCCGGAACTTGGCCGCGATGTTGACGAAGTGATCGCCGAGATCTATGCTCCGATGGAGACCTTCGCCAAGTATAAGGATTACAGCACCGATCCGTCGGTCAACCCGAACTACATCAGGCCGAAGATGTTCCAGGCCAGGCTCCAGAAGATCATGGACGAGTACGTGGCCGGTGTCTCTACCTGGTACACCACCAGCAAGACCATGCTCGAAAAGGGTCTTGAGCACCTGTCGCTCCTCAAGGAGGACGCCGAGAAGATGGCTGCCGCAGATCTGCACGAGCTGATGCGCGCCTGGGAGAACTACCATCGTCTGATGGCCGGTGAAGCCCACGCACGTCACATCCTCTTCCGCGAGGACAGCCGCTACCCCGGTTACTACTTCAGGGCTGACCACTTCTACGTCGATGACGAGAACTGGAAGTGCTTCACCATCTCGAAGTACGACAGGGACAGCAAGGAGTGGACGCTCTCCAAGAGGGACTACGTCCAGGTCGTTCCGGACTGATCCGCTTATCGTTCAGGCATATCCCCGAGGACAAACCTCGGGGATTGCTTTATTGGCACCCGGATTTTGTAAGTTGAATACTGCTTTGTGTCCTGTTTTCAGGAGTGTTGATTTTTGAGAGTTTATCCGCAGAGGAAAATCATGTCAGTTGAAACCATTTTAGTTGTCGGTGGCGGTATCAGCGGAATAACCACGGCGGTCGAGGCTGCCGAGGTCGGTTACAACACTGTGCTTGTCGAGAAGAAACCCTACCTTGGTGGCAGGGCCGCGCAGCTCAACAAGTATTTCCCGAAACTGTGCCCCCCGTATTGCGGCCTGGAGATGAACTTCAGACGCATCAAGCCCAATCCGAAAATCACCGTCTACACCATGACTGAAGTCGAGTCGGTGAGCGGTCAGGAAGGAAATTACAGCGTCAGGCTCAAGGTCAGCCCGCGCTTCGTGAATGAAAAGTGCACGGCCTGCAACGCCTGCGCCGAGGCATGCCCTGTGGAGAGGCCAAACGAATTCAATTTCGGGATGGATAAGACAAAAGCGGCCTATCTCCCGCATGTGCTGTCCTATCCCATGAGATATGTTATAGACAGAGACGCTTGCAAGGATAACTCCTGCGACAAGTGCGTCAAGGCGTGCAAATACAACGCCATCGATCTCAATATGAAACCGCAGACCATCGAGATGAAGGTCGGCAGCATCGTCTATGCCACAGGCTGGAATCCCTACGATGCGACCCGGATGGACAATCTCGGTTTCGGACGAGTCAAAAATGTCATCACCAACATGATGATGGAGCGTCTCGCTGCGCCGAACGGCCCGACGGGCGGAAAACTCCTGAGGCCTTCGGATAACAAGGAGGTCAAGAAAGTGGTCTTCGTGCAGTGTGCCGGATCGAGGGACGAGAATCACCTCAATTACTGCTCGTCGATCTGCTGCATGGCCTCGCTTAAGCAGGCTACCTATGTTCGGGAACGCATTCCGGATTCACAGGTTGTCGTGGCCTACATCGATCTGCGCGCGCCCGGCAAGTATGAGGAGTTCCTCAACAAGGTCGAGGCTGACGCGAACGTGAAGCTGGTCAAGGGCAAAGTCGCCAAGATCGAGGAAGACAAAGCCACCGGCGGTGTCATTCTCGAATTTGAGGATGTCGAGGGCGGCGGCAAAAGGCATGAACATGCCGACATGGCCGTGCTCGCCACTGGTATGGAGCCGTGCGTCAAGGCGAACTCAATGCTGAGTTTCGAGGAGAACGGCTTCATCAATGGTGGCTCTGCCGCCGGAATCTACTCGACCGGTGTCGCCAAGAGGCCGTCCGATGTGACCACCGCCATCCAGGATGCGACCGGCATGGCATTGAAAAGCATTCAAAGTCTCGTGAGGAGTTAAACTATGGCTGATGACAAAAAAATAGGCGTATACCTCTGTACCGACTGCGGAATCGGGGAGGCGTTGAATGTGGATGAACTTGAAGCGGTAGCCAAAAAGGAGTTCAAGGTTCCCGTCTGCAAACAGCATCCCAACCTGTGCAGCAACGAAGGCGTGCAGATCATCAAGGATGACCTTAACAACGGAGAGGTCAACAAGATCGTCATTGCCGCCTGTTCGCAGAGGGTGAACAACGATGTATTCAATTTCGACCCGCTCACCTATGTGACTGAACGGGTTAACCTGCGCGAACAGGTGGTCTGGACGGCTCCGAAAGGGGATGACGCTAAAGAGGGGACCCAGTTGATGGCTGCCGACTACCTGAGGATGGGCATTACCAGGGTTCAGAAATCTGAAGTTCCGATACCGAAGATCGCCGACGTGAACCGCACCGTACTGGTTGTGGGCGGTGGTGTGACCGGTTTGACTGCGGCGCTTGAAGCTTCCCAGACCGGCTACAAGGTGGTGCTTGTCGAAAAAGCCCAGGAGCTTGGCGGCTGGGCGAAGAAGATGCACCGCGTGTTCCCGACCAAGCCGCCGTTCGCCGAAATCGAACAGCCGGCTATCGGTAACAAGATCGAGGCGGTCAAAAAAGATGGTAACATCACCGTGCATACCGGCACGACCATCGCCTCCATCGAGGGTGGTCCCGGTGAGTACACGGTGACGATCGACAGGAACGGCACAACGGAAACATTCCCAGCGGGAGCTATCGTGCTGGCCGCCGGGTGGAAGCCCTACGATGCGAGCAAACTCGGTCATCTCGGCTACGGCAAACACCGCAATGTGGTGACCAATCTCGAATTCGAGCAGAACGTTGCCAAAACCGGGGGCAAGGTGACGCGCCCTTCGGACGGCAAACCGGCCAAGAACGTCGTTTTCCTTCAGTGCGCCGGTCAGCGAGACAAGGATCACGTGCCTTACTGTTCGACCGTTTGCTGCAACGTTTCGCTCAAGCAGGCCAAATATGTGCGTGAATCGGATCCCGATGCCGGTGCATTCATTGTCTACAAGGACATGCGAACTACCGGCCTGTACGAGAATTTCTACAAGAGCGCGCAGGACGACGAAGGTATCTTTCTCACCAAGGGCGAGATTCTTGGCCTCAGTGAAGAGTCCGATGGCAGCCTTGTCATCGAGATCGATAACCAGCTGCTCGGCAGGAAGATGAAAGTCAAGGCCGACCTGCTTGTGCTTGCCACCGGTATGGTGTCGAACATGGTGCCCGACGGAATGTCAGTCAATAACCTGACGCCCGAGTATATTGGCAAGATGGTGCAGAGAGAGACCTCGGACGGCGTGATCGAAGCGCTTGAACCGGAGAGCCTCATCCTGAACCTCAAGTATCGTCAGGGGCCGGAAATGCCGCATCACAAATGGGGCTTTCCCGATTCCCACTTCATCTGCTTCCCATATGAAACGCGCAGAACCGGCATCTACTCCGCTGGTGCGGTGCGTCATCCTATGGATGCTGTGCAGGCCTCGGCCGACGCCACCGGTGCGGCGCTCAAGGCGATCCAGTGCATGGAGCTGACGGCGCAGGGGCGCGCGGTGCATCCGAGAACCTGGGACAGAACCTATCCGGAAATCCGCTTCGAGAGCTGCACGCAGTGCCGCCGCTGCACGGTCGAATGTCCGTTTGGCGCGTACAACGAAAAGGCTGACGGCACGCCGCTCGAATTCCCGTCACGGTGCCGCCGTTGCGGAGTCTGCATGGGAGCCTGTCCGCAGCGAGTCATCTCGTTCAGGGATTACAGCGTCGATATGATTTCCGCCATGATCAAGTCGATCGAGGTGCCTGACGAGGGAACCTTCGTGATTGGTTTTGTCTGCGAGAATGACGCCTATCCGGCCTTCGACATGGTGGGGCTGAACAGAATCGGCATGAATACCAATTTCCGGTTTATTCCGCTGCGCTGTCTGGGTGGCCTGAACCTGGCGTGGATCGCCGATGCGCTCTCTCGCGGCGTGGACGGCATTCTGCTGCTCGGCTGCAAATATGGCGACGACTACCAGTGTCACTACGTCAAGGGCAGCCAGATGGCCAACGAACGCCTCGGCAAGGTTCAGGAGACGCTCGACAGGCTCATGCTCGAAGCCGAGCGCGTCGAGCAGGTGCAGCTCGCCATCAACGAATGGGACAAGCTGCCGGGTATCCTTGAGGAGTTCTCGAAGAAGATCAAAGATATAGGTGACAATCCGTACAAGGGATTCTAAATCAACCACCGCGGTCAGCAGGGCAACGCCGCTTTCTTGAGCGATCAGGGAGTTTGCCGTTCTCCTGCTGTCCGGGTTTATACCGCTGTTAATTCTGGAGGTTTTCTATGGCTCAAGAAACTGTATTCACTCCGGACGTCAAGTTCGTCAGGGAGCTGCAAAAGGCCGGTGCCGATACATTGAAAAAGTGCTATCAATGCGCGACCTGCTCCGTGGTGTGCCCGCTGGCTCCTGACGACAAACCCTTTCCACGAAAAGAGATGCTCATGGCGCAATGGGGCCTGAAGGACGAGCTGCTCAAAAGCTCCGATATCTGGCTCTGCCACAACTGCAACGACTGCTCGAAATACTGCCCGCGCGGCGCCAAGCCGGGGGACGTGCTCTCGATTCTGAGGAAAGCCGTCATTCAGGAAAACGCCTTTCCGAAGTTCATGGGCAAGATCGTCGGCGACCCGAACAACATCTGGCAGGCGCTGCTCATTCCGGTTGTGCTGTTCCTGGTCATTCTCGGCGTGACGGGTCACCTGCATATTCCCGAAGGCCCGGTGGTCTTCTCGAAGTTTGTGCCGGTTCCGGTCATCGATGGTGTCTTCGTACCGCTTTCCTTGCTGGCCGTCGGCATGTTCGCCATCAGCATGTCGCGTTTCTGGAAGAACATGGCCGAAGCCTCCGGTATGCAGCCGAAGGCGGAGTTCATGCCGAGCCTCGTCGAGACGCTCAAGGAGATCATGACGCACTCGAAGTTCCGTAAATGCGACGAGAACAAGGATCGTTCGGTCTCACATGTGCTGGTGTTCTACGGCTTTATCGGTCTGGGGATCACCACTGCCTGGGCAGTCTTCAACCTCTACATCCTGCACTGGGAGCTGCCCTACGCGATTGACGAACATGCGCTCTCGATCTTTGGCGGTTCGGCGGTTGTGGCCTGGGCCTACAAAATCATCTTCAAGCTCTTTGCCAACGCCAGCGCCATCATGTTGCTTGCGGGCGGAACGCTGGTCATCATGAACCGCCTCAAGGAGCGCAGCGTCGAAACCACCACCTCTTCGTTCGACTGGCTCTTCGCCGCTATCGTGCTGCTGGTGGGTTTGACGGGCTTCCTCGCCCAGGTGATGCGCGTCACCGGTTTCCCGCCGGTTCTGGCCTACAGCACCTACTTCATTCACCTCGTGCTGGTGTTCTATATCATCGTCTATCTGCCATACTCGAAGCTCGCGCACTTCGTTTACCGCACGGCGGCGATCACCTACACGAAGATGCTGAAGCGGGACGTCGAGATGTGATGAATATCGTGGCGGTTTTTCCGCGCCAAGGAGATTGAAACGAGAAGGGGCCGCCATGTCAAACAGGCGGCCCCGTTTGTTTGAAGGCTTTGGCTGGCGGGCTACTCTTCGACGATCTGGCCCTTTAGACCGTCGGGGCTGAAAACGCACATGGCGTCAAACATCCCGTTATCGGGGTAGCACATGCAGCGGTAGGAGGCGATCTTGTTGTAGTTGTTCTTCAGATTGGCCCAGCCGTTCACGTAGAGCTTGCACTCGTCGTTGAAGCAGACGTACATGTAGGGCGTGCACCAGCCAAGACCATCGCCATAGTTGATCGGCGGCGGTTCGCATTTTTTCATTTTCGCACCGCAATGGGGGCACTCGGGAGCTTCCGTTATCTTCATGGTATTTCTGATTGAATCGAAATTTGGGTAAGTTCATCGACCCTGGCGGGACTTTCCAAAGGAGCTGGAACGTTGTTTCTTTTCCGGGAATGCAATCATGATAACTCATCCAGAGAGTTTCTGCAACAGCATATGACTAACATTCCGCCGTTTTTTCCGGTTCCCGGACAGGAAAAGCGGCAGACCAAACCACCAAAATAATGGAGAACATTCTCGACAAACTCGGCATAGAACTCAACGAACAGACTCGCCTCACCAATGACAGCAAATTCACCTTCAACTGTCACAGCGGCCTGTCATGCTTCAACACCTGTTGCAGCAACCTCGACATTGTGCTCACCCCCTACGATATTCTGCGGATGAAAAATCGCCTCGGCCTCACCTCGGTGGAGTTCATCTCGGAGTATACCGAACCGGTGATCCAGAAGGAGTCGAAGCTGCCCTTTCTGAAGCTCAAGCTTGGCGACGAGGGCAAGTGCCGTTTCGTCGCTGCTGAAGGCTGCACGGTCTATGGCGACCGCCCGGCGGCATGCCGCTACTACCCGCTCGGCTTCGGCATCTACAAGAACGAAGAGGCCGGAGACGACTTCTATTTTCTCATCAGGGAAGATCACTGCAAGGGATTTGAAGAGGAGCGCGAATGGACAGTCGGCGAGTGGCGCAAGAATCAGGGCGTTGACGAATATGACGACAAGAATCGCGTCTGGATGGAGGTGATCCTCAACAAAAAACTCTACAGCCCGGAACTCGAACCCGACGAGAAGAGCCTCAAGATGTTCTTCATGGCCAGCTACGACCTTGACGCTTTCAGGGATTTTGTTTTTGAGAGCCGCTTTCTCGACGTGTTCGACATCGAAGAAGAGCGTCTTGAGATGATTAAAAACGACGAGGCCGAGTTGATGCTTTTCGCGCATCAGTGGCTCCTCTTCGCGCTCTTCAAAAAGCCGACGATGAACCTCAAGCAGGTTTGAGTATCCTGCAACAGAAGTGTCGGTGTAAAAAAAGAGGCAGCCTTAGTTCATTGTATGCTCAACTGTTCGGATGAACTAAGAGGAAAACGGTTTTTTTCATCGAAATCTCTTGTTGCCGTTTGGAAGCACGGTAGTGCCGGGTGACAGATGTTTGAGCACTCAGGTCACCCGCATTTTTCGTTTCTCCGGTTTCAGCGCGGGGTCAGATGTATTCCGTGACGGTGCCGGCTCCCTGATACTCGAGCATAGCTTCGAGTTTGTTCCATGCCGCACCGGACTCAAGGGCCTCCCGCGCCATCTCCGCGCCTTCGCGATAGCTCGTGGCCCTGTCCGCGATATAGAGCGCCGCGGCGGCGTTCATGCAGAAGAATTCCGCTGCCGCGCCGCCGCGCTTGCCTTGCAAGACTTCCGTGATCACGGCGGCGTTCTCTCCGGCGCTCTTCATGCTGGCGATTGCTTCGAACGGCACGGTTTTCAGACCGAAATCCTTCGGCCTCACCTCGTAGTTCGAGATGGCTCCGTCGCGCAGTTCGACCACCTTTGTCGGGCCGCAAAGCGAGAACTCGTCCATGCCGAGCGACGGGTCGAACCCTTCCGCCAGCCCGACTTCAGGAACGCCTCGCCGGGCAGGTAGCAGATACCCGTGTTCTGAAGGCTCAGCGCAGCGCGTTCGAGCGGATGGTCGAGGTCGATGCCGAGCGACTCGAAGATATCCGATGCGCCCGAAGCGATGGCCGAAATCAGTTTGCCGAAAGCGCGAAGTTCGTGTTCGTTTGACATTGGGTTGGTGGGTTGGTTAGAAAGAAAGAATAGGACGTATAGGTCTCATAGAACTTATACGTCCTGTAGGATGAAGAGGCTTAACGTGTTACTGAACTCGCTGACTTGACGGAAGCCTGTTCCGGCGAGTACTGTTGCCATGACCGAAGGCGCTTCTTTGAGGCTTATCGTGCGTTCGAGGAGGAAGCCGAGGTCTTCTCCGCCGCTTGGCCCCCATGCCGTTTTTTCCGGCGCATGGCACTGCTCCCAGTGTTCGCCAAGATTCATCAGGTTGATTTCCAGTATTCCAATGTTGCCATCTGATGCTGAAAGAATCATTGCCGGGCCAGCATCACCCAGCGTCAAACCGCCCATTTTCACATCAAGCTCATCAAGTGAATTGATCTGGCGGTTGGCGACATAACTGCCGATTTCGCCGCTGCAGCTTAGCACATTCTTCACTGCGCCGGTGATAATTATGCTGTTGGCCACGTTCATCGCCTGCAGAAAGCTGTTGCAGGCGTTGGTGACATCGAACGAATTGAGCATATCCAACCCAAGTTTCTGCTGGACAATGTTGGCCGTCGCCGGTTCGAGAGCATGTCCATATCGGTGCTCGAAAAAATCAGCGTGTCGATGTCTGCCAGCGTGAGGTCACAGCGATCCAGTGCTTTAAGGGCTGTGGCAACGGCGAGGTCGGAGGGGAAGGTGCCCGGCTAGGAATAGGCGCGCGTTTTGCACTTGGTTGTCCGGTATTCGGTAGATCAGGGTCGGAAGCATCTTTTTGATCTCAGGCGGAGCGTCGATCATATCGGCCAGTGTTTTGTTATCGACCCGGTTCTCAGGGATTTCCGAAGCTATCGAAACAATTCTGAAGGCCGGTTTTTGATAACGCTGTATGTTCTTGAAAATAGGTGTGAGACTGCAAGGCGGGTGACTGCATTACGACGAGGGACTAATGAGGTGTTGCCGAAAAAAACATCATCGAAAATATCGATTTTTTTCCCGGAAAACGATCAAATCATAGCAGGGTTTACGTTGAAAAGTTTATTCAACGGCTCTTTTTGAGGTGCGCAGTAATTGTGTCCTGAAATTCTGATAACTCATCGAAACTATAGCGTCTTAACTTGTCGTTTGGTTGGAAAAGGGGGAAAGTTACTATTACGTTACGTTAGAGTGCCAAAGCTTAAAATTTCCTAAGCTCTGTAATCACTAAGTATATTGCATAGCATGGGTGTTCTTTTTTTACTGCATGAAAGGTTTCTGATAATTTTTGTAAAAAACTAATCGGGAGGATTGTTAGTATGAAAACAAAACCGCATGTCTTGATTCTTGGCGGCAACTTTGCCGGATTGCAGGTTGCCCGCCACATCCGCGATCATGTGAAGCCCGAAGACGCCTCGGTCACCGTGGTCGATAAACGGTCGTACCTGCTCTTTATTCCCAACATCCTGATGGAAATCCTCGAAAACAAAAATCCGGACAGCAGCATGCAGCTCCCGCTGGCTCCGGTGCTTGACAAGGACGAAACCCGCTTCATCCAGGCCGAGGTGCTCGACATCGACGTCGAGAGCAAAAAAGTGACCATCCAGCCGACCGAACGGCCTGGCACGACAACCGATGTGCTTACCTACGACTACCTGGTCATCGCCCTTGGCAACCGGCTCGCGTTTGACAAGATCGACGGCTTCGCCGAGCATGGCCACACCGTATCGGACGGTTTTTACGGCAACAAGCTCCGCCACTACCTGCACGAGGGCGGCTACAAGGGAGGCCCGATCGCGATCGGCTCGGCTCGATTCCATCAGGGAACGAAAGGCAAGCTCGACTTTGTGCCGATGGCCAAAGCCGCTTGCGAGGGACCGCCGGTCGAAATAGCGCTGTCGCTTGCTTCGTGGATGAAGCATCATGAAATGGGCGGGCCGGAGAAGGTGACGATCTTCACCCCCGCCGATCTGATCGCCGAAGACGCGGGCAAGAACATTGTGAAGCAATTGCTTGAAATCGCGGGCGGCATGGGGTTCGGTTACAAGAACAAGCTCGAAGACATCAAGCAGATCGGCAAGGATGGCATCGAGTTCGCCAACGGCGAGTCCATCGAGGCCGAGCTGAAGATCATCCTCCCGGACTGGGTGCCGCACGAATTTCTGAAAGGGCTGCCGATCTGTGATGAAAAGGGGTTCGTCATTACCAACAAGCAGCTAAAAAATCCAGATTATCCCGAGGTCTACGCCGCCGGTGACGCCGCGGCCTGCACGGTGCCGAAGCTCGGCTCCATCGGGCACCACCAGTCCTACATCGTCGCGCGGCAACTGGCCCGCGATCTCGGCGCGCTCTCGGACGAGGAGGCCGACAGCGAACTGTATAGCCCGGAGGTGATCTGTTACGGCGACATGGGTGACGGCAAGGCCTTTTACATCCACTCGAACGTCTGGTATGGCGGCGACATCGAAATTCTGAAGATGGGTAAGCTCTACTACGACCTGAAGGTTGCCTTCAAAACCTCCTACTTCGCCATGGGCGGTAAGGTGCCGTACTGGCAGTGGAAGATGGGCTCCTGGATGGGCGACAAGATTTTGTGATCGCGCGTCCGCATCCGGCGACTTTTCAAAGCGCGCGTCCGCAGCCAGCATCGGTTTGCGGAAGCGCACTAAAAAACCTGCCCAGAACGATCAGCGTCAAAAGCACCGGCAGGTAGGCAAGGGTCGCTCTGAAAACCCGGCGGTATCCCTGTCGGAGCGCGAGAAAAACAGCTGCACGCTGACCATGAGCGGAATGATTCCGAAAAGTAACGAACCGATGCCGAAGCGTAAACCTGACAAGCCGAAAAGGTATGGAAGAAAAGAGGCGAGCACAAGGAGTAGCGTAGAAGCGAGAATGTGTTTGAATATCCTGTTCCCCCTTGAATCGATTGCCGAGAGTATTTTGAATCCACCGGCGCGGTAATCGTTACGATACATCCAGGCGACGGCGTAAAAATGGGGGTCTGTAAGATACCGTGTCTAAACGGTCATAGTGTCCTCTCATGTAACAAGGAGCAAAACTATGACCAGAAAGAAAGAAGACCCCGGACATTCAGGGCGAGCTGGACGAGCAGCTCGGCTATCCAAAGCATCTCTACCCATCGTGCCCAACACCAGCAACAGCCGCAACGGACACGGCAGCAAAACCATTATCGTTGATAACGATCAGTTCACCATCCGCTCTCCGCGCGACCGCAACGGCAGCTTCGAGCCGCAACTGATCCCCAAACGCCAGACGCGCTTCAAGGGATTCGATGAAAAAATCCTGGCCATGGACGCCCGCGGCATGAGCGTCCGCGACATGCAGGCCATGTTACTGGAACTCTACCAGGTCGAAGTCTCCGAAGCGCTCATCAGCAGCGTGACCGACGCGATCAAGCTGATCTATCTTGCCATGCAGAATATTGCCAAAAAATGGACGATGCCGCTACGCAACCGGGGTGCGGTCATCAATCAGTTTTCCATTACATTCGAGGGAAGGGTACCCCTGGTGCCCCCTATGAAAACGACCGTTGACACACTTGGCTGAACAGGCTCTCGGCGGATTTTCGTAGAGCGCTTTCAGGCTGGCTTCGTCGCGACGGAAGCCGGGCTGGTTCTTGAGCGTTTTCTCCTTCCTGACATTGATGAGGGAAAAAATCACCGAATCCTTCGACATGCCGCTGGCCGATGTATCGAAACCGTCGGATGGATTGCCCAGTTGCGCAATGTCCGTATTTTTTTTTCTATGTAACGTTATAGGTTTTTGAGGGGCTTTGTTTGTGTGTTTTATGTATATGGTCAGGTTTTTGAAAAAATATTTCAGCGAAATACCACGGGGGGCATTTGCCTCACTCCGTGAATGCGCCGTTTTCGTTGAGTTTCGGGTATGGTTTACCTTGATCGCGGAGCACGGCGGCAAGGCGTGGATAGGTGTACTCAAAGAGCAGACGCTCGATGTCGGAGTCGCTGAAGTGGCGTGTGTCGTACAATCCGGCGGCCTGCCGCTGGCGTTGTGCTTCGAAAAGAATGAGCGCGGCGGCGACCGAGACGTTCAGCGACTCGACCATGCCCATCATCGGGATGTAGATGAAGTTGTCGGCGAGGCCGAGCGCCTCCTGCGATGGCCCTTTCAGCTCTTCGCCCATGACGATGGCTGTTGGGCGGGTGTAGTCTATAGAGCGGAAATTGACCGCCTCCGGGCAGTAGTGGGCTACGAGAATCTGCATTCCCGACTGCCGGAGCTTCTCGCCGACCGGTACAAACGATTCGTTGAGGTGTACCTTGAGCCAGCGGCTTGCGCCCGCTGCTGTGTGCTGCTTGGTCTTGATCGAGGAGCGGTAGGAGATAGCGTGCACCTGGTGAATGCCGACTGCGTCGCAGCTTCGGATGATGGCGGCCAGGTTGTGCGGCTTGTTGACGTTGTCCATGACCAGTGTCAGGTCGGTTTGCCGCTTCTCGAGCAGCTCACGGATTTTCCGGAATCGTTCAGGTGAGACCAATGCAATGAGGTTTGTTTGACGAAGCCGTGCTTGAGGCATTCTGAAAAGAAAGTCATTTTTCGTTAAATCTTCAACCAGGCATCCATGAATGGCAGATCCTTTGCAAAACGAGGTAAATGCAATTCTTAAAAGTATATTCGGTTTTTGGAGAAGAGGTTGTGGGTTGTCACGTGCGGATCGAGAACCTTTCAGTGGCCTGCTCTGTTGTATCGGCAGGCGGCACTCATCCGTCTGAAAAATGTGTCTGTAACCATGAGTTTTCATCAGTGAGTCTGCATCAGAAGAAACATCCCCATCTTGAAAAACTGCTTGAAACGTCAAGGCCCATAAAGCTTGACAGTTCGTCCAAAGTGCTGATTCTGAGCGATCTGCACATGGGTAACGGCGGGCGGCGTGACGAGTTCCGGCGAAATTCGGAGCTTGTTCGTTCGATGCTTCAGGACTATTACCTGCCGGGTGGGTACAGCCTTGTGCTGAACGGCGATATTGAGGAGCTCTTCAAGTTTTCGGTCGAAGATATAACCAAGGTATGGGGCCATATCTACGATCTGTTTCTGCAATTCGAGAAGAACGGGTTTTTCTGGAAGACCTACGGCAACCACGACTCCGATCTTTTCGAGGAGCGGAATTACCCGCTTTCGAAACATCTGCTCGAATCGATCAGGTTTCAGTACGGGGATGAGGTGATGCTGCTCTTTCACGGTCACCAGGCCTCTATTCTGCTCTGGGAGACCTACCCGCTCGTCAGCCGTGCGGTTGTTCTGTTCCTGCGATACGTGGCTAAGCCCATCGGCATTCGCAACTTTTCGACAGCCTACAACAGCCGTCGCAGGTTTGCCATCGAAAAATCGATCTACGAATTTTCGAACCAGGCCAAAATCGTCTCGATCATCGGTCACACCCATCGCCCGCTGTTTGAGTCGCTCTCGAAGGTCGATCATCTCAAATACAAGATCGAGGAACTTTGCCGCCAGTACCCTTCAGCCCTGCCGGAGGAGCGCCTGGCCATCCAGGAGCGGATCGGCGAGCTGAAGGCGATGCTCGATGCCTGTTTCACGGAGGGCAAGAAGATCGGTCTGCGGAGCGGACGTTACAACAACATCGCCATTCCAAGCGTCTTCAACTCGGGTTGCGCCATCGGCAAGCGGGGCGTCACTGCGCTCGAAATCGACGGCGACCGCATCCGGCTGGTTTACTGGTTCAAGGAAAAGCAGGGGCGTCGCTTCGTTAGCGACCGCAACAGCGAACCGGAACAGCTTGGTGATACCGGTTTTTACCGCATCGTGCTGAACGAGGACCATCTGGATTATGTGTTCTCGCGGATCAGGCTGCTGGCTTGAAAAAAGAACCCGGTCCGATAAGGCGGATGGAGTCTGTTCGGATGAAGAGAGTTTGCTGGAATTTTGCAACGTGCCGATGTGAAAAGGCTTACCTTTGCTGAAGCAAACCGGTCTTTTCATCCAGCTGGCGGTACATGACGCGCTATTCCAATCTTGAACGGCTTCTGCATACCTCGGAAACGATCGGGATTGATCGCGCCTCGCGGGTGGTGGTGTTCAGCGATCTGCATCTTGGGGATGGCGGGCGCAACGATGAATTCCGGCACAACGCCCAGCTGTTCGAAACGGTGCTGCGCCAGCGGTACCTTGCTGGTGGATTCAGCCTTGTGCTGAACGGCGATATCGAGGAGTTGTTCAAATTCGATCTCAATGCCATCGCCGCTGCATGGGACGGGCTGTATGAGCTGCTGCTTGCTTTCAATCGCAACGGCTTCTTCCGGAAGTTGTTCGGCAACCACGATCACGGTCTGCTCGATCACCACGACTACAAGCTCGCTTCCGCCCTGACTGAATCGCTGGCGTTGCGCTACGAAGGCCAAATACTCCTTCTCTTTCACGGTCATCAGGCATCGCCGTTTCTGAACGAACCCTGCTCGGTTTTTAGCCGCGCGCTCTTCTACATTCTGCGCTACCTGGCCCGCCCATTCGGCGTTCGCAACTATTCGGTCTCCTACAGCAGCCGCAAGCGCTACGCCATCGAGCGTTCGGTTTACGAATTCTCGAACCGCTTCAAGCTCATTTCGATCATCGGCCACACGCATCGTCCACTTTTTGAATCGATGTCCAAGCTTGATTACCTGAACTACCGCCTCGAAGAGCTGTGCCGCAGCTATGCTCCGGCTGATGCTGCGCGGCAACAGGCAATCGAGATCGAAATTGCTGAGGTCAGGTCTGAGCTTGAATCGTGCTACCGGAATGGCTTCCGCAAAAGCCTGCGCAGGGGCGCTACGACACCATCGCCATTCCGAGTATCTTTAATTCAGGCTGTTGCATCGGGAAACGCGGCATTACCGCCATTGAGATCGAAGACGGCATGATCCGTCTCGTTTACTGGACGCGCGATGTCCAGAAATATCGCTACTCCGGTGAGCGCCTGCACACCGTTGAGGAGCTTGGCAATAGCGGCATCTACCGCGCCGTGTTGAATGAGGATTACCTCGATTACGTGTTTTCGAGGATCAGACTTCTGGCGTAAGAAAGAAGAGGTTTGACAGGATGAAGCGCTGAACATTTTCAACGATCAATGCTCATTCTCACCTCTTCCCACAGCTTGTTGTAAGCTTGCGCGGCATTGCTTTTGGGGTGGGTGGCGTTGAGGGGGGCGCGGGTGAGGCCCATTTTTTCCACGTCGGAGCTGTAGGGGATCGTTTGGCGGAGCATCGCCGGATTGGCGCTGAACTCTTCGACGATTTCGCGGTGCATCGTTTTCCGCTTCTCCTCCATCGAAAAGAAACCGAAGATTTTCGAGCTGTCGAGGCCGTTTTGGGTGAAGAATTCAACGAGCTGGTTGAAAGTGCGGACGGAGAGGGTCGTCGGAATCACCGGCACCAGAATCATATCCGAGGCGCGAAAGACGCTTTCCGAGAGCAGCGTGAGGTTTGGCGGGCAGTCGAAGAATACGTAGCGGTACTCCTCTTCGAGCCCTTCGAGGTTTTTCGAGAGCAGCTTCTTCGGTTTTTTCGATTCCGAAAGCTCGATGTCGAGGTTTCGGTAAGAGAGGTCTGAGGGGAGCAGATCGAGGTTGTCGAAGTCGGTCGCCTTGATGTTCTTCAGGATTTTGCTATTGCCTCTCAGGAATTTTTCGCTGTTGTACTTGCGCGAGGCCTTGATCCGGAAGTAGAACGAGCTGGCACCCTGGGGGTCGAGGTCGCAGATCAGCACCGGGGTCGTTGGCGATGCGGCAAGGAACGAGAGGTTGACGGCGGCGGCTGTTTTGCCCACGCCGCCCTTGATGCTGTAAAGGGCGATGGTTTTCATGTTCAGGCAAGTCCGGTCAACAGTTCATCGAACAGTTCCCCGGTTTCGTTGCTGTCGAATCCGGAGAAGATTTCGTGGAAATGTTCCCTGACTTTTTCCCTCTTACGGTAGAGCGTCGTAAGCAAACCGCCGATCGCTGCCGCTTCGCTGATGCCGCCCCTGTCCGCCGGAATGGTTTCGAGGCGGCTTTGCAGGAACTCCATCTGCACCGTGAGGTCAACGAAGGTGCCGAGGTTGTCCTGCAACGTCTTCATCTGCCGGAGCACCTGTGCGGTGGCTTTCGGAGGGAAGAGCGACGCGAAGAATTCAAGCAGGTAACGGAGCTTTTTGCAGTCGATGCGCAGCTCGTGAAGTTCGGCATCACTCGTTTCACTGCCAGTACGCCGTCCATGCACGAGGACCTTTTTCAGCGCTTTCCTGATCGTCTTCGCTGCCACATCGCCCGTTGGTTCTGCGGCGAGTGGCGCGGTTTCCGGATCGGGAAGTTCTCCCTCCGCGATGAACTCCTTCAGCGAGGTCATAAAACCGGAATATTCCCTGCCTGTAAGGTAGCGACAGAATTGTCTGTGATGCAAACGTTTATCTGCTTCGAGATCGCTGAAAAAGGGATCGAGTGCCGGTCTCAATGATGGTGGCAGAAGGCTGGTATACTCTTCGCGCCGCAACAGATAGACATCGCTGTCTCGCAGGTCGTTGGTGCGTTTGCCGAGTTCGCGCAGGCCGGCAAGCATCCATGCGGTTTTTTCGGGATCGAACACGCCGTTGAGCAGCCGGAGGATCGAGCGGCTTCTGCGGATGGCGACGCGAAAATCGTGCAGGAACTCGGAGTCGATGTCCTTGCGGATTCCCTCTTCATTCGCCTCCATGATTGAAGTTGTGAACTGCAGGAGCCGCCGGACATTTTCGTGGATGGATGCGTGGGCATCGAGTTGCAGGCGAAGCTTCGAGGAGTAGCCTCTGCCGAGCGGTTCGGCGGCCTCCATGATGGTCATGAAGCGCTCCTTGAAGCTGACGATCCGGTAGGCATCAACCGACTCCGGCAGTGCCATCAGCATCGGCGACAGCTCCTTGTGGTAGCCTTTGAGCGGCGTGATCGAAAAGTGTTGCGGAAAGACCGTTTTGCTGGTTTTGTCCACTGGATGGAGTGACTCGTGATCGAGCGTCGCGACGGTTTTGTTGTCCCGGTTCAGAATCCGCCATGACGAGATGAAGCGGTCAACGGCGCAGCGGTTGATGAAGGCGCGGAGCGTGCTGCACTGCAAGAGACGTTTGCGCACCTTTCCCTCCGGAAGGTCGGTAGCGAAGAAGCTTGGTGGTGTCTGGGCGAGGGGAGTCTCGGCTTCCACCGCACCGCTCTCGAGATCGATGATCGACAGGGTTCCTTTTCTGTGCATCACCGCCAGGCCGTTGCGGAACGCCTCCTCCTCGAAGGTGTCGTAGAAGACAAGCCGCTCCCGGCGCGAGGAATGCTTGCCAAGGCTCCACCCTTCAGGCAGGTTCTGTCCGACCGACTGAACCAGCGGCATTTGGCCGTTGATTCGGAAAAAAAGAGACCCCTGGGTGTCGCTCATAGGCTCTCGGTTTTGAGCGGTTATGAAGACAATGCTTCGAGTTGACTGCTATCAGTCTTCCGGCAGCAGCAGCGTACTGTTCCGCCATGGACGACCCTGATGCAGTTCCGGTCCGATTCCGGCCCTGTGACATCACAGGCGAGTATCGGATTGCCGGAACAGTCAAGCTCACCCTCGACCCGTTTTGGAAAGCGCTTGAGGTTCATGAGTCGGTTGCCGGAGCAGTTGAAGTTGCCCGAGACCTCAACCGGCCCGTGCGCGAGATTTTCCAGCAGGTTGTTTGCACAGGAGAAGTCGCCGTTGACGAACTCCGGAGCACCGTCAAGCGAAACGAGCAGGTTCGAGGAGCAGTCGAAACCGGCATGGACTTCGTCAGGCGCGCCCAGGAGCGAGCGCAAGCGGTTGCCGGAGCAGTTGAATGCGCCGGTTTCGATTGGGCCGCCATAGAGCGAAACAAGCTGGTTGTCGGAGCAGTCGAAGTACCCCTTTACTTTTTTTGGCGCACCCAGGAGCGAAATCAGGCGGTTTCCGGAGCAGAGGAAATCTCCTTTCACCTTCGATGGCCCGCCCTTCAGGCACGAGAGCTGGTTGGACGAACAGTTGAAATCGCCGTTGACTTTTTCCGGTCCTCCTTCGAGCGAGACGATTTCGTTGCCGGAGCAGTCGAAGCTGCCGGTGATCCGGGGCGCGCCTTCGAGGGTCGTCAACCGGTTTCCGGAGCAGTTGAATGAGCCTTCGACGATTTCAGGACACCCTTCAAGCGAGGTCAGTCCCCTGTTCGAGCAATCGATATCGCCCGTACCATCGAGCGTGCCCATAATATCTCTGAATGTGCGCATCATTGCGAAACGTTGATGATTCGATGCCGGTCACGGCCCTTTCGGGAGGGCATCGGATTGAACAGATTTTTCAGTATGTACGATAGACAACTTAGCTGATCGATGCCGGATATATCGTTCATTTGCAAAGTGTTAACGGAATCGTCACCAATCTGTTGCCGTTCCGGGGCCTTTTCAGGCCGTCCTTGAACCGTGACCGGATCAGTTCAGACCCAGGCGTCCCTTGATGCCGGTTGTTTTTTTCTTCTGCGTGCGGCGTTTCATGAAGCGCTCCTGACTGTTGACTTTCGGTGCGTCGTTGCGCACAAGGGTCCAATTGCCGTCCGGCCCGATTTTCCAGGCCTTGAGGTTGTCGCTAAGCTGGAGCTCGAGATCGTTTCTGACCCGCTCCACCAGTGAGGGGTCGAAAACCGGGAAGAGCGTTTCGACGCGGTCGTCGAGGTTGCGCGGCATGATGTCGGCGCTGCCGAGGTACAGCTCGGGCGAGCCTCCATTGGCGAAGTAGTAGGCGCGGCTGTGTTCGAGGTAGCGTCCGATGATGCTGATGACGCGAATATTCTCGCTGACGCCCGGAATACCCGGCTTGAGGCAGCAGATTCCTCTGACCACAAGGTCTATCTGCACTCCCGCACGTGATGCCCGGTAGAGTGCCTGGATGGTGGCCGGATCGACCAGCGAGTTCATCTTCATTATGATTCTGCCGCCGCTGCTTTTTCTTGCCAGGGCGATTTCGCGCTCGATCATCTCGATGATCCGCTTTCTCGTATTGATCGGCGAGACAAGCAGAAAGCGGTAGCCGGTGTACCGGAAGTAGCCGGTCAGCGCGTTGAACAGCTCCGAGACCTCTCCGGCGAGCAGTTCATCATCAGTAAAAAAGCTGTAGTCGGTGTAGAGCTTTCCGGTTGACGGGTTGTAGTTCCCTGTGCCGAGGTGCAGATAGCGCTTGAGTCCCTGCGGTTCACGGCGCACCACGAGTGTGAGTTTGGCGTGGGTTTTCAGGCCGGGCAAGCCGTAGATGACGTGCGCGCCGACATCTTCGAGCGCACGCGCCCACCCGATGTTGTTTTCTTCGTCGAATCTCGCCTTCAGTTCCACCAGCACCGCCACCTGCTTGCCCGATTCGGCGGCCTTCATCAGTGCCTTGACGATGGGGGAGTTGCTGCCGACCCGGTAGAGGGTCTGCTTGATGGAGAGTACATCGGGGTCGCTGGCCGCCCGGTCGATGAAATCGACCACCGGTTTGAACGAGTCGTAAGGATGGTAAAAGAGCAGGTCACCCGAACTGATGGCACTGAAAATGTCACCGTTTCGCTGCTCCTCGAACATGTTGAACGGGATGAACGGCTCGTCCTTCAGTGATGGCCGGTCGATGTCGAGCAGCTCCATCAGGCAGCTCATGCCGAGCGCACCGTCGATTTCGTAAACGTTTTTTTCCTCGATTTCGAGGTTGTTTATCAGCAACTGTCGCACAAAATCGGGCATTTCGGGACTGATGTCAAGCCGCACGACGTTGCCGTATCGCCTTGACCTGACACCTTTTTCGATGGTTTGTAGCAGGTCGCCCGCCTCGTCCTCCTCGATCTCGATGTCGGCGTTACGGATAATGCGGAACTGGTGCGACTGCACGATCTTCATCGTTGGGAACAGCAGGCCGAGGTTCTGCTGGATCAACTCCTCGATCCAGAGAAACCTCATACAGGAGGGATCGTTGCCCAGACCCTCGATGTCGTTGAGTTTCAATAGGCGCGGCAGCACGCTCGGCACCTTGACGCGGGCGAACTTCAGGTTGCCGTGCTCGACCTCGTCGAGTTCGATGGCCAGGTTCAGCGACAGGTTCGACATGAAGGGGAAAGGGTGGCCGGTATCGAACGCCAGCGGCGTGAGTACCGGGTAGATCTCCTTGCGGAACCAGGCGTTCAGCACCGCCTGCTCTTTTTCTGGCAGATCGGCGAAATGGACGAAGGTGATGCCTTCCGCGGCGAGCGCCGGCAGGATGTCGCCGTACAGACAGGTATTGCGCAGCTTGAGCTGCTCGATTACCTCCGCTCTGATTCGTTCGAGCTGCTCGGATGGGGTGAGGCCGTCGATGGTCTTTTTGCGGATACCGGCCTCGACCTGCTTTTCGATACCGGCCACGCGGATCATGAAAAATTCGTCGAGGTTGGAGCTGAAGATGGCAATGAATTTGACCCGTTCGATCAGCGGGTGCTGATCCTGGCGAATCGCTTCGTCGAGTACACGGCGGTTGAAGTGCAGCCAGCTCAGCTCACGATTGATGTAGAGCGACGGATCGCTCAAATCGGGCTTGTCACAGTGACCGTTGCCATTGAGTTGCTGATGCTCTGGCAGCAACGCCGCCTGAAGGTTTTCGGAATTGGCCGGGTTCATATCGTGCGAACTGGAGCTGGATGTCCGTCATTCTGAGGTATCCGGGTTGTTTCCGGCGTACTTGTTTTACTGTGTACTGGCGAAATTAGCGAATAGTTCCCGCCGGAAAGGTTACAAACGTGTCAACTCTCTTTTTTTCCGACGGTTAAGCGGTCAGATGCTCAGGCGGTGAGCAGCGGGATGATTTCGGTGGGGTGTGAAACGAGCTTCGCTGCGCCGGTGGCGAGCAATTCATCGCCGGGACGGTAGCCCCAGGTAACGCCGAGGGGGTACATTCCGGCGGCGTTGGCGGTTTTCATGTCCACGCCGCTGTCGCCAACGTAGAGGATCGAGGCTGGCTCGACGCCAAGTTCTTTAGCAACAAGCAGCGCGCCGGTCGGATCGGGCTTCGGCGCGATGCCTTCGCGGAAACCCATGATGACGTCGAATTTCCATGGCGCGAGCAGCTCTTCGGCGCACTGGCGGGTGAAACGGTCGGGTTTGTTGGAGAGAATCGCCTTTTTCAGCCCCAGCCGGTCGATGGCGTCGAGCAGTTCGACGACGCCGTCGTAGGGGCGGGAGCTGTCGTTCCAGTGCTCGGCGTATCGCGCCTGCAGCTTTTTGAGCAGCGGCTCGGTGATGGCTTCGTCGTGGGCGCTTTCCGGCAGCGCTTTGCGCACCAGCTCACGCATTCCGAAGCCGACCATCGCCCGGCACGCTTCGACCGGATGGGTTGGGTAGCCCTCCTCTTCGAGCACCGAGTTGAGGCTGTAGGAGATGTCCGCGAGCGTGTCGAGGAGCGTGCCGTCCATGTCGAACACCACGGCGGAGAATTTCTGGGTAACTGAATGATTCATCATGTGTTAAGCCTTTGGTTTGACTGCGGTGACGAGGAACACCGGATAGTTTTTCAGGTTGCCCTCGCGGTTTTTCTTTTCGATGATGTGCGCAGTCATGAAGGAGACCCCCGCAAATCCCGCCGATTCGAGGAGCGCTTGCAGCTCCGTGCGGTCGAAGCCGTGGTGCACCTTTTCGGTGGCGTCGTTGTGGAAAAGGCCGTCTTCGGCGTCGAGATCGGCGATGGCAAGCGCACCGCCAGGCGACATGTGGCCGATCAGCTCCCGGAGGAAGCTCGCGGTGTCGGGAATGTGGTGCAGGGTCATGCTGCTGTAAACGAAGTCGTAGTCGCGGTCAAGCCCGGCGGCCTCTTCGGGTCGGCTGAAGTCGAGGTGCAGCGGTGTGACGTTGGCGATGGCGCTTGCGGCGATCTTTTCGCCAAGCATCCGGAGCATTTCGCGCGAGCTGTCCACGGCGGTCAGCTGAAGGCAGTGCGGCGCGATGCGGGTCGTTACGAGGCCCGTTCCGCAGCCGAATTCGAGTGCATTCGCGGGCTTGCCCACCGGCATATGCGCGATGATCGCGCGGGCGACCGCATCGGCAAGCGCCGCGCGAATGGCGTTGGCATCCCACTCGGCAGCTTTGTTATCGAAGCGCCCGGTATCGGTCCAGTTCTGTTCGCTCATCGTTGTTCAGCGGTTATGCGGTTCATCGGAAATCGGCAGCAGTAGCTGACCGCGCACAATATAAGGCTCACCAATCAAGAGTAAAAACCGGAAGAGCGGCCATTCGAGTCGCCTCATCATGCGGCCCGCAGAAGTTGCCAAATCGTTGCCACCCCTCCACAAACGCCCAACAATCCACAGTTAATTTTGAACGTCGGCAGATGAGTCTGTCTCATTCAAATTCCATACGGCATAGAGGTCCTATAAGAATTTTCCATGAACCGATTCCTCGAACTTCTGCGCAGGCCTTTGCCGCACTTGAGTACACGGGATGCTGTGCTGCTCAGGTTGCTTATGGTACCAAACCTGTTGCTTGTCGAGGTCGAGGAGGCCGAAGAGCTTCGGAAAACCGGTTCGTCGCCCTGCATCTATGCATTCAACCACAACAATGCTTTCGAATCGCTGTTCGTGCCGGCACTGCTCATCTGGCTGCTTGGCAGCTGGCGCGTCAGTTTCGTGATCGACTGGATGTTTGGTCAGCTGCCTGTTGTCGGCTGGCTGATGCAGCGGATCGAACCGGTTTACGTGTGGCACAAGCGCTCGACCGTGCCTTTTCTCGAACGCCGCCGTGTGAAAGCGGCCTCGTCGTCGAGCCGCGACGAGTGCATCCGGCGGCTTGATGCGGGCGCGAGCATCGGCATTTTCCCCGAAGGTACGCGCAACGCCGATCCATTTCGCCTGCTCAAGGCGAAGCCAGGCATTGGCTACATCGCGCTCGAATCGGTGGCTTTGCCATTCCGAACGGAGGTGGCCACATTGGCGGGTTTCTCGTAACCTCTGTTAAAATAGGGGTTTCTGACGGCACTTTACAAAAAAAAAGTGATCGTGGTTAGTTGTTGATTCTTATGTAGTTAAATAGTTATTCAGCAATTTAATTTAGCATCCTCTTTCCTGTTTTGTAACAATTTCTTAACAATTATAATCGTAAGTTTATGCCCGAAAAAGGACGACCGTGCGGTCTTCCATGTTCATGCAGTCTCGACACAACACAAAACAGCACAACACACAAAAGAGATCAATCATGAAAAAAACTCTTTTTCTTTTAGGACTTGCAACCGCCATGGGTTTCAACAACGCTCAGGCCGTTGACTGGAACTGGAATGGCGATATCCGCTTCCGTTACGATTCAAGCAAGACGGAACTCGCATCTTCTCCAGATAAGCCGGCTGACGATCGCTATCGCCTTCGCGCACGCTTTGGCGTCAGCCCGACCATCAACGATGAACTCTCTGCCGGCCTGCGCCTTGCAACCGGTGACGGCAAGAACCCAACCTCCACCAACCAGACCCTCGGCAAAGATTTCGCCGACAAGGCTATCTGGCTCGACGAGGCATACATCAACTACCATCCGAAGGCTCTCGAGGGCAAAGTGAATGTGCTGCTCGGCAAGCGCGACATTGCCAAGACCTTCAACGTGGTGAAGGATCTGGTCTGGGACAGCGACGTTACGATTGAAGGTGCGACGTTGCAGTATGGCAAGGACGTGTCGGGCAAGCAGAAGAGCGGCCCGAGCCTCATCGCCGGTTACTATACCCTTGAGAATTATGCCACTGCTTCTGATCCATGTATTTTTGCCGTTCAGGGCGCCTACATGGGTACTGTTTCGGGTGCTGATTTCAACCTCGGCGCCAGCTACTTCGATTATGTCCACATGAAGAATGTGGCTTGGTGGAATTCTCCAAATGGTCCTGCTAATGACGGCAAGGACTTCAGAATCCTCGAAGTTTTTGGCACCCTTGGCGGCAAGCTTGGCGGTTCGCTGCCTGCCACGCTGTACGCGCAGTACGCACACAACACGGCCCTCAACAGTGACAACAATGCTGTGCTCGCTGGCCTGAAGCTTGGCAGCGACAAAAAACCTGGCGGCTGGACGCTCGATGGCGGCTACTTCTACATCGAAAAGTACGCCGTTACTCCGCTGACCGATGGCGACCGTCCGATGAGCAGCAAATACTCTACCGACATCAAAGGACTCAAGATCGGCGCCACCTATCAGCTCGTTCAGAACATGACGCTTGGCGCGACCTACTTCCACGTCAATCCGGTCGATAGCAGCCTCACCGGTTCTACAAGCGATCACAAGAACCTGGTTCAGGCTGATGTTGCCGTGAACTTCTGATGCTGAACTGCTGTTCTTTTTGTGTGATGTTCTTTCTCCGTTGGGTGAGTGTGTGGTGCTCATCCGGATTGCTGCAAAGCCGCCCCGACTTGTCGAGGCGGCTTTTTTACGGCCCTCCACTCTCGGCATGGTTGAGCCGATTTCCGCTTGACGCCCGTTTCGGCCAACGCGCCGGAAGAGCTTCGCGAGGCTGTGGATCTGCGCGGTTGTTTGCACTATCTTTGCATTTCCGCAATGATTTCTCAATAAAGTCCGCCGTAGATTGAGTCCGTATTCAAGAGGGTCTCGGCCAAGTGTTGTTTCAAAACCATTCAATCAAAAAAATCAAAAAAGGAAGAATTCATTATGAACCTGTTTAAGAAAATCATTTTTGGTGCCGCCGTTATGGGCCTCATGGCTGCCGGTGATGCTTCGGCTGCCGGTAAAATCGTCATCGATGGTTCGACCACCGTCGGCCCGATCGCCAAGGCTTTTGCCGCCTACTTCCACAAGAAGACCGGTATCGATGTTACCGTCAGCGAGTCCGGTTCCGGCAACGGCGCCAAGAGCCTTATCAACAAAACCTGCGACATCGCCGATATGTCTCGCCCGATGGAGCCGAAAGAAATCGCAGCCGCCAAGGCTAATGGCGTCAACCCTGTCGAGCACGTCGTCGCTCTCGACGGTCTCTCCATGATCGTGCATCCCTCCAACCCGGTTGCGAAACTGACCACCGCTCAGATTCACGACATCTACCTCGGCAAGATCACCAACTGGAAGCAGGTTGGCGGCCCGAACGCTCAGATCGTATTCGTTCAGCGCGAGTCCAACAGCGGCACCCAGGAGTGCTTCGAGAAGCTCGTCATGAAGGACGACAAGATCGCTCCCGCCGCCGAGACGGCGGCCAGCAACGGCGCGGTCAAGAGCCGGGTTGCCTCGACTCCGAATGCGATCGGCTTCGTAGGCCTCGGTTTTGTTGACAAGAGCGTCAAGCCGCTGATCGTCAACGGCGTCAAGCCGAGCATCGCTACCGTCAGGAATGGTTCCTACGTGCTGCATCGCCCGCTCTTCATGTACACCAACGGACAGCCGAAGGGTGACGTCGCCAAGTTCATCAATCTGCCGAAGACTCCGGATGGCAAGCGCATGATTAGCGAGCTTGGTTTCGTTAACAAGTAAGTTGCCTGTTTTTCCCGTCAGGTAGTGACGGTTCGCAACAGTACAGGAGGGTGATCCGACACCGAGGGCGGTTCACCCTCCTTTTTTATTCCCTGAGGGGAAATACCCCGCTGCTTGCGGCGAGGTTCTTTCTTTTTATCAAGAAATATGGCGTTACCGTTTCGGTCAGCGAATCGGGAAGCGGTAATGGCGCCAAGAGCCTTATCAATGGCGAATGCGATATTGCCGATATGTCGCGCCCGATGAAGCCAATGGAAATCGAGGCGGCCCGGCGCAAGGGCGTCAATCCTGTGCAGCACATCATCGCGCTCGATGGCATCGCGGTTGTCGTGCATCCGGCCAACCCGACGCGAGCACTGACAAAGGCGCAGCTGGCGTCGATCTATCTTGGCCGTGTTACCAACTGGAAGCAGGTTGGCGGCCCGAACGCCCGCATCGTGGTCATTCAGCGCGAGTCCAACAGTGGTACGCAGTCTTCATTCGAGGAGATGGCACTTGGCAAGGGGATGAGAGTTGTGCGCACCGCCGAGACGGCGGCCAGCAACGGCGCGGTCAAGAGCCGGGTTGCCTCAACTCCGAATGCGATTGGGTTCGTTGGCCTCGGGTATGTGGATCGTTCCGTCAAGCCGCTGAAGATCGATGGCGTCTTGCCGAACGTGGCCGCCGTGAAGAGCCGCGCCTATCCTCTGGCCCGCCCGCTGTTCATGTACTCCAAGGGAGCCGCGACTGGCATGGTTGCTAGGTTCCTGGCCCTGCCGTCCACTCCCGATGGCCGGAAAATCATCAGTGAGCTTGGCTTTGTAAACAAATAATCTATGCCCGGCCGGTATTGTTGCAAATATGTAACAATACCGGCTTTTTTTCTTGTGCGGCAGAAGATACCTTTGACTCGTCAAGAATGCTCGATCAGACACCGTGAGCGGGCTGCCACGCATGACCGAAAACATGTTGTATCGGTGAAGCGTGTTTCCAAAATTAACCGTGCCGTTATGAGTGCAGAGGTAGTGAGGGGAAGCGCGCATCGCAGCGGCGACTTTGTCGTCAGCGCCAGCAAGCGCAAAATGCAGAAAGTGGCGAAAGTTGGCGGGGAGGGGGTACTGCTTGTCCTGGCCTCATTCGTGGCGATTGTCGTGCTCTTCATCTTTTATTTCGTCGCCTCCGACGCTATTCCCTATTTCAAGCTCCGTGGTTTCAGCGAATTCTTTACCAGCACCAGCTGGTATCCGGCAAACGATCCGCCGCAGTTTGGCGCGCTGGCCATCATTTATGGCAGCGTTATGGTCACACTCGGTTCGACCCTTCTGGCCGTGCCGATGGGCGTGGCGGCGGCGATCTGCCTGAGTGACATTCTCCCGTTTTCGGTTCGTCAGTACGCCAAGCCGGTTATCGAAATGCTTTCGGCCATCCCTTCGGTTGCCTACGGTTTCTTTGCTCTCGTCATTCTCGCCCCGCTGCTTCAGGCAAATGGCGGGCCGATACTGATGTGGGCCTGGCTACTTCTCGCTTCTCCGTTTTTGCTTCTCGCCGTCATCGTGGCCGCCGATCTTCTGAGCGCGAAAATCGATAACGACAAACAGCGGCATCTGGTCTCCAAAGTGCTCTACGTCGTCATGGGCGGCGCGTCGATGCTGCTGCTGTACGTCGTGGCGGGTACGCTTGACCGTATGGAGATCCTCACCGGCACCAACGCCCTGAACGTGTCGATCATTCTGAGCTTCATGGCCCTTCCGACCATTGTCAGCGTCTCCGAAGATTCGCTCCAGGCTGTTGGCCGCGATCTCCGCGAGGGGAGCTACGCGCTTGGCGCGACCCGGGCCGAGACCATCGTCAAAACCGTGCTGCCCGCAGCCAGCAGTGGCATTCTGGCCGCCGTCATTCTCGGCGTGATGCGCGCCCTGGGCGAGACGATGGTGGTCTGGATGGCTTCGGGCAACTCCTCGAACATGCCGTCCCCCTGGTACAACTATCTCGCGCCGATCCGCACGCTTACGGCCACGATCGCCGGTGACATGGGCGAGGCCGACCAGGTCACCGGTTCGGCCCGCTACCACGTGCTTTTTGCGATGGGTTTGCTGCTGCTGGTTGTCAGCTTCGTCAGCAACCTCATCAGCGAACGAATCGTCGCGCGACAGCGCAGGGTGCTCGCGGGGCAGTGAGCCTCACGAGCCGACGTTGCCGGTATCGATAACTGTTATTTATTTTGTCAATCAAATAGCGACTCATGAACCTCGGAACACGAAAAATACTGGACCGTTCATTCACGGCGGTAGGTATAGGTTCCATCATCGTCATGGCCATGGCGCTACTGGTGGTCATTGTCCCGATTATCTGGAATGGCTCGGGCGCGATTTTCTTCAAGGGGACGATCGAGCACCGGAAGCTGCTCTATAACCACTTCCACCGGGGCGACAAGGCCGAACTCGACCGCGAGATCGCCTCGACCGACAAGTACAGGCAGAAGGTTTACAAAATGGTAGCTGACTTCCAGAAAGAGCTCGACGCCATGCCGCCGGAAAAAAGCGCCGACTTGAGCACCGAGTTCGAGGATGTCAAGACCTCGTTGCGGGCGCTTCTCGGGCCGCTGCCCGGCGATGACGAGCCGGTGCTTACCAGGTTCAAGTACGGACAGACCCGATGGGACAAGGCCGAGGATAAGCTTCACGATCTGCTCTACGTCACCAAGTGGGACAGCTCTAATCCCAACGAAATGGCCAAACAGTACTTTGCCGACAGGGCACCCGATTTCAACGGAACGGCTCTTTATCCGCTGTTCGGCTATGTCAAGGAGAACCTTCGCAACATGCTGCTGCCGAAGTTTACCTTTTACTGGGGTTTTATTACCGACAGCTCCATCGACTCGCATATTTTCGGCGGTATCTGGCCCGAAATCAAGGGCACCTTTTTTCTTGCCGTAGGCGCGATGCTTTTTGCCTTTCCGCTTGGCATCGTCGCCGCGGTTTACTTCACGGAGTACGCCAATGAGGGCTGGTTCACCAGTATGCTGCGCAGCGCCAACAATACGCTGGCCGGTGTGCCGAGCATCGTGTTCGGTCTGTTCGGTCTGGCCTTTTTCATCAATACGCTCCATGTTTCACACTCAAAAAGTGTGCTGGCCGGTTCGCTGACGCTGGCCATCATGATTCTGCCGACCATTATCCGCGCTGCTGAAGAGGCAATTCTTGCCGTGCCGAAGACCTATAAGGAGGCGTCGCTGAGCCTCGGATCGACCAAATGGAACACGATCATGACCGTTATTCTTCCGGCAGCGCTGCCCGGTATTCTGACCGGCGGCGTCATCAGCCTCGGTAGGGCGGCGGGCGAGACCGCGCCCATCATCTTTACGGCTGCGGTGAGCGTCGGGGCGGCGGTCGGACTTGGCGACGTGCTGAACACGCCAACGCCGGCCCTTTCCTGGAATATCTACAATCTTGTAAGCGAGCATGAAATGGCGAGCCAGATCAGATATGTACAGTATGGAATGGTGCTTGCGCTGATCTCCATCGTGCTTTTTCTGAATCTGTCGGCCATCATGTGGCGGGCCAGAATCTCAAAAAAACTTAAAGGTTAAGGAACAATGCAGATGACAGCAGAAGAAAAGCAAACTTCCGCGAAGATTCCGGCCGAGCGTTCAACATGCGACATTTATATTCCGCCGGAGAGAAAAGCCATAGCGGGCGGGGGCAAGCCACATGTTGTTGCAAGGGATTTTTCCATCTATTACGGTGAGTTCGAGGCTGTAAAAAAAGTCAATGCCGAAATTCTCTCCAAATATGTGACGGCCATTATCGGACCGAGCGGCTGCGGTAAAAGCACCTTCCTTCGCGCGATCAACCGGATGAACGACCTGATTCCGAACTGCCACACCACTGGTGCGCTGATGTTTGATGGCGAGGATATTTATGGCAAGTTCACCGACGAGGTGCTTCTGCGCAAGAAAATCGGCATGGTGTTTCAGAAGCCTAACCCGTTTCCGAAATCGATTTTCGACAATATTGCATACGGCCCGAAACTGCACGGCATCAAGGACAAGAAAAAGCTCTCGGAAATCGTAGAGAAAAGCCTTCGCAAGGCAGCGCTCTGGGATGAGGTGAGCGATCGGCTCGATAAGAACGCACTCGGCCTCAGCGGCGGACAGCAGCAGCGCTTGTGCGTCGCCAGGGCGCTTGCCGTGGAGCCGGAAATTCTGCTGCTTGATGAGCCGACCTCGGCGCTCGACCCGAAGGCAACCGCCAAGATCGAAGACCTTATCCAAGAACTTCGCGGCAGTTACACCATCATGATCGTGACACACAACATGCAGCAGGCGTCGAGGGTATCGGATTACACCATGTTCTTTTATGAAGGCGTACTCGTCGAACATGCGCCCACAACGCAGTTGTTCACCAGGCCCAAAGACAGTATGACCGAAGATTATATAACCGGAAGATTCAGCTAACGTAAACGTTTACCCCATGTCGGAAAGACCTGTTCACGAGTATATCAAGGAGTTATCGGAAGCCCTTGTCCAGCTTTCTGACAAGGTGTTGCAGAATTTCAACGAAGCGCTCTATGCCGTTACTCACAAGGATGTGCAGAGCGCAAGGAAGATCAGGATCGTTGACGACGAGATCGACCAGACCGAGGTGAAGCTTGAAGAGCGGTGCCTGGCGTTTCTTGCCCTTCAGCAGCCGGTTGCCCGCGACTTGCGCACGATGGTGACGATCATCAAGATCAACGACGACCTCGAGCGTATCGGTGACCTTGCCGTGCACATCATCGAGCGTATGCCAGCGCTTGGCCATGAGGTTATGGAGCGCTACCAGTTTGAAAAGATGGGTAACCTGTCGGCCACCATGGTCAGAAAAGCGATCGAAGCTTTCGTGACCAGAGACCGTTTGCTCGCCGACAACGTGTGTGCGATGGATGAGGATGTCGATGCCATGCACCGCATGATTTTCAAAAAGGTTGCTGATGCCATGAAGGCGTGTAACACCGACACCGAGCAGTTGCTCGCCGTCCTGAGTGTGTCGCGCTACATCGAACGCATGGCCGACCACGCCACCCGGATCGCCCGCGAGGTGATCTACCTGGTTACCGGCGAAATCGTCCGCCACAGCGACGACACCTTCGAAAAACTGATCCAGTCGCTCAAGGACTGAGCAATTTTAGATAAGCCGCTGATGCAGCGGTGCAGAAGAGATGAATCCCACCATCGGGCAGGGCGGTTCCGGTGGCGGGATTTTTTCATTTTGGTTGTGCTTGAATGCTGATTTGCGCACTCTCAGCCGGAAATGCTACCTTGAACTCGCAGCTTTTGCTGAATGTGCGAATTTGACACGTTAGCCACGATCCGCCATGAAACTTGTCCACAGATTCCCGGTTTTCAAATCCATTCTTGCCGCCTTTGCGCTGCTCGTCGTGCAGTTGAGGGCAGCGGTTGCCGAGCCGTTGTCGTTCTCGACGGGGCAGACGGTCTCTGTGCCGTCGTATTCGCATATTTTTGTCGGCAACCGCCTGAAAACCTTTGACCTGACCACATCGCTGGCGATCCGGAATTCCGATCCCGAAACGCCGATCACCGTCACGCGAGTTGACTATTTCGACGCTTCGGGGCGCTTTGTGCGCGCCATGATGAAAACACCGCTCGTCATCCGCCCCGTTTCGACGCTCGTCTATGTGATCGACGAATCCGACAAAACCGGCGGCGTCGGGGCGAGTTTCCTCGTTTCGTAGAGGTCGTCCAAAAAAGCCGCACCGCCCATCGTCGAAAGCGTGATGATCGGCACGGGAATGCAGCAGGGCATCTCGTTCACCTCGCGCGGACAGGTGGTGCGGGAAACGCAGCCGTGATAGCGTTTGATTCAGGGGATGAGGGCATTTTTCAGCCGGATTGAGCGCGTATTTCGCTTTGGTTTTCATCTTGCTTTTTTAAATCTTCGGCTTGTCTTAACTCTTCCGGTACGTTAAATTACGGCCTGTTTAAACCGCCTGGGTAAATCGACGTACGGCGGCCTCACCAACTTCTCCAACGAGCTTTATATTATGGCACTGTTTGGTAAGAAATCCTCCGATTCATCGAAATCCGTCGCTGTTCCAAAAGCGTTCACCATCCAGATTGATCCGTCAAAATTCAATCTTGCCACAAAGCCCTCGGGACCGGTGCACGAGCAGCTCGAAACGCTCAAGCAGAAGCTCACCAAGCTCTCCTCGAACGTCGAGAACAACCTGATGCTCGTCATCCGCGCTTCGACAAAGAAGGACAAGGCGCTGGCCTCTTCGGCATTCGAGTTCGACGAGCGCTACATTCAGAAAGGCAAGTTCGAGGTCGAGTACCTGACCCTTGCTTACCTGAACTTTCAGCAGCTTGACGAGGCCGACCGTAAAACTGTGGCCCACGCTCGCATGATTCTCAAGGAGCTTGAAAGGATCGCCCAGTTCTGCCTCAACATCGCCGACAAGACTGAATACATCCAGCTCGCCAACATTCAGGTTCTGCACAAGGATGAATATGATCTGAAACTAATGGGCGACGACACCGCCGAGATGATCAAGAAAGCTGTTGAGGCCTTTGTCAGCGGCAACTCGAAACACGCCACCGAGACGCTCGACATGATGAAAAAGATCGACGATCTTTACCAGAAAGCGGTTGCCAAGCTCAAGGCCGAGGTCAACGACTCGAACATCATCAACTCCACCGGCATTCTCTCCGTCGTGGAGCACGTTCACACCTGTGCTGAAATCTCCTGCGCGATCGCCCGGCACTTCTGCTGAGTCAAAGCATTGAAAACTTTCAGAAGGCGGGCAAGTCCCGCCTTCTTTAAGCTCATGCTCAACAGGAATTGAAAAAACAAGTGCTCTTTATGCCAACGATAAGAGCACTGTCAAATAGCTATCGTTTCTTTTTTTCAGGCGACGCTTCTGATAAAGACATCGAGGCGCTGCTTTCCAGATTACGTGCATTCAAGGAAAAGGAGTTTGCCCTGAAAAACCAGATCGCCGAAAATCCGCTGGACAACCTGTTTCACGAAACCGGGCGGGCGTTCTCTGCTGACAAGATTTTCGACGAGGAAGAGCGCATCAACCTGAAACCGGCAACCGGCGAAGCCATCGTTAAAGAGCTGGAGAAATACAACCTTTCAGACACCAGTGAAGACCTGAAAGGTGTGGCTTTCGAGCCATTCCCTGGCCGAACCTTTCGGGGCGAGATTGGCCGGTTTTTTACCCCTCGCACCATTGTCAGGCACACCCAGGCTGGGCCGTGCGGCGAGCAGCGCAGAGGACACACAAGGAGATCGCCAGTTCATGGCCTCGCACAAAGACTTCGTATTGATCTTGCTTCGACCGAGGTGTCAGCTCCATGAAGCTCGTCCGCAACACAGGTAGCGACCGCGTCGCCGATCTGATCCACCCGGCAGTCCTTGATGGCCGCCAGCTCGACGCGGTGACGCCGGGACTCTCCATCTTCGCCTGGGCTCAGTTGTTGCGCGGTCTCCGCCGCGCTGAGCGATGCCGAATGGTGCTGCCCGCTGACCTATCGATGATGCCGCTCCTCGGCTCGGCCACAGACCGCTCAGYACGGAACCAGCTACAGTCACGCTGGCTCGCGGGCGGCATGCGCGACTGGATTGTCGAAAAGGCGGACATCCGGCTCGCGCGTTTCGGCGTCCCGCAGGGTGCGCTCGTGATCCGCAATGCGGAGGCTCAGCCGGTGCAGGCACTCCTCGGTTCATTCGCGCTGACCACCGACGGCCTCGGCCTGACACCGGGCAACCCGCTCAGCCTGATCCAGGCCTCCGAGACCCCGGAAGAAGCCCTCCGGTTGAGCCAGTGGTTCGATGGGCAGTGGGCGAGCCTGCCCGACGATCCCGGCGCGAAGGCCGCGGTTATCGAAGCGCTCAATCAGATCGCGCGCCACCGGGATCCGCACCTCACCTACGCGCTCATCCTGCACAATTTGTTCGCGAGTCTTGGCGACGAGCTCGACGAAGAGCGGATCGTCAAGTCGGCGACCGGCATCCGAAACACCGTCGTTTGGAAAAAGCTCTACAAGTTTCAGCGCGATGGCGTTGTCGGTGCCATCGACAAGCTCAACCGCTTCGGCGGCTGCATCATCGCCGACAGCGTGGGACTCGGCAAGACGTTCGAGGCGCTGGCCATCATCAAGTACCACGAGCTGCGCAACGACCGGGTGCTGGTGCTCTGCCCAAAGCGCCTCCGCGACAACTGGACGCTCTACAAGGCCAACGACCGCCGCAATGTCCTGGCGTCCGACCGGTTCAACTACGACGTCCTCAACCACACCGACCTGTCGCGTGACGGTGGTTCGTCGGGCGACATTGACCTCGCCCACGTGAACTGGGGCAACTATGACCTTGTCGTCATCGACGAGTCGCACAACTTCCGCAATAAGAAGACGCCGCAGGCGGGCGGCGAGACACGCTACGACCGGCTGATGCGCAAGATCATCCGCGAGGGGGTCAAGACGCGCGTGCTGATGCTTTCTGCCACGCCGGTCAACAACCGCCTGGCCGACCTGCGCAACCAGATCGCCTTCGCCACCGAGGGCGACGACACGGCGCTCAGCGATCACGGCATCGGCAGCATCGACATCACCACGCGGCTGGCGCAGAAGCAGTTCAACCGCTGGCTGGATCTCGACGAGTCCGAGCGCACGCCGTCGCGGCTGATTGAGATGCTGGGCTTCGACTACTTCACGCTGCTCGACCTGCTCACCATCGCCCGCTCACGCCGCCACATCGAGAAGTACTACGGCACCGCGGAAACCGGCCGCTTTCCGGAGCGGCTTAGGCCCATCAACATCAAGGCAGACGTGGACCGCGCCGGCGCGTTTCCCGCCATCGCCCAGATCAACCTCGAAATCCGCCGCCTGCACCTCGCCTCCTACGCCCCCCTGCGCTACGTGCTGCCCCACAAAAAGGAGGCCTACAACCGGAAGTACAGCACGCAGGTGAAGGGTGGCACCGGTTTCTTCTGGCAGGAGGACCGCGAGGAGAGCCTGATCCACCTGCTGCGCGTCAACGTGCTCAAGCGGATGGAAAGCGCCGTGCCCTCCTTCGCGCTCACCGTGCAGCGCCAGCTTCGCGACGTAGAGGCGACGCTCGCGCGCATCGAAGCGCAGGCCGAGGACCTGGAAGAGATCGACCTGTCGATCGACGACCTCGACCTCGACGACCCCGCTTTCGAGAGTCTGGTCGTGGGCCGCAAGGTCAAGGTGCTGCTCAAGGACGTAGACCTCATCCGCTGGAAGCAGGACCTGATCGAGGACCGCAACCGGCTGGCCACGCTTGTTTCCGCCGCACGCGAGATCACACCGGAGCGCGATGACAAACTGGCCAAGCTGCGCGAGGTGATCGAAGACAAGTGCCGCCACCCGATCAACCCGGGCAACCGCAAGGTGATCGTCTTCACCGCCTTCGCCGACACCGCCCGCTACCTCTACGAGCAGCTCGCCTCCTGGGCCAAGACGACGCTTAGGCTCGACTCGGCGCTGGTTACCGGCGCGGGTAGCAACCAGACCACGCTTCTGGGGCTGCGCAAGGACCTGGTGTCGATCCTTACGGCCTTCGCGCCCCGCGCCAAGGAGCGCCCCGAGGAGCTTGCCGGCGAAGGTGAACTTGACCTGCTCATCGCCACCGACTGCATCTCCGAGGGCCAGAACCTGCAGGACTGCGACTGGCTCATCAACTACGACATCCACTGGAACCCGGTGCGCATCATCCAGCGCTTCGGCCGCATCGACCGCCTGGGCTCGCCGAACCAGCGCATCCAGCTCGTCAACTTCTGGCCCAACATGGAGCTGGAGGAGTACATCAACCTGGAGCAGCGCGTCAGCGGCCGCATGGTGCTGCTCGACATCTCCGCCACCGGCGAGGAGAACCTGATTGAGCAGCAATCCGGCAACCCGATGAACGACCTCGAGTACCGGCGCAAGCAGTTGCTCAAGCTGCAGGACGCGGTCATCGACCTGGAGGACCTGTCCACCGGCGTCTCCATCGCTGACCTCACGCTCACCGATTTCCGCATCGATCTCGCCGAGTACCTGCGCGCACACCCCGGCGTGCTCGAAGCGCTGCCGCTGGGCACCATGGCCATCACCACGACCGCGGACGCCGAGATTCCGCCGGGGATTGTCTTCTGCCTGCGGGCCGAGGACGCGGCCGCCGCGCGGGTGTTCGAACCGGGCTACCCGCTGGCGCCCCACTACCTCGTGCATGTGGGCGACGACGGCACCGTGCTGCTTCCGTTCACGCAGGCCAAGCAGATCCTCGATCGGCTCAAGCGCCTGTGCGTCGGTCGCGACCTGCCCGACGCTGCGGCCTGCGCCCGCTTCGACAAGGCCACCAAGCAGGGCGAGGAGATGCGCCACGCGCAGCGCCTGCTCGCCGCCGCGGTGGCCTCGGTGGTGGGCAAGACGGAGGAACGCGCTGTCGCCAGCCTCTTCACGCCGGGCGGCACGCACGCGCTGGCCGGTGAGTTCGCGGGGATCAACGACTTTGAGGTCGTGGCCTTTTTGGTTATCCTGCCGGAGGTATCCGCATGAACGCCGCCGAGGTCATCGCCGCGCTCGAACTGCCGCCCGGCGCGAGGGTGGACCGCCGCATACCCAAGACGCTGCTGGTGGAGCGCGGCGCGCGAACGGCCACGGACAAGCGGCGCATCAATGAGGGCGTCGAGGAGGTGCAGTGGGTGGCGACGCTCAAACCCTCCACCATCGGCGTGCCGGCGTTCCGCGACGAGGTGCGCGAGTACCTGGAGATCAACGTGTTGAGCGCGACGCTGCGTGGGGGCGCCAAGGCAGCGCGTTTCGCCGAGCTGATCCATCGCGCCGTGCCCTATCCGGTGTTCCTGCTCATGGCCGAGGGCACGCGCCTCACGCTCTCGCTGGCGCACACGCGCTGGTCGCAGGGCGAGGCGGGCGCCACGGTACTCGATGGCGAACCGATAGCCGTTGCAGTCACGGAGGCAGAGACCGAGGGGTTGCCGTCGTCGTTTCGCCAGGCGCTCTCGCTGGCTCGCCAGCCGCGCGCCGACCTCTACCAGCTCTATCAGGGCTGGATCGACACCCTGCTGGCGCTCAAGGCAGCCGAGGTGACGGGCCGGTTCGCGGTGCCAACGTCGGCGGACCAGGCGGCCGCCCGACGCGAGGCGCTGCGCGAATGCGCCCGGCTGGACGCCGAGATCGCCCGCTTGCGCAAGGCCGCAGCGAAGGAGCGGCAGGTGCCGCGGCAGGTGGAACTGAACCTGGAACTCAAGCGCGCCGAGGCCGCCCGCGCCGCCGCGCTCACACGACTATGAAGAACGAGGACAACATGAAACAACTGACCGCCAACGACCCCGAGACCCGAAGCCACGACCTTGTCGCCGAGAACATCGCCCGGCTCAAGGCCCTGTTCCCGGAACTGGTGACCGAAGGCCCGGACGGCGCCGCCGTGAACATGGACGTGCTCAAGCAATTGGTGGGTGACAAAACCGTCACCGACTGTGATGAGAAGTACGGCCTCAACTGGCACGGCAAGCGCCGCGCCCGGCAGCTCGCGCTCACGCCCTCCACCGGCACGCTGCGCCCCTGCCCTGAAGACAGCGTGGACTGGGACACCACGCAGAACCTGATGATCGAGGGCGACAACCTGGAGGTGCTGAAGCTGCTGCAAAAGAGCTACGCGGGGAAGATAAAGCTCATCTACATCGACCCGCCGTACAACACGGGCAAGGACTTCGTCTATCCCGACGACTTCAAGGACAACATCAGGAACTATCTGGAGCTGACCGGGCAGGTCGAAGGCGGGCGGAAGATCAGCAGCAACACCGAAGCCAGCGGGCGGTTTCACACGGACTGGCTGAACATGATGTATCCGAGGTTGAAGATTGCTCGTCAACTCCTTTCGCCCACTGGTGTGATCGCTGTACATATTGACGAACACGAGTTAGAAGCCCTTGTGATAGTACTCCGCGATTTGTTTGGCGAAGAAAATGAACTCGGAGTTACGATATGGGATAAACGCAATCCGAAGGGTGATTCGCGAGGAATCGCCTACCAACATGAATCACTTGTGCTCTTTGCGCGAGATGCAGAGGAATTGTTTGCACGTTCGCCAGTTCGTCGGGCGAAACGCAACGCCGAGCGGATGCTAAACGCAGCATCGCGATTTGTTACGGAATGCGGAAGCATCGCCGAAGCAAGAGCAGCTTATCGTAGTTGGGTCAAATCTCAGTCCACACTCTCTGGCGGTGAGTCGATGTACGACAAACTGAGCGAGACAGGACGTGTCTATAGGTTGGTATCGATGGCCTGGCCAAACAAGAAGCGTGCGCCCGCTGACTATTTCGTGCCCCTGAAGCACCCTATCACTGGCAAGGATTGCCCCATCCCAGAGCGGGGTTGGCGCAATCCTCCTGCAACAATGAAAAAACTTTTGGAAGATGGGCTTATCGAGTTCGGTCCAGACGAGATTATGCAGCCACAGAGAATCTATTTTTTAGACGAGAACATGTATGAAAATGTCCCATCGATCGTGCCATTCGGTGGGTCAGACGACGAACTCTTGAAGGAGCTTTCTGTCCCTTTTGAGCAGCCGAAGCCTGTCGACTTTTCCGTGCAAGTCATTAGTTGGTGTAGTTCTAAAGATGAGATTGTAATGGACTTCTTCGCCGGTTCCGGCACCACCGGCCACGCGGTCATGGCGCAGAACGCCGCCGACGGCGGCAATCGCCGCTACATCCTCGTCCAGCTTCCCGAACCGCTCGACCCGGAGAACAAGGACCAGAAAGTCGCCGCCGAGTTCTGCGACAAGCTCGGCAAACCCCGCACCATCGCCGAGCTGACCAAGGAACGCCTGCGTCGCGCTGCGAAGAAAATCAAGGAAGAGAATCCGCTCTTCGCCGGTGATCTCGGCTTCCGTGTCTTCAAGCTCGACTCCAGCAACATCCGCGCGTGGGAGCCGGACCGTGACAATCTGGACCAGACGCTGTTCGACCATGTGGAGCACCTGAAGGAAGGTCGCACCGAGCAGGACATCCTTTACGAGCTGCTGCTCAAACTCGGCCTCGACCTGTGCGTGCCGATCGAGACCCGCACCATCGCCGGCAAGGCTGTGCACAGCATCGGTGGCGGCGTGCTGCTGGCCTGCCTCGCCACGCGGATCACTCGCGAGGAGGTGGAGCCGCTGGCGCAGGGTATCGTCGCCTGGCATCAGGCCCTCGCCCCGGCCGGCGACACTACCTGCGTTTTCCGAGACAGCGCCTTCGCCGACGACGTGGCCAAGACCAACCTCGCGGCCATCCTCGAGCAACACGGCATCGCCAACGTAAGGAGTTTATGATGAATCAATTCTTTGAACCTCCGCGTGTAGAGGCTCTGCATGTGCAGAATTACCGCGCCCTGCAAAACGTGCGCCTGGATTCCATCACGCCGCTGACCGTGTTGCTCGGCCCCAACGGCAGCGGCAAGTCCACGCTCGTCGACGTGTTCGCCTTTCTCTCCGAATGTTTCGGTGAAGGACTGCGCAAGGCGTGGGACCGGCGGGGACGCTTCCGGGAACTCCGGAGTCGGGATTCGGTTGGCCCCATCGTCATCGAGCTGCAATACCGGGAAAAGCCTGGCACGCCGCTGATCACCTATCACCTGGAAATCGACGAAAAAGATCGGGGACCGGTGGTTAAACGTGAGTTTTTACGCTGGAAGCGGACCCATCCGGGGGCCCCCTTTTACTTTCTCGATTATCGCGAAGGAGTAGGCAGGGTCATTACCGGGGAACAGCCGGAATCGCAGGACAAACGTATTGAAAAACCTCTTTCCGGACCGGATGTGCTGGCGGTCAATACCTTGGGGCAGCTCGCGGAGAACCCGCGGGTGATCGCCCTGCGCGCCTTTATCACCAGCTGGCATCTTTCGTACCTCTCCGCCGATGCGGCACGGGGCAACCCGGAGGCGGGGGCGGAAGAACGGTTGTCCCAGACGGGCGACAACCTGGCCAACGTCATTCAATACCTGGGCGAGGAACATCCGGAACGCTTGAACAAGATTTTTGAAACCTTGAAACGACGTGTCCCGCGCATCGAGAAGGTGACCTCACGCCCGCTGGACGACGGCCGCCTGCTGCTTCAGGTCAAGGACGCACCCTTTTCTTCCCCGGTGCTGGCGCGCTTCGCCTCGGACGGAACACTGAAGATGCTGGCCTACCTGATCCTGCTCTACGATCCGGAACCACCGCAGCTCATTGGCATCGAAGAGCCGGAAAACTACCTCCACCCCCGGCTTCTGCCGGAACTGGCGGAAGAGTGCGACATGGCTTCGGAGCGCACCCAGCTCATCGTGACCACCCACTCCCCCTTCTTTATTGATCGGCTGCGTCCGGAACAGGTGCGGGTGCTCTATCGAGGCGCCGACGGTTACACCCGCGCGAAGCGGGTGGCGGATATGCGCGGCATCGGGGAATTTCTTGAGGCGGGGGCATCCTTGGGGGATCTGTGGATGGAGGGACATTTCGACGTGGGCGACCCCCTGGCTGGGGAGGAAGGGGCATGAGCCGACTGGAAGTGCTGGTGGAGGAGCCATCCATGGAAGAGGCTTTGCGGCACCTGCTGCCGAAGATCATCGGGAATCGCGCCGGGTGGAAGGTGATCAACATGGGAAGCAAGGGGCGGCTCATGAAAGAGCTCCCTAACCGGCTCCGCGGCTACAAACAGCGGATGGATAAAGGCGAGAAGATCAAGATCATCGTCTTGATCGATCGGGACAATGACAACTGTCACGACCTGAAACGGCAACTTGAAGACATGGCTCGCAAAGCTGGATTGCAGACAAAAACGGCTGCGGGAACGGGTGGTGCTGCTTTCCAGGTGGTCAATCGCATCGCCATCGAGGAGCTGGAGGCTTGGTTCATGGGCGATACCGCGGCATTGCAATGCGCTTTTACATCGTTACGTGGTGTTCGCTTTCCTAACTCATTCAACAATCCCGACAATGACGGCACCTGGGAACGGCTGCACCATTTCCTCAAACAAAACGGTATCTACCGTAAAAGCTACCCCAAGATCGACGCGGCCCGCACTATTGCCAAACACATGGACCCTGGCCGCAATCGCTCGCGCAGTTTTCAATACTTTGTGCAAGGCGTGGAGGCCTGCCTATGAAACTCCACTTCGAACCCAACCTCGACTACCAGCTCCAGGCCATCGAGGCGGTCTGCGACCTGTTCCGCGGGCAGGAGATCTGCCGCACCGAGTTTACCGTCACGCGGCAGACGAGCCTGGCGTTTGCCAAGAGCGACCCGGGCGTCGGAGACCTTGGCGTCGGCAACCGTCTGACGCTGCTCGACGACGAGATTCTCGCCAACCTCCGCGACGTTCAGATCCGCAACGGCCTTGCGCCGTCGGAGACCCTGGCCTCGGGCGACTTCACCGTGGAAATGGAGACCGGCACCGGCAAGACCTACGTCTACCTGCGCACGATCTTCGAGCTGAACAAGCGCTACGGCTTCACCAAGTTCGTTATCGTGGTGCCGTCCGTGGCCATCAAGGAGGGTGTGTACAAGTCGCTCCAGATCACCGAGGAGCACTTCAAGAGCCTGTACGCGGGCGTGCCTTTCGACTACTTCCTGTACGATTCGGCAAAGCTCGGCCAGGTGCGTAGCTTTGCCACCGGAGCCAACATTCAGATCATGGTGGTCACCGTCGGGGCCATCAACAAGAAGGATGTCAACAACCTCTACAAGGACAGCGAGAAGACCGGCGGCGAGAAGCCCATCGACCTGATTAGGGCCACCCGTCCCATCGTCATCGTGGACGAGCCGCAAAGCGTGGACGGCGGCCTCCAGGGCCAGGGCAAGGCCGCGCTCGACGCGATGAACCCGCTCTGCACGCTGCGCTACTCGGCCACCCACGTGGACAAGCACCACATGGTTTACCGGCTGGACGCGGTGGATGCCTACGAGAAGCGGCTGGTCAAGCAGATCGAGGTGGCCTCGGCCACGGTGGAGGACGCGCACAACAAGCCCTACGTGCGGCTGGTTTCGGTGAGCAACAAAAAGGGCACGATCAGCGCGCGGGTCGAGCTGGACATGCAGACCGCGGGCGGCAAGGTGCGGCGGCAGGAAGTCACCGTGCAGGACGGCGACAACCTGGAGCAGACCACCGGTCGGGCGATGTACGCCAACTGCCGCATCGGCGAGATCCGCGTGGCCAAGGGCGACGAGTACCTGGAGCTGCGCGTGCCCGGCGGCGAGCTGTACCTGAAGCCGGGGCAGGCTTGGGGCGATGTGGATGCGCTGGCTGTGCAGCGCGAGATGATCCGCCGCACCATCCGCGAGCATCTCGACAAGGAGAAGCGCCTGCGGCCGCAGGGCATCAAGGTGCTGTCGCTCTTCTTCATTGACGAGGTAGCGAAGTACCGGTCGTACGACGTCGACGGCAACCCGGTGAAGGGCGACTACGCGCGCATCTTCGAGGAGGAGTACCGGCGCGCGGCGAACCTGCCCGGCTACCGCACGCTCTTTCAGGAAGTGGACCTCACGCGCGCCGCCGAGGAGGTGCATAACGGCTACTTCTCCATCGACAAGAAGGGCGGCTGGACCGACACCGCCGAAAACAACGCGAGCAATCGCGAGAACGCCGAGCGCGCCTACAACCTGATCATGAAGGAGAAAGAGAAGCTGCTCAGCCTCGACACACCGCTCAAGTTTATCTTCTCCCACTCCGCGCTCAAGGAAGGCTGGGATAACCCCAACGTCTTCCAGATCTGCACGCTGCGAGACATCCAGACCGAACGCGAGCGGCGCCAGACGATTGGCCGCGGCCTGCGCCTGTGCGTCAACCAGCAGGGCGAGCGCGTCCGCGGCTTCGAGGTCAACACGCTCACCGTGGTAGCGATGGAGAGTTACGAGCAGTTCGCCGAGAACCTGCAGAAGGAGATCGAAGAGGACACCGGCATCCGCTTCGGTGTCGTCGAGCAGCACCAATTCGCCGGCATACCGGTTAGCCAGCCCGACGGCAGCACGGTGCCGCTTGGCGTGGAGCAGTCCAGGGCGCTATGGGAACACCTCAAGACCGCGGGGTACATCGACGACAAGGGCAAGGTTCAGGATTCGCTCAAGCAGGCGCTGAAGGACGACACGTTGGTGGTGCCCGAGCCCTTTGCCGCGCAACGCGACCAGATCGTGGCCGGGCTCAAGAAGCTCGCCGGGCGGCTGGAGATCAGGAACGCCGACGAGCGCCGCCAGGTGCGCACCCGCCAGGCGGTGCTGCACAGCCCCGAGTTCAAGGCGCTGTGGGAGCGCATCAAGTACAAGAGCACGTATCGGGTGCACTTTGACAACAAGAAGCTGATCAAGCGCTGTATCCGCGCGGTGCAGGAGGCACCCGCGATCCCGAAAACGCGCCTGCAATGGCGCAAGGCCGACATTGCCATCGGCAAGGCGGGCGTGGAGGCGACCGAGCGGGAAGGCGCGGCGACGGTGGTCATCGACGAAGCCGACATCGAACTGCCCGACTTGCTTACGGAGCTGCAGGACCGAACGCAGCTCACGCGCCGCAGCATCCAGCGCATCCTGAGCGGCAGCGGGCGCCTCAAGGACTTTAAGCGCAACCCGCAGGCCTTCATCGAGCTGACCGCCGAAGCCATCAACCGGTGCAAGCGGCTGGCGGTGGTGGACGGCATCAAGTACCAGCGCCTGGGCAACGAGCACTACTACGCGCAGGAGCTGTTCGAACAGGAGGAGCTGACCGGCTACCTCAGGAACCTGCTCGACGCCAACAAGGGCGTTTACGAGCAGATCGTCTACGACTCGGACACGGAGCGAACCTTTGGCGACCAGCTTGAAAAGAACGACGCCATCAAGGTGTACGCGAAGCTTCCGGGCTGGTTCACCGTGCCGACGCCGCTCGGCAGCTACAACCCGGACTGGGCGGTGCTGGTGGAGAAGGACGGGGCGGAGCGGCTGTACTTCGTGGTCGAGACGAAGAGCGGTTTGTTCGCCGAAGATCTGCGGGAGAAGGAGCGGGCCAAGATCGAGTGCGGGAAGGCGCACTTCAAAGCTTTGGAAGTGGGAGAGGCGCCGGCGCGATTCGTCATGGCGCGGACGGTGGATGAGGTGCTGGCGGATCCATGATGTCCAAGAGCGCAGCGCGGGGGTGCCTGGCAACCGGGCAATTTCTCTCACCAGATTAATCCTGGCGTGCGACTCTGACGGGCTCAGGCTTGTGGCGCATGGTTATCACCTTCTGTTTGACGTCGCGCCACCCCGAACCAGGTGCCGGCAAAGGCCCGCCGATGCGCACCCAGAAATCCGGGTGCACATCGGCTGCTGCGCGTTCATTTCAGTCGGCAACGACGAGTCGGCGCGTCAGGTAAAACGGCTCCACCGGGCCGACCACCGCCGCCGCACCCACCGGCCCGGCGGCGGCAAGGAAGCGAGGGTCGAGGTGCGAATTTTCATGGTCCCATACCGACTCCCACACGCCGTGCATGATGTAGGCGCGCAGTCCGCCATCGGCATGCGCATTGCGCAAGATTTCGGTTGACAGCGCTTTGCGGTAGTAGCGGTTGTCCCGGGCACCGGGCAAGCCGACCCCGGAGGGCTCATCCTGGGGCTCAAAGGTGTCCTGTGCGACCTGCAGCAATATGGCAACCTGGGGCTCCCACGCGGCGTGCTTGTCTTCGGGGACCATCACATGATTTTCGACCGTCACCGTTTCGCGCTCAGGAAGCTCGACTGGGCGACGCAGAAAACTGCGGATTTCCTCCGCGCCGCGGTAAATTGCATGGCGATCACCCGCGACGACGCTCTGCAGCACAGCACGATAGGCCAGCAATTCCGGGCCGTCACCACCACGAGGCGCCATGGCATGCAGCAACGGGTGGATGTGCGTTTCGAACAAGGCTTCAAAGCCTGCGGCCCGCGCCGCGCGCCCATCGGCAAAGCGGACGAACAGGTTATAAAAGTACGGTTGTGTTCCTGCGGCAACGCCGTCGAGATAGGCTGTCGCCAGCACGCCCTTGTACGTCTCCGGGTAGTTCTTCACCATCGTCGAATCGCCACTCATCTGCTTGAGTGCCAGACTGAGGAAACCCGGCAGGACGCGCAGTTTGGCGGATACGGTGTCGATTGCCGCGAGAAAGGCGTCGTGATGGGCTGGGACGACGCGCATTTCCGCATACAAGGTCAATGCTTGATTGACGTCACGGATGGTATCCAAGGCCGCGTCCGTCCAAGGATTGAAGGCAGCGTTTCCTGGTTGGATTTGCATCGGTGAAGCCTGGGATTGTGAGAGTCCGGTCATGTTGAGCTCCTGAAAGGGTGGTAAGAGTGGAGAAGAATCAATAGAGGCGTCTCAAGAGATGTCTATAGTGTAGGGTACGACATATGGCAAACTTTTCAAACAGATTGTCACCCGACGCGAGAAGCAGGTCGAGCTCGTCCTGCCGGTCGAGCAGCTCCAGCGCTTTTGTCCATGCGCCGATGCTCACGCCCGGATCGCCGGACTCCATTTTGCCCAGCGTCGGGCGGCTGAGGCCGAGCCGGTCGGCGAAACGTTGCTGCATTTCGTGGCGGGCGATTCTGGCCTGTCGCAATCGTTCGCCAAGGCCTTTCAGTTTGTCGTCTTGCACAGTGGATCTTTTTTAGTGCCCTATATGCTCCTTTGAGCAACGTATATTTGTCATTAATGATACGTTGTTGCCGATGGTGACTTGTGCAATGGCGCCCGATGGCGGTATCGATCCTGATGGGCATGTCATCCGGTTTTTTGCAATGAAAATGGTTCAGGCGTGTTGGTCGTTGGTCTGGTTTTGCGGCTGATTCAGGATGGGCTGATGTTTAGTGCTGTCTTCCGAATCACTTATCGCCGTTTGCCTCGCATACCCAATCCTCCTTCGCCCCGCACTTTCAACACGCCTTTAACGCTGGGTGTGGCTGTATTTGTCCGGCAACTGTTATCTTCCAAAAAGAAATGCCTGAACCCTTTACCCTTATGAGTCTGTTCGCTCGTCAGTCTCCGGCGCTGATTGCCAGCCGGATTGCGCTTGCTTTTGTGTGGGTCTATCAGGGTGCGGTGCCGAAGCTGGTGTGCCCGAGCCCGGTTGAGCTGGGACTGCTTTCGTATCTGGGGCCGCTGTACGGTTTTATGTTCTCGGTTATGGGCTACGGCGAGATAGCGTTCGGACTGCTGCTGCTTTTGACTCCCTGGCGCTGGCCGTTTTTGCTGAACATTGCTGCCATGCTGAGCCTGCTGGGCTTTGTTTCACTTTATGAACCGCGCCTGCTGGCAGAAGCATTCAATCCGGTGTCGCTCAATGCGGCGGTGATCGCTCTCTCCCTTACGGCATACTGGGAAATGGGCAAGGTTTCGGCAAGCAATCAATAAAATCACAACGATCCATGACTCCTGTTACGTCAAAGAACACGCTTCGAGGAATATCCAGAACCTTTCTTGTCGTCTCGTTCACCATCATTGCCATTGCCGCGACGGTTGGCGGTCTCGGCGTTCTTGCCGACAATGCCTTTCTGCTCAAGCTCCATCCATACATTTTTTTTGTCGGATTCGGAAACCTGGCCATTCTGCTGTTTAACCGTTACCTGACCTCGTCGATCTACCCTGAACTGCGGATCGATCCGGCACGTCAGCGCCTGTTCATCGGCCTGGTGGTACTGGCGCTTGTCATGGTTACGATTGCGGTGGCGGTGGGCCTGCCGCTTCTCAAGGCGGCGGCGGGGCTGATGCTGATGGGGGTGGTTGCCGTGCCGCTCTACGAGCTTCTCACCACGCTTTCAGTGGCGAAAATCTGGAGAGAGGTGTCGGTGCGCTACTATATTTTCGACGTGGTGTTCTTGCTCAATGCCAACCTTGGCCTCTTTACGCTTGGTCTCAAGGAGGCCTTTCCCGACAACGGCATTATTCCGTTTTTCGTGACACAGTCGGCCTACTTCCTCGGCTCCTCGTTCCCGCTCAGCATCAGCGTCATGGGATTTCTCTACGCCTACGCATGGCGCCGGACGGACAAGATGGAGCTGGCCAGAAAGCTTTTCAGCCTCTGGTTCTACATCTTTGTCGGCGGCGTGCTCTTTTTCCTCGTCGTCATTCTCATGGGCAACTACCTCGGCATGATGCTCATCAGCCATCTGCTCACCTTTGGCGTCATGGCGCTGCTCTACACCTTCGGGGTGTTCCTGCGCAACTATTTCCGGAGCAACTTCGCCCATCCGGCGCTTGCGTTCATGCTCGGCGGTTTGGCGTTTCTCTTCGCTACCAGCGCTTTCGGCATTCTGAACATCTACTACGCGAAGGGCATTCTGTTCGGCAGCTATCCGCCCATCCGGGGCGACAAGATGTGGATCTACCACGCGCACACCCACTCGGCACTGCTTGGCTGGATCACGCTCTCGTTTATCGGCATGATCTACATCGTGCTGCCCTCGATCCAGAAGACGGGGAGCCTCGAACTGTTGCAAGCCGGCGATCCGCTGGGGCAGCTGCTCGGCGCGGGTACGATGAACCGCGCGTTCGTATCGCTTTCAATCATCCTCGTTGCCGGGGTGGCGATCATCGTGAGCTTCTTCAGTGGCGAGCAGCTCGTGCTTGGCATTGGTGGCATTGTGTACGCTGCGGTTGCTCTTTATCTTTTGCGAAATCTCACTCATGATCCGGTTTTCAAGACCGGTGACAAATCATAAAAATCTCATGATACTTTCTCTGTCTCGTTATTGCGGCACCGCCGCGTGCGCCGGTGTTTTGCTGTTCGGCGTAACTTCCCAAGCCATCGCTGCCGATGCCCGCCAGGAGGCTGTGGTGCAGCAGGGCAGCGTCGAGTGGAACGCCATGCGCGAGAAGAATCCCTCGATGCCCACCGATCTTTCGGGTGCGGCTCTGAAAGGACGGCGGCTGCGCAAGATCGATTTCAGCCAGACCAGCCTTGCCGGTGCCGACATGCGGCAGAGCGATTTTGGCCGATCCGAGTTTCGTGACGCCGACCTCTCCGGCGCGAAGCTCGATGGCTCCGTGCTCGCCGGAAGCCGCTTCACCGGCGCGGACATGAATCAGGCTTCGCTTGCCGGGGCTTTGTGCGCTGGTTCGGATTTCAGTGGAGCGAAGATGGCCTCGACCGTGCTGCGGCGCGCCGATTGCGGAGAAGCGAAGCTGCGCGGTACTGATCTTTCCGGAGCCGATCTCCGGGAGGCGAATCTCGAACATGCCGATCTGAGTCGGGCCGATCTGCGCGCGGCCAATCTCTGGCTGGCAAGAACCGGCGGTACGGACTTCACTGGCGCGCTGATTTCAGATGAGACCGTGCTGCCGAACGGCAAAACGGGGTCGGCGCAGTGGGCCAGCGAGCACGGGGCCATGTTCGCTCCTGTGGTGGCCGCCTCGAAGCCGGAGCCAGCCGGAGTTGCCGGAGCAGCATTGCCTCAAGCCGTTCAGTCAGCCACGCCGTCTGCATCTTCGCAGGCGGTACCCTCTGCCGCTCCGCAAAAAGCGACGACTCTTGCCAAAACCCTGAAACCCATCAGGGCATGGCGACCCGCACCATCCTCGATCAGCTACGATGCCGACCAGCTCGACCAGCTCAAGTCCAACGTCACAAAGTGGAACCGCTTGAGAACCGAAAAACCGGCGATGAACGTCAGGCTGAAGGAGGCTCCGCTCGACAACCGGGTGCTTGCCTATGCCGACCTGCACGGTGCCGATCTTGAAAAAGCCTCGCTGAAGCGTTCCGACCTCGAGAAGGCCGATCTGAAGAGCGCCAATCTCAGGGGCGCGGATCTGCGTTCGGCCAATCTTCAGCGGGCCGATCTCCGTCAGGCCGATCTGCGAGGGGCGAACCTCTGGCTCGCCAATACCGGCAGGGCGGAGTTCGAAGGTGCTATCGTTTCTTCCGAAACGGTGCTCGATACCGGTAAAAAAGCGACCCCGGCGTGGGCGCAAGAACATGCGGTGCGATTTATGGATGAATCGGAGCCGTTGAGATAATAGTGCACGAAAGGAGGTGTAACGCGTATGTCACGATCAAGCAATCCGCTGGTAACGGTCACCGTGCCGATGTACAACAACGAGCGATATATAGCCGAAACCATCCGATCGGTGCTGAACCAGACGATGGACGATTTCGAGCTGCTCATTTATGACGATCATTCAACCGACAGGTCACTTGAAATAGTCCGTTCATTCGACGATCCTCGCATTACGATTTTCAGCAGCGAGCGCAATCTTGGCCCCGAGGGCAACTGGAACCGGGCCATCAGCGATGTGCGGGGCCGGTACGTCAAACTGCTTTGCGCGGACGATCTGCTCTTTCCGGAGTGCCTGGAAAAGCAGCTTGCAGCATTCGAGCTTTCGGAAAATGAGGGAGTGAGCCTTGTTTCAGCCCAGCGAGCCATCATCGACCCTGAGGGCAAGGTGCTCATCAACAAGGTCAACTTCATTGATGGCGGCCTGAAAGCGCCTGACGAGGTGGTCAGGAAGATGGTGCGGATGGGCACCAACATCATCGGCGAGCCGGTCTGCGGCCTCTATCCTGCCAGACTGATCGCCTTGACGAGCGGCTACAGTGCACGGATTCCGTACACCATCGATCTCGATTTCTGGATGCAGCTTTTGCGGCTTGGCAAGCTCTGGATGATCGACGAGCCGCTCTGTGCTTTCCGCATCTCCAATCTCTCCTGGTCGTCGCGGATAGGGGAGATGCGCCACAAGCAGTTTCTCGCATTCATGGAGGAGGTGGCTGCCGATGAGCTGTTCCAGATCAATGATCTCGATCTGTTTATCGGGCGCTTCAACTCGGCAGTGCAGTCGATGACGAGCCTCATGGGCTTCAAGTTGTTCGCCGGATCGGCGGCGGAAAAGCGGGTGATTGCGGTGCAGTAAAAGGCTTGGCGCTCTGAACAAGGATCAACCAAAACTGTGGCATACGATGAGATTGCAGGGAAAAATTGCCCTGGTTACCGGGGCGGCGGGAGGCATCGGCAGCGCGACCGCACGCTGTTTTGCCCGCGAAGGGGCGACGGTTGTTCTGGTGGATATCGATCTGGAGGCGTGCAGCCGGGTGTGTGATGACATTGCGCAAAGCATCGGACAGGCTTCGTGCTCGGGGGTCGATCTTACCTCCGAAAAGCAGGTTGTCGAGCTGTTTACCAATATTCGCCGTGACTACGGGCGGCTCGATATCGTGGTCAACATCGCGGGCGGCGATTGCGAACCGGCGGCTTCGGTTGAGACAATTGACATGGAAATGGCGATGAAGAATCTCGACATGAACCTCAAATCGTGCATGTTGTGCTGCCGCGAGGCCGCGAAAATCATGAAACCGCAAGCGTATGGCCGGATCGTGAACATGAGTTCGCTGGTCTGGCGCGGCAGCCCGAACCAGTTCAGCTATTCGGCCTCCAAGGGCGGCATCTTCGCCTTCACCCGCTCGCTCGCCCTGGCGCTTGGCGCGTTCAACATCACGGCCAATGCCCTTGCGCCTGCGCTGGTCGAGGTCGAGGCGTTCACGCGAGCGCTCGGCCCGGAGCGCTGGCAGGCGCTCGCGAAAGCCTCCGCCGAACGTTACCCCCTCGGACGCATCGCCACGCCGGACGACGTCGCCAAAGCCGCGCTTTTCCTTGCCTCGGACGATGCCTCTTTCATCACCGGGCAGATCCTCGAAATCTCCGGCGGCGCGAGGCTTTGAGCAATTGCTGATGCATTGATGGCGCTTCCAGTGAGTTGCCGCCACCGGTGCGGGAGTTGCTGCAAGCCGGAGTGCTCTGCAATGACGCGGCGATCGGCAAGTCGCCGGAGGGGGAGTGGACGATTTCCGGTGATCCTACCGAGGGGCCCTCGTCGTCTCGGTGCGGAAGGCGGGATTCGACGAGTGCTATTTGCGGCAGCAATTTCCGAGAATCGACGAGCAGTCATTCTCCTCCGAAACGAAGCGGTTGGAAGCGTCGAGGTGTTCGCGCGGGTTTCTCTGGAGTCCAACATTGGCGAACTCGGCCTCATGGCCGGAGCGACGCTGCTGGGTATTCCGCTGCTGCTCACGGCGGTGCAGATTCTCTATGTGAACCTCGCCACCGATGGTCTTCCGGCACTTGCCCTCGCCGTCGACCCCGCCGAACCGGGCATTATGAACCGTCCGCCGAACGAGCGGAAGCAGGGTATCTTTACCCGTCCGATCATGGCCCTGATGCTTGCCGGCGGACTCTGGTCTGCGCTGGTCAACCTGGTGCTTTTCGAGTGGGCGCGCCACTCCGGGCGTTCTCTTTCGGAGGCGATGACCATGACCTTCGTCTCCCTTGTGCTCATCCAGTTTTTCAAGGCGTATAACTTCCGTTCGGAGCGGGAGCACGTTTTCAAAAACACCTTTACGAACCGCTGGTTGAACCTCGCAATCATCTGGGAGCTGGTCATGCTCGCGGCGATTATCTACGTGCCTGTGCTGACGGTGCCCTTTGGTACCTTTGCGATGCCACCGCATGACTGGCTGATCGTGATATGCGGAGCGCTGACCATCGTGCCGGTCATTGAAGGGGTTAAATGGCTGATCAGAAGTGGCAGAGTTTGAGGGAAAAGCTGGAAAAATCTCTGTATATTCAAAAGTTTTTACCTTTTCCGCTTTGCCCTTCTGGGTGCTTTTCTTTGAACCAAAAGCACATTTGCCCGTGAAAAACAGCTTCAGAAAAAAGCCGCTTTCGTTGCTGCTCGAAGAGATGAAGAGCGAGCACCGGCTCAACCGTGTTCTCGGCCCGTTGGCGCTGACCAGCCTTGGGGTTGGCGCGATCATTGGTACCGGCATTTTCGTGCTCATCGGTGTAGCCGCGCATGACAAGGCAGGTCCCGCTGTAACGCTCTCCTTTGCTCTTGCCGGGCTGGCCTGCGTTTTTGCGGCGCTCTGTTACGCCGAATTCGCCTCGATGGCCCCGGTTGCCGGTTCTGCTTATACCTATGCCTACGCCACACTTGGTGAACTTTTCGCCTGGATCATCGGCTGGGATCTCATTCTCGAATACGCCGTTGCATCGGCCACCGTGGCGCACGGATGGTCACACTACTTTCAGGATTTCATGGGCATATTTGGCCTGCACATACCGGAAATCTTTTCGCGAGCGCCTCTCGACTTCGATCCGGCAACCGGCTCGCTGGTGCTGACCGGCTCGATGTTCGACCTTCCGGCGGTCATCATCGTGCTCATTGTGACGGTGATTCTGGTCAAGGGGATTCGTGAAAGCGCCGGGTTCAACACGGCGATGGTCATCGTCAAGGTAGCTATCGTGCTGCTGGTCATTGTTCTTGGTGCGCAGTATGTCAAGCCCGAAAACTGGCAGCCTTTTGCGCCGTTCGGTTATTCAGGACTGAGCGTGTTTGGTCATACCATTCTTGGCGAAACCGGAGCGGGTGGTGCGCCTGTCGGCGTGCTGGCGGGTGCGGCCATGATTTTCTTTGCCTACATCGGTTTCGATTCGATCTCGACCCATGCCGAAGAGGCGCGCCGGCCCGAGCGTGATGTGCCGATCGGTATTATCGCCTCGCTCATCATCTGCACGATGCTCTATGTTGCGGTTGCTGCAGTGATTACCGGCATGGTGCCTTACGATCAGATCAACATTGATGCGCCAGTCTCCTACGCATTCAAGCAGGTCGGCCTCGACTGGGCGCAGTTTCTCGTCTCCCTCGGAGCCATCACAGGCATCACCTCGGTGCTGCTTGTCATGATGCTCAGTCAGCCGAGAATCTTTCTGGCTATGGCTCGCGATGGTCTTTTGCCGAATAAGTTTTTCGGCGTGGTTCACCCGAAGTTCAAAACGCCCTGGAATGCGACCATTCTCACCGGCATTTTTGTGGCCATTCTCGGCGCGTTCCTGCCGCTTCGCTTGCTGGCCGAGCTGGTCAACATCGGTACACTCTTCGCTTTCGTCGTGGTCTGCGCGGCGGTACTCATCATGCGCCGTACCAATCCCGATGCTGAACGCCCATTCAGAGCGCCGCTGGTGCCTTTCGTGCCCATTGCCGGCATTCTGACCTGCCTTCTGCTCATGTTCTCGCTGCCTGCCGAGAACTGGTGGCGGCTCATCGTCTGGCTGTTGATAGGTTTCTGCATCTACTTCTTCTACGGACGCCACCACAGCGTTCTGAACCAGCATCACGACTGAACATTCAGGTGGTTATCAGGAACGTTTCCATTATTTGGAAGCCTCCTGAACCGGCTGTCTGGATGGGTTGTCAAACGTATGCATGTTTTTTACCGCCTTTTTAGGCCACCGTCATGACTTTGCGTATATTAGCGCACTGATTTTTGCAGTATCAGGAAAACTCAAACCCTATTCACCTGGAGGAAAAAGATATGCAGACCATTTATGCTGATGGTATCGCCAACATGCTTCTCGTTGACGGCGTCGTTCGTTTTGATCTTGTCAACGTCACCTCTGTCGAGAAAGACAAGGAGCCCAATGTTCGTTCAAACGCAACGGTTGCCCTTTCGCTGCCCGCAGTGATCCGCATTCAGGACCAGCTCACCAAGATGATCGACAAAATGGTTGAGGATGGCATTCTCACCAAGAACAATCCTGCGGCCAACTAAGACCTGTTAGGGAAAATTTATAAGGGATATAAAGGGCATGGGAGAAGGCACGCAAGAGAAGATACAATGCTATGTCGAACTTTCAGTGAATGGTGTTATGAACCAATGTAGAGTTACCTATCGAACGAAGATGTCTGAGTGAGTGCATCTGTCAAAAAAAATCTTGCATCAGATAACCTCGTGTCTGACCATCCAGTCTTGTAGCCCCGGCACTCCATCCGCGCCGGGGCGTCTCTATTCCCTGCTCGAACTCTCTCAGCGCCTGACCGCTTTTGACGGCTTCGCCGGGGGTGGCCAAGATGGCCTTGACGGTTCCGGTGGTGTGGGCGGTGATGTTGATGCAGCACACCTTTTCATCCGGCAGATTGTCCGCCTGTGGTTTTGCGCGCTGGAGCCGGGCGGCGGCTCGGGTTGCCGGGACTGGATGGTGGAGACCGGCTGCGGGAACGAGGCGGGCGTACGCCCCTCCTCTCCCTCGATCACCTCGACATTCACCACATATTTTTTTCCCATCTATGGTCAAAGTTAACTGCACGACTTTGGTTCCTTATTTTTTTATGCTGAAAGTGTGGGAGGACTGGATCGACACCCTGCCCATCCGCGACCACGAACTCGGCTCCTGTTTGCCGATGAACCGGGCGCGCCGGATGCGCACGTTCTTGCCGAGGTAGGCCGCTATCGAGGCCGACATGATCATGAGCAGTTCCGGCGTGATCTCCTTGCTGTTCGGCCTCGCGTACTGTCTCTTTTATTTCCTGTTCGTTCATGCATGATTCAGGTTCGTTTCAGGTTCAGAGAGGAATCAGGCCATGCTTGTTCTGTGGCCTGAACTCCCGTTTTGAATGCAGAATGTCGAGCGACATGGCCAGGTACGCGCCGCCGTAGGCCTTGCGCATCACCACGGTGAATTTCGGCACGGTGGCCGCCGAGTAGGCGAAGAGCATTTTCGCGCCGTGGCAAATGATGCCGCCGTACTCCTGCTCGACGCCAGGCAGGAATCCGGGCACGTCCACCAGCGTCACGAGCGGAATGTTGAGGGCGTTGCAGAAGCGGATGAATCGCGCTGTCTTGTCGGAGGCGTCGATGTCGAGCTCGCCCGCCATCACCGCCGGCTGGTTAGCCACGATGTCGACTGAGCGCCCCTGGATGCGGGCGAAGCCGATCACGATGTTCCGGGCGAAGTGCTCCTGAGCCTCCATGAAGTCCGCCCGATCCACGAGCCGCGCGATCACGTCGCGTACATCGTAGCTCTGCCGCGAGTCAACCGGGATGATTGTGTTCAGGTACTTGTCGCTTCAGGTTGGCGACCGGTGATGGGAGAGGCGTTGAGCCAACACTGGTTTCAAGATGTAAAATGGGTCCCGAACATCTTTGGTCTGTGGTGAGCTGGTAGTGTTTGTCGGAAAGATGCACGAACTGCTTTTCTGAAACTGGAAGAGCTGGATGAACAGGCGGCGGGGTTCTTCATTCGAGGGCTCTGATGACAATGGTCAATTTTTCAGTCGTGTGTCATTGCGAGGAGCACAGCGACGTGCTAATCCCTTCTGCAGTGAAGTCAAGCTTTGCGGGAGTACTTGATTGCCTCTTCCTTCCCGCAGCACAACCTCCCCAGCACGAACTCGCATCTCGCTTCGACCGGCATTCTCGGCACTTCGATCAACTCGTAACCCAGCGATTCATAGACCGCGTGGATGGCGTTGTGGAGCGCGTTGGCTTCGGCGAGGGTTTGGGGGCGTTCGGCGTCGTTGACGTAGATTTCGGGCCACGGCGGAAGGATGAAGACCGTGCGTTCGTAGCGGCACCGGCGGTGAACGTCGAGCCAGCTTTCCTGGATGTCGATGCCGCGCTCGAGCAGGTAGCCGAAGATGTCGGGGATGGCGCGGTCGAAGAAGCAGCGTTCGCCAGCCTCTTCGGCGTGGTCGTGCTGGAGGAGCATCTCCGTGAAGGCGAGGCGGGCGAACGCTTCGAGGTCGTTCCAGGGCATCACGCCGTTCGGGCGGCGTGCTTCGCGGCGGATCAGCTCTCGCGAGACCTCCGGGTAGCAGCGCTGGCCGCGCGCTTCGAGCGCTTCGATAAGCGTACTTTTGCCGCTGCCCGGCCCGCCAGTGATGACGTAGCGGCGCGTCGTTGCCGTTTTGCTCGCGATCATTTTTTACCTCAACACGTCGAACCAGTTAGCAAGGTAGTCGTGCTCGCCCCAGTAGAGGTGAAGGTACGAGGCGATGGTGTTGCCGACGCGGAAAAGTTTTGTCCCGACCTGTTGGCCGCGGGCGTTGCGGATTTCGGCGATGGTGTCGATTTCGCCCTGCCGCCAGATGCGGGAGTAGTGGAATTCGTGGCCTCGCAGCTCCACGCCGTCCGCTCCCGCCGGATACACCTTGCGGTAGCCGAGCGTGAGGCGGGCTTCCTGCATGGTGGTATCGAGGTCGAGTACGCCGCACATCGGGTGGGCTGCGCCATCGGCGAGTGTGAGCGTTTTGCCGAGGTACATCAGGCCGCCGCACTCGGCCCAGGTTGCGCCTCTGTTGCGGCACCATTCGGCGATGGCTTTGCGCATCGTTTTGTTCGCCGCCAGCGCTTCGGCGTGCAGCTCCGGGTAGCCTCCAGCGAGGTAAACGAGGTCGGCCTTGGGCAGCTCGCGGTCGTGCAGCGGACTGAAAAAGCGCACTTCGCCATACCGCTTTAGCGTTTCGAGGTTGTCGTGGTAGATGAAGTTGAATGCTTCGTCCCGTGCTACGGCGATCACCTTGTCCAGCTTTTTCGTCACTGGTTGTGCTTGTTCGATTTCAGGCAGTTCGATCCGCGCCACGTCGAGCAGCCGCTCGATATTCACCGTTTTTTCGATGTGTTCGGCCATCGCGTCGATGAGCTTTTCGCGGTCGTACTCCGCCGAGGTGTTGAGGCCGAGGTGGCGCTCGCTGATCGTAATATCGCTGTTGCGCGGCAGATAGCCGAGCGGCTCGACGCCAACGTCTTTTGCGGCGGCTTCGAGGTGGCTGTAGTGCGACGCACTGCCGACGCGGTTAAAGATGACGCCCGCAACCTTCACCGAGGGGTCGAAATGCTTGAAGCCGTACAGAATCGGCGCTGCGGAGTAGGCTATCTTCGAGCCGTCGATCACCATGATGACCGGCAAGCCAAGCAGCGCGGCGATCTCGGCGCTGCTGCCGTCCGATTTTTCGGCCCCGTCGAACAGCCCCATCACCCCTTCGATCACCGAAATATCTGCCGATGCCGCGTTGCGTGCGAAGAGCGAGCGCACGTGCTCTTTCGAGGCCATGAAGGTGTCGAGGTTGAGGCCCGGTCGCGCTGTTTCTCCTGTCGAGGCGGCCATCGCGTGCAGCATCGTGTCGAGGTAGTCCGGGCCGCACTTGAAGGGCTGCACGGCCATACCGCGCCGCGCGAAGAGGCGCAACAGACCGAGGGTGATCGTTGTTTTGCCGGAGCCGCTCGACGGCGCGGCGACGAGGAACGCCCGGCTCTGTCGGGTATTGATCGTCGCGTTCCTCTTGGTCGTGGCGTTACTGTTCATTGCTCTCGATCAGCTTTTTCATTCCGGCGATGCCTTCGAGGATGCGCGGTCCGGGGCGCAGGTAGAGACGGTTGTCGAAGTTGTCATAGACCCGATTGTTGCGCACGGCGCTGATGCCCTGCCAGCCGGGGCGCTTTTTCACATTGTCGGCTGCCGGGGTCTGGTTCGCCATGTACATGCAGGCGATCAGGTCGGGATTTTGGCGGATGACCCACTCGGGCGAGACCTCGAAATATTCCTTCTCGACCGCGTCGCCAATGTTGCGGCCACCGGCAAGCGCGATCAGTTGCGATACGAAACTGTTGCTCCCGCCTGTCCAGAGAGGATCGTTCCAGATTTCAAGATAGATGCGCATTTTGTGCTGTTTCGCGTCAGCCTCTTTTCGATACTTCGCCAGCCCTTGCTCGATCACCGTCGCGAGGCTGTCCGCCTGCCGTGTGTGGCCGGTGAGCGTGCCGAGCTTGCGGAGCGCGGCGGGCAGTTCTTTGGGATCCTGACAGCGGATGTGCTCGCGGCGGATATGCATCTCTTCCATTTTTTTTGCCGTTTGATCGTCGGCCAGATCGACGTCCAGCACGAGGTCAGGATTCATCGAAGCGAGCATCTCCAGCGACGGGCGTCCGAAGGAGCCGACCACCGGTACTTTTTTGGCTTCGGCGGGCCAGTCGCACGCGCTGGTTCTGCCGACAAGCTGTGGCCCCGCACCGATGGCGTAAAGCATCTCGGTCAGGCTCGGCGCAAGGCTGACGATGCGCTGCGGCGCTTGCGATTTCGTCGGCTCTGTTTTGTCGGAAGCCTGCGGTTTCGAACACCCTGCCAGCGTTTGCAGGCAGAGGGCGAGAAGGATGAAAAGGGGAGTCAGGCGGTTACTTTTCGAGCGAACGGGCATAGTGTTGCAGGACAAGGTTATGGGTGAAAGCGATCGGCATCGAAAGTGCATCGTCGAGCGCGAACCACGCCATGTCGGCGACCTCCTCTGGTTGCGACTGCAACGCGCCCGATCCGGTTCCGGCAAACACCAGCGCCACGGCGTGGAAGTTGTGCTCCGGGAATATCTCCTCGAACCAGCCGACGAACGTTTCCGGTGCAAAGTCGAGGTTCGTCTCCTCCTTTACTTCGCGAACGACGGCATTTTCGACAGATTCGTAATCATCGATATGCCCGCCGGGAAGGCACCAATGATCCTTGAACGGATTGACGTTCCGCCTGGTGAGCAGGATGGTCGAACGCTCGCTTTCCGAGGGGTGGATGATGGCGCCGACGGTAGCTTTGGGCATGAGCAAGAGAGTTGAGGATTTGATGCACCTGCGAGAAATCACCTGCAAGATAGTGCAGGGGGTTTTTCAGGGCAAGCGGTTTTCGTGGGGGGGGGATTGGCGAAGAGTGGGTGGTGCGGGACTGTGTATTGCACTGCTGTTCGAGAAGTTTTTTCGCAATCAATTAACTTTTTGGTTTTTCGCAGAATTTCGTGAGTAAATGGTGAATATGGGTCAATCGACTGAGGCACGGCCAAAACGAATGCGCTTTGCAAAGAGTGTCCGGCCAAAGGATTAATCACATTAATGCTTTATCATATGATGAGTTATACATGTCTTTGACCGAACTGTTAAACTTGTTCATCAGGGATGGTCATGTGAGCATCCTTCATGCCACCCACGAAATTCTGCGAAGAACCAAAAAAACTGAGCTGTAACGAACTGAATGAATCTGCATACAAAAACCTGGGTACAGCGGTTGCCTGTGCCGATAGATGTGGCGTGGGACTTTTTCTCACAACCGGGTAATCTTGCCCGGATCACGCCGCCCGAAATGATGCTGAAGGCCGAGGGCGGCAATGCGGGAACGGCAATCTATGAAGGCATGAAGCTGAATTTCGTGCTCTATCCCTTTATGATGATTCCCGTGCGGTGGACGACCGAAATCATGAAGGTTTCCAAGCCCGATTTCTTCGAGGATCGGCAGCTGTCCGGGCCTTACGAGCAGTGGTATCATCGTCACCTCTTCCGCGATATCGAGGGCGGCACGGAGATGACCGACATTGTGGAGTATGCGCTGCCGTTCGACCTTTTTGGCGAAGTGGTCGAGGCGCTGATCGTCGGGCCTCGGCTTGACGAGGTGTTCGAGTACCGGCGGTGCAGGGTCGCTGAAATTCTGGGCGAGATGGCGTCTGAAACGCGCTGAAAACAGATACGGAAGATGATGGAATCGCAATCCGTACTATCGAATTTCCTGCTGTTCGCGGGCGGCCTCGCGGTGTTTCTGCTGGGAATGAAGTCTCTCAGCGCCGGACTGCGGAAGGCTTCGAGCGGACGGGTCGCGCATCTGCTCTCCACAATTACCGGCAACCCGGTGTCGGCGTTGCTGTCGGGCGTGGCGGCGACCGTGGCCGTGCAGTCGAGCAGCATGGTGATGCTGACGCTGATCGGGCTGGTGCAGTCGCAGATTCTCACCTTTTCGCAGTCGCTTGGCGTGGTACTTGGCGCGGAGATCGGCACCACCATGATGGCGCAGCTCATCGCCTTTTCGCCGGGTGAGTTCGGATTGCCTCTTTTCGCCCTCGGCTTTTTCCTGTCGCTCATTCGTCGGCAGCGTGTGCTCTCTCTTTTCGGCGAGGCGATCTCCGGTCTCGGTTTGCTCTTTTTTGGCCTCAAGCTCATGGGCATGGCGGTTGAACCGCTGCAATCGAGCCCGCAGTTTCTCTCCATTCTGACCACGCTCGATAATCCCCTGCTTTGCGTGCTTGCCGGTGCGGTCATGACGGCGATTATCCAGAGCAGCGGGGCGTTCATCGCCATTCTCATCACGATGGCGCAGCAGGGTGTGCTGACCCTCGAAGTGGCCGTGCCGCTGATGTTCGGGGCCAACATCGGCACCTGCATCACGGCGGCCATTGGCAGCGCCGGAAGCGTTCGCCCCGCCCGGCGGGTCTTTCTTGCGCAGCTCATGTTCAACGTCACCTACGTCATCGTCTTTCTCATCTTTCTGCCGCCCTGGCTCGACCTGATCCGCGCCATTTCGCCTTCCGATGCCGCCGGAGGGCTGGCGAGGCAGATCGCCAATGCCCACACCTTCTCCAACCTGTTCATGGCGTTGCTGTTTCTGCCGTTTCTGCCGCAGTTCGGGCGGATGCTTGTCAAGCTGCTGCCCGACGATCCCGATGAGATGGGGCGGATTCCTGCGGTGTGGCATCTGCGCACCTCGGCACTCGCCACTCCCGAGGTGGCGGTTGGGCTGGCCCGACTGGAGATTTCGCGCATGAACAAGATTCTCGGACGGATGGCAAGCGCGCTGCCCGTGCCATTCATTGGTGGCGGGAACGGGCGTGACCTCATCTACAAGCGGCTTGGGGTGAGCGAGGGGCTGATGATGCGCGAGGAGAAGCTCGATTTTCTGGAGCAGAAGGTTACTGCGTACCTGATCCGCGTCATGCAGGAGGCGGTCGGCGAGCCGCTGATCCGGGAGGCCGCGGCGCTGATGGCGCTGGCCAAGGAGATCGAGTCGGCAGGCGATGTGGTCGAAACCCTGCTGGCCGATTTTCCGTCGGGAAAGCTCAATGTCGGCTTGACCGCAGAGGGAAAGGCGGAGATCGAGCGGCTGCACGAACAGGTGTGCCGCGAGATCGCGGCCATGAACCTGGCCATCGAGGAGATGAGTCCCCGCAGGGCCTCGGCGGTGATCGAAGAGGGCAAGGCGTTCGACCGCATCTTTTTCGATCTTGGATTTTCGCACATGCGGCGCATCAAGAGCCGTTCCGAATCGGAGCGCACGCACGACCTGCATATGGAGCTGCTCCGGGCGCTCGACGTGCTGCATCATCAGGCCATGTCGATGGCACGCACCATCGTTGGCATGACTGCCGACCGCAATGCGTGAGTCGCTTGTAATTGCGATGGAAAATCGTAAATTCCGCCCACAAAGAAGATGTTCTTTCACATGATTAGCTGGTGCCGGTTTTAAAGCCGGAGAATAGGGAAGTACGTGAGATTCGTACACTGTACCCGCAACTGTACAACGGAAAACTGCCGCTGGCAGGTATGGCCACATGCCTCAAAGCCGCAGCCGGTGCACGTCACTGCCAGGCTCCTCCACGGAGCGGGCGGGAAGGCTGCATCGATTCAAGCCGTAAAGTCAGGAGACCTGCCAGTTACTCTTTGCTCGGAAACAAGACTACGGGTTAATAGTCAGGCAAAGCACTTCCGGTTTATCCAAAGACCAACAGCATCGTTTTCAGAATCCGTGCTCTCTGGCGGTATTTTCCGTTGAGCGCGGCTTTCGTCAGTCCGTTCGATCCATGCTGTGTTCTGGTGCCGGTTCAGTCCTTTTCCTCTATCCCTGTCTGTTGATGATTCAGTTAATTCAACACAGGACAACACCATGAACAGAAGAACGCTCGCCATCGTCATGGCGGCAATGCTCGCCAGCCCCACGCTCCACGCCGCCGAGACCGGTTCGGACTATCTCGGTAATGAAATCGTCGTCACGTCGAGCCGTGTGCCGCAGCCGAAAAAAGAGCTGACCTCGAACGTTACGATCATCACCAAAGAGGAGATTAACGAGTCGTCGGCCAACGATCTCAGTGAACTTCTCGCGGAGAAAAATCTTGGACAGATTCAAAAGTATCCTGGAACCTTGACCTCCGTTGGCATCCGCGGTTTCAGGACTGAATCCCACGGCAATGATCTCATGGGCAAGGTGCTTGTACTGCTCGACGGCCGCCGCGCCGGTACCGGAAACCTCGCCAAGATCATGACAGCCAACGTCGAGCGCATCGAAATCATTAGGGGGCCTGCCGCCGTGCAGTACGGTTCTGCGGCGATTGGCGGCGTGATCAACGTGATTACGGCCAAAGGTTCGGGCGCGCCGTCGGCGTCGATCGAGCAGAAAATCGGCAGCAACGATTTCTCCATGACCGAGGCGACCATTCAGGGAAAATCCGGACGCTTCGACTATTCAGGCAGCATCTCGAAATCCGATTCTGGGAGCTACAAGACGGCCAAAGGCGAGACCTACCAGAACACCGGCTACCACGACCAGAAGATGGCGAGCCTGAATGTTGGTTACGAGATTGCCGACGGCCAGCGGATCGGCATGATCGTTCACTCCTTCGATGTGGACAAGGCCGGCTCTCCGGGCTATTTCAGCTTGCCCGATCTCAATGCCTATACGGTTCAGAACAACCACTCCGTCGATTTCAGGTACGATGGTACGACCTCCAGCCGTACTCTTTCATGGATGGCTCGCTACTTCACCGGAAAGGACGAGTATCGCTATGTCGATCCGAACTGGGGTGAAAGCACCAACAATGTTGACCAGCAAGGGGCGCAGGCACAGGTTTCCTGGCAGCCGGGTGCCCTCAGGCTTACAGCCGGATTTGACTGGTTGAAATACGAGCTCGATTCCACTTCGGCGCCCACATGGGCCTCTTATGAAAATCCGGCCGGTTTTCTTCTCGGCAAATATGGCCTGTTCGACGAGCGCCTGATTCTTACCGCAGGCGTGCGTTACGATGATTATCATGTTGACATGAAGGAAGGCGAGGGCACGTCGAAGAGCAGGGACAACTTCGCGCATCAGGCCGGAGTGGCGTGGCAGGCAACCGATTTCCTCAAGCTCAGAGGTTCGTATGCCGAAGGCTTCAGGATGCCGTCGGCGCGTGAGCTTGCCGCCCATATCACTAGCTGGGGGACGACCTATATCGGCAATCCCGATCTCAAACCGGAATCGAGCGAGACGTATGAAGTCGGCATGGACCTTACCTGGAAAGGGCTCAATGGCTCGCTGACCTGGTTCAGCACCGACTACAAGGATATGATTCAGACCAAAGCGATTGCCCCAACGACCTACACCTATATCAATGTTGGCAGCTCGACGGTATCCGGAATCGAAGCTGAGCTTTCGAAGGTGTTTGCACTCGAGGGTTCTTCGTGGACGCTTGAACCATATGCCGGGTACACCTACCTCTTGCGGTATCGTGACAACCAGACCGGTGACGACCTGCTCTACACGCCGCAGTGGAACGCCAGCACCGGACTGAGAGTGCATGATGGGTGCGGGTTCAACGGCGCGTTCAACCTTGCCTACACAGGCAAGACTCTCGTTCAGAACTGGGAGACCGGCTTTGGCGAGGTGGTGCCGAAAGGCGGATTTACGGTGGTTGATCTTTCCGTATCGAAGAAGTTTCCGTTCGGAGGCAAGGGCGTGAAAGGGCCGGGAATCACGGTCAGGGCGGAGATTAACAACCTTTTTGACCGCGAGTACCAGTATGTCAAGGGCTATCCGATGCCTGGCCGCACCTTTGTTTTTGGTCTGAAGGCGGACATTTGATCCATGCTGTCATCAACAGAAACCGGTAAATCATTGCCGGTCATGAAACAGTTGATGTTTGTGCTGCTGCTCCTGCTTTTCGCGGGAGCGGCATCCGGGTCGGAGGGGCGCATCGTCAGCCAGTCGCCCTACATTACCGACACCTTGTGTGCGCTCGGTCTCGCCAATCGCATCGCCGGGGTGAGCCGCTATGGCGACCTCGACCTGCCGAAGACCGGCGGCGTGATCGATTCCGACCCGGCGGCCATCGCGGCGCTGCATCCCGGCTCTCTCTTTCTCTCCGACTGGACAAGCCGCGATGTTTGCAAGCGGGTGAGGCCTGCGGGCGCGAAGTGCGTCGTGCTCCAGAAGGAGGGCTACGAATGCCCCGTGCGGATTCCCGAGGGCGACTACCAGATCGTGCGCCTCGATGGCCTGCATTTTGTGTCGCCATCGCCAAAAATTCTCGAAGGACTCGCGGATCTGCAATGGCAGTTCGGCAGTCGGAATAAGAAAAATGAATCGAAATGACCATCACTACTTCCGAGCGCAACGCGCTCTACAAAGTCATTTACAGCCGCCGCGACGTGCGCGGCCAGTACCTGCCCGATCCGGTGCCGGAGGAGGTTCTCCGGCGGGTGCTCGATGCAGCGCACCACGCGCCGAGCGTCGGCTTCATGCAGCCGTGGGACTTCGTTGTTGTACATGATCTTGCCGTTCGCAAGCAGATCAAGGAGGGCTTTGAAGTCGCTCACGCCGAGGCTGCCGAAATGTTCGAGGGCGAGAAGCGCGAGCAGTATCGCACCTTCAAGCTCGAAGGCATTCTTGAAGCGCCGGTTGGCATCTGCGTCACCTGCGACCGCAGCCGCAGCGGCGAGGTGGTGATCGGGCGCACGGCCAATCCGGAGATGGATCTGTACAGCTCGGTTTGTGCGGTGCAGAACCTGTGGCTCGCCGCGCGCGCGGAAAATCTCGGCGTCGGCTGGGTGAGCATCATCCACCACGACCATGTGCGCCGGGTACTCGGCATTCCGGAGCACATCGTGCCGGTGGCGTGGCTCTGCATCGGTTACGTAAGCTTTTTCCACGAAGCGCCGGAGCTGGAGCAGGCCGGTTGGCTGCCGCGCCTTGCACTCGACGACCTGCTGCACCAGGAGCAATGGTAACTGATTTCGTAACGCCCATGACCAATATCGCCATACTCGGTACCGCCTCGGACGTCGGCAAGAGCATCGTGGCCACCGCGCTGTGCCGCATTTTCAGCAACGCGGGAGTCGATGTGGCGCCCTACAAGGCGCAGAACATGTCGAATAATTCAGGCGTCACGCCGGATGGTTTCGAGATGGGCCGGGCGCAGATCGTGCAGGCGCAGGCCGCTCGTGTCGCGCCCCACGCCGACATGAATCCGGTGCTGCTCAAGCCCAACACCGACACCGGCGCGCAGGTTGTGCTGCAAGGCAAAGTGTGCGCGGACAAGAGCGCTCGCGAATATTTCGGCGACACGCAGCGCTGGGCCGAGGCGGCCTTCGAGAGCCTCGACCGGCTTATGGTGCGGCACGAATTGCTGGTGATCGAGGGGGCGGGATCGTGCGCGGAGATGAATCTCTACCAGCGCGATTTCGTGAACTTCAAAACCGCCCGACGTGCCGGAGCAGCAGTGATTCTCGTAGCGGACATCGACCGTGGTGGCGTCTTCGCCCAGGTGGTGGGCACGCTTGCTGTGATTCCGCCGGAGGATCGTGCGCTGGTGAAAGGCGTCATTATCAACCGCTTCCGGGGTGACAAATCACTCTTCGAGGGTGGCGTAAAAATGCTCGAATCGATGACCGGCGTGCCGGTGCTTGGCGTCATCCCTTATTTTCGCGGCTTCACCATTGATGCTGAGGACGCTGTCCCATTGTCGTCCGTGGTCGATCCGAAGCAGGAGCCGTCCGGAGACAAGATCGGCGTCGCGGCGATCTACTTTCCGCATATCTCCAACTTCACCGACCTTGCGCCGCTGGAGCGCGATCCCTCGGTCGAGCTGCACTACCTCCACCGCCCGAAGTCGCTTGATGGTTACAAAGCGCTGATTCTGCCAGGCTCGAAGAACGTGCGCGGTGACCTCGCATGGCTCGAAACAATGGGCTGGCGCGACGAGATCGAAAAGTTTCGCAAGCGGGGAGGCATCATTGTCGGTCTCTGTGGTGGCTACCAGATGCTCGGCGCGTCTATCGCCGATCCGTACGGCGTTGAGGGCGCTCCGGGCGCGAGCGCGGGTCTCGCGATGTTGCCGGTCGAGACGGTGCTGGAACGCGAAAAAGCGCTCTGTAACAGCGTCGGTAAAATTGCCGGAACACCATTTTTTGTAAGCGGTTACGAAATTCATATGGGCCGGACGGCACTTGAACCGGGTGCGTCGCCACTCCTCGAAGTGACGGAGCGCAACGGCGTCGCAACCGACGATTTCGACGGCGCGAAGAGCGCCGACGGTCAGGTGACGGGTACCTATTTCCACGGCTTTTTCGACCGTCCGGAAGTCCGTACCTGGTTCCTGCGCCTGCTGGACGGGGGTTACGAATCGCCAAGGGGAGCATCCGTTGCTGATCCATTCGAGCTGCTTGCCAAGCATTTCTCGGAAAATCTCGATCTTGAGAAGTTGTTTGCTATTGCCGGTCTTTCGGTCAAAGGGGAGAAAGAGTCATGAATCACGATCATCTGCTGGCACATCGCCACGGCGACCGTTCGGGCGACAGGCTTGCGAGTGCCATTTCGCTCGACTTCAGCGTCAATCTCGCACCGATCGAACCTCCGTTGCAGGAGCTGTTCTCAACCTCCATTCCGCTTGCGCCCTATCCCTCGATGGATGGACACGGAGTGCGTGAGTTCTACGCGGCTCGATTCGGCCTCGATCCGGTGTGTGTGCTCTCGACGAATGGCGCAATCGAGGGCTTGTACCTGATTCCGAGAGCGCTTGGGATCAAGCGTGTGCTCGTTCCCCAACCCTCGTTTTTTGATTACGGACGCGCCTGCCGCCTTGCGGGAGCGGAGGTCGTCCCGCTTGCACTGAGCGAGTCTGGCAGCTTCGCCTTTCCCGGCATCGACAAGCTTGCCGATGCGCTTGCCGGATGCGACGCGCTCCTGGCCGGAAGCCCGAACAACCCGACCGGCACGCTGATTCCCAAGGAGTTGCTGCTGGCGCTGGCCTGCCGCTTTCCGGAGAAGCGGTTCATCGTCGATGAGGCGTTCATCCAGTTCACGGAGGCCTTCCCGTCAAACTCCCTGATGACCGAAATCAAGGCGTTCCGGAACATCGCTGTGGTGCATTCGCTGACCAAGTTCTACGCCATCGCCGGGTTGCGTCTTGGTGCGGTGATCGCGCATCCCTCGATGATCCGCCAGCTTTACGGTTACAAGGAGCCGTGGACGGTCAACGCCGTCGCGGAGCATGTCGCCGGGCAACTGCTGCACTGCGGCGAGTACGAGCGGGAGGTTCACGCCATCGTCCGCGAAGGACGCAAACAGATTGCCGACGGCCTTGCCGGGAACTCCGTGATCACGCTGCACGGCGGCGCGGCGAACTTCTTTTTCGCCTCCGTCGCGGACGAATTCAGCCTTGACGCGCTGTTCGATGTTCTCGCCGAACGCGGCATTCTCGTCCGGGACTGCCGGAATTTCGAGGGCGTTCCGCCGAAGTATTTCCGCTTCTGCATTCGCACCTCCGACGAAAACCGGCGTCTCATCGAGGCGCTGAACGATTTCGCCGAGTTGTCGAGGATCGCGAAAGCTGCCGTCGAGGAGGCGGTGTCGTGACCTGGTTGCTGATGCCAGCGGCGTTCCTGCTCGATCTGCTGCTTGGCGATCCGCAGTGGTTTCCGCATCCGGTGCGGCTGGTCGGCAAGCTTGCGTCCGGCGCGGAGCGGTTGTTCCGGGGGATGCGGTTCCTGCCGCTCCGGCTGGCGGGCATTTTGACGGCGCTGGTGGTCATCGGTACGACTGTCGTGACGGTGCTGGCGCTCGTGGTGGCGGCGTTTCTGCTTCATCCGCTTGCTGGCGTCGTCGTATCGGTGCTTTTGCTCTATTTCGCGATTGCACCGCGCGATCTTTACAACCACGGATCGGCTGTGCGGGATGCGCTTCGCGCGGGCGATCTCGAACTCGCCCGCCAGAAGGTGGCGATGATGGTTGGTCGCGATACCTCGATGCTCGACGAAGAGGGTGTGGCGAGGGCTGCTGTGGAGAGTGTGGCCGAGAATACATCGGATGGCGTGACCGCGCCGCTCTTTTACGGCTTGCTTTTCGGCCCTGCCGGGGCGTGGCTCTACAAGGCCTCGAACACGCTCGACTCGATGTTCGGTTACCGCAACGAGCGTTACAGGGAGTTCGGCTGGGCGTCGGCGCGGTTCGATGATTTCATGAATTACCTGCCGTCGCGCCTGACGGTTTTGGCGGTTGCGGGCGCGGCTTTTATTTTACGGCTCGATCCGGCGGGTGTTTTCCGTTCGGTGAAGCTGGGGGCGACGTTGCACGAAAGTCCCAATGCGGGCTATCCCGAAGCGGCATTTGCCGGAGCACTCGGTGTCACGCTTGGCGGCGAGCGGAGCTACGGCGGAGTCACCAAAACCGTACCGACGCTCGGGCTTCGCGAAGGCGCGCTGGATGCCACGACGATCACAGGCGCCATGCGCCTGATGTACGTTGCCTCGGTTCTGTTCATGGCCTGTGGCGCGCTGCTGCTTTTTATTCTTTCCAAGTCTCTACAATCGTAATCAGTTATGTCACAAAAACGGGTTCTTCTTTTCACAGGTAACGGCAAGGGCAAAAGCACGGCCGCGTTCGGAATGCTGTCGCGTGCGCTCGGCCACGGTCTGAAAGTGCGTGTCATCCAGTTCGTCAAGGCCCAGGAGGGGGTTGGGGAGGTGCTTTTCTTTACGCGCTTCGAGGATGTCGAGTGGGATCACTACGGCAAGGGATTCCTGCCGACCAATCCCGACAGCCCGATGATGGAGAAGCACAAACAGGCGGCGGAGTTCGGCTTCGAGGAGGCGCTCGACGCGCTGGCTTCGGACGAGTACGATTTCGTGCTGCTCGACGAGGTGTGTTTCGCGCTCTCGAAAGAAATCATTCCGCTCGAGCCGCTCATCAAGGCGATTGTCGATGCCAGTGACAAGATCATCGTGCTGACCGGCCGCAATGCGCCGCAGGCGTTGATCGACGTGGCCGACACCGTGACAGAGATGAAGATGATCAAGCACGGCTACGAGCAGGGATTGCTCTCACAGGCTGGCGTGGAGGAGTGAGCCTGACGCGCTTACATAAAACGAATGGCGGTGACGGCTGCCGCCCGATGATCGTCAAAGGTTCGCCGGTCAATCGCCGACGGGCGCTGTTGCTGGCGGCGGCCATTCCGCTGCTGCTCGGTCTGTCGCTGCTGCTTGGTCCGTCCGGCATCGGCCTGCCCGACACGTCGTCGATTTCGGGCCGCGCGATCATCGACCTGCGGCTCGGGCGTTTCGTGATGGGAATGCTGGTCGGTGCGGCGCTCTCGACCTCCGGTACAGTGTTCCAGGCGATTCTGCGCAATCCGCTTGCCGAGCCTTACGTGCTTGGCGTGAGCGGCGGTGCGGGACTTGGCGCGGCGTTGAGCATCCTCGTCGGTGGAGGTATTCTCGGTGCAGCGGGTTTGCCGGTCACGGCGTTCTTCTTCGCCGTTATCACCCTTTTCGCGGTCTATGCCATCGCGGCTCAGGGCGGCGGTATGCCGTCGGTGTACAGCCTGATCCTGAGCGGCGTGATCGTCAGCGCGATCTGTTCGAGCGTCATCATGTTTCTCGTCTCGACGGCCAACGTCGAGGGGATGCACACCGTGATGTGGTGGATGCTCGGCAACCTCCAGCCCTCCTCGTGGGGCAATCAGTTCATCGCGCTGCTCTTCATCGCAGGCGCATCGGTGGCGCTATGGCTGCTCGCTCCGGCGCTGAACGTGTTGACGCTGGGGCGCGAAATGGCTCACTATCAGGGGCTCAATGCCGGAACGGTGACGGTGTCGAGCCTGCTGCTTGCCACGCTGCTGGCGGCTACGGCGGTCTCGATGGGGGGGATGATCGGCTTCGTGGGCCTCATCGTGCCGCACGTCATGCGGGCGATCTTCGGCCCCGACCACCGCTGGCTCGTGCCCGCCTCGGCCTTCGGTGGCGGGGCGTTTCTCGTGCTCTGCGATGTCATCGCGTGCGTTGTCATGCCTCCCATTGAAATTCCCGTTGGAGTGGTGACGGCGCTGGCGGGCGGCCCGTTTTTCCTCATCGTGCTCCGAAAAAGGATGAAGTATGCCTGGAATGACTGAGCTGGGAGCGCCTGCGCTTGCGTTTCGAGGCGTCACCGCCGGGTACAAGGGGCGCACGGTGCTGCGCGATGTCGATTTTGGGATCGCCGAGGGGGAGTTCGTTTCGCTGATCGGCCCGAATGGCTCCGGCAAGAGCACCCTGCTCAAGACCGCCACCGGTCTGCTCAAAGCGTCGGAAGGCAAGGTCGAGGTGTTTGGGCGCGAGGTTTCGTCGCTCAAGCCGCGCCAGCGCGCCTCGCTCATTGGCGTGGTGCCGCAGAAGCTCGACTCGCCGATGGCTTTCACGGTGGGTGAAATCGTGATGCTCGGGCGCAATCTCCGCGGGCGCTGGACGGGACTGGAGGGGCATGACTACGACAGTGTCGAGAAGGCGATGATCTACACGAACGTGTTCGACCTCCGGGAGCGCCGCTTCAACGAACTGAGCGCCGGAGAGCAGCAGCGCACGGCGCTCGCCATGGCTCTGGCGCAGGAGCCGCGCATCATCATGCTCGACGAATCGATAGCGCACCTCGATATCAACCACAGCCAGGAGGTGCTTCGCATCCTGATGAACATCAACCGCGAGGAGCGGATCACGGTGCTGCTGGTGAGCCACGATCTCAACCTCGCCGCGCAGGTCGCCGGGCGGTTGATGCTGGTGCAGCACGGGCGGCTGGTGAAGAACGGCTCGCCGGAGGAGGTGATGCAGCCGGAGCTGCTCAGCCGCGTCTATGACTGCGAACTGCGCGTGCGACGCGACCCATTCAGCGGTAATCCGGTGGTGAGCGGCGCGCTCGACGAGCTGCTGCGCCGTCCGGCGGTGCGCAAGCGGCTGCACATCATCTGCGGTGGCGGCTCGGGTATCGAGCTCTTCCGGCGGCTCTTCATCGAGGGCTTCGAGCTCACCTCGGGTGTACTCAACCGGCTCGATTCCGACGCCGAGGCGGCCCGTGCGCTCGATATTCCATGCGTGCTCGAACAGCCCTTCTCGGCGGTCGGCGACGAGGCGTTCCAGCAGGCCGCCGCGATGGTGTCGGAAGCCGACGGCGTAGTCATCGGCCCGGTGCCCATTGGCTCCGGCAACCTTGTGAATCTCCGACTTGCCGCCGAAGCGCTCGACGCGGGCAAGCCGGTCTGGATCGCCTCGGGACTCGACAAGCGCGACTACACGCCGGGCAAAGAGGCCGCCGAGATGTCGGACAAACTCCGCAAATCCGGAGCGACGGAGTGGAAAGGAATTCAGGAATTGACGGCGATGCTCAACCGGGCGTGGCCGGAATCGCAACATTGAAGATGAAGAAGTACCCGTTCAGGCTTGGCACCTCGTCTTATATCATCCCGGACGACATTCTGCCCAACGTGCGCTATCTGGCGGACAAGGTCGAAGACATCGAGCTGGCGCTCTTCGAGTCCGACGAGTTCAGCAACCTGCCGTCGCCGGAGGTGATCGCGGAGCTGGTCGCGCTGGCTGGAGAGCATGGTCTGACCTACTCGGTGCACCTGCCGCTCGACGTCTATCTCGGCAGCCCTTTTCGGGATGAGCGGGAGCGCTCGGTGGGCAAGTGCCGCCGGATCATCGACCTTACCGAAGCGCTGCCGAAGTCGGCCTTCGTGATGCACTTCGAGGCGGGCAAGGGGGTGGACATCAACGCTTTTTCCGACGAAGAACGGCAGATTTTCGTGGAGAGTCTCGGCGACTCCGCGAGAATGTTGCTCGAGGGCTGCGGCGAACCGGTCTCGATGTTCTGCGCCGAAAACCTGAACTACCCCTTCGAGATCGTCTGGCCGGTGGTCGAACAATTCGGTTTTTCGGTGGCGCTCGACGTGGGCCATCTCGAATACTACGGTTTTCCGACCGCCGATTATCTTGACCGCTACCTCTCCCGAGCAAAGGTGCTGCACATGCACGGCACGACGGGGGGGCGCGATCACAACTCACTGGCCTGCATGCGCCCCGAAGCGCTCGATCTGGTGGTCGAAGCGCTGCGCAAGGTGGAGGGCGAGCCAAAGGTGTTCACGCTGGAGATTTTCTCGGAAGCAGATTTTTTGTCGTCAGTCGAGACGCTGGAGCGGTTTTCGTCATGACTCTTCAATCGCATAATTATTGCACCTATGCCTGAAGTAATCTATGTGACCGGCGGAGCCCGGAGTGGCAAGAGCTGCTATGCGCTGAAGCTGGCCGAACGATACAAGTGTCGGGTGTTTCTTGCTACTGCCGAGGCGTTCGATGGGGAGATGCAGCGTCGTATCGACAAGCACAAACAGGAGCGCGACGAGCGCTTTACGACGGTGGAGGAGCCGGTGTATCTCGACAAAGCGCTGCGCGCTTTACCCGACGGGACAGAGGTGGTGCTGGTCGATTGCCTGACCGTGTGGCTGGGAAACATGATGCACTATCTCGGCGATGAAGCGGCGATCAACGAGCGGATCGACGCCCTGCTCGATGTACTGAAGAATCCGCCGTGCGACATCATTTTTGTTTCCAATGAAGTTGGTATGGGGATCGTGCCCGAAAACGCGATGGCACGCGAGTTCCGTGACCTGGCCGGCACGCTCAATCGCAAGGTGGCCGAACGCGCCACGCAGGCGTATTTGCTGTGCAGCGGTTTGCCGCTTGTTTTGAAAAAGTAGTAACCAAAAAAGAGTAACCAAAAAAAAATCAATCGTTATGACCGACCGTTTTCAGCAGCTTCTGGCTTCTATCAAGCCTGTCGATATGAACCTAACCTCCACCGTCAAGGCGCATCTCGATGATCTGACCAAACCGCAGGGGAGCCTTGGGCGGCTCGAAGAGATTGTGATGAAGTATTGCATCGCCACCGGCACGACGAAGCCTTCGCTGTCCAAAAAGAAGGTGTTCTGCTTCGCGGGGGATCATGGTGTGGCTGCCGAGGGCGTTTCGGCCTTTCCTGCCGAGGTGACGCCGCAGATGGTCTATAACATGCTTGGCGGCGGGGCGGCCATCAACGTGCTGTCGCGCCACGCCGGGGCCGATCTCGAAGTGGTCGATATGGGGGTGAATCACGACTTCGCGGAGCATCCGATGCTGCGCCGATGCAAGGTGAAGCACGGTTCGGCGAACATGGCCGAAGGTCCGGCAATGAGTATCGAGGAGACCTTGCAGGCGATCATGGCGGGTGCGGAACTGGCCATCGAGGCGCGGAACCAGGGGTACGAATTGCTCGCTACCGGTGAGATGGGCATTGCCAACACCACGCCTGCAACGGCGCTCTACGCCACGCTGCTCGGGTTGCCGGTCGAAGCGATCACCGGTCGCGGCACGGGCATCGACGACGAGCGACTTCATCACAAAGTCGCGGTGATCGAAAAGGCAATCGAGGTCAATCGCGCCAACCTCGCGACGCCGCTCGAAGTGCTCGCCGCGCTGGGCGGCTTCGAGATTGCAGGCATCTGCGGCCTGATTCTCGGTGCGGCGTCGGTTGGGATGCCGGTTGTGGTCGATGGTTTCATCTCGAGCTCGGCGGCGGTGTGTGCCATCAAGCTCTCGTGCACGGTGAGCGATTACCTCTTTTTCAGCCACCTCTCCAACGAACAGGGCCACCGCGCGGTGATGCAGAAGCTCGGTGCGCGCCCGATCCTCGACCTTGACCTGCGGCTCGGTGAGGGCACCGGTGCGGCGATGGCTATGCAGGTGATCGAGGCGTCGGTGAAAATCTACAACGAAATGGCTACCTTCAGTTCGGCGGGAGTTTCCGGCAAAAACGACTGATAACATGGACTCTTTTCTCGACATACAGCGGAAGAAAGCCGATGCTGACAGTAAGTTCATCGACTGCAACGGCTTCCGGGTGCACTACAAGCGCTACGGCAGCGGCAAGCCGCCTTTCATCGTGCTGCTGCACGGCAGCTTTCTGAGCATCCGCTCGTGGCGCGATGTGGCGGTTCCGCTCGCCGAGAACGCGACCGTGCTGGCGTTCGACCGCCCGGCCTTCGGGCTGACTTCGCGCCCCGTGCCGTCGCGATCCAACGCGGCGCGGTACAGCCCCGAGGCGCAGAGTGACCTCGTCGTGGCGCTGATGGACAAGCTCGGCATGGATCGCGCCGTCATTGTTGGCAACTCGACCGGCGGCACGCTGGCGCTGCTGACAGCGTTGCGCCACCCGAGGCGCGTGCAGGGCCTCGTGCTCGTGGGTGCGATGATCTACAGCGGCTACGCCAACAGTGAGGTGCCCGCCGTGATGAAGCCCTTCATGAAGGCGATGTCGCCGGTATTTTCGCGGCTGATGAAGGTGATTATTACCAAACTTTACGACAAGAACATTCGGGGATTCTGGCACGTCAAGTCGCGCCTTTCGGACGAGACGCTTGCCGCTTTCAGAAATGATTTTATGGTCGGCGACTGGTCGCGCGGCTTCTGGGAGCTGTTTCTCGAAACGCACCGCCTCTATTTTAACCGGCGCGTCTCTTCGGCCTGGGCGCCGTCGCTCGTCGTGACCGGCGAGCACGACCTGACGGTTAAGACCGAAGAGAGTTTCCGGCTGGCGCGTGAGCTGCCGAGGGCGGAGCTGCTCGTGATTCCCGATTGCGCTCATCTGCCGCAGGAGGAGCAGCCCGCCGCGTTCGTTGCCGGGGTTAAGAAATTTGTCGAAAAGCTCGTCTGAGATGCTGAGCGGACTCGTGACAGCGCTCCGGACGCTGACAGCGCTGCCGGTGCCGGGGCGTGACGCCGAGCGGTTCAGCTCGTCGCTCTACTGGTTTCCGGTGGTTGGGCTCGTTATCGGCGGCATCGTTGTGCTGCTTGCCCGCGCCGGAATGGGCGTCGGATGGCCGGAGCTGGCCGCCGTGCTCGCGCTGCTGGGTGGGCTCATCCTCACCCGCGGGCTTCATGCCGACGGGCTGGCTGATCTCGCCGATGGCTTTTTCGGAGGGCGAACCCGCGAGGCGGCGTTGCGGATTATGAAAGATCCAAACGTCGGCTCGTTCGGATCGCTGGCGCTCATCGGTGTCATGCTCTTCAAGTGGATTTGTCTGCTTGAACTGGCCCGCGCCGAGGCGTACGGCATGATCGCCGCCGGAGCCGTCCTGTCGCGCACGGCGCAGGTACTGCTTGCCGCGAGGATGCCTTACGCCCGCAGTGATGGCGGTACGGCTATGGCGTTTGTCGAGGATGCGGGCTGGCCGCACCTGCTCGTCGCCTCGATCTCCGGCGTCGTGTTGCTTTTCGTGCTGCTCGACTGGCAGCTCGCTCCATCGTTGATCCTGCTCTTTGGCTCGGTTGTCGCCCTGTTCTTCGTCGGCTGGTTGAGTCACCGCAAGATCGGCGGCATCACGGGCGACGTGCTCGGTGCCTGCAGCGAGCTGGTGGAGGCTGCCGTGTGGCTTTTGGCGGCGCTGTGGCTCAAAGGGCTTTTTTGGGCGATAGCGTAGTGCCCGTTTGCGTTGTGCCCGTTTGCGTTCGGTGATTTTTTCAGCACGTTGCTAATCAATTGCTCTATCGTTATACTTGAGCACGGAATTTTAATTTCAAGCTAAAGACATTTCCATCTATGGACAGTGATTTGATCGTGACGTTCGGCGGAGGTAAAAAAGTTAACGCCGAATTCAGAGGATTTACCATCAAGACCGACCAGTCGGTTCACAGCGGCGGCGAGGGTTCTGCTCCCGAGCCTTTTGCCCTGTTTCTCGCTTCAATCGGCACCTGCGCAGGCATCTACGTCTATTCGTTCTGCCAGAGCCGCGAGATTCCGACCGATGGCATCAGAATCGTGCAAAGCCACGAGCCTAAAGCGGACGGGCGCGGTATCGGCAAGATTACCCTGACCATCGAGGTGCCGCCGACCTTCCCGGAAAAGTACAAGGATGCGGTTATCAACGCAGCCAACCTCTGTGCGGTCAAGAAGCACATCATGGAACCCCCGGCTTTCGAGGTGAAAACCAAAGTGGTCGAGGGCTGAAGGATATTTCATACCAAGGTGGTGTTACCCGGCTTGAAAGCCGGGGCAACATGAAATGCAAGAGGTCTGAATGTCCGCGGGGCTGAAACCCGGTAGAATATTCTCGAACCGCTTATTACATTTGAAAGGCTGTCTCGGTGTGTCGTCACTGCGACGGCCTTCCTGCTTTAAACGATACCGGCTGATCTATGAAAAACCCCCGTGCTGGCAGACCGCTTCACTGCCGTTCTGTCGAAGAGCTTCCCGGTGTTACCTGCTTTTTGCCCGAGGGTGTTCCGCCCGCGCGGCTTCGGAATGTCGTGCTCTCGGTCGATGAGGTCGAGGCGTTGCGGCTTGCCGATCTCGAAGGGATGTACCATGCCGACGCTGCCGACAAGATGAAGGTTTCGCGGCAGACCTTTGGCCGCATCATCAAATCGGCTCGCAAAAAGGTGGCCGACGCGCTGGTTGGCGGCAAGACCATCTGTATCGAAGGAGGAAAGATCACCGGAAGTTGCCTGACCGGCGAGTCTGAGGAGCCAGCTGTCTGCATCTGCCTGCACTGCGGCTACGAGCAGCCGCACGTGCCTGGCGTACCCTGCCGGACGGCCAACTGCCCGCACTGCGGCAAAATGCTGATTCGCAAGGGGAGGTACAGCCGTGTCGATTGAGATGCAGTTTTCGGTGCTGCCGATGCCGCGCATCCACTTCGGGCCGGGTGCGCTCGCGAAGCTTCCGGCACTTGCCGCCGCGTTTGGGCGGCGGATGCTGCTTGTAACGGGGCGGCAGACGCTGCGGCGCTCGCCGGTTGCGTCGCGAATGCTCAACGAACTGCGCCACGCCGGGATGGAGGTTGCTTGCCTCGAAGTCGAGCGCGAGCCGTCGCCGGAGCTGATCAACGAGGCTGCGGCGCTCGGTCGCCAGAAGCCGTTCGAGGTCGTTGTCGCCATTGGCGGCGGCAGCGCCTTGGATGCCGGAAAGGCGATCTCGGCGATGCTCTTGCAGCGCGATCCGGTCGAGCGCTTCATCGAGGATCAGCCCGGCTTCACGCCGCACGACGGTCGCAAGGTTCCGTTTATCGCCGTGCCGACCACCTCTGGCACCGGCACCGAAGCGACGAGCAACGCCGTCATCAGCCGCATCGGGCCGGGTGGCTTCAAGCGCTCGCTGCGCCATCCGGCATTCGTGCCCGATGTGGCGATCATCGATCCAGAGCTGATGGTGAGCTTGCCGCGCGAGGTGACGGTCTCAACCGGCATGGACGCTTTCACACAGTTGCTCGAAGCCTACCTCTCGCCCTTCGCCAGCGCCTACACCGATGCGCTCTGTTGCAGCGGCCTGGAGCACTTCGCCCGCTCGTTCGCAGTTGCCAGCGGCGACGGCGCGGCTTCGGTTGCCGTGCGCGCCGACATGGCCTACGCGGCGCTGATGTCTGGCATCGTGCTGGCCAACGCGGGCCTCGGCATCGTGCACGGCTTCGCTTCGTCGGTCGGCGGCCTGTTCGAGATTCCGCATGGCACGCTCTGCGCAACGCTGCTCGCCGAATCGACGCGCGAGAACATTCGCCAGCTCAGAGCCTCGGAGGGCGGCGAGCTGGGCTTGCACAAGTTCGCCAACGCCAGCCGCATCCTCACCGGGAGCGCGACAGGCAACCTCGCTGCCGACTGTGACCGCCTCGTCGAGCTGCTCGAAAGGTGGCAGGAGCGCTTCGCCTTCCCACGCCTCGGCGAGTTCGGCGTGCGCGAGAGCGATTTCGCGGAGATTATTGCTGCCACCCGGAGCAAGAGCAACGCTGTTCCGCTCGATGCTTCGGCAATGCAGCGGATTTTAGCGGCGAGGGTTTGATGAGTTGATAATGGATAGTTGACAGTTGATAGTTTGGGAAGAGCAAAGTCCGAACCCCGAAAGGCGTTTTGGCGGCCACCCTTGATTTGTTGCGCTCAAGAATTCAATTTCCCATAGTCAACTGTCAAAAATCTGATTTTTCGCCTCTTGTTTTCCACCAGTCGTCGCCGTAGTTGTAGTACATCTCTTCGCCTTCGGCGATGTTTCGCAGGGCGTAGATGATCAGTTCGGGGCCGGTCGGGGTATCTTCGCGGTAGTAGGCGACGTTGGGGTTTGAGGAGTGGTTGAACATCATGCCGTAGCCCATCGCAATGAGCCGGCGGTCTTCGGCGCTGCCGTAAAAAACGTAGTTGAGCAGTTCGCCGCCGATGTCCTTGTCGGTCACTTCGAGTGCCGGGCAGCGCTCGATGATGTCACCTTCCTTGATCGGAGTGAGCGCGAATGCGCCGCGTCCGGCGACCGTCGATGGGCCGATGCGCACGCTGCCACGGCAGACGTTCTCCTGTTTGTTGCGGAAAGCGTTGACAAGAAAAGCTCCTGCTCCCGCTCCGGCGGCGAAGATGATGGTCGCTATAAAAAAGAGAAGAGGTGTCATGCGATTCCAGCTGTCGATGGAAAAGCTGAAAATACGAATCTCATGATTGAATTCATCGGGCGGCTGCCGGAGCAATCAGGAATGTTTTCTCCGGCAGATCGGTTCGAGTTGGAGAGGTTTTTTTCCTAACCATGTCTGAAGGCTGGTGTCGATGATGGATCAAGTGGGTCAAACCGTTCTCTCCGTCGATGGGGTGTCGAAAAGTTACCTGATGGGCGAGGTGACCGTGAAGGCTTTGCACGACATTTCGCTCGACTTCGGGGCGGGCCAGCTGGTGGTGCTGCTCGGCGCTTCCGGCAGCGGCAAATCGACGCTGCTCAACATCGTCGGCGGCCTCGATGTGCCTGATTCCGGCACGGTATCGTTCAAGGGCCAGGACATTAACGCCAAGGGCGAGGCTGGCCTGACGGCGTTTCGTCGCCGCTCCATCGGCTTCGTGTTCCAGTTTTACAACCTCATCGCAAGCCTCTCGGCGCTCGAAAACGTGCAGCTCGTTACGGAGCTGGTCGAAAATCCCATGCCGCCCGAGGAGGCGTTGCGGCTGGTCGGCCTCGGTGACCGCATCAACCATTTCCCTTCGCAGCTTTCGGGTGGCGAACAGCAGCGCGTCGCCATCGCCCGCGCCGTCGCCAAGCGTCCGGAGCTGCTGCTCTGCGACGAACCCACCGGCGCGCTCGACTACCGCACCGGCAAGCTGGTGCTCGAAGTGATCGAAAAAGTCAATCGGGAACTCGGTACCACCACGCTGGTCATCACGCACAACGTCTCGATCTCCGGCATGGCCGACCGCATCATCACGTTACGAAGTGGCGAAGTGGTCGAAGATCGGCGGAATGAGAAGAAGATTTCGCCATCGGAGTTGTCGTGGTGATTGGGGGGATGATCGCTGGTGACTTATTAGGGCACAAATCCAGTGGTCGGTGTCTTATACGGAAACCATGCAATTAATTTTGTGCATAAGCGTTGGCTCCCGGAAGAATATATCTCTGTGAGAAGGGATGCTTGTTTTCAAGCAGACAGCTTCATGAAGGCGAACGGGAAACCCTCCCTGTGTACGGCCAATCGGTCATGCTGGTTAAACTTCACCAGAACGGGCGGATAACACCGGCGATCCGTTGGGCAATTCAGAGCTCCAGCCTGTCGGTAAGTCAGCTGGCGGCCAGGCATGGCATTGGTAAAGCCCACAGCCCTGCAATGGAAAAACCGCGACCCGGTTGACAACCTTCCCAATACGCCGCGCCGGCTCAACAAGATCAAGCCTGCTCATCCGCAGACGAACGGCATGGTCGAGCGCTGTAACGGCCGGATAGAGGAGATTCCCAGGCAGACCAGATTTGCCAGCGCCAACGAGCTTGCCACAACGATCGAGCACTGTGCAAAGCTCGCTGATGCCCGGACTCCGCAGACCATGTCAGGCCATCGTACACCGCTGGATACCTTGCGGGCATGGCGTAAAGGTTCGGATTTGTTTGTCCAAAACATCTATAATCTGGCGGAATCTGACACATAGTTTTTGTGGTTGTTGGAGCAAAATTTCAGTAACTTTACCGGGTACCCTCATCAATTACCGTTACCCCAGGTGGTTGTGTATTTCTTTATGCAGCATGTATTCCCGAAAAAGTGTTTCCGCTATTGTATCGATATATGTCGTTATAATCATGATTTTGTTTTGTGACTGTTTTGGTGATATTGTTTTTTCCTGATGAGATACCGGAAAAAAGATGCTACTTTTATCCATCATGTTATACAGCAGGGCTGTTCTTTATCAATCGCTGTTCTTTGTCAGGTTTATTATGCTCCTGCTGTTGGCAGTCTTTCTGTAATACAAGGAACACAGAGAAAAAACAGAGCAATGAAACAACCAACCAAAGCTAAATGGATCGTCAGGGCCACATCGGCGCTAGCGGGACTTGGGGTCTTGCTTTCAGCGTCACAAGCGTATGCAAGCGAGGCCGATCTGGTATTGCCGGACTTAAGCTCGGTATCCTTTTTGGGCGGAATACCTGGCCACACGTTGTTGATGTATGGTCTTGTGGTATGCCTTTTTGGCATGATTTTCGGCTTGATTCAGTATCAGGGAATCAACAAGCTGCCCGTTCATGCGGCCATGAAGGAGATCAGCGACCTGATCTACGAGACTTGTAAAACCTACCTCATTACCCAGGGCAAATTCATCATTATCCTCTGGGCTCTTGTCGCGGCAATCATCGTTGCCTATTTTGGCGGCCTCAACCATCTCGCACCTGACAAGGTTGTCTTCATTCTCGCCTGCAGCCTTCTCGGTATTGCCGGCAGTTACACGGTCGCCTGGTTCGGCATGAGGATCAACACCTTCGCCAACTCCCGTACCGCATTCGCCAGTCTCGGCGGCAAACCATTTCCGACTTACGCCATTCCGCTTCGCGCCGGCATGAGCATCGGTATGCTGCTTATCAGCATCGAGCTGTTCGCGATGCTCTGCATCCTGCTCTTCATCCCGGTCGATTATGCTGGCCCATGTTTCATCGGTTTCGCTATCGGTGAATCGCTTGGCGCTTCGGTGCTGCGTATCGCTGGCGGTATCTTCACCAAGATCGCCGATATCGGTTCCGACCTCATGAAGATCGTCTTCAAAATCAAGGAGGACGACGCCCGCAACCCTGGCGTTATCGCCGACTGCACGGGTGACAACGCAGGCGATTCCGTCGGGCCGACGGCTGACGGTTTCGAGACCTATGGTGTGACCGGCGTTGCTCTGATCTCCTTTATCCTGCTCGCCATCAAGGATCCTTCGATCCAGGTTTCACTGCTCGTCTGGATTTTCGCCATGCGTCTCGTCATGATTGTTGCCAGCGCCGTGTCTTACTGGGTCAATGACGCCCTCGCCAAGATGAAGTATGGCAACGCCGACGAAATGAACTTCGAGAAACCGCTGATCACTCTCGTCTGGCTTACCTCGATCGTTTCCATCGTCCTGACCTACATCGCATCCTATATGCTGATTGCCCAGCTTGGCGACGGCACGATGTGGTGGAAGCTTGCCTCGATCATCACCTGCGGCACGATTGCCGGCGCGCTCATTCCCGAGCTGGTCGACAGGTTCACCTCAACCGAGTGCGCCTTTGTTCGCAACGTCGTGCAGTGCTCCAAAGAGGGTGGTGCTGCGTTGAACATCCTTTCCGGTCTCGTTGCCGGTAACTTCAGCGCCTACTGGATGGGCCTGGCGATTATCGTCCTTATGGGGGCAGCCTTCGGATTCAGCACTCTCGGTCTTGATGTGATGATGCTCGCGCCTTCCGTGTTCGCTTTCGGTCTCGTTGCCTTCGGCTTCCTCAGCATGGGCCCGGTCACCATCGCGGTTGACTCTTACGGGCCGGTTACCGATAACGCGCAGTCGGTTTATGAACTGTCGCTGATCGAAACCCTTCCGAACATCTCGAATAGCATTGAAAGCGAGTTCGGTTTCAAGCCCGATTTCGAGAACGCCAAGCGTTACCTCGAAGCCAACGATGGCGCAGGCAACACCTTCAAGGCGACCGCCAAGCCGGTGCTGATCGGTACCGCCGTGGTCGGTTCGACGACGATGATTTTCTCGATCATCATGATTCTGACCGGCGGCCTTGCCGATACAGGCGCCATTGCGAAGCTCTCCATCCTGTGGCCCCCGTTCCTGCTCGGCTTGCTGATGGGCGGCGCGGTTATCTACTGGTTCACCGGCGCTTCGATGAACGCCGTGACTACCGGCGCGTACTATGCCGTCGCGTTCATCAAAAAGAACATCAAGCTTGATGGCGTTACCAAGGCTTCGACAGAAGACAGCAAGAAGGTTGTCGAAATCTGCACCAGGTTTGCGCAGAAAGGCATGATCAACCTCTTCCTGACTATCTTCTTCAGTACGCTGGCCTTTGCCTGTCTCGAATCGTACCTCTTCATCGGCTACCTGATCTCCATCGCGCTGTTCGGTCTGTATCAGGCCATCTTCATGGCCAACGCCGGCGGCGCATGGGATAATGCCAAGAAAGTGGTTGAGACCGAACTTCATGCCAAAGGCACCGAACTGCACGATGCAAGCGTGGTCGGCGATACGGTGGGCGATCCATTCAAGGATACCTCTTCGGTTGCGCTGAACCCGATCATCAAGTTCACCACACTGTTCGGTCTGCTTGCCATCGAGCTGGCGATCAAGCTGCCGACTACGATTTCTGTTTCACTGGCGGTTGTTTTCTTCCTGCTTTCGCTTGTTTTTGTACACCGCTCCTTCTTCTCCATGAGGATCGCCGTGGACAAGGACTGAGCTATATTTCCGTATTAAACATTACCTGCCGGAAACGGCAGGTTTTTCTTGGGGCCGCAGCAATGTGGCCTCGGCTGTTTTATGGAGGCTATCGTTTTTATGATTATCGTATCCGGATAGAAACTGTTTTAGCAATGGATGGCAATGGTGGCCCGGTTGCTGGCTACGGTTTGATGCGAACCTTCAGCAATAGCGGCAGGTGGTCGGAGTAGCCGCCTTTGAACTTGCCTTGTTTGTAGGTGGAATAGAGCCCTTTTCCGAACCGGTCGAACATCGCCGGAATGGAGAAAACCCGGAAGCTCGTTTTGTCGATCGAGAGTCCCTTCTCGTCGAGCAATGCGGCTGAAACCAGCATCTGGTCGATCTGTTCCCAATGATTCCTGTAAAAGTAACTGCCGGGAGATGACGCCTCGTTCCAGCAGTTGTAAAGAAGTCTGCTGCTGGCATGTCGAACCGCTTTTCTGTCAAATGATGAGCCGAGAACGTCTTTGACCGAATGATTTTCGGGTTGATCGTTGAAATCACCCATGACGATGATCTCGCTCTGTGGATTGCAGGTTCTGAGGCTGTCAACGATGTGCCGTGCAACTCTTGCGGCTGCGATGCGATTCGTTTCGCTCCACTGGGTGTCGAACGAGCGCGAAGGCCAGTGATTCAGCACGATGGTAAAGTGGTTGCTGGCAGCCGTGAAGCCGGCAGCGATGACGAACCGGGTGCCGCGTCTGTTATTTAGGCGTACCTTATAGGGCTTCGAACCGGTGAATTTCACTGTGGCAGGATTCCATGCAAGGCCAATGTCGATGCCTCTGGGATCGGGACTTTCGTGATAGTCGATGGCGTAAGTGGCGCGGTCGAGAGCCGCCAGCGTGCCCGCGAAAACCTGCCGGTTTTCGGTTTCAGCAAATGCCACAATATCCGGATATTTCCCATACTCACGCTCGGCCCTGATCGCGTTGAAGACCTGTGCGATGCGCAACCGCTTCAACAGCAACTTTTTTTCCGTCCAGTGTGCTTTGCCCATTGGGGTGAACTCCTGGTCATCAACCTTCGGATCGTTTTTCGTATCAAAAAGGTTTTCGACATTCCACCACATGACGAGAATCTGCTGCGGCTGCTCTTTGCACATTCCGTTTCGTGATGGAGCGCACAGACAGCTAAGAAGTAGTAAAAAAAGAGTGCTTGTGCTGGAAAATTTCATCAGTATCCCGGATAGGCGGCTTGTGAATTACAGGTAAGATTTATTATTGTAACAATATAAAGTTTATCCATTTCTTATGGGTCTGTGCTGTTCAACCAGAATTAAAATTTTCATGAAGCGTTTTGTTTTCAGCGGTTTTGCTGTGTTTATGCTTGCTGCTCCTGTGACGGGGCATTGCCGGGATTATCAAATGAATGACTCATCACCGGAAGCATCGGTCCGTCGGGACGCGGATACTGATAAAGATGCTGCCCAAAAAGAGTATCTCATCGCGATGAAATACTATTATGGCCGTGATGTGGATCGTGATTATGCCGAGGCGCTCAAATGGCTCAGATTGTCAGCCGCGAAAGGCAATGATGCTGCGGAGTACGCAATAGGATTCATGTACCAGAAGGGACTGGGTGTTCCACAGGACTATGCCGAGGCGATGAAATGGTACCGGCTCGCTGCTGCCAAAGATAACGATAATGCCCAGAACCAGATCGGTTACCTGTATCATCATGGATGGGGTGTGGAGACTGATTATGCCGAGGCGATGAAATGGTACCGCATATCGGCTGCCAAAGGGAATTTTGCTGCTGAAGACAATATCGGGGTGCTCTATGAACATGGTCAGGGCGTAGAACAGGACTATGCTGAGGCAATGAGATGGTACCGCATATCGGCAGCCAAGGGCAACGGCGAGGCTGAACTCAATATTGGCAATTTTTATCAGCATGGTTTGGGCGTTGAGCTTGATCTTAACAAAGCTGTAAAATGGTATCGGTCGGCAGCGGCCAAAGGCAACGAGGAAGCTGCGCAAAAGCTCAGTGCCATGAAGAGCGGCAGTGTGTTGCCTGACGTGCACCATGAGTAAGCCGGATGCTTCGTATCCAAATGCCGATTGAAATCGGAAAATTGAACCGGCCGTTGATTTCGATCTGGGCAGGGATGGGCTATCACCAGGGGTTGACGGCTCCGGGGCGCCTTGCCCGGCGAAGTTTTTTCTTTCCGTTTAAGCGTTCGATACTTAACTTAGTCGGGAATTTTCAATCACCTTGACCCGGTCGTCCGGCGGTTCTCTGGAGTATGAGCAAAAAGTTCGACGTAAAGGAGCAGGCGAGGGATATCCTCGAAGAGAATCTCGATATGGAGGCTGTCATCTATCTTGGCAGAATTTCCGAGGAGATGGAGCAGATTTTCATCAGCAATCCCGATCCATCCTTTGCCGATGTCCAGCGCATTGTGAACGAATACTTCACCACCGATGGCCGTCCGGCGGCGTTCATCGAAGACTGGCTCCGCACGGCCGACGAGCACACCCGCTCGCGCGGCCTGGACGAGACGGAGCGCCCCAGGGCGATTCTTTCCGATCTCGGCGTGTTCCGTTTCATGTGGTTCCTCAAGGAGCGCGGCCTGACCGAGGAGCAGATCAATATCGTCCTGACCGGCGCGGTGCAGCAGGCAACCGGTCAGCAGGGGGAGTGAGCTTTTACCGGTATCGGGGCGCGGGAACCGGTACTTATCCATGCAAAAACAAGACAGAAGTAATTCTACATCGATGAACAAAGTTACACTGCTTCACGAGGGCAAGGCCAAGAAGGTTTGGCAGACCGATAACCCGGACCTCATCATACAGGAGTTCAAAGACGACGCGACCGCGTTTAATAACAAGAAAAAGGGTTCCATCGCCGATAAGGGTGTGACCAACAACGCTATCGCCAGTCGCCTTTTCACTATGCTCGGCGAAAACGGTATTCCGACTCACTTCGTCGGCAAGCTGAACGACCGTGACATGCTGTGCAAGAAACTCGACATTCTTCTGATCGAGGTGGTCACGCGCAACATCGCCGCCGGTTCGCTGGTCAGGCGCTACGGCTTCAAGGAAGGAACCGTTCTGTCGAAGCCGATTGTTGAACTCTATCTCAAGAACGACGAGCTCGACGATCCGCTGATGAACGAGGATCACGCCGTCGCGCTTGGCCTTGGAACCTGCGAAGAGGTTGCGCACCTCAAGGCGATGGCCAAGAAAATCAATAGCCTTCTCGTGCCGTGGTTTGCTGAACGGAAGCTCAGACTCGTGGATTTCAAGCTCGAATTTGGTCGTCACAAAGGCGAGATTCTGCTGGGTGACGAGATCAGCCCCGATACCTGCCGGTTCTGGGATGCCGAGTCGGGTGAGAAGCTTGACAAGGATCGTTTCCGCCTCGACCTTGGCGGCGTTGAGGATGCATACTCCGAGGTCAAGCGCCGCGTGCTGGAACAGTAAGCCATCGATGCCGGAAACCTCTTCAATGCTTGAATCCGTTGTTGCCTACCTGCAACAGGCCGAACCTTCTTCGGTCTATGCAGTATTGTTTCTGTCGGCATATTTTGAGAATGTCATTCCCCCGATTCCGGGGGATGTTCCCATAGCCCTTGCCGGATACCTTCTCACCTTCAGCCATATCACCTTTGTCGCTGCGCTGTTCTGGTCAACGATCGGTTCGGTAGCCGGATTCATGACTGTGTTTCTGCTCAGCCGCTTTCTGGGTCTCAAGCTCTACGCTGTCGGAGAGTGCGAGGCGCGTCACAAATTCGCCCAAAGCATTCACAAGCTGTTCCCTCCCTCTGAAATGGAGGTCGTGCGCCAGAAGTTTTCAGGGCATGGCTATCTGGCCGTCGTGGTCAATCGTTTCCTTTTCGGGTCGCGGGCGGTTATCTGCATCGTGGCCGGCATGTTACATCTGAAAATACCGCTGGTGCTTGCTGCCTCTTTTGTCAGCTCGCTGCTCTGGAATATTCTTTTATTGAGCACTGGCTATCTGCTCGGCAGCAACTGGGACAAGATTGGTCAATACGCGGTACTGTACACTGCGCCGTTCACGATTCTGTTTACAGGTTTTATTGTCTGGAAGGTCGTGGCCTATCTCAAAAAAAGAAAACAGCAAGCTGACGGAGCATGACTTGGTAAATTAGGCGTCCGCTTTTAACTTTGAGGTTTTCTGACGGGCGGTTTCCGGCGTTCTTCTGACACCATTTTTTATTTTCAGCCATCATTCATCCATCGCTTCCATCATGGCAAAACATCTGAAGCCTTATCCTGCGGAGAAAAAAGGCAAGTACTTGCAGCTTTCAACCATCGATGAACTCAAGGACATGGCCCGGCAGGTGCGCAGGGATGTGATCCGCATGCTGGCTAAAGCCAATTCGGGCCATACCGGCGGTTCGCTTGGCATGGCCGATATTTTTACGGCACTGTATTTCAAAATTCTGAAGCATCATCCGCATCAGTTCAAGGGCGAAGCCGATCAGGATATGCTGTTTCTCTCGAACGGCCATATTGCTCCGGTCTGGTACAGCGTACTGGCCCGTTCGGGGTACTTTTCTCTCAATGAGCTCAACTACCTGCGCGAAATCAACTCGTACCTGCAGGGGCACCCGACCTGCGAGTCAGGGCTGCCGGGCATCAATATCGCATCCGGTTCGCTGGGTCAGGGTTTGTCGGCGGCTGTCGGTGCGGCGCTCGGCCTGCGCATGGATGGCAAAAAGGGTGAGGTGTTTTGCCTGATGGGTGACGGTGAGTGCCAGGAAGGGCAGATCTGGGAGGCTGCCATGAGCGCCGCCCATTATCAGCTCGGCAACCTGATCGGCATCGTCGATTACAACAACCAGCAGATTGACGGCGAGGTTTCGGAGGTGATGGACATCGAGCCGTTCGCCGACAAGTGGCGCGCCTTCGGCTGGGATGTGCTCTCCTGCGACGGTAACGACATCGAGCATTTCATCGATACGCTTGAGTATCTTCGCAAGGATACAGGCCGCACCAAACCGGTGGTGGTTTTGGCTAAAACGGTTATGGGCAAGGGGGTGCCGTTCTTTGAAGGTACGATGCCCGACAAGTCCAACTGGCATGGCAAACCGCCATCCAAAGAGGACGAGGCAAAAGCGCTGGAGATTCTCGGCGTAACTATTTTCGGTGACTTTTAAGCTGTTTCGATAGGTTTTGCAGATTCATGCGGGCAGATACCGGGGGCGAAAGATCAGGCATCTGCCTTCGCGCGACATCCGGCCCTGCACCAGCAGGGTCAAGAAGTCGCTTTTCGACACACTTGCAGCGCGTCTCGATTTCGATGACATCGAGGTGCTCGATCTTTTCGCCGGCTTCGGCAATCTCGGCTTTGAGGCGCTGAGCCGGGGTGCCAAGAGCGCCTGCTTCGTGGAGCAGAACCGGCAGGCGCTCGAAACGATGAAGGCCACAGCGGTGGACATTGGCGCGGGTGCTTCGGCGCGGTTTGTCATGGCTGACGTTACGGCGTTTCTGAAAAGGGAAGAGGGGTCGTTCGATCTGGTGTTCTGCGATCCGCCCTATCGCTGGGAGGATTACGAGTATCTGATCCGCTCGATTCTCGATACCGGCCTGCTTGCCCCGGATGGCCTGCTTCTCATGGAGCATCACGCGAGTCATGATTTTTCGCAATCTCGCGGGTATCTCTTCCACAAGGATTACGGCACGACCCGAGTCTCGTTTTTTACACCACAACCTGAAGCGCATGAGTAAGAAAGCCATCTATCCGGGGACCTTCGATCCCTTCACCAACGGCCATCTCGATGTGCTCGAGCGCGCGCTGAACATTTTTGAACATGTTGACGTGGTGCTTGCCGAGAACAGTCAGAAGCAGACCCTTTTTTCGGTTGAAGAGCGATTCGACATGGTCAGGGAGGTGGTTCGTGACCTTCCAAACGTGAGTGTCGATGTGTTGCGCGAGGGGCTTCTTGCCGACTACGCCCGGCAGGCGGGGGCCAGCGCTATTGTCAGGGGCGTGCGGCAGGTGAAGGATTTCGAGTATGAGTTCCAGATGTCGCTCTTGAACCGTCACCTCTATCCCGAAGTGACTACGGTGTTTCTCATGCCGAACGTCAAATACACCTATGTCGCTTCGACGATTATCCGCGAGGTCTCAATGCTCGGCGGCGATGTCAGCAAGTTTGTCCATCCCTACGTGCTCGACCAACTTTCGCGAAAAAGAGCGGAACGGCGGGCGCACTGATTTTTTTCAATTAACAACCAATTCTGCAAAGATGAGCGTAGAGAGCTTTGAACGATTCCTGAGCCGCCGGGTGCTGAGCATGCAGGAGTCGCAGACGATGAAAATTACCGGACTGGCCAAGAAGATGCAGGCGGAAGGCAAGGATGTTGTGAGTCTTTCTGCGGGCGAACCGGACTTCCCGACTCCAGAGAATGTGTGTGAGGCGGGCATCGAGGCAATTAGAAAAGGCTTTACCCGTTATACGGCAAATTCCGGAATTCCTGAGCTGAAAAAAGCGATCATCCGCAAACTCCAGCGCGACAATGGCTTGGAATACGCCGAAGATGAAATCATCGTTAGTAACGGTGGCAAGCAGGCGCTCGCCAACACCTTCCTCGCGCTGTGCGACGAGGGTGACGAGGTGATCGTACCGGCGCCCTACTGGGTGAGCTTTCCGGAGATGGCGCGCCTGGCCGAAGCGACGCCGGTGATCGTCGAAACCTCCATTGAGACCGGTTACAAAATGACGCCGGAGCAACTCGCCGCGGCCATCACGCCGAAGACCCGGATTCTCGTGCTCAATTCGCCATCGAATCCCTCCGGCGCAGTTTACAACGAGGCCGAAGTACGTGCGCTCATGCAGGTGATTGAAGGCAAGGAGATTTTTGTGCTTTCCGACGAGATGTACGACATGATCTGTTATGGCGGTGTGCGCCCCTTCTCGCCTGCGAGGATTCCGGAGATGAAGCCGTGGGTGATCGTCAGCAACGGCACTTCCAAGAGCTACTCGATGACCGGTTGGCGGATCGGCTACCTGGCTGCGCCGAAGTGGATCATCAATGCGTGCGACAAGATTCAGTCGCAGACCACCTCGAACGCCAACTCCATTGCGCAGAAGGCCGCCGTGGCCGCGCTCGATGGCGACCAGTCCATCGTCGAACAGCGCCGTGCCGAGTTCGAGAAGCGCCGCGACTTCATGTTCCGTGAGCTGAACACCATTTCCGGCATCGAATGCACGTTGCCGGAGGGCGCATTCTACATCTTCCCGTCCATCAAAGGCCTGCTCGGCAAAACCTTTGGCGGCAAGGTGATGAAGGACTCGACCGACGTCGCGGAGTACCTGCTCACCGAGCACTACGTGGCTACCGTGCCTGGTGATGCGTTCGGAGCGCCGGAGAACCTGCGCCTGTCCTACGCGGCCTCTATCGAAGAGTTGGCTGAGGCGGTCAACCGCATCAGAAAAGCGTTCAGTTAAGCGCAGCCCATGCTGAAGGTTCGCCGGAGCTGGGCATATACTCGATGGTTTGGCTGGTATTCGCGCCGGCAGTTCCGGCGGCATTTCCACTCGCTGAGAGTGCAGATGCCGACCGGTCTGCCGGAAATGGACACATCGATTCCGGTCATTTTCTACGGTAACCACGCCTACTGGTGGGACGGCTTCTGGTCGCAGCTCTGCACCGAGCTCTATTTCCGCCAGAATCTCTATATCATCATTGAGTACGCGCAGCTCGTCAAGCACCAGTTCTTCACTCGTCTCGGCGCATTTTCCATCGACCGCTCCAACGCCCGCAGCGCCATCGGCACGCTCGACTACGCCGCCGAATGCCTGGTCGCGCCATCCGAACGTCAGAATGCACTCTGGATTTTTCCGCAGGGGCTGATCGAACACGTGGACAAACGCCCTCTTCTCTTTTTCAGGGGAACGGCCGGGATTGTCCAGCGCGTTTTCAAGAAAAGGGAATCGATTTACCTTGTTTCAGTTGTCAGCCGTATTGAATATCTTGAAGAGCAGAAACCTGAACTTTTCTTGTCTTTCGGGTCGCCGAGAGTGCTGAAAAGAGCGGATTGGCAGGGGCTTGACGCCCTGACCGCCTTCATGCAGCAGACGACCGAATCCCATCTCGACAAGGTGAAGCAAGCGGTGATCGAGCGACGTCTTGACGGCTTCGATATGGTTATACGCGGTTCGAAATCGATCAATCGGCGTGTCGAAGCGTTTCGCAGCCTGTTCGGAAAAGGTCGTCCTGCAGAAGAGTGACGGGTAAATCCGTAGAAGAAACGATGCTGCCGCGTTCAACTGAATGACGTGGCGGAAATAGATAAAGGATATATATGGGTACAGTTCTATGCAGTTGCCTCCTTGGCGACAATGCCAAAGTGAGGCTGAAACTCTCGAAAATGCTGGAGGAAGAAGCTTCTGGGTTCTATCCCGATGTTCTCCCGGAAGGTTCGGTATCCATTTGTGAAGTCGAAATGAAGGGGTGCCGAAGGGAGTTTTATGCGGACAGGAGGAGCGAGGAGATTGAAATCGGTACTCCGGTCATTGTTGAAGCCGATGGCGGATTTGATATGGGTGTTGTTTACTCTACAGGCCGCATCGCCCTCAGGAAGCTTCAGCTTAAGGGGCTGGTCAGCGAGGTCGAAAAGCTTCCGGCCATCATGAGGCGTGCTACCGAGGAGGAGGTGCGCGAGTTCACCGAGATTCGCAAGCGGGAGCCTGAAATCAGGGAGGCCTGTTTGAAAAGAATCGAACGGCACCAGCTTGATATGAAGCTGGTTGATATCGATCTGCGTCTCGACCAGCAGAAGCTTTCGGTTTACTACACCGCCACGCACCGCATCGATTTCCGGGGCCTGGTGCGTGACCTGGCCGGGGAGTTCAAGGCGCGAATCCAGATGGTGCAGATTACCACCCGCGAGGAGGCGCGACGTACCAACGCGCAGGGCTCCTGCGGTTGTGCGCTCTGCTGCTCGACCTGGATGCAGAAAATCCACTCCAATCCATTCGCCGAAAAGCCCCAGATGCCGGATAGCATGAACGGAGACAACTTCTCGTTCAACACCATCGGCCTCTGCAACCGTCCGAAGTGCTGCCTCGGATTTTCGAAAACCAACGGCAAAAACGGCAATTGTCATCATGGTAAGGTCAGGCAAAACGGATGGCCCTCCGTCGGCACGACCTTTACTGTCAGGGATGGCAATGCCGTAGTCGAAGGGGTCGATCAACAGAAGAAAAGCATCTGGATACGTTACGTCAGTACTGGTCAGAAGCGGCGTATTTCGTTGGATCAGTACAATAATATGGCCGGAAAGCGTCAGGGCGGACAGGCCTGAAACACCATTTCATCACCCGGCAATCCGCCGGGTGACGTGATTTTATCATCATCGAACGACTTGTGTTACCAATGACTCATATACCCAAAAGAACTCTCGTTACCACCGCTCTTCCATATGCCAACGGCCCGGTGCACCTCGGCCACCTCGCCGGGGTCTATCTGCCCGCCGATATTTATGTTCGCTACAAGCGCCTCTGCGGCCACGACGTGATCCATATCGGTGGCTCGGATGAGCACGGCGTGCCGATTACCATTACCGCCGACAAGGAGGGCATTTCGCCGCAGGAAGTGGTGGATCGCTACCACACAATGAATGCTGAGGCATTTGCGAAGTGCGGCATTTCGTTTGATTACTACGGGCGCACCAGTGGGCCGGTTCATCACCAGACCGCTCGTGAGTTTTTCTTGGAAATCGAGAAAAAGGGGATTTTTGTCAAGAAAACCGAAAAGCAGTTCTTCGATCCGAAGGCGGGGCGCTTCCTCTCCGACCGCTACATCACCGGCACCTGCCCGGTCTGCAAAACGCCCGGCGCGAACGGCGACCAGTGCGAGCAGTGCGGCACGCACCTCAGCCCGACCGAGCTGATCGATCCGAAGAGCAAGCTCTCCGACGCTACGCCGGAGCTGCGCGAAACCCTGCACTGGTACTTCCCGCTTGGGCGCTACCAGAAGCAGCTCGAAGCCTTTGTTGAACGGCACACCGGTGACTGGCGCTCTAACGTTGTCAACTACTCACGCACGTGGCTCAACCAGGGCCTCGCCGACCGTGCGATCACCCGCGATCTCGCTTGGGGCATCTCGCTGCCGCTCGACTCCGAAGAGGCGAAAGGCAAGGTGCTTTATGTCTGGTTCGACGCCGTGCTTGGCTACATTTCATTTACGAAAGAGTGGGCTGAAAAGCAGGGCGACGCCGAACTCTGGCGGCGCTACTGGCAGGATCCGGAGACGCGCATCATCAACTTCATCGGCAAGGATAACGTCGTGTTCCACACGCTGATGTTCCCGGCGATTCTGATGGCCTGGAACGAGGGGCGCAGCGAGGGGCGCTACGAGCTGGCCGACAATGTTCCGGCCTCCGAGTTCATGAACTTCGAGGGGCGCAAGTTCTCAAAGTCGCGCAACTATGCAGTTTATCTCGGCGAGTTTCTCGAACGCTTCCCGGCGGACACGTTGCGCTACAGCATCGCGATGAACTACCCGGAGAACAAGGATACCGACTTCAGCTGGAGTGACTTCCAGAACCGCACCAACGGCGAGCTGGCCGACACGCTCGGCAACTTCATCAAGCGTTCGATCGACTTTACCAACTCGCGCTTCGGCGGCCAGGTGCCAGCGGACATAGACCTTGAAGCGTGGGACAGCCTCGGCATCGACTGGCTGGCGAGTTTCGGCAAACTCGAAGCGGCCTACGACGGCTTCCACTTCCGTGAAGCAACCGCACAGACGATGGAGATCGCGCGTTTCGCCAATCGCTTTCTCACCGAGAGCGAGCCGTGGAAAGTCATTAAGGTCGATCCGGAAGCGGCGGGGCGCACGATGGCCGTGTCGCTGAATCTTTGCCACACGCTCGCGCTGCTCTTCTGGCCGATTGTGCCCGAAACCGCCAACCGCATTTGGAAGATGCTCGGTTTCGAGGGCACGATTGACGAACTCGTTGAACCCGGCAACCCTGTCTGGCGTCAGGCGCTCGAACCGGGGCTGAAGAAGGGACACAAGCTGCTTGGTTCGTCCGAAATTCTTTTCTCGAAGATCGAGGACAAGGACATCGAGCCAGAGATGAAGAAGATCGAGGCGCTGCTGGCCGAGGCGGAGCAGCGTGAAGCCGCCAAGCAGCCCGTGCCGATGACCTTTAAGCCTGAGATCACCTTCGACGACTTCCAGAAGATCGATCTGCGTGTGGCAAAAGTGGTCGCCTGCGAGCCGGTCAAAAAGGCCAACAAACTGCTCAAGCTGCAATTGCAGGTCGGCTCGGAGCAGCGCCAGGTGCTTTCGGGCATCGCGCAGTACTTTACGCCCGAGCAGATGGTGGGCAAGAATGTCGTGCTGGTGGCCAATCTCGCTGACCGCACCATGCGGGGCGAGCTGTCGCAGGGCATGATCCTCACTGTCGAGGGCGCCGATGGCCGCCTTTTTCTGCTCGAACCGCAGGGCGAAGGAATAAATGGGAACTCTGTCAGTTAACCATTTGTTTTTTACAATGAAAGTCGTACATTAAGCAGCTTTTACATCGTGGGGTGGAGCAATTGGTAGCTCGTCGGGCTCATAACCCGAAGGTTGCAGGTTCAAGTCCTGTCCCCACCACCAGCAAAAGACCGCGCCATGTTGTGCGGTCTTTTTTTTGCCCGCAGCACTGCTTTTTGTTAAGGAGCGGGGTATATTGCCTTCGCGAAAGCTTCTTCGTTATAGGGCTTGTAGGAAGGATGCCAAACTGCCGAAAACTTCAGGGTCATTTCCTCATGAAGCGAACAGCTCCTCTTTTTTTTCTGCTTTTTTTTCTCCTGTTGGTAAAAACCTCCATTGCGCGAGCCGAGGCGTTCAGATACGGCCTCGATGTGCTCGATGCGCAGAAGTGTTTCCAACTTCAGGGCAAGCGAGTCGGCATGATTACCAATGCAGCAGCGGTTTCGCGCTCCGGCGAGCCGGGATATCGGGTTTTGCTTCGGAACGGGGTTGATCTGAAATTTCTGATGGCTCCCGAGCATGGCTTCTCGCTCGATTACGAAGCTGGCAAGAAAGTGGACAATGCAGGGATTGGCGACAGTTTGAAAATCTGGTCGCTTTACGGTAACTCCCGGAAGCCTGATATTTCGCTTCTGAAAACCATCGATGTTCTCATTTTCGATCTTCAGGATGCGGGGGTGCGTTGTTACACCTACATTTCCACCATGAAGCTCGCGATGGAGGCATGCAACGAAGCCGGGATCGTTTTCATGGTACTCGATCGCCCCAATCCCCTTGCGCCGATTCCGGTGAGCGGTTTCGTGCTGGAGCCGCGCTTCGAGTCGTTCGTTGGCGCGGCGGAGCTTCCGTTCATCCACGGCATGAGCGTGGGAGAGATCGCCGGATGGTTGCAGAAACGCCGTTTTCCGGGACTGTCGTTGCAGATTGTGCGGATGCAGGGATACCGGCGAGACAGGTTTGCCGACGACCTTCCGGGCTTCTGTTTCCGTCCGCCGTCGCCGAACCTGCATGATTTCAAAACCCTGTTGCTCTATCCAGCTACGGTCATGCTGGAGGGAACCGATGTCAGCGAAGGGCGTGGCACCGAGGCGCCGTTTCGAATGTTTGGCGCGCCATTCATCGACAGCAAAGCGCTCATCCGGGAACTCGAAACCTATCGCTTGCCCGGCGTCAAATTCTATAGGACGACCTTCACGCCCGAAAGGAGCAAATTCTCCGGTGTCGAGTGCGAGGGAATCCGCCTGAAGGTGACCGATCGCGAGCGATTCGATCCGTTCATGACCTCCACGGCAATCCTGCTCTCGCTGCAGAAGCTCTGGCCGGAGCAGACCGGCCTGTATCGTCACGCCGCCTTTTTTGACCAGCTTGCAGGAACCGATCGTTACCGTCTTATGATTCAGCAGCAACGTCCGATCGCGGAAATTCTCGACGCTGTCCGAGCGCAGGTGCGGGCATTCGATGCAGCTTCGCGGGATCGTTTCCTCTATCCCTGAATTTCCGTTTGACTGGCTGGTGTGGGATGCAGCATTCGCCTTTGATGCCCGATGGTGTGAGCAATATCTGCCAGAGCTGGATCGTGCGTGCCCTGAAAGCTCCGGCACAGCTCAGGAGATAGTAGCGCCACATGCGGTAGAATTTTTTGTCGTAGTGCTTTTCAATCTGTGGCCATTTGCGGGTTATGTTGCTTTCCCAGGCTTTGAGTGTCAGGGCGTAGTCATAACCGAACGAGTGCCAGTCTTCAAGTACGAACCGCCCTTCAAAACCGCGTGAAATCTGGCTGGGTGACGGAAGCATTGAGTTCGGGAAGATATATTTCTCGATCCACGGGTCGGTGCCTGTAACCGACTCGTTGCTGCCGATGCTCTGTACGAGCATCCGTCCATCCGGTTTGAGGCAGCGTCGGGCGGTATCAAAGTAGGTCCGGTAGTTTTTATAGCCGACATGTTCGATCATGCCGATCGAGACGATCCGGTCGAATTCGCCTTCGAGCTGGCGATAGTCCATGAGCAGGATATCGACGTCGAAATCCTTGCAGAGCTCTCTGGCAAAGCTGGCCTGTTCCTTCGATACGGTGATGCCAACCACCTGCACGCCATAGTGTTCAGCGGCGAACCTCGCGGCCCCGCCCCAGCCGCATCCAATATCGAGCAGTTTCATCCCCGGTTTGAGGTCGAGCTTTTCGAACACCAGGCAAAGCTTGTTTTGCTGTGCTTCATCGAGGCTGTCGGCTTCGTGCCAGTAGGCGCAACTGTACATCATGAGCGGGTCGAGCATCGCCCGAAAGAGGTCGTTGCCAGCGTCGTAATGGTGCTTGCCAACAGTGAAGGCGCGCGCCGGTTTTTGCAAGTTTATCAGCGCACCCTGAAGATACTCCAGCGCCGAGGCAAGTGTGACGAGCTGTTGGTCGACGCCTGCCGAGAGTATCCGGTAAAACAGCTCTTCGAGGTCATCGCAATCCCACCAGCCCTCCATGTAGGACTCTCCGAAACCGAGATTTCCCTGAAGCATCGTTTTTCTGAACATCCGGCGATCATGCACCCTGATGTCCCACGGCCTGTTGCCGTTGATGGTGATGTTTGCCGCAGCGAGGAGTGTCTCGAATTTTTGCTGGAAAAGGTGGTCAAGCATGGCGCAGTGCTCTGGTTTTCGAGGAAACATTCTGTTTCACAAAATGGAGAGACCGATACTAACTGCTTTAAAAAATAGTGTATGCACGACGAAATGTCAAAAAGATGCCCGATAGGGCAAGATCATGTCAAGAGTGATGGATGGGCGCTGTTCTTTGAGTTTTAACTTTTCAATGGTGTTTTGCCGGCCTCGGGATTCTTTTTTGGGCGGCCTCGTTTTCTGGTGGGAGCCGTTGCGGATGGATTTTTTTTCTGGTGGGGCTTTTCGTTTTCATCAATCGCTTCAGGTTCATCAATCGCTTCAGCTTCGTCTTCGATTTCGCAGTATGCTTCGCTTTCAAAGGCCTCGTCAGGGATTTCAAGTTCGTCACCGATTTCGTCAATACTCTCATCCTGAACCGGCTGCTGCCGCGACCGGCTGCCGCGTTTACCCTTCAATGCCGGCTCGATGAGCGTCATGACTTCATTGATCGACGAGAAGATGTAGAGTTGCTTGTCGAGATTGGCCAGTTTAAGCAGGTCTTTTATCTGCTGGCAGAGCGAGACGAAAATGGCAAGCCCGTCAGAGCTGTTGGCGAGCTGATGGGCCAGGAGCATCGAGCCTATGCCTGAAGAATCGATAGCCTTGACCTGCGAAAAATCGATAATAATGTTTTTACTGGTACCGGTGCTGATCATGCTGTCGATAGTCGCCTTGAAACAGTCTGCGTAACGGACATCGAAAATTGGCTCTTCAAGCTTGAGGATGGTCAATTCCTTGCGGGTCGATATGGAGTGTTTCATAAAAAACTCCAGCAGAAATACGGTAACTTATTCTATCAAAGGCACTTGTGCTACCTTTTTGGCTCCGCATTCATTGAAGGATGGTTGAAAGATGAATGCGGAACGGCTCTCTTCCACTATTATCGTACAAAATTCGATTCATTCAAATCAATTTTTTTCAACGGCGTAAAATGTTTGAGGTGGGTGAGGGTGGGTTGCTCGCTGATGGGGAGTGGTTAAGCGTTTTGTTTTTTTGCAATAGCAATAGGAGAATGCGGAACGCTATCGTCTTGTCTGGTGGAAAAAAACTCTACAAGTGCTTCGATTTCCGCCTCGTCAAGTGGTGCTTTCACCCACTCGACATCCAGCCTGTTGCGGAAAAATGTCAGCTGACGTTTGGCGTAGTTTCTGGTGTGTTGGGCGATGAGTGAAACCGCGGTGTCGAGATCGTGCAATTCCTCGAAGTGTTCGAAGAGTTCGCGGTAGCCGACGGTGGCGAGCGCGTTGAGGTTTTTGCTGCGCCATTCGTCACGAAACTTGTCGAAAAGATAACGGGCTTCGGCTTCAAGTCCGGCTTGTATCATTGCGCTTGTGCGCTGGTTGATGCGCTCATAGAGCAGTTCGCGGGGCAGGTCGAGACCGATGACAGTGAAGTTGATTCCAGTTGGCGGGCCGGGAGTTTTGCTTTGCAGGGCCGTGACTGTCGTTCCCGAAATTTCGATGATTTCGAGGCTTCGGATAAGGCGCTGGGTTTTGGTTGGGTCGAGCGTTTTAGCCTGTTCGGGATCAAGCGCTTCGAGTCGGCGGTAGAGCGCTTCCGCGCCGTGGCGTTCGAGTTCGCGGGTCAGCTGCGCCCGGATTTCCGGGTCGGCTGGTGGCAGTTCGGCGAAGCCTTTGAGCAGGCCTTCGAGGTAGAGCGTCGAACCGCCCGCAACGACTGGCGTGATGCCGCGTTGATGGAGTTCCCGGATTTTTTCCGCAGCCTGCTCCGCAAAATCTCCTGCGCTGAACGGTTCGCCGATCTCTTTTTTGTCGATGAAGTGGTGTTTGACCTCGTCGAGCATCCAGCGCGGCGGTTTGGCGGTGCCGATGTCCATGCCGCGATAGATCTGGCGCGAGTCCGCCGAGATGATTTCGCCGCCGGTCTGGCGGGCGATGCGGAAGGCCAGCTCCGTTTTGCCAGAGGCGGTCGGGCCGAGGATCACGAGAACCGGTTTAGTATTCATTGTTACCCTTCGGCGGGAAAAAGGGGTTTGAGGGCAGCATAGACCTTCGAGACTGGCAGGCCGACCACGTTGTAGTAGCAGCCGTCGATGCCTGTGACGAAGCAGGCGAGAAGCGGATCCTGGATGCCGTACGATCCGGCTTTGTCGAAGGGTTTCATTACTTCGATGTAGCGGGTGATCTCTCGAGGCGTCATCGGGCCGATTTCGACGATGGTGCGGGCGTAGTCTGTGATCGCCTTGCCGTTGTGCAGGATACAGAAGCCGGTCAGTACCTCGTGGCTGCGGCCTTGCAGCGTGGAGAGCATATCGAAAGCGTGGTCGAAGTCGCCGGGTTTGCCGAGCGGCTTGCCGTCGAGTACCACCGTGGTGTCCGAGCCGAGCACGACCGCGCAGGCCTCATCCGCCGAGATACTACGTAGCACGGCTTCGGCCTTTTGCTTCGAGATTTCCATGACATTTTCCTCGGCCGTCAGCACCGGATCGAAGGTCTCGTCGATCTCGACCGAGGCGGTCTCGAACGGAATTCCCGTCATGGCGAGCAATTCCCGGCGTCGCGGCGATTGCGAGGCGAGGATGAGTTTGCGGTGTGAGGTCATCGTCAATCGAAGGTTTTCCAGTTTCTCTTTGACAGGTCGCGGTAGATCATCACGCCTGCCAATGCGCCGGCGGCGTAGTAGAGCGCGGCGGCCACCGGTTCGCCGAAGATCAGCTTGCCGGTGCCGAACAGTGTGGCGTAAACCAGCACGATGCCGAAAAACCAGTCGGCGAAGAGGGCGGGGAAACCGGTATCGCCCTTGACGTCGGGCATCTCGTCGGCCACCGGTTTCCAGAGCGCGCCGCCAACGCGGGTGGTGCGGTAGAAGGCGTGCAGCTTCTCGCGGTCAGTTGGTTTGGTGAGCCAGGTGACCGCAAGGGTGCAGGTAATCGTGAAGAGGACGATGATGTAAATCGATTCGGGGAAGACGATTGTGGTGAACTGGTTGATGTAGCTGTAGGCCACGATCGGCGCGACCATCGAAGTGATCTCTGACCAGGCGTTGAGCCGCCACCAGAACCAGCGCATGATGAGCACGAAGCCCGTGCCCGCGCCGCACTGAATGATGAACTCCCACGCGCCGGTGATGGTCTCCAGCACGTAGAACGTGATGTAAAGCGCGAAGATAGCCGTCACCGCAGTGACGATCCGCGACATCAAGACGTAGTGGTTCTGTTCAGCCTCCCGCTTGATGAAGCGCTTGTAGAGGTCGTTGATGAGGTAGCTCGTGCCCCAGTTCAGATGGGTCGAAAGGGTGGACATATAAGCTGCCATGAAGGCTGCGATGAGCAGGCCTTTCAAGCCGGCGGGTAGCACGGCATTCATGACATGCACGAAGCCGTCCTCTTTCTGCCCAGCGGGAAGATTGGGGAACATCACGAGGCTCGCCAGACCGACCACGATCCACGGCCACGGGCGAACGCAATAGTGCGCGATGGTGAACCAGAGCGTCGCCAACAGCGAGTTTTTTTCGTCCTTGGCGCTCATCATGCGTTGGGCGATATAGCCGCCGCCGCCCGGCTCCGCGCCCGGATACCACGACGCCCACCACTGCACGAACGCCATCGCCGCGAAGGCCGTGAAGGGCAGGGCGTAGGCTCCGGTCGCCGATGTGTTGACGGTTGAGGAGAACGAGGGGAAAAAGTCGAACATCCAGTCCGGCAGCGCCTGTTTGAGGCCGCCAGCCGCCGTGACCTGCGGCGAGTTGACCGCCAGCACGGCGAGGATGATGCACCCAGCCATCGCGATGACGAACTGCACGGCGTCGGTGATTGAGACGCCCCAGAGGCCCGACATGCCGGAGTAGATCGCCGTGAAAATCACCAGCCCCACGATGGTGAGCTGCGGGTCGAGGCCGGGGATCATGATCTTGATGATCTTGAACATGGCGAGGTTTACCCACCCGATGATCACCGCGTTGATGAAGAGGCCAAAATAGACCGCCTTGAAGCCGCGCAGAAAGCTCGCAGCCTTGCCGCTGTAGCGCAGCTCGATGAATTCGAGGTCGGTCAGAATGTTTGCCCGCCGCCAGAGCCGGGCGAAGAAGAAGACGGTGAGCATTCCGCCCGAAACGAACGTCCACCACACCCAGTTGCCCGCGATGCCGTTCTTGGCCACAAATCCGGCGACGGCAAGCGGCGTATCGGCAGCGAACGTCGTGGCAACCATGCCGGTGCCAGCGATCCACCACGGCAGCTTGCGGCCTGACAGGAAGAACTCGCCGACGTTTTCAGAAGCCCGTCGCGAAAAGAACAGGCCGACCAGCAGGGTCAACAGCAGGTACCCCGCAATGAATGAGATGTCCAGAGGGGTGAGTTGTGCCATGGGCGTGTGTTGGGTTTGGTGGCGGAGCGTCTTTTCAGCGGTTGTCCACGAAGTATAGCGTTGTTACCTGCAGGGGCATCGAGACTTGTCGGGATGCCCCTACAACATGATAATTGGGCAGTTACTTCGAACTGTCCAACAACATTAATCTTCGATGCGCGACAGTTCCAGGAAGCTCTGGTAGCGGTCGTCCACTTCGAGGAGGTCGAGATCGTTGTAGCGATAGGGGCCGAACTGCTCGACGCAGAAGCTGGCCATGGCGCTGCCGTAAAGCACCGCTTTGCGCATTTCGGCTTCGCTGGTGTTGCCGCAGCGGGCAAGGTGGCCGATGAAGCCGCCTGCGAAGGTGTCGCCCGCGCCGGTCGGGTCGTAGATCGATTCGAGCGGGAAGGCCGGAGCGGCAAAGATGCCGTTGTCGGTGAAGAGCAGCGCGCCATGCTCACCCTTCTTGATGATGAGGGTTTTCGGACCCATTTCGCGGATAATGCGTGCGGTCTTGACAAGATTTGGATCGCCGGAGAGCAGGCGAGCTTCGCTGTCGTTGACGATGAAGACATCGACCCGTGCAAGCACCTTTTTCAGCTCTTCTGGCTTGCCCTCGATCCAGAAGTTCATCGTGTCACACACGACCAGCTTCGGATCGTCGATCTGGTCGAGCACCTTGAGCTGCAACTCGGGATCGATATTGCCGAGACAGACAAACTTGGAGTCGCGGTAGTACTGCGGTACATGGGGGTCGAACTCAGCGAAGACGTTCAACTGCGTGTCGAGCGTGTCGCGGGTGTTCATGTCATAATGATAGCGGCCAGCCCAGCGGAAGGTCTTGCCATCCTCGATGACCTGGATGCCTCTGGTGTCGATGTTCTTGGCGTGGAGCAGGTCGAAGTGCTCTTTGCCGAAATCGGAACCTACGACGCCGACCATCCTGATCGGTTCGTCGGTGAAGTAGCTCGCCGAAAGCGCGATGTAGGTCGATGAGCCGCCGAGGGTGTTGTCAGAGCGGCCAAATGGAGTTTCGATGTCGTCGAAAGCGAGGGATCCAATGACAAGAAGTGACATGATATGATGATAAGTTAAATGGTTTAGTGAAAAAAATCTGTCGGAATTACTCTTCGTCCGCGCTCGGAATTTCGAACAGTACACACTGGCCTGGCGCGAAATCGAGCATCAGCTTGTGATCGGAAACCATCAGCGTTCGCCCGGAAATCAGCTCATCGAGCTCCATCTTCTTTTGCCCGAACTCCATTGTACCGGTGACTGGCTCTTCGAAGTTGCTGTTGCCAGCGAATAGCAGATTTCTGCCACCCGATTTGCGCATGACGGTTAAAAGTGCCGGATCGGAGATGTAGGGCTGGACGATCGAGCCGATGTCGCCGCATCGGATCAGGTCGAAGTGGCGGCTTCGGATGTCGAGTACTTTGCGGATGTCGTCGCAGATCGGTTCGAGTCCGTTGGTGTTCTCCCAATCGCAGGCGGCGGGCGCGAAGAGCGGCAGTGTTTCGGCGGGGAAGCGCTGCCGGTCATCGTCGGTGAAGTTCAGGCCGAGGTTAACCGGATGCCACTCGCAAATTTCCATGCCGGAGTGGATGAACGGCATGGCCGGAAGCACCGCACCGAGTGTAAAGAGGAAGAGTGCTCGGCGGCGTCCAGCTTCACGTCCGGCAAGAGTATGGCACACACGCGGCGTATTGTGATTTTCGCCAGTAGCGAAAAACGGGATCGCCACGCCGTTGCGGTTCAGGAAATTCAGCAGCCCCTTGATGTACTGTACGTCGTGAATGACGAACGGCAGCGAGCCGAACACGGCGTTGAACCCCTCCTCCTTCAGCTTCGGCGACGGGTCGAAGTTTTCATCCCAGAAGGCAAACTCTGGCGCATCTTTGCGAGCTTCAGCCACGATGGATGCCTTCAGTTCCGGCGGCAGGGCATGGCCCATGTCGATCATCGCGCCGTCGATGCCGAACTCTTTGCGGTAGTGCGGAATGATGCCTGCAATCTCCCGCCAGAGCTTCATTGCGCGGAACTCGGGCTGTTCGAGCGCTTCGTCGTACATCCGTATCGTGTTGTACGCGATGTAGTTAAAGCGCGGTGAATCGTGCAGCTTCAAATAGGTGACGTCGGTCCATGGCGGCTGGCGGTCGTCCGGCGGCCAGTCCGAGAAGGCGCTCGCGATGACGCACTTGCCGCCGTCGGCTGTCGTGCCGATGTAGCCGTTCGCGCCAAGCGTGATCTTTTCTGGCGTTGGCGCGAAGCGGCTGCGATACGCCTCGTCCGGTTCCGGCAGCTCGTGGAAGTCGTGCTTGTCCACCTGTTCATAGATTCTCGCGAGGGTGTCGTGATCGAAATGTGGTGGACCGTAGCTCGCCAGGTTGCCCTCCTTGCGGAGCCAGTAGAACCACTCCGGATGCTCGCCGATCCAGTCACTGTCAATGGAGGCCGTGCGGAAGACAAACTCGAACACGACCCGCATCCCAAGGTGATGCGCCGCCTCGACGAGTGCTTTGAGCTGCATCTCCAGCGGCAGATCGAGCACCGGTTCGCCGAGCGTTTCGTCGAGCTCATATGGATTTTTGATCGCATACGGAGAACCGAGTTCTCCTTTCCGGTTGATTTTACCGATGCTGGTCAGCGGCAGCAGGTAGAGTGTGTTGACGCCCATTCGCTTAATATAGGGCAGCATGGCGATGGCCTTGAGCAGCGTTCCGGTCTCGCGAAATCCGCATGGAAGCGGCTCCGTGCGGATGTGCCCGTCACGATCATGATCGAAGGCCGCGTTGTACCTCACGAAGAGGTTGTACACGGTTGCCGATGCGCTCCAGTTCTGGCCGCTCATCTCCGTTGTGTCCGGCATGACCGTAGCCGATGCCTTGATCGTGCTGATCGTGTCGATGAAATAGTCGAAAGGATCGACCATCGAAACGCCAGTACCTCCTTCGCGCCAGAGGTTCGGCACAGCGTATGGTTCAGCGGGCTGGCGGCGCCTGGCCGATTCCAGCGATTCGAGGAGATTGTCGAGAGTTGGTGTGGTCAAGCTGTCAGATATTCTGAATCGATGGAAGCGAAAAATCAGGCTAAAGATAAGTATTATCGGGAAAAGATATGCAGAACCAATCAAGGCATTTGTGACGCAGTATGGCGAGATCGAAAAGAACCATCAAAATGCAGATCGAGTATGACGGCACCGGCTATTCGGGGTGGCAGCGGCAGCCGGGTGACGTAGTGACCGTGCAAGGCGAGATCGAGCGCGTGCTCGAACGCATCATGCAGGAACCGGTGAGCATCGATGGCGCAGGCCGAACCGACAGTGGAGTGCACGCGCGCAGGCAGGTAGCGAGCTTTGCGACGTGCTCGCCGATGCCGCTCGGCCGCCTGATATACTCGGCCAATTCGCTTTTGCCCTCGACGATCCGCATCAACGCCATGCGGCAGGCACCGGAGTCGTTTCACGCCCGCTTTAGTGCCACGTCGAGGGAGTACCGCTACTTTTTGCTCGAACATCCTTCAGCTATCGACAGCCGCTTCGCCGGATGCTCGCACGGCAAGCCGGACGTCGGCGCGATGAACCGGCTCGCATTGATGCTCATCGGAACGCACGATTTCGCAGCCTTTTCGAAAGAGACCCCCGACCAGTACGGGACGCTCTGTACGGTTACGGCAGCGCGCTGGTACCGTTCCGGTCGGTTCCACGTTTTTCGCATCGAGGCGAACCGCTTTCTGCGGAGCATGGTGCGCTTTCTGGTGGCCGGGATGATCGAGGTTGGAATGGGCCGACTCGAAGAAGGGGCGTTCGCCCGGATGCTCGAAAGCGGCCATCGCCCGCCAAAGCTGAAGCCTGCCGACGCGGCGGGACTGTTCCTCTGGAAGGTCAGGTATTGAAATAAATTATGAAATTATGAGTGATGAATGATGCATTGGTATGGGAAGGGGCTGCCGAGAGATTTTCGAGCGGGGTGATTCCGGAACTCCTTTTAATGGATGGGCGCTCATCTGTTCTTTTGTCTCTTTGCGGCGGCTCCTTGTATTAATGGTGCTCTCTGGTTATGTTTCCAAATTATACTTTACTGTCTCAAACCCGAGGGTGCCAGCGCAACCTCATCTGTTAACCCAGCCCGGCTTGTGAAAAGCTTTTTACCGCTCAGGCATTTTCTTGTCTGTATATCCTTGCAGGTTGTTGCTCTGTCTTCCGTATCGTTTGGTGCGGAGGAACCCGACAGCGCCTCGAACGTGCGAGCCTCACGTGTTTCGGAAATGCTCGATAGCCTCGTTACGGCTACCTATTTTCAGGATGACCGGTTTTCTTCGGCGGATAGGAGCGGCTCCGCCGGGTATCTTCCCAAAGAGTTCATCCCCCAGTTTAGCGACTCTGTTTATGCGTCAAGAATTGCTGCGCTCGCCAGCAAAAGCCGCTTCAATCTGGTTTATAATGATCATGTAAAAGGCTTTATTCGGCTTTATGCCGTTGACAAGAGGAAAATGGTATCGAAGGTGCTTGGCCTGACGCATATCTATTTTCCGCTCTTTGACGAAGTGTTCAGGCAGTACGATATCCCTCCTGAAATGAAGTACCTCGCCATCGTGGAGTCTGCACTGAACCCCACGGCAGTGTCCCGGGCCGGCGCCCGTGGTCTCTGGCAGTTCATGAGTGGTACGGGCCGGATGTACGGATTGCAATCCTCTTCGTTCATTGAGGATCGCTATGACCCCACAAAAGCGACCGTGGCGGCGTGCCAGCATCTTCGTGATCTGTATGACATGTTTGGCGACTGGTTTCTCGTTCTCGCGGCCTACAATGCCGGAGCCGGCAATGTGCAGCGGGCGATCAGAAGAGCTGGCGGCGCTCACGATTACTGGGAGATATGGCCATACCTGCCGCAGGAGACGCGGGGTTACGTTCCGGCCTTCATCGCGGTGACGTACGTCATGAACTACTACCGCGAGCACAACATCCGTCCCGCCCAGCCGGGATACCTCTACTCAGAGACCGCCATGGTTCCGGTCAAGCAGGCGCTGACCTTCGAGCAGCTCAACGAGACGCTTGGCGTTTCAATGGACGACCTCAAATTCCTCAATCCCCAGTACAAAGCGGGCCTCATTCCTGCCCCTGCATCCAGCCCCAACATGATCCGGCTTCCGAAACAATACGTGCAGCTGTTCCTGCAAAAGGAGCAGCAGATCTATGCGTACAAGCCGGAGATGGTTGAAGAGAAGGAGCGTCTGTATGCCATGGTTCAGGAGAACGACCGGCAGGATGTGGTGTTTAGCAGTGGCCGGGGCCAAAAGACGCACGTGGTTGGCAAACGGGAGACACTCGCAAGCGTTGCTCGTAAATATGGCTGTTCGGTCAGTCAGATTATTGACTGGAACAATCTGAAAAGTGCAAAGCTGAGGCCGGGCCAGCGGCTGGTGGTATTCAAGGTGGTCAATGAGCGATTCTCCCGAAACGCATCTGCCACGAAACTCAAGGGCAAAAAAGGCCGACTGAAATCAAAGGCGAGCAACGCTGCAGGCAAAAGCAAAGTTCTCAAGAAAAGCAAGAGCGGTAAAAAGGCCGGTAAGAAGAGCGGGACAAAGAAAAAACGCAAATAACAGATCACAGATTACAGATGCGCTTCACGGGATTGCAGACTGTTGGCGATTCTGACCAGAATCAGCGATGGTTTGACCAGTTGTTCTGCTTGTCATTGTAAGTTTTTTTTTATCTTAAGCATTCAATTTTCGCGCGCACCGTTTGTCCAGTCTTTTCTGGGGTACGGCCAGTTTCTTTAACCACCAACAAAGGGTACTTAACACAGCGTATGCGTAATATCATTTTCACCGGTAAGGGAGGCGTCGGCAAGACTTCCGTTGCAGCAGCAACCGCCCTGAAAGCAGCAGATATGGGTTACAAGACCCTCATCATGTCGACCGACCCGGCCCACAGCCTTGGTGACTCTCTCGACATAGAGCTTGGCCCTTCGCCCGTCAAGGTCGCGGAGAACCTCTGGGGACAGGAAGTGAGCGTTTTCGGCGATCTCAACCTGAACTGGGATGTGGTTCGCGAGCACTTCGCTCACCTGATGGCCTCGCGTGGCATTGAAGGTGTCTACGCCGAAGAGATGGGTGTGCTTCCCGGTATGGAGGAGCTGTTCTCGCTTTCCTACATCAAACGCTATAACGAAGAACAGAAAGATTTCGACCTTCTGGTCGTTGACTGTGCGCCGACCGGCGAAACCCTTCGCTTGCTGTCGCTGCCGGAGACCTTCGGCTGGTTCATCAAGATGATCCGCAACATCGAGAAGTACATGGTCAAGCCGGTGATTCGTCCGCTCTCCAAGAAGGTCAAGAAACTCGATGATTTCGTGGCTCCCGAAGAGGTCTATGAAAAGGTGGACAACCTCTTCTCTTCGACTGAAGGCATCATCGACCTGCTCGCAGACGGTACCAAAACCACCATGCGCCTCGTGATGAACCCGGAGAAGATGGTCATCAAGGAGTCGATGCGTGCACTGACCTACCTGAACCTCTACGGTATCACGGTTGACAGAATCACCATCAACCGCGTCATGCCCGACCAGAGCCCCGACCCGTATTTCCAGCAGTGGCGCAACATCCAGCAGAAGTATATCGACCAGATCAACAGCGCCTTCGCACCGATTCCGGTTGCCGAAGTGCCGCTGTTCAACAACGAGGTGGTCGGTCTGGAGATGCTTCGCAAGGTTGGTGAGAAGGTTTACGGCGACGAGAACCCGCTCGATATCTTCTTCAGGGAGGATCCGATCAACATCACCAAAATCTCCGACGGCCACTACAAGGTTCGGGTGAAGCTGCCATTCATGGAGAGCATGGGTCTGGAGCCGAAGATCATGAAGCTCGGTGATGACCTGACCATCCGTATCGGCGACTACCAGAAGATCGTCGCGCTTCCGATCTTCCTTGCCGGCATGGAGTCAACCGGAGCATCGTTTGACAGTGGCTGGCTGAACATCGACTTTACCAAGGAGTAACAGGCCCCTTTCTTTCATAGCCTATTTGGAGGAACAGGAGAACCTGCCGGTGTGGCAGGTTTTCCTGTTTGTGGGTTTGCCTGAGTGATAAGGAATTTACACGCGCAGCTTCCCGTTATTCTGGCTGAATTGTTATCTTCCAGACATAGTTAATTGACGATTTTTCTGAGTACTACGAATGCAACAACTACAGGATTTACGAGTTTCAAGAATCATTACTCTTAGCTCGCCAAAGGCACTGAAGGAAAAATTGCCCGTAACGGAGCATATTGCCGATACGGTCTACAAGGCTAGGCAGGAAGTTGAGAATATTCTGACCGGCAAGGACAGCCGTATGCTGGTCATCGTCGGCCCATGCTCCATTCACGACATCAAGGCGGCTCGTGACTATGCCTCGCGCCTTTTTGCTTTGCGCAAAGAACTCGAATCGGAGTTCTGCATTGTCATGAGGGTTTATTTCGAGAAACCACGGACGACCATCGGCTGGAAAGGGTTCATCAACGACCCTCATCTCAACGATACCTACGATATCGAGCATGGCCTGTTCCATGCCCGAAAGCTGTTGATTGAGCTGAATGAAATGGGCCTGCCCGCAGCCACGGAGTTTCTCGATCCGATCTCGCCGCAATATGTTGCTGACCTGATCAGCTGGGCAGCCATTGGCGCGCGTACCATCGAGTCACAGACTCACCGCCAGATGGCCAGTGGCCTGTCAATGCCGGTCGGTTTTAAAAACGCGACCGATGGGCGCCTTCAGGTGGCCATCGACGCTATTCGGTCGGCGATGCACCAGCACAGTTTTCTCGGAATCGACCAAGACGGGCACAGCAGCGTCATCACCACCAAAGGGAACCCGTTTGGCCATCTCGTGCTGCGCGGCGGCTCTAGCAAGCCGAACTACGATGCCGACAGCATCGCCCATGCTGAAAAACAGTTGCGCAAGGCCGACCTGACTCCGCATCTGCTGGTCGATTGCAGCCATGCTAACTCCGGCAAGAAGTGTGGTAATCAGCTCAAGGTCTGGGCCGATATTCTTGCCCAGAAGGAGCAGGGCAACACCAGCATCGTAGGGGTCATGATCGAGAGCAATATCTTCTCTGGAAACCAGCCTTTCCCGGTCGATCCGAGAGAGCTGCAATACGGCGTCTCGATTACCGACGAGTGCGTCTCTTGGGAGGAGACCGAGAGGATGCTTCGGGATGGAGCCGCATTCATGAAGCAGGTTCGCTCGAAAGCCTGATGGCTCAGCCGTCGAAAATTTTTATCAACCATAACCTTTCATCATTGCCATGAACATCGATAAAGCTGTCTACGCAGTTGCGGGATTTTTTGTTATCGCCAGCGTCCTGCTGTCCATCTATCATAACCAGAACTGGCTCTGGTTTACCGGATTCGTTGGATTAAACCTTTTCCAGGCAGCGTTTACCGGCTTCTGCCCGCTTGCAAAGATCCTTAAGGCTGCGGGTGTGAAACCGGGGCATGCATTTGAATGATCCACATTGGATGGCAGGAGTCCATTTTCGTAACGGGATTCCTGCTGTTTAATCCACGTCACTACCCTATTCAAACCATCATGAGCATCGAAATCAGGCGGGTCAATACCAGCCGTGAGCGCAAACAGTTCATCAAGTTTGCGTGGAAGGTGTACAGAAAAGATCCTGAGCTGAACAGAAACTGGGTGCCACCGGTGATTTCGGACTACATGAAAACCCTCGATACCGAGCGCTATCCACTCTATGAGCATGCCGATCTGGCGATGTTCACTGCCTGGAAGGATGGTGTCATGGTTGGTACGATTGCTGCAATCCACAACCACCGGCATAACGAGGTTCATCAGGACAAGGTTGGATTCTGGGGTTTTTTCGAGTGTGTGAACGACCAGAAAGTGGCCGATGCTTTGTTTGAAGCGGCTGCCATGTGGTTGAAAAGCAAAGGTCTTGATACGATGCGGGGGCCCGTAAGCCCGTCCATGAACGACCAGTGCGGCATGCTTACCAAAGGCTACGACAGCCCGCCGGTGTTTCTGATGCTTTACAACCCGCCTTACTACAACGACTTGTGCCTGAACAGCGGCCATAAGATCGGTCAGGAGCTTCTTGCCTGGTATATCGATCAGAAGATGATCGACATCGGTCGCCTGAGCCGCATCGCCCAGCATGTGCTGAAGCGCGAAGGTCTGACCGTTCGCGACATGGACATGAAGAAGTATGATAGCGAAGTGGAGAAGATCAGGGAGATTTACAACAAGGCGTGGGAGAAGAACTGGGGCTTCGTGCCGATGACCGACAAGGAGTTCGAATTCATGGCCAAGAGCCTCAAGCCGCTGGCCGACCCGCACTTCATCTATTTCGTCGAGGACAAAAACGGCAAGGCCATCGGCTTTTCGCTGACGCTGCCCGACATCAACCAGGCGCTCAAACACGTCAACGGCAATCCCTTCACGCCGTGGGGTCTGGTTAAATACCTCTGGTACAAACGTAACATTTCGATGTTCCGCACCATCACGATGGGCGTGCTGCCGGAGTATCGCAACAAGGGGATCGACAGCATCATGAATGCGCGAATTTCTGAATATGGCGGAAAGTACGGTCTGTTCGCCAGCGAGATGAGCTGGGTGCTCAAGTCCAACGAAGCGATGAGCAAGCTCGCCAAAGTGATCGGTGGTGTTCCGTACAAGGAGTACGTGATCTATGAAAAGGCGATCTGAAGTTTTTCGGAACAGAACAGCTGGTATAGCTATAAACGACGAAGGGGCCCAGATGAGCCCCTTTGTCGTTTTTGTCTTTTAACCTAACCAACCTTGAAACGGGAAACACCACACTCTCAGAACGAGGCCATAAAGACCAGGTAAGATTTTTCGGTATCCGGGTTGTAGATGGCGGATGCGGTGTAGCGATCCTTCGAGATCGAAATGCCGGTGTTGACCAGTGCGAGTTTCTTGCCTTCTCCATCGCCATAGTAGCCTTCGTTACCAAGACCGGCAGTTGCTTTGGCGGTGTAGCCGTTTTTGTCGTAGAACTTGTAGTTGGCCTCGCAATACCATGCGTTGTCGTAATCGTTACCGCCAACGAAAACCCCAGCCATCAAACTGGCATTTTTGTAGGTGTAGGTACCGCTGACTTCGACGGTGTTGGCGCTATCCTTGCCGAAATCAAAGGTGTTGGTTTCTCCACCCTCCACAGGCACATAGTAGTCGGTAACAGCGAAGGTGACAGGGCCGACGGGCATACTGACGGTGAGGTCAACCTCTTTGTAACGGTAATCAGAGTTGTTTATGCGAGGGGTGTTTTTTTCGATCGCGTAGGAACCCCATAATCCGACGTTCAAACCGTTCTTGAAGGTGTAAGAAAGGTTTGGCTGGATGGCTGGGGAATCACCGATCTCTGCGCCTCTCCAGACATAGCTGCTGACGACATCTGCACCGATTTTGAAGCCTTCATCGGCCTTGGCGCTGGTTGAACCGAACCCTGCGAACAGTACTGCGGCGAGGGCAATCAGTTTTGCTGTCTTTTTCATCGAGAATAACTCCTTTGTTGTGGTGTTATGGTTTGTGTGGTTTGGAATGGCGGCCCCGCTTTTCAGGGAGCCGCCGTAAACAAACAATCGTGTAAATCAGCCGATGGCGGCGTGTCCCTTTTCCTCGGTTCTGATTCGGATGCACTCGGGGAGGTCGAAGATAAAAATTTTCCCATCTCCTATCTCGCCGGTTTTCGCGCCCTTGATGATCGCCTTGACCGTGGCGTCAGCGAACTCCTCGTTGACGGCGATTTCAAGCTTGACCTTTTTGAGAAGGTTCACCTCGCTCGGTATGCCGCGATACATTTCGGTGTATCCGCCCTGCGCGCCGCATCCGAGAGCATTGGTTACGGTCATCTTGCGTATCCCCGCTGCGGCAAGGCTTTTCTTGACGTCCGGCAGCTTGTGGGGCTGTATCATTGCTACGATGTATTTCATTGCTTGTGCTCCGTTTAAATGCTTTACTGGGTTGTGTAGATATCGAAGCCATAATAAGCTTCTTCTTCATGTTCTGAAATATCGAGGCCTTTCATCTCCTCATCCTTGTGGACGCGCAGGATACCCATAGCCTTGAGGATCAGGAACAGCACCATCATGGTGACGAATCCCCAGAACGGCACAACCAGTGAGCCGACAAGCTGGGCAACCATCGGCTGACCGCCGAAGATCCAGGCAGCCACACCGCCCCAGATGCCGTTTAGTCCATGCACCGGCCATGCGCCGACCGGGTCATCAATCCGGAGCTTGTCGAGCAGCATGATACCGAGCACGACAAGGATACCGCCAACAGCGCCGATGATCAGCGATGCATTATAGGAGACCACATCGCAGTTGGCCGTGATGGCAACCAGACCGGCAAGCATACCGTTCAGCGCCATCGTGAGGTCAGGTTTCTTGAAGAGGCCCCAGGCGAAGATCATGGCGACCACGGCACCAGCGCAGGCCGCCAGAGTGGTGTTGACCGCGATCTTCATGACGGCGGCCGTGTTGTCGCCACCAACGATGGCAAGCTGGCTGCCGGGGTTGAAGCCGTACCAGCCGATCAGGAGAATGAACACGCCCAGGGTGCTGAGCGCCAGGTTGTGGCCAGGCATAGCGTTCGGGGTGCCGTCTTCATTGAACCTTCCGATACGTGGGCCGAGCACGATGGCACCAGCGAGACCGGCAAAACCACCGAGCGCGTGCACCAGAAGCGAACCGGCGAAGTCATGGAAGCCGAGCGCTTTCAGCCAGCCGCCGCCCCAGAGCCAGAAGCCGCTGATGGGATAGACAACAGCCGAGATGACCGCAGAATAGATCAGGTAGGCCCTGAACTGCATCCTTCCTGCAACGGCGCCCGAGACGATCGTGGCGGCTGTGGCGGCGAAGGCAACCTGGAACAGGAAGTCAACTGCCGGATAGAGCGTGCCTCCTGCGATTTCAGGCATGGCCGTGCTGATGCCAGGGCCGCCAAATCCGAAGAATCCTCCGCTGAAGGCTTCACCAGGATACATCAGGCCGTAGCCGACGAAATAGTAAATGATACCGCCGATCGCCATGTCCATAAGGTTCTTGAACAAGATGTTCACGGCGTTCTTGGCGGAGTTCAGTCCGGTTTCAACGAGCGCGAAGCCTGCCTGCATGAACAGCACCAGCACGGCGCAGATGAACAGGAAGAAGTTGTCGATGGCGAATGCATTGACGGCATCAGGCGTCGGAGTTGCCGCCTGGATTGGCGGACTGAAGGTTGCCGCTGCCAGCAGGAGGCCAGCGGCAATCGCTCCGGATTTCGACAGAAATGATTTCATGATCTGGAGCCGTTACGGTTGATAAAAAAAATAAAGTCAGCTGTGTTGTATGGCGTGAGTTTTTTAACTCATCGCATGTTTTAAATATAAAATTTTAATAAAAAATACAAAAAAGCAAGAATGAATTAGTTTAAATTCGTCGATATGCTAAAAAAATAAAGTCTTGTTGCGGGTTCGGAGTTTGCTCTCATCGAGGGAACGCGGTACCTTGCAATCAGGCTTTTTCATGATGTAGCGCTCTGAGTGCTATGAGCTATTACTGGTTGTCGCTGCCCTCGATGATCGAAGAGATTCCCAGGCTTCGTCATTTTCTGGGCGTTGTTGCGCGCATTGAGGGATACCGCGACGCATTCATCCTGGACCTCGAATTAACCGTCCATGAGGCTTTTGTTAACGCTGTCAGGCATGGTAACCATGGCAACGCCGCATTTCCGGTCACCATAACGCTTGAGGCTGGAGACATTGATGGTGAGCGGTTTCTGGAGGTTCGAGTCCAGGACTGTGGAGAAGGATTTCACCCGGAGCGCGCCATCGCCGTGATCTGTTCAAGCCGAAACGCTACTGCTTTTGGCGGGCGAGGCTTGTTGTTTGTAGACCGGTTTGTCGAAAGCTACAGGATCGAACAGGCGTCGGGCGGTTGTGTAGTGGTATTGCGTTATATTCCTTACTAATCAATAACGAATAATTGTTTAACCTTTTAACGATCTGCTGACCATGTATCTTTCCCGCAGTGCCGAATGGAGCGCCCTCGAGTCACACTATCAGGATATCAGCCACCAGGCGATGATCGATCTGTTCAGTACCGACCCGAACCGGCATGAACGCTTTTCGCTTTCATTCAACGCCATTCATCTCGATTATTCCAAGAACAGGATTTCCGCCCGCACCATGGAGCTTCTCATGGATCTTGTTCGCCGTTCGGGTATCGAGAAGAAGCGTCGGCAGATGTTTGAAGGGGAGCAGATCAATTTTACCGAACATCGCTCGGTACTTCATACCGCTCTTCGAAGGCCGCCGGGATACACCATGACGATTGATGGGAACGATGTCGCTTCCGAGGTTTCGGATGTGCTCGACCAGATGAAAGCGTTTTGCAAAAAGGTTATTTCCGGTGAGTGGAAAGGCTATACCGGAAAGCGGATCACCGATGTGGTCAATATCGGCATCGGCGGCTCGGATCTCGGGCCTTTCATGGTTACCGAGGCCCTGAAACCCTTCGCTCACGGAAAGCTGAAGGTACACTTCGTCTCGAACGTCGATGGCTCCCATCTGGTCGAAACCCTCCGGGGGTTGAATCCCGAAACGACGCTTTTTATCATCGCGTCCAAGACCTTCACCACACAGGAAACCCTTGCCAACGCTGTCAGCGCCAGAGCGTGGTTTCTGGTCAAGGCGGGCAATCGGGATCACGTCGCGAAGCACTTCGTCGCCGTTTCGACCAACCGCGAAAAGGTCGAGGAGTTTGGCATCGACCCCGACAACATGTTCCGTTTCTGGGACTGGGTTGGCGGGCGCTACTCGCTCTGGTCGGCTATCGGTCTTTCCATAGCGCTCTATCTCGGTTTCGACCGCTTCCGTGAGCTGCTTGCCGGAGCGCACGCGATGGACGAGCACTTCCTGAACGCGCCGCTGGAAGAGAATATGCCGATGATTCTGGCCATGCTCGGCATCTGGTACAACAACTTTTTCGGAGCGCACTCGCAGGCGATCATTCCCTACGATCAGTACCTGCACCGCTTTCCGGCCTATCTCCAGCAGCTCGACATGGAGAGCAACGGCAAGCGGGTTGACCGCGCGGGCCACGAAGTCGACTACGCCACCGGGCCGGTGATCTGGGGCGAGCCGGGCACCAACGCGCAGCACGCCTTCTTCCAACTGCTGCACCAGGGCACGGAGATTGTTCCGGTCGATTTCATCGTTTCGCTCAAGAGCCAGAATCCGGTCGGCGAGCATCACGACATGTTGGTTGCCAACTGCTTCGCGCAATCCGAGGCGCTCATGAAGGGCAAGAGCGAGGCCGAAGCGCGCGCCGAACTCGAAGCTGCGGGCCTGTCGGGTGGCGATCTCGAAAAACTACTGCCGCACAAACTTTTTCCCGGAAACCGCCCGACCAACACCATCGTGCTCGACGAGCTAAACCCGTTCAATCTGGGCAGCCTCATTGCGCTTTACGAGCACAAAGTGTTCGTGCAGGGCGTGGTTTGGAACATCAATTCGTTCGACCAGTGGGGTGTGGAACTCGGCAAGCAGCTCGCCAAGGCGATTCTGCCGGAGTTCGATGCGGTCGATCCGGTCGAAACCCATGACGCCTCGACCAACGCGCTCATCAACCGTTACCGCCAATTCCGCAATGGCTTGAAGTTCCCCAAGAGCAATCAGCTCAAAATGTTCTGAACGCAAAAAAGGCAGGCCTGGTAAAAAACCGGCCTGCCTTTTTCATCCTCATTTACTTCAGTCCACAGTGTCTTGCATTCAGAAGGGTTTTAACCCTTTAGACATTCTCACTCTTATAGTTATCATTGCCCCGGCTTTCAAGCCGGGGGTGAAAATTTTGAGTTTCCTCAGCTCACAGCCCGTTGCGCTTGAAAATAATATCCACGCTGTTTTTGAGCTTGTCCTGAATTGTCTCCGGGCTGAAGAGCTGGTTGATCTCTTCTGCGCTGATGTGTTCGAGGATTTCCGGGTCGTGAATCACCAGCTCCTTGAGCTGGATTTTCTCCTCCCAGCTTTTCATGGCGTTGCGCTGCACGAGGCGGTAGGCGTCTTCACGGGTGAGTCCCTTGCCGGTGAGGGCGAGCAGCAGCGTCTGCGAGAGGGTCAGGCCGTAGGAGGTGTCGAAGTTTTGCTTCATGCGCTCCGGATAGACGAGCAAGGTCTCGATCGAATCACGGAAGGTGCGCAGCATATAAACCAGCGCGATGGTCGAGTCGGGCATGATGACGCGCTCGACCGAGGAGTGCGAAATGTCGCGTTCGTGCCAGAGGGCGACGTTCTCCATGGCGGCGATGGAGTTGGAGCGCACCACGCGAGCCAAGCCGGTGAGGCGCTCAAAGGTGATCGGGTTGCGCTTGTGCGGCATGGCGGAGCTGCCTTTCTGGCCCTTGCTGAAAAACTCCTCGGTTTCGCGAACCTCGGTGCGTTGCAGGTGGCGCAGTTCGGTCGAGAACTTCTCGATGGACGAGGCGACGATGGCGAGCGTCGTGGCGTATTCGGCGTGTCGGTCGCGCTGGAGAATCTGCGTCGAGATCGACGAGGGCTTCAGGCCAAGCTTCTGGCAGACGGCGGCCTCGATGTCCGGTGACAGATGCTGGTAGGTGCCGACCGCGCCGGAAATTTTACCGACCGAGACGGTTTCGAGCGCGCGCTTCATGCGTTCGAGGTTGCGCTTCATCTCCTCGTACCAGAGCAACAGCTTCAGGCCGAACGTGGTCGGCTCGGCGTGAATGCCGTGCGTGCGGCCCATCTGAAGGGTGTATTTGTGTTCGACGGCCTTTTTGCCGAGCACCTCGATAAGCGACTCGATGTCAGCCACGATGATCTTGCCCGCATCGCGCATCTGCATCGCCAGGCAGGTATCGACCACGTCCGAAGAGGTGAGACCCTCGTGGATGTAACGTGATTCGGGGCCGACGTAGCCGGCGACGTTGGTTAGAAAGGCAATGACGTCGTGCTTCGTCTCGTTTTCAATGATAAGAATCTCTTCGACGTTGAACCTGGCTTTTTCTTTAATGGTCGCAAGGGCGTCCGCCGGAACGATGCCGGCTTCCATGCGTGCCTCGACGGCAGCGATTTCGAGTTGCAGCCAGCGTTCGAATTTGGCTTCATCGCTCCAGATTGCCGAGATGTCTTTCGGCGAGTAACGTGGTATCACTGTGGTTCGGTTTTGGTTTTAAGCTTCCGGTAGTAATGAATATAGTTCTTGGCCTTTCAAAGGCATGGAGAAGATGGCCTGCAAGGAGAAGAGCGAAAAAGCGTTCATGCTTCGCCTTTTTCCTGCATTTCGCGGTACACTTGCTGAATGTAATCAAGCGCAGCCTGCCGGTCGTAGGGAATGTCGCCGTCGATGATGGCATTCTCCATACGCGATTTGATGATGCCGACCGTCCGCCCCTGCGGGAGGTTGAGCAGCTCCATGATGTCGGTGCCGCTGACCGGTGGACGCCATTTGGCGAGCAGATCCTTTTCGCCAACCTCGGCGATTTTCGCTTCGACGTTGCTGAAGTTCTTCATGATGCGCTGCACCTTGCGCGGGTTCTTGCTGGTCACGTCTGCGCGGCAGAGTGTCATCAGGTCGTCGAGGTCTGGTCCGGCGTCGAACATCAGGCGGCGCACCGCCGAGTCGGTGATCTCCTCCTTCGAGAGCGGAATCGGGCGATGGTGCAGCCGCACCATCTTCTGCACGTACTCCATCGGCTCCAGCGGCCACTTCATCGCGCGGAAGATGCGCGCCACGATTTTGACGCCCACAGCTTCATGGCCGTGGAAGGTCCAGCCCGAGCCAGGATGAAAGCGCTTTGTGACTGGCTTGGCGATGTCGTGGAAGAGGGCGCTGACCCGCAGCCAGAGCTTGTCGGAGTGCTCCGCGAGGTTGTCCACCACCTGAAACGTGTGGAACAGCGTATCTTTGTGCCCAAGGCCGTCCACCTGCTCGATGCCCGCCATGACGGTCAGCTCGGGGATGATCTCCTTCAACAGGCCGGTCGAGTAAAGAATTTTCAAGCCTATCGAGGGTTTTCGCGCCTCCATGATCTTGAAAAACTCGTGGCTGACGCGCTCGCGCGAGACGATCTGGATCCGGCTGCTCATGGTGCTCATCGCTGTAAGAGTCGCTTCGTCAAGCTGGAAGTCGAGCTGGCAGGCGAAGCGGGCGGCGCGCATCATGCGGAGCGGGTCGTCGGAGAACGTTTGTTCCGGATCGAGCGGCGTCTTGAGCAGTTTTTCGCGGATGTGTCGCTGCCCGTCGAACAAATCGACCACTTCGCCACGCTCTTTGCGGTTCAGTCGCAAGGCGAGGGCGTTTATCGTGAAGTCCCGGCGTGACAGGTCGTCCTCCAGCGTGCCGATGCTGGTGATCGGCTTGCGCGATTCGGGGTTGTAGCTCTCCTTGCGTGCGCCGACGATTTCAAGTTTGAACGTTCCTGCTTTCGGGTCATCCAGTTCGAGCTGCGCGGTGCGGAATCGCTCGAAGAGCACGAAGTTCCGCCCCCCGAGCTTTTCGGCAAGGGCGTGGGCGAAGGGCACTGGCTCGCCGATGACCATAATATCGATATCGGTGCAGGGACGCTGCATGATGAGGTCGCGGACGTAGCCGCCCACGATATAGCAGGGGAGTCCCGTCTCGTCGGCGAGGTCTCCGATTCTGTACATGATTTCAGGAATGGCTTCGTGTGTTCTTGTCAGCATTCGGTCGTCGGTATCGTATTCGTCTGGTCGGGATTCAGTCAAGGTCTGCCGTATTATTCCGGATTTCATCGGTGATTTTTCCGGCCACCATCAACGCGCGGCGTCCCTCTTCGGAGGTGACTTTCGCCGGCTTACCTTTGCGGATGGCATCGATGAACTGTTCGAGCTCTTCTTTCAGCGCGTTGATTTTCGGGACATCGGGGCTGACGTAATCGAGCGCCATCTCCTTCAGTGACTCCTGAATTTCCCCGAACTGTTCGAGAATTTTTTTTGTCGCGAAATTTTTGATCGGGTTTTTCGAAGAGAGCTGGTCGGGCGGAACCAGCCGAAACACCTCCGACTTGCCGCTGGTGAAGTCGAGCGAGGCATAGCTTTTCGGGTTGCGAGTGAAAAAGCGCATTTTGCGGAGTTTGCTGCGGCTCAGCCGGCTTGCCGTCACGTTGGCGATGGCCCCGTTCTCGAACTCGATGCGCGCCGTTGCCATGTCCAGCTCGTTCGAGAAGACCTTCACGCCCGAGGCCGCGATGCTGCGGATGTCGGACTTGATAAGCGAGAGCACGAGGTCGATATCGTGAATCATCAGATCGAGTACCACCGATACGTCGGTCACGCGGCGCGAAAAGCCGCTCAGGCGCTCGGCCTGGATGTACATCGGCTCGCCGATATACGGCTCGACCGCCAGCAGCGCCGGGTTGAAGCGCTCGATGTGACCTACCTGGATGGTCAGTCCCTTCTCCTGCTCGATGCGGATCAGCTTGTCGGCTTCTTCCAGCGTCGCCGTGATCGGTTTCTCGATGAAGAGGTGCAGCCTCGCTTCGAGAAGCTGCCTTGCGATGGCGTAGTGCGAGCTGGTCGTTGTCGCGATGACGGCGGCGTCGCACGAAGCGGCCAGTTCCTCCAGCGTCGAGAAACACGCGACACCGTATTTTTTGCCGATCTCCTGCAACCGCTCGGGGTTCAGGTCGAACACGCCGGAAAACTCAACGTCCGAAGCTTCGGCTGCAATCTGCTTCAACAGGTTGGTATGGAACTCGCCGAGCTTGCCGACGCCAGCAACGCCTATGCGCATAGGGTTCTCCTTTTCAATTCAGGGAGTTTATTCAGCCATTTCCGTAGTCGGCTCGAAAGCCTCGATTTCATACTTGAACAGGGTCATCGAAATGAACGTGCCGACCACGGTCAGCGCACCGGCCACGTAGTACGGCATGCGGTGGTCATATCCGTACAGAATGCTGCCGCTGAACGGGCCGAGGATTCGGGCCAGTGCGTTGACCGACTGCGCGAACCCCATGATCTGCCCCTGCTTCTGCTTGTAGCTGTAAAGCGAGATCATTGAAATGTTGAGCGGATTGACCAGGCTGGTGCCGATGGCGAAGAAGAGCAGGATGGCGAGGCCGACCGTGAAGAGCGAGGTGACCGGGATGAACGGAATGAAAAACACGCCAATGAACGAGGTGATGTGACCCAAAACCATCAGCTTGTGTTCTCCATAGTTGCGGGTCATCTTCGGCAGCATCACCCCTTGCACGATAACGGTAAAGAAACCTACGTAGGCGAACAGATAGCCGACCTGCTGCTCGGTGGCATGATAGACATCGCTCCAGAGAAGAATGGCCGAGACCTGCATGTTCACGATAGCCAGCGTATAGATGAAGTTTATAATCATCAACAGCGCGACGGGGCGCGAGCTGAAGACCTCGTGAATCTTGTCGGCGTAGGCGCTGCTTTTGTGGGCGAGCGAGGCGAACAGCGAGTTGTTGGTATGAACCACCGATTCCGGGTTTTTTCTGAAAAGCGACAGGAAGCCCTCGGTGTGAGGATTGGTTTCGTTCAGCAGGAAGAGTGCCAGGGTGAAGTTGATGAAGTTGAGTCCGGCGGCGAACAGACCGACCATCGAGATGCCGAAGTTGGTCATCAGGACGCCGCCGACGAGCGGGCCGATGATGAAGCCGATGCCGAAGGCCGCGCCGAGCATGCCCATCGCGCCGGAACGGCTTTTCGAGTCGGTCACGTCGGTGATGGCCGCCTGCGCCGCAGCGATGTTGGCCGAGCCGATGCCGGAGAGCGAACGGGCAAGAATCAGTAGTGGAATGGTGACCGCCTTCGAGAAGAAGACGTAAGAGACCAAGGTCAGAAAGATGCTCGACAGCATCACCGGACGCCGTCCGATCTTGTCGCTCAGCTTGCCCCAGATCGGCGAAAAGATGAACTGCATCGTCGAGTAGATCGACGCGATCAGGCCGATCATGAAGGGCGACGCGCCAAGCTCCTTGGCGTAGGTCGGCAGCAGCGGCAGTACGATACCGAAGCCGATCAGATCGAGCAGAACTGTCAGGAACAGAATGGCCAACGGAGATTTCTTCATGAAAGGCAAGCCGTTAGGTGAAGCTGAAAAAATTCAAAATACAAAAAACGCCAGCCATGTTGAAACGCGGCGTCAAGATTGTGGAAGGGATAGGGGAGTCGGCCTCTTTCGCGTTCAAATACCGATTGCCGGTCGCGATCTTTGTATTTGTCGATAGCGTAACTATTTGGTATATAATGACATGCTGATGTATGTGACAGTTACTGTTCACTGTGAAGGTAAACTCTGGGAATGTTGATGAGCGATTAGGGAAAAAGAGCATGAGGATGTTACCTTTATTTGATAAATAAATGTTATAAGGAGTGTGTAAAATGATTACTCGATTAACACTCAGAAATTTCAAGAATGTTCAAGAACAAACCTATGAGTTTACAGAGTTTGATCTGCTGGTCGGACGAAATAATAGTGGAAAAAGTACAGTATTGCAGGCTATAGCTATCTGGCAATATTGTATAGATGAGTTTCATCGTTCAAACAGAAGCGGTACCAAAGGAATTCAGATTGTTCTGCCAAATTTTACTGCATTGCCTGTTCCAGAATTTAACTTGTTGTGGAGAAATAAGACTGATCGCGAGTATCCTTTTGAAGAGGGGAAGAAAAAACAGAAGTTTATTCTTATTCAAATTATAGTTGAGTGGAAAGTATCAGCTAACAAAAGAGAAGAGTTTGGTATAGATTTACGTTATCAGTCTCCGCAAACCATTTATGCAATTCCGGAAGGGGGTTGGGGGCGATTCAGGGAATTAGAGGATATTTTGCCAAGAATTGCCTATGTTCCGCCATTTTCGGGATTAGACCCTATGGAGAAGTGGTTGGATATCGCGCCTATTCGACAGCAAGTAGGAAAGGGTCAGCCGGGTAGTGTTTTGAGAAATTTGCTCTATAAAGTAAAACGTGATGAAGAGCGAGGCGATGATTGGGGTGAATTGGCAAGCATTGTAAAAAAGTGGTTCTCTGTTGAAATATGCGAACCTGTTTATGATAAAGAGAGAGATGTTCATATCAAAGTTGAATATCGTCAAAATGGAAAAGAGTTTGATATAATTTCTGGGGGAAGTGGTTTTCACCAGACCTTGACTTTGCTGGCCTTTTTATATGGTTATAATCCGACAGTAATACTTCTTGATGAACCAGACGCCCATCTTCATGTCAATTTGCAGCGCGAAATTCTGGACTATTTCAAGCGAAAGTCTCAAGAAAAAAGTATCCAGTTTCTTATTGCTACTCACGCGGAAGAGTTTGCCAAAGGGGTCGATGCAAGCCAGATCATTTCTCTTATGGGTCAAGAACCTGAAAGAATAGAATCTGTCCCAAAAGTGATTCGGGCAATGGCTGAAGTTTCAAATGAAGACATTGTGAGAACTTTGGCTTACCCCTATATTGTGTATGTAGAAGGCGAAAGCGATGAGCGAATAATAAGAGCATGGTCTTCAGCATGTGGTGCCGATGAAGTTATAGATAAAGTCTGTTTCAAGGCTATGAGTGGCGGGGACAAGCAGAAGATGAAAAAGTTTGCTGATAAGCATTTTGAGGCATTAAAGCAGATTGTCCCCAAGCTTCAGAGGATCATTCTTCTTGATTACGACGAAAGCGAGGACTATCATCCGCAGAAAGACAATGAGGTTTTGTATGAGTGGCAAAGAAAAAATATCGAGAATTATCTTTTTGTTCCTGATGTTTGGAAGCGAGTTGCTTCAGAAAAGATCGGATTACCTGAAGGAGATTTGTTCTTGGAGCCAGTATTACGTTTAATAGACGACTATTTTGAATCTCAAAACCTTGTATTGCCAAAAAAACAAAGCTGGAAAAATGTGTCTGCCGAAGTATTCAAAATTGTTGATGGCAAGAAGCTGTTATTTGAAAGAGATGATTCTTTGTTTCATCAATTAAGTAAATTGTTTCATCAATTAAGTAAAAATAATCCATCGATACAGGTTTTGCGAGAGGAGATTGCCTTGAATATGAAACGAGAGGAGATTGCCTTGAATATGAAAGAGGAAGAAATTCATGAAGATGTGCATGAGTTCATGAATAAATTGAAATCATTATTTAACCCTTAGCCGAACTGAATAATAAAGTCGTAATAGCTAAGCCGTAGAACTCCGAAAACGCACATGTCCTACCAACCCAGCCACATACGCTTTTCACTCCCCGAATGGCTGGAGAGCTATTGCGGCACTTACCAGCCGTCAGCTTCGCTCGAAGCGCGGATGCGGTTTGTCGTCGGGGCGTCGCGGAAAAGTGTCGAGGAGGTGAGCGGCGGGCCGTTTGCGGCTGCGGTGTTTGAGATCGAGTCGGGAAGGCTTGTCTCGCTTGGCGTCAATCTGGTGCTCACTCAGAACTCATCAATCCTCCATGCTGAAATGGTCGCCATTGTGCTCGCGCAAATGAAACTCGGCGCGTACGATCTTGGCGGCTTCGGTATGCCTGCGCATGAGCTGGTGACGAGCACCGAGCCGTGCGTGATGTGTTTCGGCGCAGTACTCTGGTCGGGCGTTCGGCACCTGGCGACCGGGGCGCTTTCCGAGGATGCTCGGGCAATTGGATTCGACGAGGGGCCAAAACCGGAAAAATGGATAGAGGAACTCGAAGCCCGAGGCATTCGCGTTACCACCGGTGTGGAGCGGGATACGGCTCGCGATGTGTTGCAGCTCTACGCTCGCATGGGCGGACAGATTTATAACGCCCGAAAAGGCTGACGGCGGGCGCAGTATGCCAGACAAGCGATTCCGCGGGTATTGAGCAGAAAAGCATTTTAGCAGAAGTTTGCCGGATTTGGAAGGGATATTGTCCCCGATGGGCATTGATCGGGCAGGCCTTGATTCGGTATCGGGACGGTCTCAAAACCGTCCCGACATAAATGAGTTATCTTTTCATTCTCAATTCTCAACTGCCTTTCGCGGCCATCTCCTCGAAGAACTCGCGCAGGCGGTGCGTGCCGTACTGCGGGGCCACGGTATCGTTCTTGCTGACCGTGGCGGCGAAGAGCGCTATGTCGTGGATGTCCCGGTTGATGACGCCCGTGACGGCGGCAATACCGTCGGCCAGCCATGTCGGCAGCTCGATGTTGAATGGCTGTTTTTTGACCACGTCGGCGGCCATCATGGCTACCTGCCTGTAGGTGAAAATCTCCGGCCCGCCTGCGTCGATCTCTTTGGCGTCACCTTCTGCAGCATCGACGCACACCTTGGCCAGATCGGCGCCGTGGATGGGGTTCGAGCGCGTCTGGCCATCGCCGAGCGAGAACATGAAGCCGTTGCGCGCCATGTTCAGAAACTGCGCCATGTCGGAGAAATAGCCCGTGGGACGCACGACCGCATACTCCAGCCCCGAGGCCCGCAATTCGTCCACGAACTTCTCGTGCGCCTGGATGTTCTCGATCTCCATCATCTTCTGCGCATTGAACACCGAGATGTAGACGAACTTTCTCACCTTCGCCTTCATCGCCTCGCGCATGATGTTCAGGTTCGCCTTGTAATCGACATCGAAGCTCGAATGCACGAAATCGGGCCGGGTCATGCCGAGTGATGAAAACACGATTTCGATGCCGTCGCACACACCGGCGAGGTTCTCCGGTTTTGTGGCGTCAGCGGTAAAGAGTTCGTCAGCAAGGTCGGCAACGACCGGTTCGAGATGCGGGCCTGGCTTTTTGGCTTTTTCCGGATCACGCGCCAGCGCGCGTACCCAGTAGCCGCGATTCTTGAACTCCTGCACCACATGGCTCCCGATATAGCCGGTCGAACCGGCGACAAGCACTTTTTTCATGGTTCGTGGGGGGGGGGGGAAAGGGTTGACAGAAACAAACTCTTAAACCTAACCAGCGATGCCATTACAACGTGCCCTCAAAACGCTTTCATCTTTTTGACCTCTTTTCTCCAGCAGTGAAACAAAATGTGTCCGGCGTACCCCGCATACTCGGCTCCGAGGATGGCGCGCGCCTTTTCCTGGAGGATGCGGTAGTTCTTTTCTGTCAGGCTGTGGCGGGCCTCTTCGATGCCGAACCACTCCCAGAGGTACTGTTTGACATGCGTGTCAATCGGGAAGGCGTCGAACCGTCCAAGCCCGAAAAGGGCGATGCAGTCGGCGATTTTCAGGCCGATTCCGCTGTGCACGCACAAGGTTTCGCGAAGCGTTTCGAGATCGCATTTGCCCGAATCGACGCACGCCAGAGCCAGTTTGCCTGACTCGAAAGAGCGTGCCATAGCGATGATGTTTGCCGCCCTTATCCGGTTGTTATTCGTGCATACTGCCAGTTCATTCGGGTCCGCAGACGCAAGAGCTTGCGGGGGAGGAAAGCTGTGAAACGTCAAGTTGCCTTCTGGCAACTCCAGCATAATCTTTTGGCCATACCGTTCGGCGATCATCGAAACCTGGCGACGGATCAGGTGCATGCCTATGCCCTGGGCGCACATGAAGGTGACCATTATTTCAAAAGGGTCCTGCCGCATGACCCGGACGGAGCGGTACGACTGAACCAGGTTCCAGACTTCGGGGAATTCCTGTTGAAACCTTGATGAGAATACGGTTTCCTCTTGAAAATCAAGAGAGAAAAGGTGTTTTAAAAATTCATTGATTGGTTTACCGGAAAGCTCTTGATCGGTGCAGAGTACTTCAATCATTTCAGAATTAATCTCACATATAAAAATAATAGAGTTGTATATTACTGAAGAGTAATAGCTCTTTAGTGTCTCGTTTAGATTCCACCTAAAGCTTTGACCACTTTGCACTGTATCTTTAAAGTTGAGTCTTGATTTGGTGTTCAATAGTGATGAGTATATTTTTTTATGAGTAATCATAATGTCTGGCATTAATTTGAATATTCATATAAAATTTGGTTGTTATTTGTGTTATGATAAAGTATTTAAATTGAATAACTTAAATTATTTTATCTTATAATATATTTATTATATTTTTTAGTTTATTTTATCTTGTCTTAATTGTTTTTTATTGGTTATTATATTCAGATTTATGGTCTTTTGTATATGTATTTAATGTCTAGAATTACTTTTTTATTGGATTTTATCTATCTGATGTTTTTGTGATTGCTATTTGGTCTTTTGATTTGGTTTATATTGATGGTAAAAATATTTAAGAGTAATATTTTAAGCTGTAACTAAGTTCATAGCGCATATTTTATTTCTGTTTTGAATGTAAGATGATTTAGTGTTTAGTTTTTTTTCTACGCTTGTGTTTTTCGGTTTTAAAACCCATCATAGAGTCTTAATGCTGTTGCAGTATTGGCTTTTTTGATTGTGGTTTTCTGGACGATAAAGTCATTATGTGCCATGGTTGACAAGCGCTGATACGGGAAGCCTGAGCAGATAAGTTTGACGATTACCATCGGGCTGTCGCCTTTTTTTGCGATTCTAAACAGGTTCAGTCAGCATTCCTGATGGCTTGATAAATCGAGATGCGGATGAATTTTTCTGATGAATTTCCCGCCAATCTGATGCTGTGACCTGGTACGAGAGCAGCTCGTCGCCTGCTCTTGGAAGGCAGTATCGGTCTGTTGCCGGATGCTTTGTTGAATAATGAAGAACCAGAACAGAATACGGGTTACAACAGTTCAGCTCGATGTATTGTCAATCGTGAGGATCAGGCAGGAATCACGAGAAAAGAGACTATCGGTGCTTCGGTATGGTTTGGGCTGGTATGTGTCACAGATGAATCTGTCGCTTATAGGTATGATGGTTTGGCGGCACGATCGCTGAGGTTATGGACTACGCCTTCCTTGAAGAAGCAGCAGATCGCGAAGGCTGGAACGCATGAAAAGGGGATCGGTGGTCACGATTGCCTTGCAGGGCAATGACGGGAAGCTACGGCCAGCAGTGGTTGTTCTATCCGATTATTTTCCGGAACATCCCTCCGTAACGGTGTTGCCGATAATCAGTGACTTGCGTTCGACGCCCTTTTTCCGGATCGATGTCGAGCCAGAGGCACAGAATGGCTTGCTGAAGCCGTCCCGGATCATGATTGACAAAGCTCAGGCGGTGCCGTCGGAAAAGATCGGCAAGGTTATCGGTCTTCTCGACGATACCAAAATGATGGCGGTCAACAGGGCGCTAGCGCTCTGGTTCGGTTTTGCTTGAGAAACTTATCTATCAGTAAAGGAGAGGCGTATGAGCAGGAAAAAGGGGAAAGCCGATATCGTTAAAATTGCGGTTGGCGTCATGCTGCTGAACGGTCTGGAGCCGGATTTTTCACTGGAGGCGGAGCATCAGCTGGAGTCGATTGACGGGCCGGGCAAGGAGAATGGCTCGGAAATTCTCGATCTCACGTCACTGCTCTGGTGCTCGATCGATAACGACGACTCGCGCGATCTCGACCAGCTTACCGCCTGTGAAGTGCAGGAGGATTCGTCAATCATCATCTACGTGGCCATCGCCGACGTCGATACCCTGGTGAAAAAAGGCTCGCCAATCGATAAACACGCCTGGATAAACACCACCTCGGTCTATACCTCGGCGAAAGTGTTTCCCATGCTCCCTCTGCGCCTCTCTACCGATCTCACCTCCCTCAATGCCAACGAGAACCGGCTTGCTATCGTCACCATCATGAAGATCGGAGCGGATGGCGAACTGATCACCTCCACAGTCGAGCGTGCCTGGGTGCGCAACAAGGCGAAGCTCGCGTACGATTCCGTCGCCGCCTGGCTCGAGGGCAACGGCGAGCTGCCTCCGGCGGCCCGGGCGGTGCCGGGCATGGATCAGCAGTTGCGGCATCAGGATCAGGTAGCGCAGAAGCTGCGGCTACGCAGGCACGCAAAAGGTTCGCTGGAGTTCGAGACCTTCCAGCCGCGCGCCGTTTTCGAGGGAGATCGCGTCGTTGATATCAAGGAACAGGAGAAGAACCGGGCGCGGCAGCTCATCGAGGAGTTCATGATCTCCACCAACACCTGCACCGCAAATTTTCTGGCAGAAAAGGGCGTCGCCTCGATTCGCCGCGTCGTCAAGTCGCCTGAACGGTGGCGGCGCATTGTCAACGTGGCGAGCGAGTACGGTTACGCCTTGCCCGGCGCACCTGACGGAAAGGCGCTTGAAAGCTTCCTCGCATTGAGGTTCAAGGAAGACCCGCTCCGTTTCCCCGATCTCTCCCTGACCATCATCAAGCTCATGGGGTCGGGAGAGTATGTCGTGGAGTTCCCGGGGCAGGAGCCGATTGGCCATTTCGGCCTTGCCGAGCGCGACTATACCCACTCGACAGCTCCGAACAGGCGCTATCCCGACCTGATCACCCTGAGAATGACCAAGGCATTTCTGACGAACAGTCCGCCGCCCTACGGCATCGACGAGCTGGAGTATCTCGCGGTACACTGCACGCGCCAGGAGGATGCGGCCCGCAAGGTGGAGCGGCGCGTGCGCAAATCCGAAGCTGCGTTACTGATGCAGAGCATGATCGGTCACCATTTTGACGCCATCGTCTCCGGCCACTCGGAAAAGGGTTCGTGGGTGCGGATATTCACGCCGCCAGTCGAGGGGCGGCTGGTGAGGAACGTCGGGAAAATCAAAGTCGGCCAGAAAATCAAGGTCAAGCTCGTGCTGGCGGACGTCGATCGCGGCTTCATCGATTTCGAAAGGGTGTGAAATGCTGTGCGTGTCGCTTCAGATAGCGATCCTATTTCTTTGCTGTTTGGTTTTGCACAAAGAACTTTACAAAACAAAGTATTTGCTTGATTTAAAAAAGTATGAAGCAGCTAGCAACAGCAGGTTCATACTGAAGCTATTCCGGGAAAAAGGATGTTTCAAGGTCAGGGAAGTGCAACCGTTACAGATGATCAGAGACGGTTTGCCGGAGTCCGGCTGTTCTTGCGGAGGAGGTAAAAAGCTTTAAAAGACAATGCGTCATCTGAAGGACAGAATCATCGCAATTGCACCGATGAAGGTGCCATGATCCTGTCCTTCAGGCGTTTCTGAAGTTCGGAACGAAGAAAGCGCGTCCCGTGTTAGGTGGTTGCGTTGTCGGTTCTGGTAGAGGTTTTTGCCGCTCGTTCGTACATGAAGATGCAGACGGGAGCGCCGAGCGCCTGGCGGCAGAGGATTTCGCCCTTTATTTCGGGGAAAGCCAGGCGAGTGGCCGCCATATCGAGTTCGCAGATGACATGGCAGGGGATGGCGTAGCCGCACTCCTTGCATACCTCCAGCCATGGACAGATGCGCTGGACTTCCAGCACGGCGTCGGTGCCACGGTTGGAAATATCCACCACATCCATCTCCATCCCAATCGATTTGAACTGCGGAATGGCCTGCCGGAACGCTTCGGCAAGCGTAGGCAGTGACAGCAACGGCCCCATGCGCTGCTTCTGGATTTCCGGGAATCCTTCGAGCATGATTTCCCAAGCCTTCGCTTCGCCGTGCTTTTCACTCAGCTCTCTGAAGCGCGAGAACTTCTTTCGTGCGGCCTCGATCAGTTCTGCGTGTGCGTTTGACATCGTTTCGTCTCCCGATAATATGATCGGCATTTTTTAGGATGGGAATCAATTAGAACAAGATACACGGCGATCACCGGATGTTCAAAGAGTCCATGAGCTGCCGTTGCGTGTTTTTGTAAAACGAGAATTCAGGGAAGCTGGCGGGAAATCGTTATACTGTCGCCATAATTTCTTGCTTGACTGAATTTTAGAACGAGTACTCTTATGAGCGATCTGCCGAACTGCCCGAAATGCAATTCAGAATACACCTATGAAAATGGACTGCTGCTCGTTTGCCCCGAGTGTGCCTATGAATGGAGCCATCTGGAGGCGGGCGATGCCGAGCAGGTTCGTGTCTGGAAAGACGCTAATGGTAATATCCTGCAGGATGGCGACACCGTGACGGTGATCAAGGATCTCAAGGTCAGAGGGGCTTCCGGGGTGATCAAGGGGGGCACGAAGGTAAAGAATATCCGTCTCGTCGAGGGCGATCACGACATCGACTGCAAAATCGATGGCTTCGGCACGATGCAACTCAAATCGAAATTTGTCCGGAAGGGGTAAACCATGCAATCAGTTGATTCAAAGGAGCTCGCGATCTGTTTGAGGAGTACACGGAGTGGTATTTCAGCGTCGCCGAAGAGGATGGCGTGTTGCCGCGCTCGATTTCGGGGATTTCTGCCGATGGCAAACAGTTCATCGACCTCATCGATGGATTGACGCTGCCGCCGCTGGTGCGCAACAAATATCTGCGTTATATCCTCGATGAGCACCACTCGGCAGTCTATGCCTATGGCGTTCTGGCGCTGCGGGGCGACAGTGACATGGGCGAGATCGAGGAGGTGCTCGATGTGGTGGCCGCCAATGCAGAGCACTACATCATGGGCCACGGGAAGGTGATCCGCGGCGAGAATGGCAACGTGAGCGGCCCGAAGCCATGAGCGACGCCTTGATTGAATTCGGCCTCCTTGACAAACTTGACCAGTTTCAGAGGCTGGAATATCCGCAGCACCCGGAAAAAGCTGATGACCAGCAGGTACTGGGTTCCCGGAACAAAGATGCTGAAATAGGTTGGCAGAATGGCCAGAAGGTCGATAACCCCGTAAAAACTGACCGCATAACGTCTCCGCTATTCCGTTGCGCAGAGCCGGATGAGATATTCGATGGTGAAGAGGATGGTGAAGAACCATTCAAGCCCGTAGAGCAGTGGTCTCCAGGCGTCGTGAATCGACCTGACCGTGTCGAGCATCACCACGGTGACGCTCATGAAGATCGCTGCGATTAGCACGAGCTCGAAGGCTTTGGCCGGGATCGTATCGTAATCAAAAATGATATGGTGCAGCTGCTGCCGCAGGCTCTTTCGTGAAGTCATGTTCTGGCCGGGGTTTCATGTTTCGGGAAAAACGGGTTGTCGCCGGATGGCGGGCGTGAGCGTCAGTGAAAAATACACAACGGCCTTTTTCGGTTATGAAACGGGATATTTGCGGTCGGGTGCGGTGTTCCAAAGAGGGGGCGCATCTGGCGGCCCAGCGTTTTGCCGGGGCGTCACGTTATTGAAATAATGGCCTCGTCATGACGAGCTTGCGTGGGAGCTGATGTTTTTGTAGTATATTAAGACCGTTAATTCACTTAAACATGAAAAGGCGAGCAACTTATGTTACTGTTCAGAAAATCGTTCACCATTCTTGCATTTGCGTTGACCGCCATCTTTTCGTTTGGCGCGACGCTCAATGCCGCTTCTCCGGAACCTCAGGCCGCAGCCGTTCAGCCCGCCACCAAAGGCTTGTTCGTGGTGGTCACCTCCGATGACCCCATGACGCAGATGATGGCGATGGTGCTTTCGACCCAGACGCTCACCCAGGGCCGTTCCGTCCGCGTACTGGTTTGCGGCAAGGCTGGTGAGCTTGTGCTGAAAGGCAGCAAGGAGAAGCTTTTCAAGCCGCTCGACAAGTCACCCCAGATGATGCTCAAAGGGCTGATCGCCAAGGGCGTTACGGTCGAAATTTGCCCGCTTTACCTGCCTGATGCAGGCAAGCAGCCTTCGGCTCTCATCGCGGGCGTCACGATCGCCAAGCCGCCGGTCGTCGCCGCCGCAATGGCTGAAGATGGCATCAAGCTGCTGACGTTCTGATCCGTCCGAATCTGTTTTGCAGAGCGCTGCCGCCGATCCGGTTTCCGGTAATTGGCGGCAGCGCTTTCTCATTTTCTGGCGAACAGTTCCGGCAGCGCCCTGCTTGCTGGTTCGCCGATGACCAGGTCGTGGCCGATCGCGCCCGACGGCTCCGGGTTGATTTCGATGCAGCAGGCTCCGGTGAAGAAAACGATGCGCTGGTTCGATGAAAGGTCGATCTGTTTCATGAGCTTTCGAGGAGTGCGCGAGCCGGTTTGCTTGCGGACATTTCTTGCCAGGAGTGCTGCAAAGATGCGTATGGGTCATTATATTGAACCTTATTTTTTGTACAGAAGATCGTCATTGTGAATCAACGGAGTTGTCATGTTAAAAGAAGCTGCTGCTGTTATGGGAGGTGCGCTCCTTCTGCCTCCGCTTGGAGTATCGATGGTTGCCTGCGGCATACCGGGTCTTCTTGTCGCGGGTGCCGGATTCTTTGCTTTCGACGCCATGATGCAGGAGCGCAGGGCATCGGCACAGCAGTCCTCTTCCGATCCTGCAAATGGGGGTGATGAGAGCTGGCAAACCATGCCGCCTGAGGAGACGGAACGTTACCGGTAAAAACATTTAAGCTATCGCCGTGCCGCCTTTGATCGCAACGGTTTTGGTGTGTGTCACAGCCTTTCTGGATGGTGACCGTTAAGGCTGCGATTGATCTCTTCTGATGTTCCTGATGCCGGGTGACGCGAACTGAAATCGCGGAGCCCCCTCACCGGCAAGGGATTTCCTCAATCCTCGATTATGGCAGTTTCATTTTCGAAATTGATACAATCCCGCTGGCTTCCTCTCAAAAAGCTTCTGGGATTTCTCGGACCGGGATTTCTGGTGACGGTTGGATTCATCGACCCTGGCAACTGGGCCACCAATATCGAAGGGGGTGCGCGGTTCGGTTACGAACTGCTCTGGGTGATCACGCTCAGCACGCTGATTCTGATCGTTATCCAGCACATGGCCGCGCGGCTTGGCATCGCCACGGGCAAGTCGCTGGCGGTTAACATTCGAGACCATTTTCCCGCGCCGGTTTCATCGCTTCTTGGCTTTACGATTGTTGCCGCCTGCGTTGCCACCGACGTGGCCGAGCTGGTTGGCGGTGGCATCGGCTTCAGTCTCCTTTTTGGGATGCCGCTCTGGGCCGGGGCGCTTCTGACCGTGGTGCTCGAAGTGTTCCTCGTGGTCAGCCAGCGCTACCATCGCATCGAGACCATTATCGTCGGCTTTCTCGGCATCATCGCGCTCTGCTATCTCGCTGAACTCTGGATCGTCCGACCGGCCTGGCACGAAGTGCTGCCCGCCACGGTCACGCCGGTGCTGGGCCGTGAGAGCATCTACGTCGCCATTGCCATTCTTGGTGCAGTGGTCATGCCGCACAACGTGTATCTGCACTCCAACGTCATTCACAGCCGGAAATGGGGGATGACCGATGATGAGAAAAAAGAGCTGCTTCGCTACGAAAAAGCCGATACTCTTTTTGCCATGACGCTTGGCTGGGTGGTCAATTCAGCGATGATCGTTGTCGCCGCCGCCGTGTTTCACCAGCATGGCGTGCGGGTCGAGAGCATCGAGCAGGCATCCGCGACGCTCAGACCGCTGGCCGGGCCGCTGGCGGGGTTGCTCTTCGCCGTGGCGCTTGTGTTCGCGGGAGTCGGTTCATCGATCACCTCCTCGATGGCCGAGGCCAACGTCATCACCGGCTTTCTCGGCAAGCCCGAAGACCCGGAGAGCCTGCTCTGGCGCGTGTCGGTGTTCCTGACCGCCATCCCTTCCTTTATCATCATTCTGTTCAAGGTCGATACCTACAAAATCCTGATTTTCAGCCAGGTGGTGCTGAGCCTTCAACTGCCCTTCACGCTTTTGCCGCTCTTGGTGCTCTGCCGGAGCGAAAAGGTGATGGGGGTCTTCCGGAGCCGGGGCGTCGAATTCGTTGCGGCGGTGCTGATTACCATGGTGGTCGTTGCGCTCAATCTCTATCTGCTCTCTACCACAGTGACCGGAGACTCATGATATGAAGGCATACCAAAACATACTGGTGGCTATCGATGGTTCCGGGGCCGACGACGCGCTGATCGAACAGGTCTCGGCTCTTGCCGCGCCGCTGGGATCGCGCGTGCATCTGTTGCATGTGGTGCACTCTCACACCATCGATCAGGAACGCGCGCTTCGGGAGCAGGCAGGGGAGTTTCTCGAGCGTTATCGGGCCGCGATGCAACAACAGGGTATCGAGGCCGAAGTGCTCATCCGGAGCGGGGAACCCGACCGGGAGATTCTGAAGGAGATCGAAGAGCGCCGTTACGACCTGCTCGCGATGGCGGCACACGGTCACCGCCTGTTTAGTCGCCTGCTTTTCGGCAGCGTTTCCCGCGCCTTGCGTAACAAAATCGACATCCCGCTCCTCTTGGTCAGGGGAGAGGCTCGCTGAGAGTTTGTCAAGTCCGGAGCATGATCGCCGCAAGCCGTGGCGGAGTCCGGCATCTGTAAAAATTTTTCTGGGATCGGTTTCATCAATCAAAAGATCGGAGGATCGAGTATGAGTCTGTTCAAGAAAGCGGTAGGGGTCGCTGCCCTCTATTGCCTGCTGGCGATGGGAGGCGAGGTGCGGGCTGCCGATTCGGGTGCGCCGTACACCGTGAAAGCGGCCTACGAGTCGTTATCACTGCCGGCGGGCGAGTCGATGGGAATGCTGGGACTGGGCGTGGAGCGTCAATTCAACGAGAATTTCAGCGGTGGCGTCGGAACCTGGACGGCGGTGCGCGGCGAACGGGGCGGTTTCATCACGATCGGCTTTCAGGGCACGGCTCGCGTGCCGCTGTCGGAAACGTTCGGACTCGAAGCGGGGGCTTTCGTTGGCGCGGGTGGAGGCAGGGGCGGCGCTACCTTGAGCGGCGGCGGCCTGATGCTGCGCGGATACACGGGCCTGACGGCTGATCTGGGTGAGCTGGGCCGGATTGGAGCGGGGGTGAGCTATGTCGATTTCCCGAATGGCGGCGCGATCGATTCAACGCAGCCGACGGTGTTCTACTCCATTCCGTTCGGTTCCTCCTCCCGGCAGTTCGACGGACTCGCTTACGAGCGGAACTCGCTTGCCGTCGTTTCAAAGCTCGTGCGGGTTCGCTCCGGCGCGCGCGATCTTTCGGGCAAGGTGCAGGATGACTTCACCCTGCTCGGCGTCGAGTGGAGAAGTTATTTCGATAACGAGATGTTCGTTCGCTTTGAAGCGGCAGGCGCGGCTGGCGGCAGCAGCACCGGTTACATGCAGGTGCTGGTGGGGGCGGGCTTGCAGATTCCGTTGTCGGACAATTTCTGGATCGACGGCTCCCTCGGCCTTGGCGGCGGTGGCGGCGGAGATGTCGATACCGGTGGCGGTTTTCTGGTCGATGCGGGGGCCGACCTGCGGTGCGCACTTGATGACGACCTCTTTGCCGCGGCGGGCGTTTCATACCTGAGAGCGCCCAATGGCAGCCTGAGCGCTTTCTGCCCCTCGCTCGAAGTCGGCGGCACCTTTGGCAAGGAGTCACAGAAGCACGACAAGCTTCCGGTCAGGGTTAGGATGGTGAGCCAGCGCTATTTCAACGGCTCTGATGGCTGGCGTACTCACGACGCCGACAAGGATGTTGACAACCTCGGCGTGCAGTTCGACTACTTCGCGAAGCCGTGGGCATACGTGACAGGCCAGGCGCTGGCCGCCTATGACGGTCAGGCGGGCGCGTACATGATTGGCCTGGTTGGCGGCGGCTTGCACCAGACGATTGCCGGGCCGCTGTTTGTCGAGGCGGAAGGCTTGATCGGTGCGGCGGGCGGCGGCGGACTGGCGATGGGTTCCGGACTGGCGTGGCAGGTCAATGGCGGCGTGGGCGTGCAGGTGAGCAAGGATGTGGCGCTGATGGCCACCCTTGGGCGACTCGATGCTTTCAATGGCCCGTTCAAGGCCGATGTCGTCGGGCTTTCCCTCGCCTTTGGCGGTCGGTAAAGCCAGAAGATTTCGTCCATACCAAAAGGAAATAGCCTCTCGACGGAGGCTGTTTCTCGTTCTATGCGGGGTTACTCGAACGGTTTTGGTTCAGGCGTTTTGTCGGATGACGGCGGCAAAATCGGCACAAAAAAAAGCTGGGCTAGTCGCCGGTCAGGGTTTTCAGGAAGGCGACGATCTTTGCATTCTCTTTGGGCGTGAACTTCTTGCCGAGCTGGATCTGGCCCATCGTTTCGACCGCCTGGGCGAGCGTCTGGGCCGCGCCGTCGTGGAAGTAGGGGTAGGTCAGCTTGACGTTTATGAGCGTTGGCACCTTGAAGTTGAAAGAGCGCCAAGCCCTGTGCCTGCGGATCGATGCCGAGCAGATACAGCCTGTCCTTGAAGGCGATTTCGAGGATATGGAACTGTGCGGCTTGCTGCTCGGCCCGATGGAGAGGTGCCCGAAGCTTCCGGTTGAGCGGCAGGGAAGCCGACAGGGTTCTGATGACGCTTGCCGGCGTTCTCCAATACCGGTTTTGTATTTGCTGTACCGGGACCAGATGTCGTCTTCATCCATCGTCAGTGAATGGGCACACTGGATTCCCGCTTTGATCATGGAAGCTCTGGAGGCGAGCTGGTTCCGAAGAGCGTCAACCATAATGACTTGTTAAGTATAGCGAATGATCCGGTATCTCTTGATGCTCCCTTCCTTATTCAGGATTGCAGTAGTCGCTTACTTTTCTCCTGATTTTTTGTCTTTGATTTGCATTTATGTGAGCGTAAAAAAGCGGTCTGGTCTTGCATAAGTGCTCAGGTTTTCTTATATAACCATATAAGCATATAGCGCCTCTTACTTTTTGATGCTTTGCCATTCATCTGCTCAATAGTTTTCGATTAGTTCTGGCGGATAATGCTTTTTCCCGATTTCTGTATTCAACGGTAAATCTCTATTTGAAACTTATGGGAAATACGATTTCTCGCAGGACTTTCAACAGGTTGCTGATTTCCGGTCTTGCCGGTTCATCATTGCTGATGTCCGGGGGGCCTCTGATGGCATCTGCTCCGAAGGCTCACGTCGTGGTGATCGGTGGTGGTTTTGGCGGGGCTACGGTTGCGCGCTATCTCAGGCAGCTTGATCCATCGATTTCGGTGACCCTTGTCGAGCCCAAAAAGGTTTTTCATACCTGCCCGATGAGCAACTGGGTGATCGGGGGTCTTTTTTCGATGCAGAATACCGCCCATACTTACCATGCTTTACGGAGCCGTTATGGCGTGGAAGTCGTGCAGGAGATGGCAACAGGTATCGATCCGGTGAAGAAAACCGTGAAGCTGAAGGGCGGACGCATGCTTTCGTACGACCGTCTGGTGGTTTCGCCGGGTGTCGATTTTATCTGGGATGCCATCGAAGGCTATAGCCGGGATGTAGCCGAATCGAGCATGCCTTATGCCTGGGAGGCTGGTCCACAGACGCTTCTGTTGCGCAGGCAGCTTCTCGGCATGAAAGATGGTGAAAACGTGATCATCTGCGCTCCGAAAAACCCCTTCCGCTGCCCGGCTGCGCCCTACGAGCGGGCAAGCCTCATTGCGTACTATCTGAAAAAGAGCAAGCCGAAATCGAAAGTCATCATTCTCGACGACAAGGAGGTTTTTACCAAGCAGGATCTGTTCATGCTTGGCTGGGATCGGCTCTATCGCGGAAAGATCGAGTGGCGGTCGGCCTCCGCAGGAGGAAAGGTTGAGCGTCTCGATCCAGCGAAGATGACTGTTGCGACCGAGTTCGGTGATGAAAAGGGTGGCGTGATCAACGTTATTCCTCCCCAGAAGGCGGGTCGCATTGCTGTTGAAACCGGACTCGCCGACACTTCCGGATGGTGCCCGGTCAATCCTGCGAATTTCGAATCGCTTCAGCATCCTGGTATTCATGTCATCGGGGATGCGGCACTGGTTGGAACGATGCCCAAATCGGGAACGGCGGCCAATACCCAGGCCAAGGCGCTTGCCGCGTGGCTGGTTGCTTCGTTCGGTGGCGGCAATGCCGGTGAGCATGATCTGGCCAGTCTCTGCTACAGCCTGCTCGCTCCCGGTTACGCGATCTCTGTCGCAGGCGGCTACATCCAGAGCCCCGAGGGGATCAAGGACAATCCCGATACCGTCCACCTGACCTCAATGGAGGCGACAACCGCCCAGCTTGCCGGAGAGGCAGAGCAGGCGCTCCAGTGGTATCACAATATTTCACAGGACACCTGGGGTTGAGTATTTCAGGAAGTGGCGCGTGGTTTTGCCGCGGGTGATCACGGATTTTCGTTAAAACAGGTATTCAACTCACTAAACAAGAGAGGACATATGAAGTCTTCAGGCATTATTGCGGCAGCGGCCGTTCTGCTGCTGCCATCTCTCGGCAAAGCGGCGGCTCCGGCAGCGGTCGACTCTTCTGTCGAGAAGGGCAAGGCGCTCGCGCTCGACACAAACAAAGGGAATTGCATCGCCTGCCACATGATGGGCGACGGAGAGTTTCCCGGGAATTACGGCCCGCCCCTCAGCCAGATGAAAGAGCGTTATCCCGACAGGGCTGTTCTGCGCAAGCAGGTCTGGGATGCGTCGGCCATCAACCCGAAAAGTATTATGCCTCCGTTTGGCAAAAACGGTATTCTGAATGATTCCGAAATCGACAACATTGTCGATTATCTCTACACGCTCTGAGGTCACCATTTTTCAATCAATGCCCCGTGCGCGGGGTCAAACCACTAACACTCTTTTTAGAGGAGGATCATATGGGTATTTCCCGCAGAGATTTTTGCAGAACGATAGCGGGCTCGGCAGCATCTTTTGCCGTTCTCGCCGTCATGCCGGGCAGGCTTCTTGCCAGCTGGAACGAGAAGGCGTTTTCTGCCAGCAAGCTCGATGAGGCCATCGCAGCGAAGTTCGGTTCGCTGCCGATAGAGGATTCAACGGCAATCCAGATCAAAGCTCCTGAAATCGCAGAGAATGGTGCTTTCGTGCCGGTTTCGGTATCGACAACCATTCCGGGTGCAACCAACATCAGCATCTTCACGCCGGCCAACTTCAGCCCGATGATCGCTTCGTTCGATGTGCTGCCGCGCATGATTCCCGATGTCTCGCTTCGCATGAGAATGGCCAAAACCTCCAATCTGGTTGTGATCGTCCAGGCTGGCGGCAAGCTCTACCGCGCGACCCGTGAGGTCAAGGTGACCATTGGCGGCTGTGGCGGATAATCGAAAACCATTCAAAACCATTTCAGGAGTGAAACCATGAAAATCAAAGCAGTAGTCCAGAATAATATCGTCTCGGTCAAGGTACTGATTCCGCATCCGATGGATACCGGACGCGTGAAAGATCAGGCAGGAGCGCTCATTCCGGCTCATTTCATCACCGAGGTAACAGCAACCATTGGCGGGGATACCGTTTTCCACGCTGAACTTGGCTCTGGCGTCTCGAAGGACCCCTATCTTTCGTTCCAGTTCAAGGGCGCCAAAGCAGGTGACATGCTCAAGGTCTCCTGGGTTGACAATAAAGGCGCTTCGGAAACTGCGGAGGCTGCCATTACGGCGATGTAATCCCCAATCACAGGAGAACCCATCCATGAAAAAAACAATTCAGCGGGGGCTGTTTACCGGTGCACTCGTTCTGATGACGGCCATGACGGCGAAGCCGGCTAACGCGGAGGTCAATTACCAGGCACTGGTCGATGCGGATGTCAAGGCGTTCCAGGGCTTTTTCCGCAAGGAGTTTCCCGATGTGAAGCTTGAAGATTTCGGAAACGGCGTCTATGCGCTTGACGAAGATGCCCGCAAGCAGTGGAAGGAGATGGAGGAGTTTCCTCCCTATGAACTCGATGTCGAGGCGGGCAAGGCGCTCTTCAACAAACCCTTCGCCAATGGCAAATCGCTGGCGAGTTGTTTTCCGAACGGGGGAGCCGTGCGCGGCATGTATCCCTACTTCGACGAGAAGCGCAAAGAGGTGGTAACGCTCGAAATGGCGATCAACGAATGCCGGGTCGCTAATGGCGAGAAGCCTTATGCGTGGGAAAAAGGGGACATTGCAAGGGTTTCCGCCTACATCGCTTCGATAAGCCGCGGTCAGAAGGTTGACGTCAAGGTCAAGAGCAAGGCGGCTTACGATGCCTACATGAAGGGCAAGAAGTTTTTCTACGCCAAGCGCGGTCAGCTCAACATGTCGTGCTCGGGCTGCCACATGGAGTATGCCGGGCGCCATCTGAGGGCGGAAATCATCAGCCCGGCACTTGGACACACCACCCACTTCCCGGTGTTCCGCTCCAAGTGGGGCGAAATCGGCACGCTGCACAGACGCTATGCCGGCTGCAGCAACAACATTGGCGCCAAGCCGTTTGCTCCCCAGAGCGAAGAGTATCGCGATCTGGAATTTTTCCAGACAGTCATGTCAAACGGCCTGAAGTACAATGGCCCGGCATCAAGAAAATAAGAAGGAGAAACCATGAAAAAAGTGTTATCGCTCTTGAGTATGCTGGTGCTCACGCCTTCTGCTTCGCTGCTGCTGGCTGAGCCAGCGCCTGCAGCCCCGGCGGCGTCATCTTCGCCGCTGATCGAACAGGCCGAGGCGGCTCGCAAGGAGGCCGACGCCCTCGGTTACGAGTGGCGTGATACGGCCAAGATTCTCGATTCAGCCCGAGAGGCTCTCCAGAGAGGCGATCAGGCGGAGTCCGACAAGCTCGCCTCAAAAGCTCTTTTCCAGGCTCGAGCGGCCAAAGCGCAGGCGCAGTTCATGGACAAGAACTGGCAAATGATGATTCCTAAAAACTGACCATCATCGTGGCGCCGGTTCGAGACTGGCGTCACCCTTTTGATTTTTTTACGGGCGCTTCTCACGCATTGTCGCGAAAATTCCGGCAACAGCCAGAAGGGGAGGGCAGAGAGGCTGGAGTTCCGGAATGTTTCGGGACGAGCCTTTCGAGGCCGACTCTCGCCGCGTCAAGGTAACAAGAGGCTTCACAAACGTTTACGGCAACTCTAACCGCCATTTATTTATGAACCTGTCACGACGTGAGTTTCTCCGCATTCTCGGATTCGCCGGGGCCGCAGGTATGCTGCCGAACCTGGCATCTGCAACCAAAGCTTCATCCGACCTTTACGATTTCGGACGTTTCGGCGATATCCGCCTGATGCATATCACCGATACCCATGCGCAGCTGATGCCGATCTACTACCGCGAGCCGAGCATGAATCTCGGTCTCGGCTCGGCCTTCGGACGTCCGCCCCATCTGGTGACGGAGGCGTTCCTGAAGTATTACGGCATCACGCCCGGCACGCCGCTGGCTCACGCGTTTACGGCGATCAATTACACCGAGGCGGCGCAGCGGTTCGGAAAGGTTGGCGGTTTCGCGCATCTGAAAACGCTTGTTGACAGGATGCGCGGTGATTTCGGGGCTGACAAGACACTCCTGCTCGATGGCGGCGACACCTGGCAGGGTTCCGGAACGGCTTTTTGGAGCCGCGGCATGGACATGGTCGAGGCCTGCAATCTGCTCGGCGTGGATGTTATGACCGGGCACTGGGAGTTCACCTATCTCGAAGATGAGGTGCTCAAGAACCTCGCGGCCTTCAAAGGGGACTTCGTGGCGCAGAATATCAAGGTCAAGGAGGAGGCGCTCTTCAGCGGCGCGAAGGCGTTCGACGAGAACACCGGGCATGCCTTCCGTCCCTACGTCGTCAAAACGCTGGGCAAGCATCGCGTGGCTGTTATCGGACAGGCGTTTCCCTACACGCCGATCGCCAATCCGGCAAGATTCATACCCGACTGGACTTTTGGTATCAATGCGAGAGACATGCAGGAGCTTGTCGATTCCGTTCGGGCCAAAGAGAAGCCGGATGCGGTTGTACTGATCTCGCACAACGGCATGGATGTCGATATCAAGCTCGCCGAAGTGGTCAGTGGCATCGATGTGATTTTCGGTGGTCACACGCATGACGGCGTGCCGCAGCCCTTCATCGTCAAGAACGCCAGGGGGCGTACTCTCGTGACCAACGCCGGATCAAACGGCAAGTTTCTCGGCGTCATCGATTTGAAGCTCGGTGATGGCGGCGTCAAGGAGTTCAAGTACAAGTTGCTTCCCGTGTTCGCCAACGAGCTTCCGGCGCATCAGGGAATGCAGTCACTGATCGATAAAATCCGCGCGCCGTATCTCGACAAGCTCCGGGAGCCGCTGGCCACCGCCGGATCGCTGCTCTACCGGCGCGGCAACTTCGACGGCCCCTTTGACCAGATCATCTGCGACGCGCTTCGCCAGCGCAACGACGCGCAGATTTCGCTTTCGCCCGGTTTCCGCTGGGGTACGACCATCCTGCCTGGCCAGACCATCACGATGGAGCACGTACTCGACCAGACCTGCATGACCTATCCCGAAACGTACGTGCGCGACATGACCGGCCAGCAGATCAAGGACATTCTCGAAGATGTTGCCGACAACCTCTTTAACCGCGATCCCTTCTACCAGCAGGGCGGCGACATGGTGCGCACTGGCGGCCTCGACTACCGGATCGACCCGACGGCTACAATGGGCAAGCGCATCGACAACATGCGGCTTGAAAACGGCACGCCGGTTGAGGCCTCGAAAAACTATCGTGTCGCGGGCTGGGCGACCGTTGGAGCAAAATCTCCCGGCGAGCCGGTCTGGGATACCGTGGTCGCGTATCTGAAAGACAAGAAAGTGGTCGAGGTTACAAAGCTTCATACGCCAGAACTGAAAAACGTTGGCAGCAACCCCGGCATCGATCGGTCTTGAGGCGAGTATCGTCAGTGGACGAGGCTGTTGCAGAAACGAAATCGCGACTGATGCTCGTTTTTGTTCTGAACGGAGGGCTGGAATGCCTATCCTCTGGCAAGCAACAGATTTTTGCTGTTGAGTACCTTGTTTTCTTTCTGAAAGAGCCTGTTGGCGGACTTCTTTTGTTTTGAAAAGCTCAATCCATGAATGGTTTATGAAATCCATAAAGACATTTTTCGCCACATCTTTCATGGCGCTTTCGATGCTTGGCGCGGTTCCTGTTGCAAGGACCTTTGCAGCGGGACCTTCCGCAAGTCCCGCGGTCGCGGGCAAAATGGCACCGGCGTTCACACTCAAGACGCTCGAAGGCAAAGAGCTGAACAGCTCGCAGCTTGCCGGGAGGCCCTATATAGTCAATTTTTTCGCCTCGTGGTGCCCACCCTGCCGTGAGGAGCTGCCCGGCATGGTGGCATTGCAGAAAAAGTATGCCAAGCAGGGCTTTACCTTTGTTGGCATCGCTTTTCGGGATCGTCCGGCGACCTTGCCTGATTTTCTCTGGGAGATGGGCGTCGAGTATCCGGTTGGCCTGACCACTCCCGAACTCGAAGCAGCATTCGGCAAGTTTATGCCTGGCGGCAAAATCCGGGTGATTCCGGCAACCTTTGTCGTCGGTCGCGATGGCAAGCTGATCAATGCTGTCAGTGGAGGTCTCGTCAAAGAGGATTTCGAGTCGCTCATCCTCAAAGCGATCGGCAGCAGACCTTCAAAATAATTTTTGAGACGGCTCTTTGCTGATTTGTCCCTCCGAAAACCGCCCCAATGCCTTTTTTACTTTCTGGACCGGCACCCCGCTGACCGGTTCAGAGAATCTCGCCTCAACTGAATTTCCGCGTTTCATCGCCAGCTATCATAGTGCCTCGTTCCGGACTGGCTGAAAAGTTTATGAATTGTTTCTGACTTGCCTTTCTGGTTTGTGTTTGATATATTTATTTTTTCAATAAGTAATGCAGTTATATAGTTGATTCATTTGGCCGCCGGTGATGACGGGTGTCTGCAAAAGATGCCTTTGTTCGTCGTGTCGCACCGGGATTGCAAATGAGCTTGAAAACAGGCATTTGTGTTGGCCAGCACTCTCCTTCCGGAACCAAGTCGATCATTCTGGAGGGATTTTTGCGCAGATTATGTTTAACGATTGTTATAGAGCGACCTGTTGAAATGACGCATCGTTATGATGCCTTGGGCCGTGTCTCTGTTGCTTTTCCCATTTCAACTCAAAACAACAAGCGCTGGAGGCTGCGAGTATGTCTAAAAAAATCGTCGTATTGGGAGCGGGTACCGCCGGAACGATTGTCTCGAACAATCTGAGGCGTCACCTCCCGGCAGACTGGGAAATCACGGTTATCGATCGTGATGACGACCACATTTATCAGCCGGGTCTTCTGTTCGTGCCGTTCGGAGTTCAGAAATCGAGCACTCTGGTCAAATCGAGGAAGAAGTACATTACTGCGGGTATCAATTTCGTCATGGATGAAATCACCCATATCGATCCGGAAAAGAAAGAGGTCAAGACCAAAAACCACACGTTTACCTACGACTTTCTCGTTATCAGTACCGGTTGCCGTATCGCTCCGGAAGAGAATGAGGGTTTGATGGAGGCCTGGGGCAAGAATGCCTTCACCTTCTACTACAAGGAGGCGGCTGATCAGCTCAGGCTGCGCCTGAAAGAGTTCGATGGTGGAAAGCTGGTCATGAACATCGCCGAGCTGCCGTTCAAATGCCCGGTGGCGCCGATCGAGTTTGTCTTTATGGCGGACTGGTTCCTGAAAAAGAAGGGGGTCAGGAACAAATCGGAAATCGAGCTGGTCACGCCGTTGCCGATGGCCTTCACCAAGCCCAAGGCAGCTGCGGTATTCACCGAGTCGGCGAGGGAGAAAAACATCAAGATCACCACGAGCTTCGAGCTCAACCGTGTCGATGGCAAGGAGAAATTCATCGAGTCAGTACAGGGCGACAAGGTGAAGTATGATACCCTGGTTATTGTGCCGACCACGATCGGTGATCCGGTAATCAGCAACTCCGGTATCGACGACGGTATCGGTTACGTGCCAACGCACCACAATACGCTCAAGGCGCTCAAGCACGATGGTGTCTATGTGATCGGCGACGCCACCAACGTACCGACCTCAAAGGCCGGTTCGGTTGCACACTACGAGGCGGACGTCGTGGTCTTCAACATCATGGCCGAAATCTATGGCGCCAAGCCGGAGGAGATTTTCGATGGCCACTCGACCTGCTTCATCGTCTATTCGAAAGGCACCGCCTCGCTGATCGACTTCAATTACAAAATCGAGCCGTTGCCGGGCAAGTTCCCGATGCCAAAGCTTGGGCCATTCTCACTGTTGAAGGAGACCAAGATGAACTGGTATGGCAAGCTCGCCTTCGAGCCGCTCTACTGGAACGTCCTGCTCGATGGCAAACACCTTGGTATGCCTCCTACCCTTGTTATGGCCGGTAAAGAGGTCGGATAAGGTTTTTTTGCTGCCGCAGCCGGATTTTCCAGCCGGGGGTTTGTTGAAAAGCAGACTCCCGGCTGTTTTTTGTTGTCAACGCCAATCTTTTGGAACGTTTGGGAAACAATGTTTCCAAACGCTATCAAATTTCTCTGGAGGTGGCCGATGGTTGCCGGGTACACGCTGTTGTCATTCCGGTGGGGGAGGATAATATCACAAATGTGACGAAGGATGGAGGTGGTGTTTCATATGCAGTGTGGTCCGCCTTCAGCAACATCTAACCGGCAGAATTTTCTTTCAACCAGGCCTCTGCATCTTGAAGGTTCATGAACGGCATCATCGTGAACGGAAGCTTTTTGTACTCAGCTTCTTCACAAAAAAACTTGATAAGTGTGTACCGGAAGCTGTTTGAGGCGAAAAAAGCGGATTTCTGTTTTGTCGCCTCATGATGCCAAAAATTTTTTATCCTTTCGATCGTTGCAGAGAGATCGATCTCTGAAAATCCGCAGATACAGCCATCCTTAATAACCCACAGCGCATTTTTGTGATGGTATTTGGGGTGCTGCATGAGCGCATCTTGGGCATCGAACAGGTCATTTCGATCGACATGACCGTCAAGTTCTACTCTCAAAAAATGAAAATCATCGTGTACTGTGAACATTGGGCGGGAGTTCAGTAGAATCGAGGTTATGTAAAGGGTATTGCTCTGAGGTACTGCCAAGGATACTACCTTCTACATTATATGAAATCTTTGTAAAAAGTGATAGCAGGTTCAGTAAAAAAATTAACTCGATCCAGGTTTCGGCTCTTCGCAGAATATCGTGGAAAGCTGTGGCTGTAATGGGTAACTTGGCGTAGTCGTGCAATTCAAGCAAGCTAACCACATTGATCAGCCCATGCAGAGCCTGTCGAGCCATTACCACCAACTGTTAGGTCTTCCCTCAAACTGGGAAGTCGAGAACGTCAACTTGTCGATGAGTAGCCGGCAAGTGGAGATCAGACTGGCCTTTACCGGCAAGCAGGGCGAGTGTCCAATCTGCGGCCAATCATGCCTCATCTATGACCATGCCGCTGAGCAGCGGTGGCTTCATCTTGATACCATGCAGTTCGAGACGATCCTGGTGGCCCGTTTGCCTCGTTGCCAATGCAAGGAGCATGGAGTCAAAACCGTTCAGGCGCCATGGGCGGCACGGCATTCTCGTTTCACGTTGCTGTTCGAGAGCTTTGCCGTCGAGCTGTTGTTGCACTGTGCCAATATCAAGGCGGCGTCGCGCCTGTTACGCTTGAACTGGCACACCGTCAATCAAATCATGCGACGCGCCGTTCAGCGAGGATTGGTTCGCCGGAAAGCCGAAACCGTCGAGTATCTGGGTATCGATGAAAAAAGCTTCAAGGCGGGCCAGCATTACGTCACAACGCTGACTGATCTCGGCGAAAGGCGCGTGCTTGAGGTGGTCGAGCATCGCACGACCGAGGCGACCAAAGAGCTGCTTGCATCGCTGAACGACAGGCCCGCAGTGGCGATGGAGACAATCGCGATGATGGTGAGCGTATCCATGATAGTTTCTCGTTTGGTTAACTTGTTGATTTTTAGCGCGTTCTGGTCGCCGCCGCGATATAGACCGTGGCCAGGATGCTGAAAATGTAGGCCTGCACCATGCCAGTCAACAGGCCGAGGATGTTCATCAGCACCGGAAAGACGAGCGGCGAAATCGTCAGCAAAATGACGAGAATCATATCGCCGCTCATCATGTTGCCGAACAGACGCACGGCGAGCGCCATCGTACGGGTGAGTTCGCCGACGATATTGAAGGGAAGCATGATGGGCGTCGGTTCGGCGTAGGTTTTCAGGTAGCCCACAAGGCTGCTCTCCGCGATGCCGAAAAGCGGCACGGCGATGAAGACCGAGAGGGCGAGGGCCGCCGTGGTGGAGAGCGAGCCGGTCGGCGGTTCGTAGCCAGGAATGACCGTGCAGAGGTTCGCCGTGGCGATGAACAGAAAGAGCGCGGCAATGAAGGGCAGATACTTTTCGGGCTTCTGCAGGCCCACCTCGCTGATCTGCCGGTGGGCCATTGTAACAATGATCTCCAGCATGCTCTGCCAGCGCGAAATCGTGATGCCGGTCGAGAGCCGCCGCGTAATGAGCGCCGAGCCGCCTGCGAGCAGTAGCATCAGGGCCCACGTGGTGACGATGGTCAGGTTGAGCTTCAGAAAGCCCGACTGCCACAGAATGACCTCGTCGCTGCTCAGATGCATGGCGTCTCCTCTTTGTCGCGATGCTCCGGTGCACTGTTGCGGCGTCCGAACGCGATGCTCGCCACTTTTGCCGCCACGAAACCGCCGACGGCAAAGAGCAGCCGCACCGGATCGCCAGACGAAATGAGGAGGAATCCGCCGATGACGCTCGCCGTGCGCAGAAGCGTGCTTGTCAGAAACAGCAGCGCCGGGTGCGGCGAGAAGAGTCCCTTTCGCACGGTCAGCCAGAGTCCGCCGAAATAAAACAGCCCCAGCGCAAAGCCGCCGAGTATTGCCAGAAAATTCGTTGTCATGTCACTCCTCCTTGTCGATGTTCCGGTTTTCCTCCGAGACCCAGTGCCAGGCGTTCAGGCAGCCGATCACCACCCCAACGACGATCATGGTTAGCGTCCAGGAGTGGGGCGAAGGGTAGTGCCGGTCGAGCCAGATGCCGACCGCCACGCCGATGAGTGTCGGAATCGCTACCGCCCAGCCGATGATGCCGAACATGGCGAATCCTTCCCAAATGCTTCGGGTCGCGTTCTTTCGCGCCCTGATCTTGCGCAGTTCACTGTCGCCGACACGCTTTTCGAGCGGCTTGTCCTTCGCCGACAATTTTTCCGGTTCGCGCTCATTCATGTTTCAGCTCCATGTAGCGCCGGATGAAACTGCTCTCCAGCTTGGCCATCGTGCTGCGAACGCTGCGCTCGCGCTCGTCGAGATCGAGAAACTGCTGCTTGACTGCCGATTCGAGCTGGCCGAGATCGACCCCGCCAATGGCGTGACGCACGGACACCACCACCTCAGGCCCGGTTTTGACGAGAATACCCTGATCGACCGCGACGAAAGTTTCGCCCTCATCGTGAGTCTTGTACATCAGGATGCCTGGCACGAGCGGTGCGATGCAGTCAAGCCGGTTGGGCAGGAAACCGTAGGAGCCCAGCTCCGTTTCGGCGACGATGTTCAGCACCCGCTCTTTGATGGCGAACACTCTGTAGGGCAGGAGAATTTTCAGGCGCATCGAGTCGGCAAGCATCTCAATTTCCTCCTTCCGGTTTAGCGGCTACGGACTCACTCATCGTCGTTTCGATCACCGTTTTTTCCTGCGCTTCGGCGATGCTTCCGATCATATAGAGTGCGCGTTCAGGATAGTTCTCGAACTCGTCGCGCAGGATGCGTTCGCAACCGTCGATGGTGTTGGCAATCGGGACACTTTTGCCCGCGAGGCCGGAGAACTGTTCGGTCGTGAAGAAGGGTTGGGTGAAGAAGCGTTCGAGCCGCCGCGCCCGTCCGACGAGGCGGCGATCCTCCGCCGAGAGCTGTTCGAGGCCGAGCATGGCGATGATGTCCTTCAGCTCGGCGTACTGCGCGAGCACCCGCCGCACTTCGCGCGCCAGATCGTAGTGGCGTCGGCCAACGATGCTTTCGCCAGCCATCTTCGAGCCTGACGAGAGCGGATCAACCGCCGGGTAGAACCCCTCTCCTGCGCGTTTGCGCGAAAGCACCAAAGAGGCCGAGAGGTGCGAAAAGGTGTGCACGGCCGCAGGGTCAGTGAAGTCGTCCGCCGGAACGTACACCGCCTGAATCGAGGTGATCGCGCCCGTGCCGGTGTTGGCGATGCGCTCTTCAAGGGCGGAGAGTTCGGTGCCGATGGTGGGCTGGTAGCCGAGGCGGGAGGGCATCTGGCCTATCATGCCGGAAATCTCCGATCCGGCCTGGATGAAGCGGAAGATGTTGTCGATGAGCAAGAGCACCTCCTGATGCAGGTCGTCACGGAAGTATTCGGCCATCGTCAGCGCCGTGAGGCCAACGCGGAAGCGGCTGCCGGGCGGTTCGTTCATCTGGCCGAACACCATCACCATGTTGTCGAGCACGCCCGCCTCGCTCATGTCGCGGTAGAGCTCCTCGCCCTCGCGGCACCGTTCGCCGATGCCGCAGAAGATGCTGACGCCGCTCTCCTTGCTCACCATGTTGTGGATCATCTCGGTCAGGAGCACGGTCTTGCCGACGCCCGCCCCGCCGAACAGCCCCGCCTTGCCGCCGCGTTCGAGCGGTACGAGCAGGTCGATGATCTTGATGCCCGTCTCGAACACCTCGGACTTTGTCGAGCGGCGGGAGAGTTGGGGAGGAGCGCCATGCACCGAGCGCCAGGTGACGTTGGTTACGGGGCCGCGCCGGTCAATGGCGTTGCCGAACACATCGAACATGCGCGACAGTGTGCCTTTGCCGACGGGCGCTTTGAGCGGCGAGCCGGTGTTGCGGGCTTTCATTCCACGGCACAGCCCCTCGGTCGGCGTGAGCGCGATGCCTCGGACGTGCCGCCGGTCGAGCTGCATGAGAATTTCGACCGTCACCTCCATCTCGCGCCCGGTTTTGACAACCGAGTAGATCGACGGCAGAAGCTCGTCGAAGCGCATATCGACCACGCTTCCGCGAATCGAGGTGACAATACCTGTCTGTTCCGGCTCTGTTTTTCCCACGGTAACGATCTTCCCGTTTTTTTGGGGGGGGCGCTCGATCAATCAGTGGTGCGGATGCCTCTCCAGCTCGGTCAGGCATCAGAATAATAGTAGCGATTCCAGCGGCATAAATCAAAAGCCACTGCTCAGAGGGAATTTCTTATACGGTTTTCATTTCCGTTTCCAGTGAGAGTTGCCGGGGTGGGTTCCAGAAGGTTTTTTCTGATGGGGGACCTTTCTTGCCGGTTGCTTTGATGCTGCAGCATTTTCCGGAATCGTGTTCACCATCGGAAAGGGATGATCTTCGATGACCGGGATTTTTCGGGCGATCAGTTTTTCGATGTCGCGGAGATAGGCTTTTTCTTCGGCGTTGCAGAAGGAGTATGCGGCTCCACGGTTTCCGGCCCGGCCAGTTCGGCCAATGCGGTGCACGTAGGTTTCCGGGATGTTGGGCAAATCGATGTTGATGACATATTCGAGTTCATCGATGTCGATTCCCCTCGCAGCGATGTCGGTGGCGACCAGCACTCTCGTTTGCCTCGTCTTGAAGTTGCCGAGCGCGCGCTGGCGGGCGTTTTGCGATTTGTTGCCGTGAATCGCCTCGGCGGTGATGTCGTGGTGCGCCAGAAAACGGGCCACCTTGTCCGCGCCGTGCTTGGTTCGCGTGAAGACCAGCGCGCTTTCGATGTTTCGTTCCTTGAGCAGGTGCGCGAGCAGGCTGTTCTTGTTTTCGCGATCAACGAACAGAATCTGCTGGTTGATGATCTCGACGGTCGATGAAACCGGCGTGACCATGACCTCTTTCGGGTTGTGCAGAATCGCAGCGGAGAGCTTGATGATTTCGGGTGGCATGGTGGCCGAAAAGAAGAGTGACTGCCGTTTTTTCGGTAGAACCGCCAGTACTCGTCTGATGTCGTGGATGAAGCCCATGTCGAGCATCCGGTCAGCTTCGTCGAGCACGAAATATTCGATGTCGCGCAGGTGCAGGTGGCCCTGGCCGATCAGATCGAGCAGGCGGCCCGGCGTGGCGACCAGAATATCGACGCCTCGCACGAGCCGCGCGGTCTGCGGGTTCTGGTTGACGCCGCCAAAAATCACGGTGTTTATGAGGCCGGTATGACGGCCATAGGCAGTGAAGCTTTCGCCGATCTGGATTGCGAGCTCTCTGGTCGGGGTGAGCACGAGGCAGCGGATTTTACGCTTTTCGCCATGCATCCGGCTCTGGTGCAGCCGTTGCAGCACGGGCAGCGCGAACGCGGCGGTTTTGCCGGTGCCGGTCTGGGCGCAAGCGAGCAGGTCGTTACCTTCGAGAATGACCGGGATAGCTTCTTTCTGTATCGGGGTGGGGGAGTTGTAGCCCTCTTCGGCGAGAGCTTTGCGCAGATGATCGATGATGCCGAGAGCGGAAAAAGGCATGGTATGCAATAAGGTTGATCAAAATTTAGGACACGCAATGTAGCATGTTTCCCTCGAAACCCCGCCGGTTATCTTTATGAAATGGTACATGAAATGCGAATACCGTGAAGGTGGACGCTGGTGATGAGTGCCTAGTTGACAGGATGGGACATGCCGAGAACTTGGGGCTATTGCAAGGGATTTTCTTATCTTGGCTATCTGATTGGCGCTGCCGGCCGGAAATGATTCTGGCCGTGATGTGTTTGGCGCCGTAAAGCGGAACATTTCGTGACGATAAAACTACTGAGGAATGAAACAATCCTGGCTTTGGGTATTGCTGCCGTTGGGCATCGTGCTGGCGGTTCTCGCTCTCTTTTTTGCGCTGTTTTTCGGAAATCTCATCAATGGCGAATTGCAGTTCGCCCCGATTGCTCTTTTTACCCTGTCACTTTCGGCAGGTTCATATGCTCTCGTTAGGGGATTCCGTCTGGGCTGGAACCTTTCAACCATCATAAGCGCAGTGATTGCGCTGTTTGCGTTTCTTGCCTCCATCGCTGGTCTGACTCTGGAGCTCCAGGGAATGAGAATCGGGGGGATTATTGCTGGCTTGCTGAGTGTCACCTGCCTGGCCGTTCTTTTTGTGTCAAATGGCATGGATGAAATCTCGGTCGGCAAAAGAAAAAAGACGGAAATCGCAGCCGGTCCTGCTGAATGGGCTGACCGTATCGAAGCTATTGGGCGTCGCTGCACGAAGCCCGATGTGAGAACCAAAGTGCTTCGGCTTGGCGGAGAAACCAGATTTCTGACCCCCGGTACAGGCCAGGCGGACCTCATGGTCAACCAGACCATCGGTCGCGCCATCGACGAGCTTGCGGAAGCGGTCAAGCTGGGCAACGATTCGGCCGCTCTCTCGATGCTGCCAGGTATCAGAAGCCTGTTCGCGCAGAGGGAAAACCAGCTGAAGCCGTAAGTCTATCATTGGGTAACGAGTGGCGGAAATTTCTGCTGGCGTAGAATAACGTTTTCAAAAGGGGCTGTTCCGGAAATAAAATCGGGCCAGCCTCTTTTCATTCGGGCTACCATCCTTCTTGCTGCCCGTCGCTTGGGTCAACGTGATTAAGTGTTGAATTTATTATATTAAAAGTCAAAATTTTTGACGAATCAACCTCTGCTACAGGCATGACTTACCGGAAATATTCATCATTCTTTTTCAGGCTTTCGTCTATTCTGACGATGTTCATGCTGCTTCTTACTGGATGCGCGGGGAAAAAAAAGGTCTCGGAAAGCAATCCAAACGCTTACAAAGTCGGCCTGGTGTTCGATGTCGGTGGTCGTGGAGACAAGTCGTTCAACGATTTGGCTTATAACGGCCTTGAACAGGCCAAGAAGAAGCTCGGGATACAGTTCGATTACATCGAGCCATCAGGCGAGGGTGCCGACCGCGAGGCGGCGCTAAGGCAAATGGCCGCCGATCCCGATGTCAAGCTGATCATCGGCGTCGGTCTGCTTTTTACCGATGACATTACGGCTATCGCCAAAGAATTCCCCGACAAGAAGTTCGCCTGTATCGACTACAATCCACAGCCCGGTGCAGAGATTCCGTCGAACCTCTCCGGCATCGTGTTCGAGGAGAAAAAGGGGTCGTTCCTTGCCGGAGCGATTGCGGCGCTCGAATCGAAAACCGGCATTATCGGCTTCATCGGCGGCATGGATTCCAACATCATCAGAAAATTCGAGTCCGGCTATATCGAGGGGGCCAAGTATGTCAGGCCGGACATCAAGCTCATCACCAACTTTATTGGCATGACCGGTAGCGCCTTCAACGATCCGGCCAAAGGCAAGGAAATTGCGCTTGGCCAGTACAGCCAGGGAGCGGATATTATCTACCAGGCGGCAGGAGCGAGCGGCATGGGCGTCATCGAGGCAGCGCGCGAATCGAAAAAACTCGTGATCTGCACCGATATGGGCCTGGAGTGGCCTGCTCCGGAGAACATGCTGACCAGCATCAACAAGGCGATCAACAAGGCTGTTCTGACCACAATCGACGAGGCGATGCATGGTAAGTTCGAGGGCGGAAAGCAGCGAGTGTTCGGTCTCGATAACCGTTATACCGATTACGTCTGGAACAGCGATACCGAAAAATTGATCGATCAGTCCGTGCACGAGCGTATCGAGTCGATCCGCAAGGATATTCTGGACGGGAAAATCAAGGTTCAGGAGTAAAAAGTCATCATAAGACGGATATTGTTCCGGAGATCGAATCCGGGGCGTCATTCGTCAAAGTACCAGCTCTTCAATACCATAGTGCATTTGTGAGAAAGAAAATAGTCGTAACCGGAGGCACCGGGTTCATCGGGTCCCGTCTTGTCCACAGGCTGGCTGCGTCTGGCGAAGATGTTTACGTGCTGGTCAGGGCTAGCTCCGATTTAGCCTCTCTCAAGGAGTGCCTTGACCGGATTACTCTCGTTTACGGCGATGTGACGGATATCGCTTCGCTTTCCGGAGCGTTTGAGGGAGCTGAAGAGGTCTATCATTGCGCAGGTATCACCTATATGGGCGACCGTAAAAATCCCCTGTTGCAGAGAATCAATGTCGAAGGCACACAGAACGTGCTCGATGCCTGTCGCCGGGCAAAGGTCAAAAGGGTGGTGCATGTGAGTTCCATCACGGCGGTGGGAATCAGCGGTCCGAACCGCAAGTTCAACGAGGAGAGCTGCTGGAATTTCGACACTATCGATCTGGAGTATGCCAGGACCAAACATGCTGCGGAAAAGATCGTCGCCGCAGCGGTGAAAAAAGGTATGGACTGTGTCATCGTGGTGCCGGCATTTGTCTTCGGTGCGGGTGATATCAATTTTAACGCCGGGCGCATCATCAAGGATGTCTACAAGCGCAAGATGCCGTTTTATCCATTGGGAGGAATATGCGTAGTGGATGTGGAGATCGTGGTTGACTGTCTCATTGCAGCCATGAAGAAAGGGCGCACGGGCGAGCGCTATATTGTCGGCGGCGACAATGTTTCGTTCAAAGAATTGGCCCAGACGATCATGGATGTCACCGGCGTGCACCAGCGTTCCTTTCCGCTGCCGATCTGGGCAGCTCATGCGGTCAGTTTTCTCCTTAAGTTCAGTCCGGAAAGGAAAAAGATTTCGAAGCTGTTCAACATGACCATGTTCACCGTGGCCTCGAAATTTTTGTATTTCGATTCGTCGAAAGCCCAGCGGGAATTGGGTATGCGCTATGAACCGTTTGCAGAGAGCATCCGGCGGACGTTTGAATGGTATCGTGAACGCCGTATGCTGAACTGACGCCGCGTCTCATCTGGGAGCAAGTATTGTTTTATGCTGGTGCCTGCCTGTAGCCGGTCAAAAGCCTTCAACACCTCAGTCATCGAGAGGAGGATTGTCCCATGCAAACAACCACTCCGTCGAATATCATCGTCGAAAGGGTAGCCGCCGATCTGGGCAAATATCCGCCGTTCGATCGTCTCAGTCTCGACAAAAACCGGAAAATCGCCGCTTCGCTTGCCGTGGAGTATCATGAAGAGGGGGAAACGCTTTTCAGGAAAGGAGATGAACTCGGCAGGTTTTCCTACATGGTCATGAAGGGTGCCGTGCGCCTGTTCGATTTGATTGATGGCGAAGAGGTGCTCGTCGATCTGTGCGATGAAGGCGACCTGTTCGGTGTGCGCGCCATATTCGGCACCAGCACTTACCTGCTCTCGGCGCAGGTGGTCGAGGAGAGTCTGCTGTTTGCCATTCCGGTCGAAACCATCAAGGAGCTGGTTCAGTCGGAGCCATCGGTCGCGGCATACTTCACCGGCGCGATCGCCCGCAGCGTGCAGCATATCGAGCACTCCCTCTCCGAGGCCATCGACACGCGAAGGAGCCTGATGGAGACCGGGGGCGGCAGCCTGCTCGCCAACGAGACGCTGGTGGTCGACCAGGTGCGCAACGTCATCACCTGCGCCCCCGGTATCCCGATCCGTGAAGCGGCCAAAATTATGTCCGAAAACAACATCGGCTCGATTATCGTCGTTGCGGAAAACCGCCATCCGCTCGGCATCATTACCGATACCGATCTGCGCAAGAAGGTGGTGGCGATCGCCGGACAGGTCAACGAGCGTCCTGTCAGCGAAATCATGACAAGCCCGGTCTATACTATCACCGCCGGAAAGACGGTGGCTGATATGATGATGCTCATGGTCAGGACCAAGCTTCGTCACTTCTGCATCACCGAAGACGGCACGGCAGACACACCAGTCATCGGCATCATCTCCGAGCACGACATCGTCACCTCCGAAGGGATCAACCCCGCCGTGATCATGAAGGCAATCATGCAGTCCGAGAGCGTCGAGCAGCTCTCGCAAGAGCGGGAGAAAGCTGAAAAGCTGCTGAAGATGTACATTGCTCAGGACGTGGCCATCCATTTCATCTCGAATATTTTTACCGAACTGAACGATGCGCTGATCGTCAAGGCGATCGAGTTTTCGGTTGCCGACATGAAGCGAGAGGGAATCGACCTGCCCGACATCGAGTTCTGCTGGCTTTCGCTCGGCAGCGAGGGGCGCAAGGAGCAACTGCTCAGAACCGATCTGGATAATGCCATTCTTTTCCGCGATCCCGAAAATGAGGCTTCGCGCGAGACCGTGCAGCGAGTATTTCTCGAACTCGGCAAACGGGTCACCGCCATTCTGGTTGCCTGCGGTTTCAAACCATGCCCGGCGGAAATCATGGCGAGCAATCCTGAATGGTGCCAGCCGCTGAGCGGATGGATGAACTATTTCCGCAAATGGATCGGCACACCCGAGCCGAAGGCTTTGATGAACTCGACCATCTTTTTCGATTTCAGACCGGTCTATGGGAGTACGGCCCTTGCTCTTGAAATGAAGCGTGAAATCAATACGGAGATCGCGCGTGGTCGTGGTTTTTTACAATTCTTTGCGAAGAATGCCTTGCAGAATCCGCCACCACTGGGCTTTTTCCGGAACTTCCTGGTCGAAAAGAGCCGTGAACATGCTCACGAGTTCGATATCAAGGCGCGCGCCTTGATGCCGCTTTCGGATGCTGCCAGGGTGTTGGCATGTGAATTCGGAGTGACCGATTTTCTTGGCACGGTCGAACGTTTCCGGCGTATCGGTCAGTTGCTGCCATCGTTTCAGGAGCTTGCCGAAGAGGCTGCTCAAGGCTACGAGTTCCTTATGCGCCTGCGTACCGAGCACGGCCTGGCCGAAAAGTCTTCTGGGCGATACATCGATCCGAAACACCTTAACAAAATGCAGCGCCAGAAGCTGAGAGATCTTTTTACAACCATTGGCAAGGTTCAAAGCATGTTGAACCTCCGTTACCAGCTCGACTACATTCGTGCTTGAGCTTGCCCGCAAAATCCAGGCGTCGAGGCGCTGCCGCAAAGGTTTGCTGCCGGAAAACATTTGCCGGTACGTCAGCCTGTTCGACCACCCGTTACAGCGCAATACACCGCTTGACGAGCTGCGTTTCGTCATTTTCGATACAGAAACCAGCGGTTTCGATCTCGTCAAAGACCGAATACTTTCAATTGGCGCAGTGTCCATGAAGGGCTCGACCATCGACATCGCCGATTCGTTCGAGGTGCTGCTTCGCCAGGAAGCTATTGGCGGCAAGGATGCGGTCAGCGTACATGGAATCCTGAAGCGGGATCTTACCCAGGGGATGGAGGAGGGCGAGGCGGTATGCCGTTTTCTCGATTATCTCGGCAACGGAGTGATTGTGGCGCATCACGCTGATTTTGATATCGCCATGGTTAACCGTGTGCTCTCGCAGCGGTACGGCATCAAGCTGTTGAACGAGGCGCTCGATACGGCCAGTTTTGCCAAGCGGCTCGAAAAAGGGCCATATTATAATCTTGCTCACAAAAGCGGAGAGTATCGTCTCGACAATCTCTGTGCCCGCTATGGCATCTGTCTCTACGATCGCCACACCTCAGCCGGCGACGCCTACCTCACCGCCCAGCTCTTCCAGCGCCTCCTCGCCGTCGGGCGAAAAGCAGGCATTGACACGCTTGGGAAGTTATTGCTGAAGTGAGAACTTTCTGATAATCGAAATCGGTTTGGTCGCCTTCATCGAACGGTCGTGATAAATCAGGTTCCGATAGCGGTTTGGATAGAGAGGAATGAAATAGCTGTTGGTCAGGATCGGGATACCAACAGGCGAGCAAGCAACATCATGCGCGGGGAGGTTGCTTCGTCAAACGGGCTGCCCTCATAGTCGCCGACTACTCGTTCAACAGCAAAGCCGCCCGATTCGAGCAGCGAGAAGGCCTCAGCCGGGCTGTATATCCGGACCGACTCGGTAAAAGAGTGCTTCCTGCCGTTGGCCTCATGCAGGGTGATCTTTTTGGTGACATGGCGTTCGGAAAGCGTGCGCTCTTCGATAATCGACAGTGATTCGGAGTTTCGTTCAGTGCGCGGGGTAAACTGGCTTTTCAGTTGCACGGGATTGATCAGGTCGAGCACGTACCAGCCGCCGGGGTTGAGCAGGGAAGCTATATTGGCGATCACATCACGATCTTCCTGATCGGTTTCGAAGTAGCCGAAACTTGAAAACAGTTGAGCGATAAGGTCAAACCGGCGTTCGAAGCGGATCGTTCTCATATCCTGCCGGCTGAACTCCATGTTGATTCCCTCTGCCTTGGCCTGCTTTCGGGCTTGGTCGAGCAGGTAAGGGGAGAGGTCGTTGGCCGTTACACGCAGACCTGTCCGGGCGAAGGAAAGCGCATGGCGTCCCGCGCCACAGGCGATGTCGAGAACGGAGTGCGGGGGCTGCCATGCCGGATCAATGCCGGTCAGGTCGAGAATGGTACGCACACAGCGCTCCGCCTCTTCGGCGTCTCGGTGATGATAAACCTTGAGATAGAGGGGATGGTCGAACCACTCTTCGAACCATTCCCGGGCGTTTTTTCCCCGGGAATGAGATTGGTGATCGCTCATGAGATGAGACCAGGCAAAAAAGCAGGGCGGTTTTGCCGGGATTACTTGCCCTGGCCAGCCATCGCTTTTTTCAGGACGTCGAGTTCGTTCTCGCCATTGGGAATGCGGACGCTCTTCTCGACGAATTTCCATGCATTGGTTTTTTCGGACTTCACCGAATAGACCAGCTTCGCCATTTTGAAATCAACAGTGCCTTTTTTCTGCTTGTCACCGAACGTTTGTTTCTTGGCCATAGGTCGTGTATATAAAATGCTTTGGGTTGATGCTGTACAACAAATTCAACTAAAAAGATAGTGAAAGTAAGAAAAATAGTGTAAAGAAAAAAGATAAAACACTTTGTTTCCATTTGGCACGTTCAGCGCATGATGAGCTTGCTGTTATGGTAGATACCCAGTGCTCTGCCTTTGAGCTTGCGTCCCATGAAGGGAGTGTTTCTCGACTTCGAGCCGAAATCCGATTCGCTGACTATCCACTCGCAGTCGGGATCGATGATGGTGAGGTTGGCTTTGCGACCCGCCCGGAAAAGGATGGTTTCGAGGCCCATGATGCGTCTCGGATTGGTTGAAAGCAGCTCGATGGCTTGCGACAGGGTGATGACTCCTTTGTCCACCAGTTCGGTGATGGTCAGGCCGAGTGAGGTTTCAAGGCCGATGATGCCGAACGCCGCCTGATCGGGCGGACACTCCTTTTCGTGCTTGGCATGAGGGGCATGATCGGTGGCGATAGCATCGATGGTGCCGTCCCGCAGTCCTTCGATGAGGGCGTCGCGGTTTTCCACCGAAGCGAGCGGGGGCTTCATGATGAAGTTGCCTTTTTCGATGCTGCTCGACAGATCGTGCTCGGTCAGGGTGAAGTGGTGTGGCGTTACTTCGCAGGTGACCTTCAGCCCCGCGGCTTTTGCCTTGCGCACCAGAGCGACCGATTCTGCGGTGCTGATGTGCGCCACGTGGTAGCGCGGTTCCGCTACGGCTCCGTTCAGTTTGTGCTTTTTCAGCCAGGCGATGAGTTGCAGGTCGCGGGCGATCATGATCGGTTCGGCCACTTCGGGAATCCCTTTCAGCCCGAGCATCGCCGAGACTGCGCCATCGTTCATGATGCCGCCAGCGGTGAGGTGCTTGTCTTCAGCGTGCTGGATCAGGAGCAGGTCGAAGTTGGCGGCATATTCGATGGCGAGGCGCATGATCTGTGAGCTCTGGATGGCCGTGCCGTCATCCGAAACGGCCTTGACGCTGTACGAAGCGTATTTGCCATACGGCGCGAGCGCTTCGCCCCGGCTTTCGACAGTCATGGCGCCAATCACCTCGAGGTCGATCGGCAGTCCGGCGCTGTGATGGCGGATGTAGGCTACGCCGAGCGGGCTGTCGATGACCGGCCTGGTGTTCGGCATGAGCGCTACACCGGTGAACCCGCCGGCAACAGCAGCGGCGGAGCCGGTTTCAAGCGTCTCCTTGTATTCCTGTCCAGGTTCCCTGAAGTGGCAGTGCATATCGAAAAGGCCTGGAGCGAGCACCTTGCCTGCGAGATCGATGACGTTGTCTTCCGCCTTCGCCGGGATTGATTCGCCTCCAGTCGCGACCGCCTCGATGAGGCCGTCGTCGCCTATCTTTATCGAACCGACGGTATCGAGATTTTCAGCGGGATTCAGCAGTCTTGCGTTCAGAAACAGAGTGCTCATGGTCGGGGAATGAATAGTTCAGGAAACAGTCGCCTGGAGCGATACCAGTATTTTTGCCTGCGAATGGTCGTCGGCAGTTTCAAGCGAAACGTCGAGACGATCGCCCGGCAGCACGCTTCCGACGCCCGCAGGAGTGCCGGTAAAGACAAGGTCTCCGGCTCGCAGCCCGTAAATATACGATAAATAATGCACCAGATAGGCCGGTGAAAAAGTCATTTTCGAGACCTTCGAGTACTGCTTCTGCTCTCCGTTCAGCCGCAGCGAAATGGCGAGTTCAGCCCACGGGCCAGCCGATTCCGGAGCGATGAACTCCGAGACGAGTGCGCTCTGGCGAAACCCCTTGCTTTTCAGCCAGGGATTTCCGGCATTTTTGGCTTCGAGCTGTACATCGCGCAGCGTCATATCGAGCCCGGCGGCGTAACCGGCGATGATCGCCGAAGCATCGGCAAGCGATACTTCATCGGCGTCCGCGCCAATCAGCAGCACCAGCTCGCCTTCGTAATGAAGGTTTCTGCTCACCAGCTGCCCTTCGAACCGCGGTATCGAGGTGCAGCCGTCAGTAGAAAGCGCCGTGCCGGGTTTCATAAAGATAACAGGCTCCTTTTCATGCAGCGGCTCGGGCTTGTCAGTCTCCCATGAAGCCATTTCACGAGCGTGATCAGGGTAGTTTTTGCCGACACAGTAAATCGAGCGATGAGTGGCTGGTTTTGACAGAGATGAAAATGTTTTCATGCTATTGACGTGTTGACAGAAGAGGTGATTCTCATTGCAGAAAAACAATGCGGCTCACGAATTTTCGCTTTTTGCAGGAACGGGGACAAGTCGGGATATCGTTGGTATATTACAATTATGTTCGGAAAGGTCATGCTGTGTATGAATAATCTTGCGGCTGGCATGAAGGTCTGGATATCGATCAGGAGCTCGCTGGCAGTTTCTAACTGACTCCAGCTTCACAGTTAAAAAATTTTATTCCTGATTTCCATGAACAAAAAAGAGCCAATTGCTGACCGGGAACCGGAGCCCGGGAGCCAGACCTCCAAAACCACTCAGGCGTTCGAGATGTTGCGCAGATCGGTTCCGGAGTGGAATCTTTACAGACAGGAGCATCCCGGTGAGGCCGTGGAGTTCAACAAAAAGGATTTCAGCGAGACCGATCTTTCCGGAGCCAACCTGAGCGACGCAAGTTTCAAGGCGGCCAATTTCAGCGGAGCCAGCCTCAGCAGGGTTTCGTTCAGGGATGCGAAACTGAACGGCGCGGACTTCGCTGGCGCGGATTTGCGGCAGAGCGATCTGTCGAACGCCGATCTCAGCGGAGCAAATCTTGTCATGGCCGACATGAGCGAGGCGAATCTGGACGGAGCCAATCTCAGCATGGCCGACCTCAATCATGCCAATCTGAAAGGGGCGATTCTCACGCAGTCCAGGCTCAACTGTGCCAACCTCAACGAGTGCGATATGCGCGAGGCGCACCTGAGCTGGGCCGATTTGTCTGGTGTGGCATTGAGCATGGCAAATGCTGGAGAGGCCGATCTTCATGATACCAAGCTCGATGAGGCTGATCTCTTGGGGGCGGATTTACACGACACGGATCTGCATGAGGCCGATCTGCACGAGGCCGATCTCCGGGATGTGAATCTGCATCACGCCAATCTGCATGAAGCCGATCTGAGCAAAGCTGACCTGAGCGAGGCTGATCTGAGCGACGCGGATTTGAGTGGCGCCGATCTGGGTGAAGCGCGGCTCCGCTGGACCAATCTCAAAGGCGCAAACCTGAGCGGCGCTGATTTCAGTATGGCGAACCTGAACGGCGCGAATCTGACAGGAGCCAGCCTCTGCGGCGTTGACCTCACGGGCGCGAATCTCTGCGACGCCAATCTGGAGAACGCGAATCTTTGTCTGGCCAATTTCAGGGGTACGGAGCTGAATATGACCAATCTGAGTGGATCGGAGACGTTTCACACCTGTTTCATGAATGTCGATCTCAGAACGGTCAAGGGGCTTGATGCGATCAATCACCGGGGGCCATCGGAAATCAGTATCAGCACCCTTTACCGATCGCAGGGACAGCTCTCCGACGCGTTCATGCGCGGATGCGGCGTGCCTGAGGGAATGATCGATCATGTCAGATCCATGTCCGGCAAGGATTTTGATTACCTGTCGTGCATCATCAGCCACAGCTCCCGTGACAAAAAGTTTGTCGAGCGTCTGTTCGCCGATTTGCAGAAAGAGGGAATCAGGTGCTGGCTTTGCCCCGACACGCTCAAAAGCAATCGCTATCTCGAACAGTATCTCGACCGGGCGAATCAGTGCTGTGAAAAGATGCTGCTTGTCGTTTCCGATGCCAGTATGAAGGGCGAGTGGTTGAAAAACACGTTCTTCAAAGCGGCTCAACGTGAAGCAAGAGATGGGCAGCGGTTGCTCTTTCCGGTCAGCCTGGTCAGGGAGAGCAAGCTCGACGAGTGGGACCTGACCGATCACGAAAGCGGACGGAATTTTGGTCGGGAGCTGAGGAAAAATTTCATCCCCCTGTTTTATGGTTGGGAGCGTGACAACGCTCTTTACAACAGTCAATTGAACCAGCTTGTCGCTTCGCTGAAATCGGTCGATCCAGGCCGTTCATGCCAGCTTTGAAAAGTCCTGGCGTTATGATATCGTTTCCCTAAAAGGCAGAAACCCTTTACAACCGTGTGGTGTAAAGGGTTTCCTGTTTTTCAGTCTGTCTGGCTTACCGGTTTTGCCGGTATATCAGAATCCGCATGAGCCGGTTACTGCTTCGGTGCGATCGCCGTGGTGATGGCTTTGGTGGCACCCTCGACAAGCTGCGTTGCCGAATTGATGCTGGTGGTGCAGAGTTGCACGCATGCATTGGTAACCGGCTGAACGGTGTCGGTAGCGGTTTTGAGCGCGCTGCCAGCCATGTCCACAGCCTGCTGGGCCAAATCGCCCACAGCGGTGAAGAGATCGCCAAATACGCCGATGTTTCCTGATTCGTTTGCCATGATGGTCAGTATTTATGTGTTGAAAAGAGAAGCGAATATCCGTGATGAACCGCGTGGAACAAACGCAGTGCGATTTTACCTCAATGTAATACAATCCTATCTCATTTCACATAAATGAATGAGGTTAGACGTTCATGACCGAGCTGCCGAATCGTTTGTGATGCAGAGGTTTTTGGGTATGGAAGGGGTGCCGGGAAGAAATGCCTCCGGTCTGCGTTATCGCGTTCAGATTTATTATCTTGCGAGTAGATAACGTAACTGAACCGCCTGTCGCGCGCTCCTTTTCGGACGAGGCAGCAGGCAAGAACGAGAGGATTGCCCCTGCATGGAATTTGCAATCGAGAGCAAACCGGAATTGCGGAAGAGGCTGCTTGCGAGGCGCAGGGCGATGACGCTGGAGCGGTGGCTTTCGGATAGCGAAAAGATTCAGGCGCACGCCGCATCATTGCCGAAGTTGCGCGAGGCCGCTCGGGTTCACTGCTACGTCTCGATGGAGCACGACCGCGAGGCGCGGACGCTAGAGCTGCTCGAAAAGCTTGCACTCGAAGGGAAAGCGGTGTATATGCCTTATATTGAACAGGGGATCATGAAGACTTCCATTTACCATTCTGCCCAAAAGTTCAGGATTTCGGTATCGGCACCGCCCACTCCCGAGCCGCTCGTGCTCTCCGGAGAGGAGCGTTTCGAGGTGGTCTTTGTGCCACTCACGGGTTTTGACCGGAGAGGGGGGCGGATCGGTTTTGGAAAAGGTTGGTACGACCGTTTCTTCAGCCGTCTGTCTGGGCATGGTATCCATCCGGTGAAAATCGGTTTGGCATTCAGTTTTCAGGAGGTTCCGTCGGTGCCGTGTGATCCCTGGGACGAGCCGCTCGACATGGTGGTCACAGAAAATGAAATCATCAATTGCCAGTACAACAGCAAATGACAGATTCGGAAAACGGGACATTGGTTCCGGCGGCTATAGCCGAGCCGGATCTGCGCGATCCCTTGCTCTACGTGAACCGTGAGCTGAGCTGGATCGATTTCAACCAGCGAGTGCTCGAAGAGGCACTCGATTCCGCCGCGCATCCGTTGTTGGAGCGCGTCAAGTTCCTCTCGATTTTCAGCTCCAACCTCGACGAGTTTTTCATGATCCGCGTGGCGGGACTTGATGACCAGTGCGCTGCGGGCATCAACGAGCGCTCGGTCGATGGCCTCACGCCTATCGAGATGCTCGAGCGGATTCGCGAGCGCGTCATCGGCCAGCTCCGGCAGCGCAACGCCTGTTTTTTCGATGATATTCTGCCTGCGCTCAAAAGGAAAGGGATCGAATTCGTCAGTGTCTCTTCGCTTTCCGTCGAGCAGCAGCAACTTCTTCAGCACTATTTCAGAAAGGAGGTTTTTCCGGTTCTGACGCCGCTCGCTTTCGATACGGGCCATCCCTTTCCGTTCATGTCCAACCTCTCGCTGAATCTTGCAATCGAGCTTGAGGACGAGGAGAGCGGAGCGATCAAGTTTGCTCGCGTCAAGGTGCCCGGCATTTTGTCGAGAATCATCCGACTCGACCAGATCGAGGGTCTCGGCTTCGACGACGGACGGATACGCCTACTGTGGCTCGAAGACCTTGTAGAGCACAACCTCGATCAGCTCTTTCCGAAGATGCGCATTTTGCAGTGCCACCCATTCAGGATCATCCGTGACGCGGATATCGAGATCGAGGAGGACGAGGCGGGCGATTTGCTCGAAAGCATCGAACAGGGGGTGCGCTCGCGCCGCTATGGCAAGGTGGTACGTCTCGATATCAATCCCGACATGCCGCACTCCATCCGGAGCCTCCTCGTCAAGAACCTTGAAACTTACGAGCGGAACGTTTACGAAATTGGCGGCGTGCTCGGCATGAGCGCGCTGATGGAGCTGCTTAAAATCGACCGGCCTGATCTGAAAGACGAGCTTTTCGTGCCGAACAATCCGCTTGATGACAAGCGGACTGCTGACATATTTGCTGAAATGCGTTCCGGCGATATGCTGCTGCATCACCCATACGACTCGTTCAAGCCAGTGGTTGATCTCATCTGGCAGGCGGCGCGCGATCCCGATGTGCTCTCTATCAAGCAGACGCTCTACCGGGTAGGCAGCAACTCGCCGGTGGTCAAGGCGCTGATGTTCGCCGCCGAGCAGCGCAAGCAGGTGGCGGTGCTGGTCGAGCTCAAGGCAAGGTTTGACGAGGAGAACAACATCCTCTGGGCGCGTTCGCTCGAAGATGCTGGAGCGCATGTGGTTTACGGCCTGCCCGGCCTGAAGACTCACGCCAAGCTCACGATGATCGTACGGCGTGAGCAGGAGGGACTTCGCCACTACCTGCATCTCGGCACCGGCAACTATAACACCGTGACCGCGAGAATCTATACCGATTATAGCTATCTGACGACCGACCCGGTGCTTGCTGACGACGTCACCGAGCTGTTCAACTCACTGACCGGCTACTCGAAGCATCGCGAATATCGCTCGCTGATCGTTTCTCCGCTTAATATGCGGCGCTGGATCATGGAGATGATCCGTCACGAAGTCGACCACCAAAAGCATACCGGCAACGGCAGAATCGTCATGAAGATGAATGCACTGGTCGATGAGGAGATCATCCGAGCGCTCTACCGCGCCTCGATGGCCGGCGTGAAGATCGATCTGGCCATCCGGGGTATCTGCTGTCTCAAGCCTGGTATTCCCGGCATCAGCGAAAACATCCGGGTTGTCAGCGTGATCGGTAGATTTCTCGAACACAGCCGGGTTTATTATTTTAACAATGGAGATCATGCCCGGATTTTTCTGGGCAGTGCTGACATCATGCCGCGTAACCTCGACAAGCGGGTCGAGACGCTTTTTCCCGTTATTGAGCCGCGCCTGGTTGAATCGATCAAATCCGATCTTGAACTGACCCTGAGCGATAACCGCAAATCGTGGGAGATGCAGCCGGACGGAACCTACATCAGAAAACGGGGCGGGCGGCCAGCAGTCGACAGCCAGAGGCTGTTTATGCGGCGCTCTCTCCGGAGGAAGAAAAACATCAAAAAAAAGGTTAAAGGATTATGAAGATTGCAGTTGGAAGCGATCATGCAGGAGTGGAGCTGAAGAAGTTCGTCCTCTCATGGCTTGAAAAGCATTGCTATGATTTCGAGGATATGGGTCCCTATTCCGCCGAATCAGTCGATTATCCCGATTATGGCCACAAGGTTGCTGAGGCGGTCGCCCGCGGGGATTTCGATCAAGGAATTCTGATGTGCGGCACCGGCATCGGCATCTCCATTGCCGCCAATAAGGTGAAGGGCGTCCGCGCGGCCAATGTTTGTAATCCGGAGTACGCGGCGCTGGCGCGTCAGCACAATGACGCCAATGTGCTCGCCTTCGGGGCACGTTTCAACGACGACTCCAGTGCAGCGAAGATTCTCGAAAGCTGGTTCGCATCAGAATTCGAGGGGGGACGTCACCAGCGACGCGTCGATAAAATCGAGTTTTGCTGCTGAATGTCGGTAACCTTCTCATATCTGGCCGAGACGGACTATCCGGTCTTCACTCTCGGCGGTTCGACAGCTGATGCGGCAAGGCGGCTCGCTGCTTCGGGGTGCGCCTGCGCTCCAGTGCTTGACGGCGAGCGCTACCTTGGCATGGTCCACCTTTCGCGCCTGCTTGAAGGGCGGAAGGGGTGGCCGACAGTGAAGGAGAAGCTCGGCGAGGAGCTGCTCGAAACCGTCAGAAGCTACCGGCCTGGCGAGCAGCTTTTCGACAATCTCATCTCCGTGGCGGCGGCAAAGTGCAGCGTCGTGCCGCTTGCCGACGAGGATGGCCGGTATGAAGGGGTGGTTTCCCGCAAGCGAATTCTCGGCTTTCTCGCCGAGCGTATCCACTCCGGCGAGGGCGGCTTGACGATGGAGATCGAGGTGCCGCCGACCGGGGCCAAGCTTTCCGAAATCATCGAGACCATCGAAAAGAACGACGCCTCGATCCTCAGCTTCACCTCGTGGACAACGGGCGAGGGACGAATCATCTTTTTCCGGGTCGCCACACACGACTTTTTCCGTCTGGTTAGAAACATGGAGAACTACGGCTACCTCATCCGCTACCACTCCGCGTTTCCCAACGCCGGTTACGACGAGCTTCGCGAGAAGGCGCTGGAGTTCATTCACTACATGGACATGTAGAGCATGGCAGCCAGGCGACATCATGACAGTTACGGCATATGCACAATGAAGCGTTCAGTACCATCGCGGCCAGGGTCAGGGAGGCCGCGCACAACTTGTATCCCGAGGTAGCGGCGCTGCGGCGCCATCTGCACCAGCATCCCGAGTTATCCTACCAGGAGTTCCAGACCACCGCCTTCATCAAGAAGTATCTTTCGGGACTTGGCATCGAGGCCGAACCGCCGCTCATGGAGACGGGCGTTATCGCGTTGCTTCGGGGCGAGGGCGCTCCACCATCCGGCGAGCGACGCACGGTGGCGTTGCGGGCTGACATCGACGCCCTGCCGCTTCAGGAGGAGAATGGTCACGATTTCTGCTCGACGGTCGAGCGCTGCATGCACGCCTGTGGTCACGATATGCACACGGCGATGCTGCTTGGCGCAGCCACCGTGCTCAGCGGCATGAAGGATGCGCTGAATGGCGATGTGCTCCTGATTTTCCAGCCCGCCGAGGAGAAAGCGCCGGGCGGCGCCAAGCCGCTGATCGAGGCGGGATTGCTGAAAAAGTACAAACCGTCAGCGATCTTCGCGCAACACTGCTTTCCCAGTGTCAAGAGCGGCAGCATCGCCATGTGCAAGGGCGGTTTCATGGCCGCCGCCGACGAACTCTATGTCACGATTCACGGCCAGGGCGGGCACGCTTCAGCTCCGCACAAGACTCGCGACCCGATCCTTGCGTCGGCGCACATCATCACCGCGCTCCAGCATCTGGTCAGCCGCGTCGCTCCGCCGCACGAATCCGCGGTGCTCTCCATCGCCTCGATCAGCGGTGGTCACGCGACCAACATCATACCCGGCAACGTGACCATGATGGGCACCATGAGAACCATGAACGAAGAGCTTCGGGCGCTCCTGCACAAAAAATTTGAAAAAACGGTGCGGCAGGTTGCCGATGCATTCGACGTTGAGGCCGAAGTGGAGATCAGAAGGGGCTATCCGGTGCTTTACAACGATCCGGCCATGACCGACCTTGCCTGGGAGGCGGGCAAGGAGTATCTTGGCGATGGCAACGTGCGTCAATCGGAGCCGGTCATGACCGCCGAAGATTTCGCCTATTACTTGCAGGAGTGTCCCGGAAGCTTCTGGCAGCTTGGCACGGGGCTTCCCGATTCCGCACCGGGAAATCTCTTGCACTCACCCACCTTTGATCCCGACGAGCACGCGCTCGAAACCGGCATGGGCATGATGAGCTACCTCGCGCTAAGGTTTCTTGCGGGGTGAAGAAAAAAAGGAGGGCGTGGACGAGGTGAACAAGGGAGAAAAAAGAAAAAGGCTGGCCGGGATGAACCGAGCCAGCCTCTTTTGATTTGTGGGTAAAGCTTTTTTTACGCCTTGCCGTTCGAACCGAGGACGTTGATGATTTTGTGCATGTAGAGCTGCTTGAGCGCGTCGCGTGCCGGGCCGAGGTATTTGCGCGGATCGAACTCTTCCGGCTTTTCGTCGAGCACCTTGCGGACGGCGGCGGTCATGGCGAGGCGTCCGTCGGAGTCGATGTTGATCTTGCAGACCGCAGAGCGTGCGGCTTCCCGAAGCTGGTCTTCGCCGATGCCGACCGCGTCCTTGAGCTTGCCGCCGTGGGCGTTGATCATCTGTACCAGATCCTGCGGAACGGACGACGCGCCGTGCAGCACGATGGGGAAGCCGGGAATGCGCTTCTCGATCTCGGCGAGGATGTCGAGCCTGATTTTGTGATCTTCACCCGGCTTGAACTTGAACGCGCCGTGTGAAGTGCCGATGGCGATGGCCAGACTGTCCACGCCGGTTTTGCCGACGAAATCCTCGACCTGATCCGGCTCGGTGTAGGTGTGCTTTGTGGCGTGAACTTCATCTTCGATGCCTGCCAGTACACCCAGCTCGCCTTCGACCGTGACGTCATGCTGGTGCGCAAATTCAACGACCTTGCGGGTCAGCGACACATTGTCCTCATAGCTCAGATGCGAGCCGTCGATCATTACCGACGAGAAGCCGGTCTCGATACAATCCTTGCACAGCTCGAAGCTGTCGCCGTGATCGAGGTGCAGCACAATCGGAATCTCGCGACCGAGTTCAGCGGCGTACTCGACCGCACCTGCGGCCAGATGGCGTAACAGGGTCTGGTTGGCGTAGCTGCGCGCACCTTTGGAAACCTGGAGGATGACCGGTGAAGCGGTCTCGACGCAAGCCATGATAATTGCCTGGAGCTGTTCGAGATTGTTGAAGTTATACGCAGGAATGGCGTATCCGCCGCTGATGGCTTTGGCGAAAAGTTCACGACTGTTGACGAGACCCAACTCTTTATACCCGGTGATTTTCTTCATAGAGTGCTCTCCATTTGAGATTTTATGGTTTTCAGTAGAGAATGAGAATTTTTGAAAGAATTTCCTGATCGTGCAGAAACCTGTTATGTAGATACTATGTTTTTGTAATATAATATAACCAAGCGGGAATTGGTTGAACTCCGGCCACTCCGGCTTAGAATGAATTCACAAAAGCTTCACAGTCAGTTTATGAAAAAGATACGCAAGACCCTCTCTCCGATTCTGTTTTTTCTCCTGATGCTCACCCTTTCGTGGGATCAGTCCATGGCTGCCGTTGGTCAAGCTGCTCAACCAGCCCTCCTCAAACCAACTCCGAACCAGGAGGAGGCCGCCCGTTACATCGCCCAGTACCTGCTTCAGAACCATTACCGCAAGGTGCCGGTCAACGACTCGCTCTCCCAGCAGATTTTCAAACGCTACCTCGACAATCTCGACAACAACCGCAGTTACTTCACAGCGCCCGAGGTCGAAAAGCTCCGCCAGGAGTTCGGGGCTCACCTCGCTGACGATTTCGTCTCCGGCAATCCCGCCGACGGTTTCGCCATCTACAACCAGTTCCTGAAACGGGCCAGAGAGAAGATGGCGTATATGAAAAACGCGCTCGAAAAGACCACATTCAACTTTTCCTCCCCCGAAACGCTCGAACTGGAACGAAGCAAAACCGCTCCCTGGCCAGCCAACGAGGCTGAGCTTCACGATCTGTGGCGCAAGGAGCTGAAGTATCAGTACCTGAGCGCCAAATATTCCGGCGAAAAGGGCAAAAACATCAAGTCTGAAGTCATGAAGACCCTTGACAACAGACTCAAAATCTTCAACCAGCAGAAGCCCGAAGATGCTTTCCAGGCTTATATGTATGCCGTGACCACCTCGTTCGATCCGCATACCGACTACTTCTCGCCGGATGAATACGAGAACTTCCAGATCGACATGAGCCGCTCGCTCGAAGGAATCGGCGCGAAGTTGCAGATGGAGAACGAATACACGGTGGTGAACGAGATTATTCCCGGCGGCCCGGCCTTCAAAAGCAAACTTCTGAAGAAGGGCGACAAGATTGTCGGTGTTGGACAGGGCGACAAGGGAGAGATCATCGACGTGATCGGCTGGCGCATCAATGACGTGGTCAAAAAGATCAGAGGTCCCAAAGGCACCGTTGTCAGGCTCAAGGTGCTTCCGGCCAGCCAGGCTGGCAAGGGGCCTGCAAAGATTATCCGGCTGGTGCGGGCCAAGGTTGACTTGCAGGAGCAGGCCGCGCAGAAAAAGATCATTTATGACAACGGTCACAAAATTGGCGTTATCGTGCTTCCGTCGTTCTATCTCGATTTCGAAGGCGAACGGCAGCAAAAGCATAACTACGCGAGTACTACAAAGGATGTGGCCAGAATCATCAACGAGCTGAAGCAGGAGAATGTGGAGGGAATCATCGTTGATCTGAGGGAAAACGGTGGTGGATCGCTCGAAGAGGCCGTCAATGTCACCGGCCTGTTCACCGGCAGGGGGCCTGTCGTGCAGGTCAGCAACGCTCTCGGCGGCAAGATGGTGCTGAATGACGAAAATTACCCGATGCTTTACCGGGGGCCGCTGGTGGTGCTGGTCAACCGCTACAGCGCGTCGGCCTCGGAGATTTTCGCCGCGGCGATCCAGGATTACGGGCGAGGACTCATCGTTGGAGACAGAACCTTCGGCAAGGGTACCGTGCAGAGCATCGTCACCATCCAGAGACCATTCAGCATGTTCATGAAACAGGCTGACCTCGGCCAGCTCAAGTTGACCATCGCCAAGTTCTACCGCATCTCCGGCGGTAGTACCCAGCATATCGGTGTTCTGCCGGATATCGTTCTTCCGTCCCTGATCGACCCGGAGGTGGTGGGTGAAGATACCTACACCAGCAGTCTGCCCTGGACAACCATCTCAAGGGCTGCTTATACACCATTAGGATTCGTCACCAAAGAGGATATTGTTTTACTGAAGAAGGAGTTCGCCGAACAGTCCGCCAAAGACAAGCTCTACCAGTCCTATCTGGCCGATTTGGCAACCCTGAACCGTATCAGGCAGAAGAAGAGCGTGTCACTCCAGGAAAAAGGCTTTCAAGTGGAGAACAAGACCCTGAAAGAGATACAGGATCGCTGGGGAGACCAGAATGCCGATACCGGGAAAAAGAAGAAAACGGATTTCATTCTGCAGGAGGCTGCCAGAATTCTCGATGATCTCGTGGCGCTCAAGTCGCGTCCGGCAGTTCCCGCCGCGGCTCCGTTGGCAAGGCCTGCCGTCAGGCGGGCGGTGCCCGTGAAATAAGCGGGCAGCAACATTCCAATAAAAAAGGCGCTCGGTGATGGAGCGCCTTTTTTGGTTCCGGGTTTGCCGAAACAGGGCGGGCATAAAACCCGTCCCTACAAGAGATTGTTCCGTCAACGCGCCGCTTTCGCTCGCGCGATCTGCTCTTCGACCGATTTGAACGAGCAGCTGCCAGCGGTTTTCTTGGAGTTGACGCTGGCGTCGGGTTTGAGGTCGTCGTAGATCCCTTCGTCGAAGGCTTCAGAGAAAGTGCGGTACTCGTCGAGCGAGATGGTCGGCAGGGTTTTGCCCTGTTCGATGGCATACGCCACGATCTTGCCGGTGATGCGGTGGGCGTCGCGGAAAGGAATCTGCTTCTTGACGAGGTACTCGGCGATCTCGGTGGCGAGGCTCAGGTCTTCGGCGGTGAGTCGGGCGAGGCGCTCCTCGTTCAGCCAGGTCTTTTCGATCATCCGGCGGAAGACCGAGAGACTCGATGCAGTGGTTTCGGCGGTATCGAACAGAGGCGGCTTGTCCTCCTGCATGTCGCGGTTGTAGGAGAGCGGCAGCCCTTTCATAATGGTGAGAAGGTTCATCAGGTTGCCATAGACACGGCCCGTCTTGCCGCGCACCAGCTCGGCGATATCGGCGTTCTTTTTCTGCGGCATGATCGACGAACCGGTCGCGAAGGCGTCGCTGATCGACAGGTAGTTGAACTCCGCCGAGCTCCAGAGAATTACATCCTCCGAAAAACGCGACAAGTGCATCATGATCATCGAGCAGGCCGAAACGAACTCGATCACCAGGTCGCGGTCACTCACCGCATCGATGCTGTTGGTGAAGACACCGTCGAACTCCAGCAGTTCCGCCGAGCGCGCCGGATCGAGCGGCAGGGTGCTGCCCGCGAAAGCCGCCGCGCCGAGCGGCGAAATGTTGGCCCGCTTGCGCAGATCGGCGAGGCGCTGGGCGTCGCGCCCGAACATCGAGTGCCACGCCATGTAGTAGTGGCCTGCGGAGATCGGCTGGGCGCGCTGCAGGTGGGTGTAGCCGAACATGATGGTGTGCTTGTACTGCTCCGCCTTGTCGAGCAGCGTCGATTGCATCGCCTTGAGCAACTCGCCGATGCGGTCGATGTTGCGGCGCAGATAGAGGCGCGTGTCGGTCGCCACCTGGTCGTTGCGGCTGCGCCCGGAGTGCAGCTTGCCCGCCGTCGGGCCGATCAGCTCCTTCAGCCGGTTCTCGATCACCGTGTGAATATCCTCATCCTCCCACACCGGGGTTAGCTCGCCCGACTCAATCTCCTTTTCGACCGCCTTCAGCCCGGTGACAATTTGCCCGGCCTCCTCTTTCGAGATAATTCCCTGCTCGCCAAGCATGGTGGCATGGGCAATAGAGCCTTGAATGTCTTCGCGATAGAGCAGCCCGTCCACATGCACCGACGAGGAGAACTTCAGCGCCTCCCGGTCAAACGGTTCCGAAAAACGGCTCTGCCACAAGAGCTCCTTCTGATTGGATTGATCGGACATGATGAAGTATCGCTAAGAGGTTGCAGGGCAGAGCGCCCATAAAATGGTTCGGTGGGGGAAAATACGGAAGACAATTGATAATTGATAATAGCAGAATGGGGTGTTTAAGAGAAGATTCACGATCTGCCTGTACCTGACAGGGCGATACACAGAGCTTCTGACTGGATAGACAGGGCAAGTAACCTTAAACAGGGCAGTGACGGAATAAGCGGTTCTGTCAATGCGCTTGTTTTTGTAATATGTTTTGAGCACGATAAGGTTTGTGAGCTGATCATACACTTTAAACTGCGATTTTTGTTTGCGAAAGAGCTCGCAGGACTGGTCAATCCGGGCTCTGGCAATGGCACAGAGCGTAAATGCGGAGCAGTCAGTTCTGAAAGCGCTCTTTGACAAAACAAAAAAACGTCAATACCGAATGCCGGAAAAACGGCGCCTGGTCATCACTGATGAGTTGATATGCAGAAGAAACTGAATCGAGCACGCCATTATGAGCAACATTTTTCTCTCGCTTGAGCCGAAAATACTTTGGAGCCACTTTTACCGCCTGACACAAATTCCGCGGCCTTCGGGGCATGAGGAGGCAGTTCGGACCTATGTCGCTGACGTGGCGAAACGTTGCGGGTTGGAATGGCTCGTCGATGAGGCAGGTAACATCATTGTGCGCAAACCGGCGTCGGCGGGGATGGAGCGTCGGCGGGGCGTTATCCTGCAGGCGCATCTCGACATGGTGCCGCAGAAGAACGCAGGGACAGCGCACGACTTCACGAAGGATCCGATCGACGCCGTGATCGATGGTGAATGGGTGCATGCGCGCGGCACCACGCTGGGGGCGGACAATGGCATCGGTGTGGCGGCGGCGCTGGCTGTGCTTGAATCGGACGACTTGCGCCACGGACCGCTCGAAGCGCTTTTCACGGTGAACGAGGAGGCTGGCATGACCGGAGCGCTGGGGCTGAAACCGGGAGTGCTCAGGGGCGACATTCTGCTGAACCTCGACTCCGAGGATGAAGGCGAACTCTTCATTGGCTGCGCGGGCGGACTCGACGGTACGATGCGCTTCGACTATTCCTGCGAGCCGCTGCCTCCCGGTTACTCCGGCATCGAAATCCGGGTCTCCGGTTTGCGCGGCGGGCATAGCGGCATGGACATCGATCTTGGCCGGGGCAACGCCAACAAGATCATGAACAGGCTGTTGCAGATGGGTCGGGAGCACCACGGGCTGCTGCTTGCATCCATCGACGGCGGAAGCCTGCGCAACGCCATTCCGCGCGAATCGGTGGCACTGGTTGCCGTACCGTCCGCGCAAAAAGTAGCGTTTCTCGACGAGCTTCATTCGCTCGCCTCGGCCATCGGTCTCGAGCTGAACGGGGTTGATCCGGAGCTGCGGGTCGAGGCTGCGGATGCCGCGCTTCCTGTAGGAATGATCGACGATACCGTGGCGCAACGCCTCTTCGATGCGGTGGCAGCCTGCCCGAACGGCGTGCATCGCATGAGCGAAGCGATGGCGGGTCTGGTCGAAACCTCGAACAATCTTGCCCGCGTCCATTCGGACGGACGCGCAGTGAGCGTCGAGTGCCTGCTCCGGAGCGCCTCGGTGGAGGGGATGCGCGAACTTGCCGACGCGGTCGCGGGCATCGCCGAACGTGCCGGAACGGTAGCCGCGTTCGAGAACGGCTATCCCGGATGGAAGCCAAATCCCGCTTCGCCGATCCTGAAATGCATGGTCAAAGTCTATCGCGACCGCTTCGGCAAAACGCCGGAGATCCGCGCGGTGCATGCCGGTCTGGAGTGTGGCATCATCGGCGCAAACAATCCGCAGCTTGACATGATTTCGTTCGGCCCGACCATCCGCCATCCGCATTCGCCGGACGAAAAGGTTGAGTGCTCGTCGGTACTGAAATTCTGGGAATTGCTTGTGGCAACGCTGGAGGAGGTGCCAGAGCCGTGAAGACGCCCTACAGCTACAACACCATTTCGGATTTTCTCTTGTCGCAACCGCTGACGGTTGATGTGGAGGTTGACGACGAGACTGCCGGGTGTTTTCCGCTCAAATGCATCGAGCTCGACGCGACCGTGCTCTATGTCGGAATGCGCAATTTTGCGCGGCTTACGCTCGATCTTTCGCCGACGGAGATTCTGATCTACCTCAACATGTTTCTCGTCTGGATGCGCGACTCGCTCGCGGCGGAGCGCTTCTGCGTGGTCGAGCGGTTTCTCGACAGCTCGATCGTGCTGCTTTTTTCGAAAAAGTTCGGTTCGGAAGAGCCGTTTTTCGACGCGATTCGCGCCGCGCGATGGATGGGAGAGCACGATGAGCTGCTCTTCGCGCCGGAGATGGGCATTGCCAGCGGGCGTGTTTCGGTGGGATTCGCTGGCACGCCGAAGGAGTTCACCGGCTCGGTCTTCGGGCGTCCGGTGCTGCTCGCCGCAGCGTGCGCGAAGATGAGGCCACAGGACGAGGCGATGGCGTCGTGCATCACTTTTCCGGAGGAGGAGTGGCGGGGGCGCTCGTTCGAAGAGCTGTTTCCGCCGCTAGAGTTCGACCACCCGGAGTGTGGCCGCGTGCGCCAGCCATCGACCTGGAGGCTCGGCGAGCCTCGAAGCGTCGATTTTGCGTCGCATGGCCGGATTGACCTGCGGGATGTTGGTAACTTCGTGCACTGGACATCAAAGATTACGGCAAAGGAAAAGGCCCGTGAGTGGTTTGCCCAGATCAAGGCGAAAGGATTTTACAAGTATCAAAAATAAAAAGAGTTATGCCGAAAACAATCATGCTGCTGGGCAGCGGGGAGCTGGGCAAAGAGTTCGTGATTGCCGTCAAGCGGCTGGGGCAGCGGGTGGTCGCCGTGGACAGTTACGACGATGCGCCCGCGCAGCAGGTGGCCGACAGGCGCGAGGTGATCGACATGCTCGACGGCCGGGCGCTCGACGCCATCGTCGCCAAGCACCGGCCCGACATCATCGTTCCGGAGATCGAGGCGATTCGCACCGAGCGATTCTACGATTATGAAAAGCAGGGGATTCAGGTGGTGCCCTCCGCGAGGGCGGCCAATTTTACGATGAACCGCAAGGCGATCCGAGACCTTGCTGCCCGCGATCTCGGCTTGCGTACGGCGAACTACCGCTATGCCTCCTCGCTTGAAGAGTTGCGGTCGGCAGTGGGTGAAGTTGGCCTGCCCTGCGTGGTCAAGCCGCTGATGAGTTCGTCGGGCAAGGGGCAATCGACGGTGCGGAGCGAGGCGGAGATCGAGGCGGCGTGGAGCTACTCGCAGAGCGGCAAGCGCGGCGACATCGCCGAGGTGATCGTCGAGGCTTTCGTGCCGTTCCATACCGAAATTACGCTCTTGACCGTGACGCAAAAGAATGGCCCAACGCTCTTCTGCCCGCCCATCGGCCACCGGCAGGAGCGCGGCGACTATCAGGAGAGCTGGCAGCCGTGCCGCATCAGCCCGGAGCAACTGGAAGAGGCGCAGAATATCGCGGGCAAAGTGACCGAGGCCTTGACCGGGGCGGGCATCTGGGGCGTGGAGTTTTTCCTTGCCGACGACGGCGTCTACTTTTCGGAGCTTTCGCCGCGGCCGCACGATACCGGCATGGTGACGCTCGCCGGAACGCAGAACCTCTCGGAGTTCGAGCTGCACGCCCGCGCGGTGCTCGGCTTGCCGGTTCCAGATATCACGTTGCTCCGCGCCGGAGCGAGCGCCGTGATTCTCGCTGACAGGGTGGGCAACAATCCGTCGTTTGATGGTCTGGATGCGGCGCTGGCGGAGCCGGGCAGCGACATCCGGATTTTCGGCAAGCCGGTGATGCGTCCATACCGGCGTATGGGCGTAGCGCTTATGTCGGGTGAAAAGGGAAGCGATGTCGATGAGCTGAAGCGGCAGGCGATTGCCAATGCCGAGAAAGTGATGATCAAGTGTGACGAGACGGTGTGAAAAATTTCATCACACTTGACCGAGTCGTTTTAACGCATGTCAGTCCGCGATGGCGGAATCGGCGGATGGCTGCGTGGATTGCTTCAGGCTGGAGGTGCGTGCCACTCGCAACGAGCCTTCAGCGGACTCGGCGCGCTTTTTCATGGCGGCGAGCACCATCGGCAGATCGTTCTGCTGAACCTTGCGAACAAACATTGCTGGGGCGAAAAAGTCCGGTTTGATCTTTGCCCTGAAGGTCAGGATGCTCCCCTTGCCGTCGGAAGCACGCTCAATGAGCCAGTCGCCTTCGTATACCTTGAAATCGCCCTCTATCTGATGGAAATCAAGCCGCTTCGGATACTCTCCCTGAAGGCTTAGTTTGATATAGACTGTTTTTCTGAAGAGAAAAATGCCGGTTTTTCCCCGTTCAAACATAACCTGTTCGCGTCCGTTATCTGAAATCAGGCCACTGTCAATTAGTTTGGGGACAAATGATTTGTGATTGTTGTAATCGGTTATGGCCGCCCAGACGTGCTTGGGTGAGGCCTCGATATAGACTTTGCCGACCACTCCGGTAACTCCGTCGTCAAGATCCGATGTTTGCACCGTAATACCTCGATGATCATTGTCAGACTGTTGCGTCCGGACGGGAACTTCAAGTTTTTTGTCGTTCTGGCACGAAGCCTTTGCCGGAAAGAGAGCGAGTGAGCCATATATGGCGACAATGGCCATAAAGAGGCAACGGAGTGTTGTGATCCTGTGGCGCATGTTCTATCCATTTTGTGATAAAGCGGGGGCAAAGGGCTGATAGTATTATGAATTTAATAATCGTTAATGTATTTCCAATACATCAGAATGAGGTAGTGGAGACAGTGTCTTATCCGAGTTCGAACGTCGTGACACCGAAAATACGTTCGACGGGAAGACGCGGTGCAGGCCCCTTGTAATGCGGGCAGTCTCGAAAACCATGTTCATCCTGTGCCGTTGAACCAGTTCAAGCGCTGCAGGGTTGACCTTCGGAATGTCAAGAAAAATCAGTGAGCCTTCAGGAATCGGGCTTTCGAGCGCGCTGAAAAGCGTTTCGGCAAGCTCAGGGGTGCGGCGAAAAGCGGGCCAATCTTGAAGCCGCTGCGGCAGAGGCCTATAAGGCCATAGCCGGCCAGCTTGCCGTTCTGACGAATCCCAAAAGCGCGGCTTCTTTCGCGGCTCTGTACGGAGACGCCCATGTACCGGATGTTCCGGTAAGCGAGTGAGAAGCCGTATAAAAGCCAAGAAAACCAAACGATTCGCCAGAGCAGGTAAAAGAATGTCAGCATGAAAGATATGGTGATCAGCACGATGACGACTTCACCCGGCAGGCTGCCAGGATGTTCAAGATCGAAAGCGCTTTTCAACCGCGACAGGAGGCTTTCCAGAAAGGTATTGAGCATGGAGATGAGTCCATTGTTTCAAGCATTGAGTCGCACTCTGCAAAAACAACGCCGGAGACAAGAAAAATCCACAACACATTGCATTGATTGCATTGCCGGTGTACTGCCGGTAAGCATTTTCCGACAAAAGGGAGCTGCGCATTCGCGACCGGTTCAAATCCCCTCAAACAGTTTCAAAACAATGATTTTAGCCTTATACTTGTTCTGGACAGCGATTTCCGGTTTTCAATCAACCTTTACTGGCTATTGGTTATGTCATCTTCGTCTGTACTGGCTGAATCCTGTAACGGCTCTCAGAAAAAGCGCGTGTTCGTGGTGGGAGCGACCGGGTATATCGGCAAGTTTGTTGTCCGCGAGCTGGTTTCAAGAGGCTATGAGGTCATCAGTTTCGCCCGTCCGCGATCCGGCGTGAACGCATCGACTACCGAGGATGAGACCCGTCGGCAACTTCAGGGTTCCGAGGTGCGTTTCGGCGATGTGTCGAATTTGGAGTCGCTCTTGCGCGATGGCATCCGGGGCGAGCATTTCGATGCGGTGGTCTCGTGCCTGGCCTCGCGCAACGGAGGGATCAAAGATTCGTGGGACATCGATTACCAGGCGACGCGCAATTCGCTCGATGCCGGAATGAAGGCAGGAATCAACCATTTCGTGCTGCTTTCGGCGATCTGCGTGCAGAAGCCGATGCTGGAGTTTCAGCGTGCCAAGCTGAAGTTCGAAAAGGAGTTGCGCGAGTCTGGCGTGACCTACTCCATTGTCAGGCCAACGGCGTTTTTCAAGTCGATTGCCGGGCAGATCGAGAAGGTCAAAAACGGCAAGCCTTATGTTATGTTCGGGGATGGCAAACTCACGGCGTGCAAGCCGATCAGCGAAGGTGATCTGGCCCGCTTCATCACCGACTGCCTCGAAGATCCGGAGAAACAGAACAAGATTCTGCCCATCGGTGGGCCGGGCGAGCCGGTGACCAACCTCGATCAGGCGCTGATGCTCTTCGAGCTGCTTGGCCGGAAGCCGAAGCTCAAGAAGGTGCCGATCCAGATATTCGACGTGATTATTCCGTTGCTGACGCTGATCTCGAAGTTCCTGCCGTCATTTGCAGAAAAAGCGGAGTTCGCTCGTATTGGCAAATACTACTGCTCGGAGTCGATGCTGGTGTGGGATCCGGTCAAAAAACGTTATGACGCCGACGCTACGCCCTCATACGGCACCGAAACCCTGCGCGACTTCTACAAACGCGTGCTCAAGGAGGGGCTCGCCGGTCAGGAACTCGGCGCGCACGCGATGTTCTGAGGCGGCATAAAGCCTCTTTGCCATGATGACTCGCTCCGCGCTTGACTTCCTCGTGGAACTCAAAGCCAACAACAACCGGGAGTGGTTCGAGGCGAACCGCACGCGCTACGAGCAGGCAGCCGCCGACTTCTTCGACACGGTCGCGCGGTTCATCCAGTCGCTCACGAGTTTCGACCCAGAGATCGCCGAGGTGATGCCCGACCCGAAATCGTGCATCATGCGCATCTACCGGGACGTGCGCTTCTCGAAGGACAAAACGCCCTACAAAACAGGCCTATTTGCCTACGTCAGCAAGGGCGGACGGAAAGGGGCGCTGGCGGGCTACTATCTGCATCTCGAACCAGGCAATTCGTTTGGCGGCGGGGGACTCTACCTGCCCGAAGCGCCCGTGCTGGCCCGGACCCGCGAAGCCATCGAAACCAGCTTCGACGAGTGGAATGCCATTGTGACCGCTCCCGAACTGCTTGCTGCTTTCCCGGATGGCGTATTGCCATCGGGCGTGCTCAAACGTGCTCCGAAAGGATATGATGAAACCAGCCCCGCCATCGAGTGGCTGCGCTACAAGGGCTACGTCACCCAGCGCTTTTTTAGTGACGGAGAGGTAGTGGATGAACCGTTTATCGAACAGCTCGGCGATTGCTGCCATGCGGTGATGCCGATGGTTGCGTTTCTCAACAGCGCAATAGAGTCAGACACCCCGTAACGCCTCAAAGCTTCGGCAACACGCGGCCGGCTGTCAGCGGCTCGAAATCGACTGGAAACGAAGGCTTGAGCTGACCGAACCGGTCGCGTCCCTCCGGCATTATGTGCACCCCTTTTGGAAATTCACCATTCACAACCAGATATTCGAGCAGCCAGTTTGTCAGGCGGAAGTAACCGCTTGGCTTGCTTGTGGTTGCGGCAGGCGAGGGATTCGGTGGTTTGCCGATGGCCTAGTGAACAAAAAGGAGAGAGTCATGAAAAGCAACATGTTGATGCTGGCAAGAGTTGCCGGCATGTTGATGGCAAGCCCCTCGGTCGATGCCGCCAAGGTAACCTGTAGTTGACATGAAAAAAGCCGGACTTGTAACAACCCGGCTTTTTTATTTGAAATATGGCATCTGACCTTATCCGGCCGATCACTTCCGTTCACACTCCTTTTTCTTCTTCAGCCTGTTGCTGCCAGAAAGCGTAGATGCCGATGATCGACTCGTCGAGCATGTCGATCATCTGATCTTTCTCCTCCTGCGACATGTTATCGTAGTCGTCGGTGACTTTGCCAAGCACAAAAAGCGGCCCGGCGAGCATGGCCGTTGATTCATCGGCGAACAGCGGCTGCCAGGCCTCGTGGCTCAGCTCCATGCCGAGGATAAAGCCGAGCGCCCACTCCTCGATGGCGATCTGCCGCTCCTCCTCTTCGGAGTAGCTGAACATTTCATAGATCGGCAGGAATCCTTCCGGTTCGCTTTCAAACTGGGCGTCGATAGCGTTGACGTGCCGGTTCAGCAGATCGGTAATCCGCGACTCGTCTTCAGGCGAGTTGAAGAGATTTTCCCGCTGGTTTTCGGGATCGAGCATGTACTTGATCCACCGGTGCTCAGGGACAACCTCCGGCCCAATGACGACGGCAGTCAAAAAGCCATCTATCATTTCGATGGAGTTCATGCACTCTTCAGGGGCCTCCGTGGAGGCCAGGAATGTTTCGAGCATATTCAGCTCTTCTTCGGAGAGCGGTTGATGGGCTCGTTCTGATTGCAGCATAATGGTCTGTTGATGGTTGTGAATATGTCCCCGAGAAATTCGGTTTGCTGGAAAAGAGTGCCGTGCGTTATACTTTCGGTGTCCAGTAGCAGCGTTTCGGCGAAACGATCAGTTCCTCCTCCTTGAGGCTTTTCATCGCCTTGTCTACCTCTTTGCGCTCAAGCCCGCTTTTTTCGGCGATCTGCCCGGCGCTCATCGGTTTGCCCTCTTTTTTCAGCACTTCGAGAATGGTGGTTTTCGCGTCCATAATAGTTCGGTCGTTCGTTTTGAAATTCGGTATGGTTTGCCCATGCTTTCAATGTAAGGAATTCGGGGAATTGATAATTGATAATTGATCATAAATAACGAGCCTCCTCATATCCGGCCATCCACCATCAACCGCACCCACATTGTCCATAACGTCCACGTTTGCTGAAACAGTGATAAATTCATTACTTGAACAAAGTATAACCCATGCCCCGTTTGCTGCACATCGTCACCACTGAAACGCACCGCTGTGCTTGAAATTTACACCAGCAATCGGCTCGAAACGCTCGTTTCGGCTTTTGGCAAAATGGTGGCGTCCACGCTGCTTGCATCGCCATTCGAGCGGGAGTGGATCGTCGTGCAGAGCCGGGGAATGCAGCGGTGGCTTTCGATGCGGCTTGCCTCGCAGTTTGGCGTCTGGGCGGGGGCGGAGTACCCGTTTCCGAATGCACTGATTCAGAGGCTTTTCGAGTGGCTGGAGCTATCCAAGCAGGCTGACACTGAGCGATTCTCGAAGGAGACGATCTCTTGGAGCCTGATGCGCTTCCTGCCAGATCTGCTCGAACGCGATTCGTTTGCGCCGCTTCGCGCCTATCTCGATGGTGATCGTGACGGCCTGAAGCTCTTCCAGCTTTCGGGCAGGATTGCTGATACTTTCGATCAATACACACTGTTCCGCCCCGACCTGCTTGCTGCGTGGGAGGCGGGCGGCGACGACGCGGCTCGTGACTGGCAGCCGGAGCTGTGGCGGGCGCTCGTGGCTGAACATTCAGGAAAACATCGCGGCCAGCTCCAGTCAGCGTTTCTCAGAAAGGTGAGGACTACCCGGCTGCCTGCCGATTTTCCGAAACGCATTTCGCTCTTCGGCGTTTCCTACATGCCGCCCTACCACATCGAAATCCTCCAGGCGCTCGCCGTGCGAATTCCGGTGAACCTGTTCCTCTTGAGTCCGACCCGGGAGTTCTGGACGGACATCGTTTCTCGGCGGCGGCTGTTCCGCATGAGCGAGAGCGAAAGGGCACTGAGCGTGGAGGGCAATCCGTTGCTCGCCTCGCTCGGCAAAAGCGGACGCGAGTTCGCCGAACTGCTGCTCGACGTCGGCAACGTCGAGGACGAGTATGACCTCTACGACGACCCCGGCACAGCGACGCTTCTCCGCGCGTTGCAATCCGACATACTCAATCTGCGCGGCGACGGCACGGATGGGCGGCATCCGATGCCCGACGCCAGCGACTGCTCGGTGCAGGTGCACTCGTGCCACAATCCGCTGCGCGAAGTCGAGGTGCTGCACGACAATCTGCTCGATCTGCTCGACAAGTTACCCGGCCTCGAACCGCGCGACATCGTGGTGATGACGCCCGACATCGAGACCTACGCCCCCTACATTGCCACGGTATTCGGTGCGAGCGGCCCGGAGGAGCCGCGCCTGCCGCACTCCATTGCCGACCGCCGGATGCTCGACGAAGGCGGCGTCGCCCCGGCGATACTCAAACTGCTGGAGCTCTATGGCAGCCGCCACACAGCCCCCGCGCTTTTCGACCTGCTCTCGTCGCCACCGGTGAGTCGCCACTTCCGGCTTGGCGAGGAGGAGCTCGACACGGTGCGCCGATGGATCAAAGAGACGCGCATCCGCTGGGGGATGGACGAGGGTGCTCGCAGCAAGCTTGGCCTGCCGCCGTTCCGCGAGAACTCCTGGCGGGCCGGGCTGGAGCGACTCCTGCTCGGCTATGCGATGCCGGACGAGGGGCGGCTGTTCAACGGCGTTTTGCCCTTCGAGGTCGCGGGCGATGCCGAAACACTCGGCAAGCTGGCAGACTTCATCGACGCGGTCGATCAGCTCTCGACGCGCTTCAGTCGTTCACGCCCGCTCGGCGAGTGGCGGAATCACTTTTTCTGGATGCTTGAAAACTTCATCGAGGCAGACGCCGATTCGGAGCGCGAACTGGCACACGTCAAATCGGAGATTGATAGCCTCACGTCGCTGGCGGAAAACTCGCGATTCGAAGGCGAGGTTTCGGCGCAGGTGATGATCGCCTGGCTGCGCGGACGGCTCGAACAGTTCGAGATGGGGCTCGGTTTCATGACCGGTGGCATCACCTTCTGCGCGATGCTGCCGATGCGCAGCATTCCGTTCCGCGTGGTGGCAATGATCGGCATGAATGACGGCGCATTCCCGCGCCAGCAGCGTCCGCCGGGTTTCGACCTGCTCGCCCGCGAACCGCGCAAGGGCGACCGCTCCGTGCGCGGCGATGACCGCTACCTTTTCCTCGAATCGCTCCTCTCTGCCCGCGACGTGTTCTACCTGAGCTATGTCGGCCAGAGTGTACGCGAAAATACGCCACTGCCGCCGTCGGTACTCGTGAGTGAACTGCTCGACGCCATTGAGCGCGGCTTCGAGTTCCCGGAGGGCGAAGATGCCGCGTCGCGCCTTGTCGTCCAGCACCGCCTCCAGGGCTTTAGCCCAGCCTACTTCACGAAAGGATCATCGCTCTTCAGCTACTCAGCGGACAACTTCAAAGCACTTGCTGGACGCAATTCGCTTGCCGAACGCCCTTTCATCGAGGAGCCGCTCAATGGTTTTACCGACGAGGATCGGACGGTCACGCTCGACGATCTTGCCCGCTTTTTCGCCAACCCTGCGGCGTATTTTCTCGAAAGGCGTCTCGGCCTGAAGCCGTCGGCGGCAGTGGAGCCGCTCGAAGAGCGCGAGCCGTTCGAGGTGGCGGGACTCGAACGCTACGCGATGCGTCAGGAGTTGCTCGAAGCGGTGCTCGAAGGCCACGATGGATGCGCGATGCTGCCGCTCTTCCGCTCGCGGGGATTGCTTCCTCCAGCCACGCACGGCGAGCTGCTGTTCCGGAAGTTGCTTGTCGAGGTCGAAGAGTTCGCCACGAAGGTTCAGGAATTGAAAGGCGGCGGCACGTTCAGCCAGCTTGACATCGATCTCGACATCGGGGGATTCCGCCTTACTGGAAAGCTCGACCATCTGCTGCCGACCGGCCAACTTCTCTACCGATGCGCGAGAATGCGTGCGCAGGATCGCCTCCGCGCGTGGCTCCTGCACCTTGCATACCATGCCGTCGAAAACGGTGCGACACAAGAAACGTGCATCATCACGCTCGACCGCTCGATCCGCTATCGACCCGTCGATGACACGACCAAACGGCTCGAAACGCTGCTTGATCTCTACCGCGAAGGAATTACCGAGCCGTTGCCATTCTTTCCCCGCACCTCGCTTGCCTGGGCGGAGAAGGCCGAGAAACCAGAAGCCGACCGGCGCAAAGCCGCCCTCGGCCAGTGGCTCGACGGCTTCGGCGGAATCGAAGGCGAGGGGAACGACCCGGCCATCCGCCGCTGCTTCGGCCAAGAACCGCCCTTCGGCGACCGCTTCAAGAGCATCGCCGACAAATTATTGCTGCCAATGATTGAGCACGAAGGCAAGGTATGACGATCCACATTCTCGATCACGCCGCCGTCGAACTCTCCGGCATGAACCTCATCGAGGCGAGCGCGGGCACGGGCAAGACCTACGCGATTGCGTCGCTCTACCTGCGTCTGCTTGTCGAGCAGGAGCTGCGGCCCGAACAGATTCTCGTTGTCACCTTCACCGAGGCGGCCACGCAGGAGCTTCGCGCGCGCATCCGCCGCCGCATTCGCGAGGCGCTCGACGTGATGCGCGGCGAGCCGACAGAGGATGAGTTTCTCGTCAAACTGCGCGACCATACTGACGTAACCGGCTCGACGGAACAGGCCGCCACGCTGCTCGAAGCGGCGCTCGCCGAGTTCGACATGGCTTCGATCTTCACGATCCACGGCTTCTGCCTGCGGGCGTTGCAGGATCACGCCTTTGAGAGCGGCGCACTCTACGATACCGAGTTAATGGACGACCAGTCCGCGCTTGCCGGACAGGTGATCGACGACTTCTGGCGGGAGCGCTTTTTCGGCGACGCGAACCGCCTGCTCGCCTACGCGCTGCTGAAAAAGTGGACGCCCGACAGCCTCATGGCGTTCCTGCAATCGTTGCAGCTCTCGGAGCGCGACGTGGTGCTGCCAGTTTACGACGAAGCGGAAATCGCGCGGATCGAGGACGAAGCGCAGGCCGCGTTCGACGAAGTGTGCCGCATCTGGCAGGAGGAGCAGGATGTAATTCTGACAATCCTCCGCAGCGACAAAAGCCTCAGCCGTTCCGAGAAGTTTTATCGCGACGATAAAGTCGAGCCGTTGCTTCAAGCGCTTGATGAGTTTGTCGAGGATTGCAACCCCTTCGCCCTTTTCGACGGCTTCGAGAAGCTGACCACCTCAGGCATCGCGGCAGGCATCAAAAAAAACGGCACCGCGCCCGCGCATCCTTTTTTCGAGGCCTGCGAGCAATTGCAGTCGGCGGCGGATGAGCGGCTGCTGGCGCTGAAGTCCGAGCTGGTCGCGTTCTACCGCAAGCGGCTGCCGGAGCGCAAAAAAGAGGGAAATGTCCGCTTTTTCGACGACCTGCTCACCGATCTTTACCACGCTCTCGCCGATGGCCCTGAGGCTGACGCGCTGGCCAGGGCATTGCGAAATCGCTACAAGGCGGCGCTGATCGACGAGTTTCAGGACACCGATCCGGTGCAGTACGACATCTTCCGGCGCATCTACGCCAACTCGGATGCGCCACTTTTCCTCATCGGCGATCCCAAGCAGGCGATCTACAGCTTTCGCGGGGCGGACATCTTCGCCTATTTCCAGGCCGCCAGCGATGTTGGCGAAGAGCGGCGCTTCACGCTCAACACGAACTGGCGCTCGACGCCGAAGCTGCTCGACGGCTTCAACCGTCTCTTCGACCACGCCCGCCAGCCATTTGTCTTTGACGGCATCCCGTCGCCGCCACTCGTTGCTGGCCGCCTCATCCCCGAATCGGAGCTGACCGGCAAGCCGCCGCTCGAACTCTGCCTGCTCGACGGCGGCGAGGGGGACGGCAGCCTGAAGAGCGGCGACGCCACGCAGTTCGCGGCGAAGGCGTGCGCCTCGATGGTGGCCGAAACGATCAGCGGCGGTACGGATGCGAGCGGCATTGCGGTGATCGTGCGCACCCACCAGCAAGCCCGGCTGATGCAGGCGACGTTGCGCAAGGCGGGCATCGTGTCGGTGATGCGCAGCGACGAGAGCGTGTTCGCCTCCATTGAGGCCGAGGAGGTGCGGATTCTCGTGACGGCGCTCGCCGATCCGGGACGCGAAACGCTCGTTCGCGCCGCGCTCGTCACGCCGATTTTCGGGCTGAACGGCAGCGACATCGCCCGTCTCAACAGCGACGAAAATGCTCTGGTCGAGCGGTTGCAGGAGTTCCGTGACTACCACCGCCTCTGGCGGGAGCGTGGCTTCATGGTGATGGCCCGCGAGCTGATGCGCCGCGAAGGGGTGCGCGAGCGGCTGCTGGCCACGGCGGGATCGTCTGGCGAGCGGGCGCTGACCAATGTGCTGCACTGCTTCGAGTTGCTGCACCGCGAGGAGCACGCGCGCGGCCTCGGCATGGAGGGCCTCGCGGCGTGGTTCGGCGAGCGCGTGGCGACGCGAGACAGCGGCGAGGAGTACCAGATTCGCCTCGAAAGCGACGAACCAGCGGTCAAGATCGTCACCGCGCACGTCAGCAAAGGGTTGCAGTACCCGGTCGTCTTCTGCCCGTTCCAGTTCGTCAGCGGCAATGACAAGGATGAGGTGGCGCTCTGCCACGACGACGCTGGCCGGATGGTGCGCGATTTCGGCTCTGCGTCGCTCAACCGTCACAGGACGCTCGCCGCTCGCGAGACGCTCGCCGAGAATCTGCGGCTCTTCTACGTCGCCCTGACGCGGGCCGAACGGCGCTGCATTTTCTTCACCGCACGCATCGTCGATGGGCGCAAAAGCGGCAAACCGCCGCAACTTACGCCTGCCTCATATTTACTCTATGCCTCGGACGACGCTCGCCGCAGCGCTAATCCGGTCGCCGAAGCAGCGGACGAGCTTCAGACCATCGGAGTAGACGACATGGCGGACAAATTGCAGAAGATGGCGGAGGAATCGGACGGAGCGATGCAGGTGCGGCGTCTCTCGCTTGGCGACGATTTTCATGTGCGTGTTCCGCCCGCCGGATCGACGGAACGGCCTGAACTTGTTCTTCGTCAGTTCAAAAAAATCCTCGATACCGACTGGCGGATCGCGAGCTTTACCACGCTCAGCCGCCACAAACAGGTGGCCTTCGAGCTGCCCGACCGCGACGAAAGCGCTCCGGCGGAACCCGCGGCGTCCATTCTGCTGCCGGAAGCGGAGCGCTCCATTTTCGCCTTCCCGAAAGGAGCCGGGGCGGGCATCCTGATGCACTCGATTTTCGAGACGCTCGACTTCGCCTCGGCCTCCTGCGCCGACATCGACGAGGCCTGCGCGGCGGCACTCGACCGGTACGGCTTCGACAAGGAGTGGCAACCGGCGCTCGCCAGCATGACGCGGGAGGTGCTCGCGACGCCGCTTTCGTCGCCGAACGGTTCGTTCACCCTCGGTGGTCTCAAGCCGCGAACGTGGTTCACCGAGCTGGAGTTCTTCTTTCCGCTCAAACGCATCACCGCGCCGGAGCTGGCCGAAGTGCTTGTGAGGCATGGCGTTATTCCGACCGACACCGATCCCGCCGCCGCATTGCAGGCGCTTGACTTCGCGCCGGTGAAGGGAATGCTGATGGGCTTCATGGACATGGTGTTCGAGACGCAGGGGAGGTACTATCTGCTCGACTGGAAGTCGAACCACCTTGGCAATTCGGTCGAAGAGTACCGCCGCGAGCAGCTCGACCGGGCGATGACGGAGAACCTCTATCGCCTGCAATACCTGCTCTACACGGTAGCGCTCGACCGCTTCCTCTCGCTGCGAGTACCGGATTACCGCTACGAGACGCACTTCGGCGGAGCGATCTACGTTTTCCTGCGCGGCGTCAGCGCCGAACGCGGCGAAGCGTTCGGGTTTTATCGCGACCTGCCATCTGCGGAGTTGATCCGCGAGCTGAGCGAACTGCTTGTCGAAATGACACCAGGGGAGGGCGAAGAATGATCGACTTCATAGAACGGCCCATCGACTGGCAGGCAGCGGCATTTCTCTGCCGGGGTGTGACGGAGAACGCGGAGTTGCTGCGCACAGTGGTTTCGCTGCTGAGTCAGGCGGTGGGGCAGGGGCATGTCTGCCTCGATCTGGAGGAAATTGCCGAAGAGCTCGTGCGAATTCCCGAACGCGAGGAGCCGCTGCGCCTCCTGCCCGACGTTGCAAGCCTCATCGCTGCGCTGCGCTCGCTGCCCACGCTTGGTGGGCCAGGGGAGCATTGCCCGTTGATTCTCGACGCCGCCGGACGGCTCTACCTCTACCGCTATTTCCGTTACGAAACACTGCTTGCCGAAGCCATTCGCGCCCGCGCTGCGTCGGTGAGCCTCGAAATCGACGAAGCCGCGCTTGCTGCACGGCTCGACCGCTACTTCGGTGTCGATAAATCCGGCGAGGATCGCCAGCGGCAGGCCGCACTGGCGGCGCTCCGGCGGCACTTCTCGGTCATCTCCGGCGGCCCCGGCACCGGCAAGACCACCACCGTCGTGCGCATCCTCGGCCTGTTGCTCGAACAGCCAGGCGAAGCACGGATGCGTATCGCGATGGCCGCTCCTACCGGCAAAGCCGCCGCACGGCTCGCGTCGTCCATCACCTCGCTTCGGGAAGCGCTACCGTGCGCAGACGAGGTGAAACGCGCGATTCCAAGCCAGGTCACGACGATCCACCGCCTGCTCGGCACCATTCCCGGCTCGACCGGCTTTCGCCACAACGAGCGCAACCCGCTGCCTTGCGATGTGGTGATCGTCGATGAAGCCTCGATGGTCGATCTGCCGCTCATGACCGCGCTTGTCACGGCGCTCCCGCCGCACGCCCGGCTCATCCTCATTGGCGACCGTGACCAGCTCGCCTCGGTCGAAGCCGGAGCGGTGCTCGGCGACATCTGCTGCGCCGCCGAATCGCCCGTCTCCTTCATCGCCGGATGCGTCACCGTGCTCGACCGCAACTACCGCTTCGGCGACGGCTCCGGCATCGCCGCCCTCAGCCGCGCCGTCAACGCAGGCGACCACAGCGAAGCCTTGCGCCTCTTCGCCGACTCCGGCAGCGGCATTGCTCTCGAAGCCACGCCGACGCGCGAAACGATCAAAAAGCGCCTCGTCGCCCCGGTACTCGAAGGGTTTCGCCCTTGCCTCGAAGCCAAAACTCCCGCCGAAGCCCTGCGTCTCTTCGACCGCTTCCGCATCCTCACCGCCCTTCGCGAAGGCCCGTGGGGAGCCAGCGGCATCAACCACGCCGCCGAAACTTTCCTGAACGAAGCCGGACTCATTCGCCTCGATAGCCAGTTTTACCGGGGTCGCCCCGTGCTCGTCACCGAAAACGACTACAACCACAAACTCTTCAACGGCGACACCGGCATCATGCTGCCCGACCCGGAAACCGGCAACCTCCGAGCCTTCTTCGCCGCCCCCGACGGCACCGTCCGCGCCATTCCGCCAGAGTTTCTGCCCAAGCACGAAACCGCATTCGCGATGACCGTGCACAAAAGCCAGGGATCAGAATTCGACAGGGTTTTGATGGTTCTGCCTCCGGAGGATTCTGTTTTACTGACGAGAGAGTTGATTTATACGGGGATCACGCGGGCGAAGCAGTCGGTGACAATCTGGAGCGATGCGGCTGTTTTTTCAGCTGCGGTAAAGCGCCGGACGGAGCGGAGGAGCGGGTTGAGGGAGAGGTTGGTAAACAGCTAATGATTGTTGATGAAGCGAGTTAATGAGACTAAATCGCGTATAAATAACATGAACTTACCGAAACGAATTGAATCTAAAGGGCGCCTCTAAAAAGGGTGCATTGAAATATTCACTTGCCGACATTGCTGGCTTATGCCGGACTAACCGTCTTCATTGAACGTTCTTTAACAGATTTGTACACGAAACATGAGCAATTTCGGACATACTGGACGCCCCTATCCCAGGAAAACGTTGGAAACGGGCTTGCCGAGTTGAACGCAGCGCATCAAGTTGCATTTCCAGACTTCGGGAGTCTTATACTGTTTGATCTGCTCGTTGTCATCACGGCTATTGCACTGTCGAGGGATTTCAACGAAGATGGCATCAACGATCTGAGCGGTTTTGGCAAAGATACACTGATCGTTCAGGGCGGTGTTGAACCATTCGAAGAGAAGAGCTTCAATCACGCCTTCCTCGATCAGGCTCTCACGAAACTTCCAGATGGTTTTGGCATCGAGAACCCGGTTGCTGGATTTGAGTCCCAGAAAGCGCTTGAAACTGAGCCGATCGGTAATCTGGTATTCCATCTGATTATCCGCAAGACGGTAGAGGCTTTGCAGGACGAGGAGCTTGAACATCGTTGTCCGGTCAAACGGCGTTCGGCCCATTTTGCCCAGATTGGCCGGCTTTTGGAATGCGATCTCAAGAACTGGGCGGAAGAGATCCCAGTCGATATGCTTTTCCAGTTTCACCAGTGGATCTTTGAGCTTGGTCAAACGCTCCGGAAGAAAATACTCGTCGAAAAAGCCCAGGGGATTGATGTTCTTCATGGCAATGAGGTTGATTGAACCGGTCCTGCCATAACATATGAGGTTGCTCGCTGGTTCACGTCGAGGGTCAGCAACGGGACGCTTGAGGGCGGAGGGCGTCAACAGCAGCCTGGTGCAGGCTGCCAAAGTACGGGCGCGGGGATACCGCACCGGCAAAAATCTCATCAGCATGATCTCCCTCATCAGCGGCAAACTCAATTTCGCCCTACCCACTTGCAACAGCGAGGAGCCAATATTAACGATCTTTATTTTTCGCGAAGGAAAGTGCATCTTGTTGTTGTCAACAATATAACCGTATATTTATACGGTTATTTCCCAAACTCATTTCCAAGACAAATCCTATCAGCATGAAACGATCGACACTCAGCACATGCCGTGTGGCGCTGTTTGCCCTGGTGCTTTCCGTTGGCTTGAGCGCCAATGCGCACGCCCTTGACAAAGGCGACAAGGCCCCTGATTTTGCGCTGCCCGGAAAAACGGGAGTGGTGAAACTTTCGGACAAGACAGGATCGGTGGTCTATCTCGATTTCTGGGCTTCGTGGTGCGGGCCGTGCCGTCAGTCGTTTCCGTGGATGAACCAGATGCAGGCGAAGTACAAAGCGAAGGGCTTTCAGGTCGTCGCCGTCAACCTCGACGCCAAAACCGGCGATGCCATGAAGTTTCTCGCGCAGGTTCCGGCGGAGTTCACCGTGGCGTTCGACCCGAAGGGGCAGACGCCTCGCCTCTATGGCGTCAAGGGAATGCCGACCAGCTTCCTGATCGACCGGAACGGCAAGGTGCTGTTGCAGCATGTCGGATTCAGACCTGCCGACAAGGAGGCGCTCGAACAGCAGATTCTGGCGGCTCTGGGAGGCAATTGATGAAAAAAACGATTGTTTTGACTGGAGGCTCGCTTGTTGCCTTGCTTGCGATATCCGGACTTGCTGGATGTTCGAGCGTTCAGCCATGGGAAAAGCAGAATCTGGCCAAGCCCGAAATGACCTTCGACCGCGACGCGCTCGACGCACACTACACCGAGCATATCTATAGCAGCAAGGAGGCCGCGTCTGGCGGCTCCGGAGTTGGCGGCGGAGGATGCGGATGCAATTGAAAAACAGATCGAAAATGGCGACGGCGCTGCTCGCCAGTGCCACCATGCTGCTGCCTTCGGCAAAAAATGCCTTGGCCGACGCTGCTCCTGAAGAGGGAATCTTCAGCCTGAAATATCTGAACTATCACGACACTCAGACGGGCGATACCAACCTGACAGCGGGGATGTCGATGGATCGCATGACGGTCAACGCCTTGTCTTTCTACGGTATGGTGCCGATTGCAGGCAAGTGGTCAATCGCGGGCACCTTCATCGAAGATTCGGTCACCGGAGCCTCTCCGGCTTACCACGGCTGGGGGTTTCCATCAGAGAGCAAAAACGACAGCACCTCCGGGGCATCGGGCGAGCTGCGACACGCTGGCGACATCAGCGTTACCCGCTACTTTTCGCGAGGGACGCTCAGCCTCGGCACGAGCTACTCGCAGGAGTCCGACTACATTTCTCGAGGCCTTTCGCTTAACGGCACGCTCTCTACCGAGAACAAGAATACCACCTTCAGCCTCGGGGCCGCCTACAGCAGCGATACGGTTTATCTCGACAAACCGGCGGTCATCGAGTCAAAGCAGAGCGACACACCGGGGCGCAAGCGCATCGTCTCCGTACTGCTCGGCGTGACGCAGGTGATGTCGCAGAATGACGTCATGCAGGTGACCGCCACGTACACGCACGGCGATGGCTATTACAGTGATCCCTACAAGGACCCGGATCTCCGGCCCGGCAAAAGGCGGATGTTCACCCTCATGACCCGCTGGAACCACCACTTCGACGGGCCGGATGGCACAGCGCGGCTGTCGTATCGTTACTATACCGACACTTTCGGTATCGAGGCGCATACCTTCACGGCTGAGTACATCCAGCCACTGCCGCATGGTTGGGAGATCACACCGACGGTGAGGTACTATTCGCAAAGCTCCGCCAGATTCTACGTGCCGACAGAGGACGATCCGCGGGCAAAGACCCCGACGGACGGCATGGAGTATTACTCCGAAGATCAGCGTCTATCTGCCTTTGGAGCATTCAGTTACGGCGTGAAGGTACTCAAAGAGCTTGGCTGGAGCTGGAGCGCCGACGTGAAGTATGAGCACTGTGAGCAGCGCTACGACTGGGGCATTAACGGCCACGGCGATCCCGGCATTCCGGCATTCAGCTTCAGAAGCCTTCAGGTCGGTCTTTCGCGCAAGTTCTGAGTCCGTGAAAAGTGGAAAAGATGCGCTATTGATGTAATTTGCCGTTCATATGCACAGATTCGGATTCAGGGCGATGGGCAGCGGATGCGAAATCGTGCTCGCCGGAACAACGAAAAAGAAGGCAAAAGCGCTTGCTATGCTTGGCATGGAGGAGATTGCCTGGATTGAGCGGAAGTATTCTCGATACCAGCCTGAAAGCGTGGTGTCGCGGATCAACGATGCCGCCGGAAAAGCGTGGGTGGCGTGCGACGACGAAACTTCGGCCCTGCTCGATTACACTGACGCGGTGTATCGCAGTAGTGGCGGGCTGTTCGATGTGACCTCGGGCGTGCTGCGCCGGGCGTGGAATTTCGACAAAACCGAAGTGCCTTCGCAGGAGTCGCTCTTCCCGCTGCTGAAGCTTGTCGGATGGCAACGGGTTGAGCGGCGTGAGAACGATGTCCGGCTGCCGCAGGAGGGGATGCAGCTTGATTTCGGCGGCATCGGCAAGGAGTACGCCGCCGATGCCGCCGCGGAGATTCTCTGCGAAGAGGGCGTTCGGCACGGCTATGTGAATCTTGGCGGAGACATCCGCGTGATCGGCCCCAAGCCCGGCGGCGAGCCGTGGACGATCGGCATCCGCGATCCGCGCGATCCCGCCGGAACGATCGCCTCGATTTCTGTCAGCTCCGGAGCTATTGCCACCAGCGGAGACTACGAGCGCTTTTTCGAGGTGGAGGGGAGGCGTTACTGCCACATCATCAACCCAAAGACGGGCTTTCCGGTGAGCCAGTGGCGTTCGGTGACAGTGCTTGCTCCGCTTGCCACAACGGCGGGCAGTTGCACTACGGTTGCCATGCTTCTGGAAGCCGACGGGCTAAACTATCTGAAGAGTTCAGGATTCAATTATCTGGCCATCAATCAGTCGGGCGAAATGTATTATCAAGATTGAACCAACGCTGAAAAAAATGATAAAAAAATCAACCCCAAGAAGCTTTTTCGCAGTTGTCGGAATCCTGCTGATGCTTTTCATGAGAAGTGCTTCGGCTATGGCCGCGGACTTTCTCGATCCCGAACAGGCTTTCGTGCCAAGCGCAGAGCTGACCGCAAATCGCTCCATCGCGGTGCACTGGAAGATTGCCAAGTCGTACAAGCTCTACCGAGACCAGATCAAGGTGGGCGTCTCAGGTGGAAAGGCGAGCCTTGGCGAACCGGTCTTTCCCGAAGGCATCCTCTTCACCGATCCATCGACTGGCGAAAAGCAGGTTATCTATCATGACGAGCTGAGGCTCGAGGTTCCGGTCAAGCAGGCATCAGCTCCATTCACCGTGAAGGTCGAATACCAGGGGTGTGCCGAAGACGGGTTGTGCTATCCGCCGATAAGCAAGTCGTTCAAAGTCGATCCATCCAGGCCCGGAGCACTGGCGGCCGTCGAGAGCACGCCGGACACTGGCGCATCGACCGGATTGCAGCCAGCAGCCTCAGATGCCGCGCCTGCTGTAGCCGCATCATCAGCGAACGCCGTGGATAACGGCGGCAAGAACGATCTGTCGCTCGCCCAATCGACCCTTGAAAGCGGCAGTTTGTGGAAAGTATTCGCAGCGTTCCTGCTCTTCGGTCTTCTGCTTTCGTTCACGCCCTGCGTGCTGCCTATGGTGCCGATTCTTTCGTCGATCATCGTTGGAGAAGGGGAGACCACCAAGGCGAAAAGCTTCCTCATGGCGCTGGCCTACTGCCTCGGTATGGCACTCGTTTACACCTCCCTCGGTGTGGCGGCGGGCCTCGCTGGCGAGGGCCTTGCCGGAGCACTGCAAAAGCCGTGGGTGCTCGTGATGTTCAGCCTGCTGCTGATTGGCCTTTCGCTCTCGATGTTTGATGTCTACCAGCTTCAGGCGCCTGCTTCGTTGCAGAACAGCCTGAGCAAGACCTCCAGCAAACTCAAAGGCGGCCGTTTCGTTGGTGTTTTCTTCATGGGAGCCATTTCGGCACTGATTGTCGGCCCATGCGTCGCTGCGCCACTGGCCGGAACACTGGTTTACATCAGCCAGACGAAGGATGTTGTTATCGGCGGTCTGGCACTCTTTTCGATGGCGATGGGCATGAGCGTACCGTTGCTCCTGATCGGCCTGTCGGCGGGCAGCCTTCTACCGAAGGCCGGAGCGTGGATGATTGGGGTCAAATATGTGTTCGGTCTGATGCTGATCGCTGTGGCGATCTGGATGGTCACGCCGGTGCTGCCGCCACAGGCGCTGATGGTTGCCTGGGGCGCACTCGGCATCCTTTGCGCAGTTTTCGCAGGAGTATTCGGCCATCTGCCGGAGAAGCTCACCGTCGGGGGCAAGTTCAAGAAAGCGCTCGGCTTGGTGCTCTTCATCATCGGCGTGATGGAGCTGGCCGGAGCCGCTTCGGGCGGAACCAATCCGCTCGAACCACTGGCCGGACTGCGCGGTGGTTCATCGGTTGCGGCTGCGAACAATGGCAAAACTGCTGAACTGGCGTTCAAAAAAATCCGCACCGTCGAAGACCTTGACCGCGAGCTGCATGCCTCGGCAGGCAAGAAGCCGGTGATGCTCGACTTTTACGCGGACTGGTGCGTCTCTTGCAAGGAGTTCGAAAAGTTCACCTTCAGCAATGCGAAGGTTCAGCAGGGCCTCGCCGACGTCACCCTTTTGCAGGTTGACGTGACCGCGAACACCGCGGACGACAAAGCGCTGATGAAACGCTTCAACCTTTTCGGCCCTCCCGGCATTATCTTTTTTGACAAGTCTGGCAATGAGCAAGTGGACAATCGCATCGTCGGTTTTGTCGAAGCAGAGGAATTTCTGAAGCACCTTGAAAAATTATGACTGACGAAATGACGAGAACAGTGGTGACCTACAATCCCTCGAAAAATCCCTCCAGCGAGGTCTGCGTTACCTCTTCATCTCCAGCCTTGATCAGCTCGAACGTTTTATTCTTCGCTTTAGGGTGCCACAACGAAATCACTGCGGCTTCGGCGACGTCGCCGCGATCGATCAAGCCGCTGATTTTGTCGCCGGTGTCAAAGCGCAGCTCGTGCCGGAACGCGGGGCCGTTGAGGAGGCCGCCGGGACGGAGAATGGTGTAGCGGAATCCAGCTTCTCCGTAAAGCTTACGAACGGCGTCTTCACCCGCGAGTTTCATATCAAGCACGCGACCATACTTGTTGAGCGGGTGCTCTGGATGGGTGACCCCGAGCGAGCTGATGAGCACGAAGGTTTCGACGCCCGCCGCTTTTGCCGCCGTGGCGAGGCGGATCACGCCATCGCGATCGATGGCAGATGGCGGGGGAGCGTCGGGATTCATCACGTTGCCGCCAATGGCACAAATGACAGCGTCGATATTCCGGACAGCAGCCTCGACCTCCTGATCACTGAGCACCGATCCGATGACGAGTTTGTCAACAATTTCAGGGCCGAGCAGCTCGATCGCTTTCTGGCCCGACTGCACAAAAAGCCGGAAATCGATGCCGTGTGCCTGGAGTCTCCGGACAACCAACTGACCAGTTCTGCCGGTCGCTCCTGCCACGAGGACAGTGCCATTGAATGGTGGTTTCATCAGATCAGCTCTTTAGGGTTCATGGAAACATCGAGAACTTCACGTTCATAATCATGGTCAGGTCAACGACGGCGTGCAGGAAAAACACGGTGCGCAGGTCACGGTACCAGAAGAACGAGAGCGCCCAGGAGAGGGCGATCAAGAGTTGGGTCGGCATGAAAAAAGGCTTGAACGGGCTGGTCTGTACAACGTGCTCCGGCAGAATGTTCAGCCAGAAAAGCCCGTGAATCAGGCCGCTGTAGCTCATGAAAAAAAGAAAACCTACGAGAAAGCCTGCCCACTGGTTTTGGGTGAATTTGCCGACAAGCGACTGACCAAGACGGAACACGGCGTAGAACATGAATGTCTCTGCGATGCCGTTGCCAACGCTGAAGATGAGCGCGCTCCAGGGGTCGAGCATCCGGCCGCCATCGGTGGTCGAGTTGGAGTAGATGTAGGCGTTCAGAACGAGAATTACAACCGAAAAGACAAGCAGGCCGATACGGCGTTTATCGAATGGCGGATTGGGTGCGGTGACATCTTTCCGAAAGAAGGCAAGCCCGATGATGAGGGCGATGGCCCAGTAAGCATAAATCTGAAAAGGCGCCGGAATGGTGTGCATGTCAGGTCAGGTTTTTGGTTCAGGAAATTTTTTCAACTGGCTCGAATGCCTCGGCGTGGTACGAACTGCGCACGAAGGGGCCCGACTGAACGTGCCGGAATCCGGCGTCGAGCGCGATTTCGCGGTAGCGCTCGAACTCTTCGGGCGTCACGTAGCGGCTCACCGGCAGATGCGCGGCGGTTGGTTGCAGGTACTGGCCGATAGTCACCATGTCACAGCCGTGACCTCGCAGGTCGTGCAGCGACGCTTCGAGCTCCTCCTCCGTTTCACCCATGCCGACCATCATGCCGGACTTGGTGGCGAGCCGGAACTGGCGCTTCGCCCGCTCGATCACCGCAAGCGAGCGTTCGTACAAGGCTTGCGGGCGCACGGCGGCGTAGCGTGACGGCACGGTTTCGATGTTGTGATTCAGCACCTCCGGGAGCTCCTGCATCACCAAATCGAGCGACTGTTCATTGCCGCTGAAGTCGGGAATGAGACATTCGAGACTCACGCCGGGGTTCACTTCGCGAATCGCGCGGATGGTTTCAACCCAGTGCGTTGCACCGCCATCGGCGAGATCGTCACGGTTGACGCTGGTTAGCACGGCGTGGCGGAGCTTCATCGTTTTCACCGCCTCGGCGATCTTCGACGGCTCCTCCGGATCGGGCATAGCCGGCCGGCATTCCGTTCCGACCGCGCAAAAACGGCAGGAGCGGGTGCAGACGTTGCCGAGCAAGAGGAAGGTGGCCGTGCCTTTCGACCAGCACTCGTGCAGGTTCGGGCACATCGCCGAGCGGCACACCGTGTGGAGGCTGTGCCGGTTCAGCAGCTTGCGCGTCGAAGCAAACGACGAGCCCGAAGCGAGCTTGATCTTGAGCCAGTCGGGTTTCTTTCCGGGACCAGAGTTCATGCAGCGGTATCAGAACTGAAGTTGAAAAAGACTTCACGAATATAGCCAATCCTGACAATTATGCCTGCTATCGCCAGATGGAAGACGTGGCCGGAGTGGACAGAGAGACTTGAAAACGGTACATTGTTGAAAGGAACCGCTCCGATCAATCGCTCATTTTTCCGATCATGAAAAAGCTTTTCGCTGTTTTTTTGGTTTTTGTCGCCATGGCACTGCTGCCCGTACTTGCTTCCGCAAAATCTGCTTCCGGGCCGCTCGCTTTCGGTCTTTACCGTTACGAACAGCACTCGAAAATCAATGCCGAGACCTACTGGAAATGCGACTATCCGGTATTCGAACGCTCGAAAGCTGGCGACATCATCAATGCGGCGATCCTGAAAGCGGTCATAAGCCAAGCCCCTTCGCCTGACTCGAAACCGGCGGCAGCGAGCATCGAAGCAGCGGCGAGCGCTTTCATCAAAGAGTGCGACGAGCAGATGAAAGATGCGCAGGCGCACTCCTGGGCGTGGCAATCAGAAACCAGCGGCGAGGTGCTGCTCGACCGGCCCGGCATGGTGACAGTTTCGATCTTTACTTACGCCTTCACCGGCGGCGCACACGGCATGAGCGTCACACAATACCTGATTTTTGATACCGCCACCGGCAGGCCGCTTGGCCTGAACGACCTGTTCAAGCCGGGATTCGAGGCAATGCTCGACAAGCTGATCGAGCGCCGATTCCGGCAGATGCGGGGCCTGTCGGCAACTGACCCGCTCAACGGTGAAAAGGGAGGACTGTTCGAGAACAAAATCACGCATAACGAGAACTTTGCCGTGACCGGTTCCGGCATCCGTTTCCTCTACAATCAGTACGAAATCGCTCCCTACGCCGCCGGTCAGATCACGGTCGATCTCTCTTTCGATGAGCTGAAAGGCATCCTTAAACCTTTGCCAGCACTCAAACCGATCAAGCCATGATGCGCTTCAACTGTCGATCCGCCGCGAAAAAACACGAGCATCGGGAGGACATATTCTTGAAACCTGGGTTGTTCCAACATCCACAACTTTACATAATTTATATTATATGCTATCCGTAACTGTTCGTGAGAGTCCTTCAGAACGCATCAATATCATCTCCAGCTTGTGAATATTCACCGTGGAGTCTAAGTTATAACAACGGTTCTGCGTTGTGGAGCTTGCTTTCAACAGCGCTTCGATAGTGATCCTTCTGCACTAACCGTTGTTGTATAATATAAATTATGTAAAGTTGCAGGGGCAAAGATCACGACGAACGGTTTCAGCGCCTCCTTTCCGAATCACCGCATGCCGGCAAACCGCCATTGAAAGATTTGTTCCAGAATGATCCTCTCCAAGCCTCAGGATGTTTCGTTTTCCGTTCGTTTTCCGGGAACTGGCTGGCCTGCCTGACGCTGACCTGACAGACCGGACATGCTTACTGAACTGAACTGATGATTCGCAACCGACATGCTCCAGGAGACATCATGGAGTGCTTGATTGCCGGTGCGGCATGGTTGAGCAATTGCTGATGGGTTTTATCGGTATATCTCATCATGAAAACGGTCACTTTCCGTTCTCCGGATTTTCGAGCCGCTTGCGAATATCGAGCAGCTCTTTGCGGCGTTCCGGGCTGGGCTCGGGATATTTGAGATTGAGGCTTTCGAGCGTGTCGAGCACGATGCGCGAAACGATCAGGCGTGCATTCTTTTTATCGTCAGCCGGAACTGCGAACCACGGAGAATCTTTAGTGCTGGTCTCCTGGAGGCAAGACTCGTACGCCTCCATGTACTGATCCCAGAATTTCCGCTCTTCGAGATCGGCGGTACTGAATTTCCAGTTTTTGTTTGGGTCATCGATCCGCTCAAGAAAGCGCTTGCGCTGCTCCTCCTTCGACAAATGCAGATAAAACTTGACAATACGAGTACCGTTGCAGTGAAGATGCTGTTCGTGGCTGACAATTGAGCGGTACCGGTGATCCCACACTTTGCCGTTATGGGCAAGATTGTGAGGGATGTTCTGCATTTCAAGAATTTCCGGATGTACCCGGACGACAAGTACCTCCTCGTAATAAGAGCGGTTGAAAATACCGATTCGGCCCCGTTCAGGCAGGACGCAGTTGGTTCGCCAGAGAAAATCGTGTTCGAGTTCCGTGGCTGACGGATGCTTGAAGCTGTAAACCTGGCATCCCTGCGGATTGACGCCCGACATCACATGCTTGATGGCGCTGTCCTTTCCGGCAGCATCCATAGCCTGAAAAATCAGCAGTATGGCATAGCGGTTGTCCGCATAAAGAACATTCTGAAGTTTGCTCAACTCTGCGACATGGTTGGCCAGAAGTTCGTGGTACTCCCCTTTCGAGCGGTACACCGGATCAATCCGGGTTGGCCGTTTGGCGAGATTCGGCTTTTTGCCCGGCTGAATCCTGAAAGCGTCGAGATCTAATTTCATGAAGATTCTCCCGTGAAAACGTTACCGAAAAGAGGCAATCGGATTGTCAAGTAATGATATATCTATTTTTCAAGTTCGCAAAAAACAGAATTGAATCATATCTTTTTCAATACCGGAGAATGAACCGTTAAAATCCCGGCCATTTTTCAGCAGAATCCGGTTCGGATGCTCGTCTGTCAGAAACCGTTTGTTGGTCTGGGCTGGTTGATTTGTCAGATTCTTCGGTAAGTATTTGCATTTTCCGTGATGCCGGTGCAAGAAGGTAGCCCGTCATCTGCAACGTTTAAACTTACACCTATGCATTTTGTCATTACCGGTTCATTGGGCCACATCGGCAAACCGCTTGCAATTCAGTTGAGCAAAGAAGGCCACGCAGTGACGGTCGTCAGCAGCAACACCGAAAGAATAAAGGAGATCGAGTCGATCGGCGCCAAAGCGGCCATCGGCAGTGTGGAAGATCCCGGATTCCTCACCGAGACCTTCCGAGGCGCGGACGCCGTTTTTACGATGGTACCGCCGAATATGAATGCCGCTGACTGGAAAGCCTGGATCGCCGGAATCGGCAAGAATTATGTGGCGGCCATCAAAGAGTCGGGTGTCAAACACGTGGTGAACTTGAGCAGCATCGGTGCCCATATGGTCGATAAATGCGGTCCGGTCAGCGGTCTTTCACAGGTCGAATTGGCTATGGACGAAATGAAAGGTGTGAACGTCCACCATCTGAGGGCAGGCTACTTTTACACCAACTTCCTGAACAGCATTGGTCAGATCAAAAATCAGGGTATCATCACCGGTAACTACATGCCCGATCTGAAAATGGTGCTGGTGCATCCGGCAGACATCGCCGATATCGCCGCCAGGGCGCTCAAGGATGAATCGTACCTCGGCAGAGGCTTCAGCTACATTGCCAGTGACGAAAAAACTCCGGCTGAGATCGTCACCATACTCGGCAAGGCAACCGGCAGAATGGATCTCAAATGGGTTGAACGCACCGACAAGGAAGAATACGATGACCTGATCGCTATCGGCCTGCCAGAGGAGATCGCCAAAAATTATACCGAAATGGGAGCCGCCCTGCGGTCAGGAGATATGAATGCGGACTATTTCCGCAACCGTCCGGTCATGGCCGGCTGGAGAACGTTTGATTCGTTTATGCCCGAATTTATCGCGACCTACAACGCGTGACAAGCATCTTCCAGAAGGCTGTTATTACCTCCGGGAATTTCTCCTGTTAACTGTTAAGACAATTGCATTGAAACGCCGCAGCTTTGCGGCGTTTTTTATTTTATCCTCCCCTCTTCCTTTGCCCGCTGCACCAGAACAGCCAACGCGCATGAAAGCAGCCTTGTCCTGAGATTGTCCGCTCGGCTGGTGAGAATGACCGGCACTTTCGCGCCCATAACGACACCTGCGGCATCGGCGTGGCTGATGAAGGTGAGCTGCTTGGCGAGGATGTTGCCCGCCTCGATGTCCGGCGCAAGCAGAATGTCCGCATCACCCGCGACCTGTGAGACGATGTGCTTCTCCTTGGCTGCCTGGCGGCTGATGGCGTTGTCGAAGGCTAGCGGTCCATCGATGATGCAGCCGGTGATCTGGCCGCGCTCGGCCATTTTGCACAGAGCTGCCGCGTCAAGCGTCGCCTGCATGGCGGCATTGACCACCTCAACGGCGGCCAGCACGGCGATTTTCGGCAAGCAGCTCTCCCCTGTCAACGCAACCCATGCATCGACGGCGTTGCGGCAGATGTCGGCTTTTGCGCAGAGATCGGGGGAAATATTCACCACAGCGTCGGTGACGATAAGCCATTTGTGGTATCCAGCGGTGTCCATCACATAGGCGTGTGACAACCGCCGCCCGGTGCGCAGGCCCGATCCGCGAGCAACAATCGGCCCGAGCAGTTCGTCGGTGTGCAGCGAGCCTTTCATGATGGCGCCAACCTCTCTCGCAGCCGCCAGCTCGACCGCCTTTTCCGCGGCAGCATGGCTGTGCGGCGTGTCGATAACCTGCCACTTCGATAGATCGATTCCCGCTTCATCAGCCGCTTTTTCGATGCGTCCGGCTGGCCCTACCAGTAGAGGAGTGATCAGCTTTTCCATCACTGCATCGGACACGGCGGATAACACCTGACTATCAACCGGGTGCACCACGGCGGTCACGAGTGGCGGCAGTGAGGCGCATTTTTTGATCACGGCATGGTAGCGGTCGTGCGGATGCACCTGAATTTCCGGCGGTTCATCACTTGCAAAAGCGTGGTTTCTGTCGCTCATGGCGTCGATAGGCATGAAGGTTCGTGAAATTCCTGAGCTTCCGGAAATATACGCATCCCGACGATGATGTTCCCGGCCTCACCACAATTTCACCGGAATGTGTCAAGCATAGCGCTGAACGGCATCAGCAACAGCTCGTTCCGACCAGGCCCGGCTTGCTGTTCCCTGTTTTCAGGACTTATTGGCATATGACCAATATTTCCCTATATTATCAGACTTACGTCTTCTAATGCCTTCGAGCATTAACCATTACCCGTGATCCGAAGTGAAAAAAGTACTGATTCTTGGTGGAGGTATTGCCGGTGTTGCAGCAGCCATCGCGTTCCGCAAGCGAGGGTTCGAGGTCGAGGTGGTCTCCGATCGGGAATTTCTGTTCATCTACCCGATTGCCATCTGGATTCCGGTCGGCACGGAGCGGTTCAGGAACGTGGCCTTTCCGCTGGAAAAAGTCGCCCGGAAGCACGGCTTTTCGCTGACGCTTGACACGGTGACGGCCATCAACGCCAGCCGCGATTCGGTCACGCTTGAAAAAGCAGGCCAACGCAGCGACTTCGATTTTCTGGTGATCGCACTCGGTTCAGACAAGATGAAGCACGAAGGTATCGAGCACACGCTCTCGATCTGCGGCGCACCGGAGCACTCGATTCGCCTGAAGGAGAAGATCGACGCCCTCATCGAACGTGGCCACGGCAAGATCGCCTTCGGCTTTGGCGGCAATCCTAAAGACCCGAGCGCAGTGCGTGGCGGCCCTGGCTTCGAGCTGTTTTTCAACCTGCACCACAAACTGACGAAACTCGGGATTCGGGACAATTTCGAAATGACCTTCTTCGCCCCAATGGCACAGCCTGGTGCAAAGATGGGCCAGAAGGCGCTCGACATGATGGCCGTGATGTTCAAGGCGAAGAATTTCCGCCAGCGCTACGGCAAGAAGATCACGCGCTTCGAGGTAGACGGAGTGGTGTTCGAGGATGGCAGCAAGCTTGAGAGCGATCTGACGATGTTCATCCCGGCAGGCTCAGGCCATAGCGTTTTCAGAAATTCCGACCTTCCGCTGAGCGAGGCTGGGTTCGTCAAAATCGACGACTTCTGTCGCGTGGTCGGTGTGGATGGCTGGTACGCCGTCGGCGATTCAGCGGCGCTCGAAGGGCCGGAGTGGAAGGCCAAGCAGGGCCACATCGCGGAGTTTATGGCCGACTGCGCGGCCAACAACTGCCTCGCCGAACACTTCGGCCATCAGGAGCCGATGCGCGGTTATCAGGAGCACCTGAATGTCCTCTGCGTCATGGACACCGGCGACGGCGCAGGCTTCGTCTACCGAACCGGTCACAGCGAAATGTTCATTCCGATGCCGGTAGTCGGTCACTGGCTGAAAAAAGCGTGGGGGTATTATTACAAGTTGTCGAAGATGAAATACATTCCGAGGATTCCGGGGATGTGATTTAGATTGGATTGGACAAAATCATTTATTTTACTCCACCAATAAAACTCAGGACTCTGTGCCTCTAACACAAACTTCTTATGATCCATTTTCATCAAGTCAACCTCAACATGAAGATCGTTTGTTACGACGAATAATCTGCAAAAAAATTTCAATAACAATTCACTTCCCCACCACCATCAAATCCCTCATAAAAAAAGCAGGTCAAGTTGACCTGCTTTTTTGTTGTCTGTAGAAGCTCTGCGCTTACTTCTTGTCGGGAACCGGGCGTTCCGGTTTGACGGCGTAGTTGATCAGGTAATCGTAGAGCCTGATCAGACGCGAGTTCTGGTTGTTCTGGTCGATCCAGTGGCCGATCATGCCAATGGTACGGGCCAGCACGAAGAAGCCATTCAGAGAGTGCTCCGGGAAGCCGAGGTCCATAAGGATGCAACCTATGGTGCCATCGACGTTCAGGATCAGGTTCTCCTTCTTGGCGGTCGTGATCTTTTCGACTTCGAGCGCGTAGTTGAGAATCGGCGTGTGCAGCGAGGTTTCGTTCTTCACGTAGCTGACGAGGTACTTCACGCGCTGGTCGGGATTCCTGAGACTCTTGACCCTGTGGCCAATGCCGGGAACCGGGCCGACGTTTTTCTTCATCCAGGCAAGGAAGCCGGGAATGTCGTTCGGATACTCCTTGACACCCATTTTGAAGTATTTGCCAGCGTTGGTCACAGCACCGCCAAAGCGCGGACCGATCATGGTCATACCGGCAGAGACGGCCTGCGGCATATCGATGCCTGCGCAGGCGGCGAGGATAGTGCCAAAGGCGCCAGACACTGCCGGACCGTGGTCAGCAGAGATCATGATGATGCGCTTGATGATCTCGGACTCCTCGCGGCTCGGAAGCTTCTTGCTCCAGAGCAGGCCGATGACATCCTCGATACCATACCCTTTCGAGCAAAGCTCCGAAGCGGCATAACCGGCATAGCGAGGCTCTTCGCCACGATCGTCGGAGATGGTGGTGCGGATGAGCGGTTCGACAACCACTTCACCCTGCTTCATAACCTCCTGAACGCTCGGCGGTAGCTCAGGCAGCAGCGCCTCGTCGATTTCGGGCTTCGGCTTGATGGCGCCAGAAGCGAGCAACTCTTCATAGACCTGCTTGATCGCCTTGCTCAGACCGCCAAAGGTATCGGGCACGAGCGCACCGGCTTCACGCAGAGCGTTCATCTTGGAGCGGGCTGAGCCAGCGCCCTTTTTGCCCTCTTTCGCGCCAGCGTGACCAAACTTCATACCCTGCGGGAGAACCTCCTGGCAGGTACCGCCAATGGCGGCGATCAGCTTGATGCGGCGTGGTTCGGCTGCCAGCCACTCTGCAGCTTCCTCTTCGAGATTACCGCCAACCTCGCCGATCATGACGACCGCCTTGGTTGCAGGATCCTTCTCGAACATTTCAAGATAGGTGACGAAATCGGTGCCCGGATAGGCGTCACCGCCAATAGCCACGGCAGAGGTGATACCATCACCATTCTGGGCGCAAAGCCACATCGCCTCGTTGGACAGACCGCCGGACTTGGTTAGAACACCGAACGAACCCTGACGATAGAGGTTGCAGAGTTTCAGGTTGCGGTACTCGCCGCCGATCACACCGAGACGGCACTCGCCAGCAGACATGATGCCAATCGACGACGGGCCGTTCAGCATCTTGCCAAGCTTCTGGGCAAGTTTTTTCAGCCGCTTGGCGTCCTTTTCCGGAACACCTTCAGTGATCATCGAGACCAGCTGAATGTTCGGGGATTCAAGCGCTTCCATCGCGGCCTCGGTCGCTCTCGATGCGCCGAGGTAGATGAGGGCGGTGTTGATGTCCGGATGCTCATTGAGAGCTGGAGCCAGAGACGGATAGACGGTAACGTTTTTGAGTTCGCCACCGCGGAAGATTTCTTTCTGCTGGCCCGCTTCGGGCGGATACACGAAAGCCTGGACGGTCAGCGGACGGTTGATCAGGTAGTCGAACTGGGCCATGCGTTTTGCCGCATTGACGCCTGCCACACCACCAATGATGACCGCCCGGGTATCTTTATTTGCGAGAATGCTCACGGTTCAATCAGAGTTTAATGAGTTTCTATAGTCTTAAATTTCAACATCTTGCAAGGAAATCCCTCAAGACTTCAGAGCCAGGTCGACAATATCGGTCATCGGCATGGAGCGGTCGTAGACGTGAATGTCGAAGCCTTCCTCCTGGAGCTTCCTGATGGCGGCAAGGCCCTGAGCCTCGTTCGGACCGCCACGGCGTACCCAGATTTTGACGCCTTCGAGGTAGCCTTTCGACTTGCTTTCGCGCAAACCGTTGATGATACCGCTGAAGGTTGCCTTGACATCGGTGAAGTTGGCGATAGCGCCACCGACGATGATGTGCTTGATATTGGGCAAACGGCAGATGGTTTCGGTGAGCGCTTCCACGGCCCAGTCAGGCGGGTCGCCCGAATACTCTGCATAGTTGGCGATGGTGCCGCCGCGAGCCACGACTGCGTCGGCATAGAACACCGATGCGCCTCCGCCTGCGGTCAGAAGAGCGATTTCACCGCCAGGCACCTCAACGAACTTGACCGAACCCTTGATCCTGGAGTCGATGTCCATGATCTGCTGCTCGGCTTCGGTAAACGGACGGCCAATTTCAGAAACCGGCTTGAAATCCCAGTCGGCGTGACGGAAACGGGCGTCCCAATCGACGTTCATCACGGCGTCGAGCGCAGCGAAACGCATGTCGCTCTTGCGGATGACCAGCGGGTTGATTTCGATAGACTGTGCGTCCTCGTTGTCGAAGCAGAGAACGAGGCGGGAACAGATTTTGCCGACGCGCTCGGCGATTTCGCCTTCAAAACCGGCCTCTTTGGCCAGCGCGGTCAGTTGCTCGATGGTCGGATGTTCATCGAGAGGAATCTGGATGCGGCGAACGCTGTCCCAGTTATCCTCGATATCGACACCGCCATATTTGGAAATCAGTAACTCGGCACCATCTCTGTTGCCGATAATGGAGACATAGAATTCTGCGTCATGATCGAGCATTTCTGCCACGATGACCTGGCGGACTTCAGCCGTACCGACTTTGGCGCCGAGCATCTCCCTGGAGGCCTGGATTGCCTCATCGAGATTGAGTCCGATTTTGACAAGACCAAGCTTGAACCGGCCGCCGATCGCTTCGTGAGCCTTGACGACAAGTTTTGATTCACGCAGCCATTTATTAGCTTCACCAAGCTGTGCAAGACGTTTAGGGTCCATGATAACAACATAATTAGGCACAGGAATGCCCCACTTGTTGAACAATTTCATGGCAGGCCCTTCAAGAATTTTAGCCATGCTCTATATGTTTATATTATGGGTAGTTTGCGAACAAAAAGAAGTGTGTAAAATTTAAATATAACTATATTGCTTTAACTTCCAAGTATTTAAGAATTGTTAATCCCCCCAAAACGCAAAAAAAAGTTTCAATGATCGACTTCACGACCTGGTGGCAGCACCTCCCATCGCAAATGAATCCCGTCATTTTTTCAATAGACGGCATTGCCATCCGCTGGTACGGCACCATGTACATCGTGGCCTTCGCTATTGTCTATCTGCTTTCGAAATACAGAATTTCCAACGAAAAGCTTCCATTCGACAAAACCTTTCCCGGTGACGCCCTGACCTGGGCGATGGGCGGTGTGCTGATCGGAGGCCGGATCGGCTATATATTATTTTATGGTTTCGACTGGTTCCTTCAGGATCCTGTCGGTACGTTGATTCCAATCAAATTCGGGAACGGCTCCTGCGCTTTCTCCGGTATCAACGGCATGTCGTTCCACGGTGGGCTGATCGGTGTGGCCATTGCCTTATGGCTTTTCACCCGAACACACAAGGTTGATTTTCTCAAGACCGTTGATCTTTTTATTCCCGCCCTGCCGCTCGGCTACACCTTTGGCAGACTCGGCAACTTCATCAACGGTGAACTCTACGGCCGCGTGACCACCTCGGCCATCGGCATGTACTTCCCTGCCGCTCCAACCGTAGCGCTGCGCCATCCCTCGCAGCTCTACGAAGCGTTCTTCGAAGGCATCGTGCTCTTTATCATCCTCTGGACGATTCGCAAAAAAGCCCCATGGCCCGGCTACCTCTCCGGCCTCTACCTCATTGGCTACGGCACGGTGCGCTTCTTCATCGAATTCTTCCGCGAACCCGACGCGCAGCTCGGCTTTGTCTTCCTGAACTTCTCGATGGGCCAGGTGTTATGCTTTCTGATGATTGCGGCGGGAATTGGGATTCTAGTGTGGTCTAAGCAGCGAGCGGAGAACGCTGATGTTATGATGGGTGGGAAGAGGTAAGGAGATTGAAATATTCAGGTGCGAACTCTATTTAGACAGGTGGATTTTTTTGATATATTGTTTGTTTGAACAACAAAAAAAATGAAAATCCTAAACAGGATCGAGGACCAGGGACGATATATCAAAATAAAAATGGTGAGATAAGGCTAAAACTATTCCATACAAATACCGAGAACCCATCGATCAATTATCCGACTTTATAGGATAATGTAATTTAGCGCCAGAAAAGGTAATCCCAAGGCCTCAGCAAGAGGGTTTCACCGGTTCGAGAGTTACCGAATCCGGATTTTGTTTTACTGTGGAAAACTCAACATGGCTATCGGATCATGACGTAACCCAGCGCTCCTTTACCCACGATATTCTGCGAAGAACCTTACAAATTTATCTCTCTCCTATCTCATAAACAGCCCTTAAATTTCACCATATTGTCGTCGTGAAAGCTTTGAAGAGGCATCTCTATCTATTCACTCCGCAGTCACCACCAACTCCTCACTTTTCCCAAAACACCGGCGGCGAATAATAAGCGTCACAATGATCGTGCTCATAGCCGTCGAACCGACGAGCATGAACATGACGACGATCTGGTAGCGGATGGCGATGAGTGGGTCGGCTCCGGCGAGAATCTGACCCGACATCATGCCGGGTATGAAGACGAGGCCGACGCCCATCATGGCGTTGATCGAAGGAATCATACCCGCCTTGACCGCTCCCCTGAAAATGTCGAGGCTTGCCTCTTTGTAGTTCGCGCCGAGGCAGAGTTTCATTTCGACCAGCTCGCGCTGCTGGCGCATCTGCGAGAAGAGACGCTCGATGGAGATGGCAAGCGCGGACATCGAGTTGCCGATTACCATCCCCGCCGTGGGAATGAAGTAGCGCGGATCCCACCACGGATGCACGCCGATCACCAGCCACGAGACAAAGAGCGCCGTGAGGAAGTAGCTCGACAGCATCGTAAGAAAAGTCGGCACTTCGTAGGCAATCTGCTTTTCCTTCACCCGCCCCCGCACGATGAACACCGCCGAAAAGACCATCACGACGTAGATGCCGAGCGTCAGCCAGAGGTTCTCTGCTCTGAAAATGAAGGTCAGCGCATAGCCCATCAGGAAGAGCTGTGAGACCGTGCGGACGGTTCCGATGGAAATATCCCTGTTCAGACCGAGCTTTTGAACAAACGAGGTTGCCTGCGCGACAACAATGAACAGCAAAGCCAGCAACAGCTGCGGTATGGAGATTTCGATGATCGGATTCATGAGCATTCGAGTTTTCCGTTGCGGAAAGTGCAGCTTCGGGCCTGCGGAACCGCGGGCAGGTATTCGCTGTGCGTAACGATGAGCACCGTTTTGCCCTCTCCGGTGTTGAGCCGTTCGACAATCGAAAAAACCATGCTCGCGCTTTCGGTATCGAGCGCCGAGGTCGGTTCGTCGAGCAGGAGCACATCCGGCTCGGTCAGAATGGCACGCATAATCGACAGGCGCTGCTTCTGGCCCACTGACAATGTATTGGCTGACTGATCGAGGCCGACACCTTGCAGGTAAAATGCTTCAAGCATCCGCTCCAGCGATGCATCATCCGGCGGACTTTTGCGCTGAGCCTGGGCGAAGGTGAAGGAGAGCAAAAGATTGTCGCGAATTGTGCCGTCAATCATCTGCGGAATCTGCGGTACATAGGTCACTTTCGAGCGCAACTCCGACGGCGGAATCTCCGTTGTGTTGCGGCCCCGAAAGAGAATCGCACCCGAGCGCGGCGTGTTCAGGCGGCAGATGAGGCGCAACAGCGTTGACTTGCCGCTCCCCGACGGCCCCTTGACGACAAGGAACTCCCCTTTCCCGACATCGAGCGACAGATGCTCAAAAACCGGCGGCCCGCCTTTGCCGTAGCCGAACGAAAGGTCTCTGAGTTCAAGGAGTTTTGTCATTGATCATTCTGTTTTACCCCGGACGGCATGAGTACACGACTGTTGAAAAGATCGGAACTTATTTCGTTATTTACCAATACAGCAGCTCTTTTCCGGCAACCTCTTACCCTTCCGAATCATGAAAGCTCCCGAAGAACGGCTTGGTTCCTTCTATCTCGGCGCAGAATACGATCTCCAGTCAGGCTTGCGGCTCGAACAGCCGGTGCATTACGATGCCCGCGACCTGACCACTCACGCCGTCTGTGTGGGCATGACCGGCAGCGGCAAAACCGGCCTCTGCATCGACCTGCTCGAGGAAGCGGCGCTCGACAAGGTGCCGGTGATTCTTGTCGATCCGAAAGGCGACATGACCAACCTGCTTTTGCAATTCCCCGACCTCTTGCCCGAAGATTTTCTGCCGTGGATCGATCAGGACGAAGCTCGGCGCAAAGGGCAAACTCCCGAAGAGCTTGCTGCTGCTACCGCCTCGATGTGGAAAAACGGGCTCTTCGACTGGGGCATCGCTCCGGAGCGGATCCGGGAACTCAAAGATTCGGCAGAGTTTACGATTTACACGCCCGGCTCCGATGCCGGAATCCCGGTAAACATCCTCGGCAGTCTGGCTGCTCCCAGGCTCGATTTCGATACGGAGGCCGAAGCGATCCGCGAGCGCATCGCCGGCACGGTCAGCGCCCTGCTTGGGCTTGTCGGCATCAACGCCGATCCGGTCAAGAGCCGCGAGTCGATTCTGCTCTCCGGCATCTTCGAACACTTCTGGCGGGCAGGCACCGATCTCGACCTGGCCACACTGATCGGCTCGATCCAGAACCCGCCGATGCGGCAGGTGGGCGTGTTCGACGTCAACACGTTCTACCCCGAAAAAGAGCGCTTCGAGCTGGCCATGTCCTTCAACGCCCTGCTTGCCTCGCCGTCGTTCCAGAGCTGGCTCTCCGGCCAGGCGCTCGACATCGCCTCCGTGCTCTACACCGCCGACGCTCGGCCACGGGTCGCGATCTTCTCGCTCGCGCACCTTTCGGAAAACGAGCGGATGTTCTTCGTCACACTGCTGCTCGAAAACGTCCTGACCTGGACGCGCGCGCAGCAGGGCACATCGAGCCTTCGGGCGCTGCTCTATTTCGACGAGGTGTTTGGCTACCTGCCGCCGGTCTCCGAGCCGCCCTCAAAACGGCCGCTCATGACGATGCTCAAGCAGGCGCGTGCGTTCGGCGTCGGCTGCGTGCTGGTGACGCAGAACCCGGTCGATCTCGACTACAAGGCGCTGACCAACACCGGCACCTGGTTCATCGGCAAATTGCAGGCCGAGCGCGACAAGGCACGAGTGCTCGAAGGGCTGAAAAGCGCCATCCGCACGGCAGGCGGTTCGGACGCGGAATTCGATTTCGATACGGTCATCAGCCAGCTCGGCAAGCGCGTGTTCCTCATGCACAATGTTCATGAAGACCGCCCGGTGATCTTCCAGACCCGCTGGGCTATGAGCTTCCTTTCCGGCCCGATGACCCGCCCGCAAATCAAAACCCTCATGGCTGGGCATAAAAACGGCTCGACCGCACAGCCGGCGACAGCTTCGCCCCGCCCGGCTTCGCCGGCCATCGCCGAAACTCCGGCGACTTCGAGCGCAGCAAAAGCGATGCCTTCGGGCTATTCGACTGTTTCTGTTTTGCCGAGACTTGATCCTTCGATCAAACAGCTCTTCGTCCCGGCAGCCACCGCTCCGGCGGCTGCGCTCGCAAAGCGCTCTCTGGGAGCACCTGTTTCGGCGGAACTGCTCTACGAACCGGCGCTCATCGGTTGCGCTTCGGTGGATTTCGTAGACGCCAGGCGAGGCATCAGCGAGAACCGCCGCCTTGTGCTTGCCTGCACGGAGTTCGATGCTGCTGGCAATCCCGACTGGGAAAAAAGCCAGAGGCTCGTTGCTATGCAGAATCAGCTTTCGGATCGTCCGGACTCCAAGGCCGCCGGATTTGCAACGCTGCCTGAAACACTCGTCAATGCCCGAAAGCTGGCGGCTTGCAGCCGCTCCTTGTCCGACTTTCTCTACCGGCGCGAACGCCTGCCGCTCTCGATCCACCCGGCAACGGACCTGTTCAAAGGCGAGGGCGAAAGCGAACGAGATTTCACCATCCGCCTTCAACAGGTCGCGCGCGAGCAGCGCGATCAGGAGGTCGATGCGCTTGAAAAGAAGTATGCCACCCAGCTTGAACGCATCGCCGAGAAGATCAAAAAAGAGGAGCGTGAATTGGCGCAGGACGAGGCCGAGCATCAGAACCGGAAAGCTGGTGAACTGATCGGTCTTGGAGAAACCATGCTGGGCTTTTTCCTCGGTCGGAAAAGCACGCGGGGCATCAGCGCCGCCATCAACCGGCGGCGCATGACAGCCAACGCCAAAGCAGAGGTTGATGAGTCTGTCGAAACAATCGAGGAGCTGAAGCGTCAGCAGGAGAAGATCGAAGCCAAACTGAAGAGGCTGGCCGCAGAAATAACCGCGCGATGGGAACATCCGGAATCAGCGCTGACAACCGAGGAGATCGCGCCCCGGCGAAGCGACGTGATGATTCAGATGGTGACCACCGGTTGGCTTCCCTTCTGGCAGGTTACGCTTGACCAGGCCTCCGGCGGCGGAACGCTCTATCTGCCGGCATACGAAGCCGCAGACGAATCGTAGGCCGTCGGCGGCTCATGCCTCGTTGCCGCGCTGTCTGAAAAGCAGATCGCGGAAGAAAAAAAGCGCGGCCACGGCGAGCGTCAAGAGGGCGGCAGACCAGACAGGCAGCGAAAATTTCGAGCCGCCTTCATACATCCACCAGGCGCCGAAGAGGAAAAATACTACGGAAGCGCCAATGCGGATCGCCTTTTCCGGCAGGTTCTTGCCCATCATCCGGCCCACGATGACGGCCAGACCGTCCGACACCACCATACCAAGAGTCGAACCGAGCCAGACCGGAAGAAATGGGTTTGTGGTAGCGAGGCTGATCGTGGTGAGCATGGTCTTGTCGCCAAGCTCGGCCATGAAGAAGGTTGAAAAAACAATCCAGAAGGGATTGACGCCGGTTTTGCACTCCCCCGTCTCATCGTCATCGAGGCTGTCGCCGCGCAGCGTCCAGAAACCGAAAATGATGAAGGAGATACCCGCGATGAACGCGATCCAGTCGCCCGGCAGAAGACCGCCGACAAACCAGCCGATACCCGCTGAAAAAACATGCACGGCAAGCGTCGCCCAGAAAATGCCCCACAGCACGACGCGCGTGTTGTAGCAGGTTGCGAGCGTGAGCGCCACAAGCTGGGTTTTGTCGCCAAGCTCGGCGAGAAAAATCATGACGAGGGAAAGCCAGAATGCGCCCATGCGATCGGAACAAGATTACTGATTGCCAATTGTCGAGCCGGGAAAATATCCTATTACAGCCCATTGTTCCAAATACAATAACGCCCGAAGCGCAACTCATTCTCCCATTTTCAGATCGAAATCGGATTTATCCGTCGATGTTGTGCGGCCTCACGCTTGCACGGTCTTCACCAGCTCATCCGTATTGATTCCCTTCAGGCGCAACTGCTCGAGCAGTTGCCGATAGGTAGCGTCATCCATGTACGGCGTTCTCGACAGCACCCAGCAGCGCGTTGCGGAAGGATTCGACACCAGTGCCCACGAGTAGTCTTCGGCAAGCCCGATAACCCAGTAATCAGCTTTGATATACCTGAAAAAAGTGACGATCAGCTTGGCGTTGCCACTGCCCTCAACCGGCACGGCGGTTGCCCTGATTGACTTCTCCCGGCCATTCCGCTTGCACGAGTTGCGCACCATCACCTTACCTTTGGCGGCATCAAGCGTGTACTCGGCTTTCGTGCTGGCACAGCCGCGCTGCTGCTTGCTCGGTATGGAGGCGATCTCATACCAGGTGCCACAATATTTCATGACATCGACCTCTGGTACGGTTTCCGGCCCGGTGGGATGGAAATATTTTCGGATAAGCTTTCTGAACATGGCTGAAACAGTGAGTGGTTTTGTCGAAACAGTTATACATCAATAAACCGGCGCAGGTAACGGCAAAGTTTCACACTTTCACCTTTGGAGAGCTTGTAACAGTTTGAAAGCATTGTTATTGTCGAGGTTTTTCAATAGCATTGATAGGTGAGCCTTCATTAAAACCTTGTTGTTATTGTGCCGACTGTCCGTATTGCCGAACCCGCTGACATCGGGGCGTGCGCCCGATTGCTGAATGTTCTTTTCAGCCAGGAACACGAATTTGCCCCTGACCTGAAAAAACAGAAGGACGGTCTCGGCATGATCATCGGCGACTCATCAGCCGGAACGATTTTCGTGTGTGAAATGGACGAAAGCATCATCGGCATGGTCTCGCTGCTGAATCTGGTCAGCACGGCGCTCGGCAAAAAGGTGGCAATGCTCGAAGACATGATCGTCGATCCCGAGTGGCGCGGACAGGGCATCGGCGCGATGCTGCTCGATCACGCCTGCAGCTGGGCGCGGGAAAACGGCTATGGCAGAATCACGCTGCTGACTGATGGCGACAACGTCCCGGCCCAGCGTTTTTACGGGGCACACGGTTTCGCGCGCTCAACGATGGTGGCATTCAGAAAACAGCTATAAGTTTAGAGGAGAAACTCGCATGAACGTCAAGGAGAGCGAACCGGCACAGGCCGACCTGCAGGCATCATGGATGTGCGCCGAATGCGGCTACATTTACGATCCCGCAGAGGGTAATCTCGAAACGAACATCCGTCCCGGCATGCCTTTCGACAAGCTGCCGGATGACTGGAGCTGCCCGGTGTGCAATCACCCGAAAAACCAGTTCACAAAATTCATTTCTCAGCTCTGAACATCAAAAAACCTAATAATCAGCATTATGGAACAGTGGAAGTGCAACATCTGCGGATACATCTACAACCCTGAAACCGGCGACCCTGAAGGCGATATTCCAGCCGGAACATCGTTTGAATCCCTCCCCGACAGCTGGATGTGCCCCGTCTGCGGCGCGGGCAAGGAAGAGTTCACGAAAATTTAAGGGCGGGAAAAGACATCTTTGATGGAGGTAGCCATCTTCTGGAAGGGCGGCACATAAACCGCCCTTCTGCATTTCTCCCTCACTCCATCTTGTTTTCCAGCGACTGGCTGGTCGCAATGACGGCGGCTTTGCTGGCGGGATAGAGGCTGACAAGCAGGGTGAAGAAGAGGGCTGCGGCTCCAACGGCGAGGAAGTCGCCGGTTTTCATGCTGATGGGATAGGCGCTGATGATGAAGGCACTCTTCGAGGGAAGCTGGACGATGCCCCACAGCTCTTGCGCTTTGCAGATGAGCCAGGCTAAAAGCGAGCCAAGCGTCGTGCCGGCCAGACCCGTCAGCCCGCCTTCGACGATAAAGATCGTCATAAACTGCGGCCGTTCGAGGCCAAGGCAGCGCAGATAGAAGAGTTCGTGGCGCTTGTCGATGACCGTCATGGCGAGCGATCCGGCGAGGCTCAGAAGAGCCACCAGAATCACCAGCATCAGCACGGCGAAGCTGGCCCACTTTTCAAGCTGCATCACGGCAAACATGTCGCGGTGCCGCTCCCGCAGCGTTACCACACGCAACGTTTTTTCCCGATGGGTTGCCGAAATCCATTCGCGAAGTCGAGCTTCGAGCGTTTCGTCGCTCACCCCTGACTTCCCCCTGATGTCGATGCCAGAGTAGCGCCCACGACCGAAAAGCAGGATGTTCTGGGCCATTTCAACCGGCGCGAGCACGTAGCGGTCGTCGAACAGCTTTTGCAGCGAAAAGCTGCTCTGGACTCGCACGTCGCTCATCGAAAGCGCGGGCATCAGCTCCGGTTGCGAAAGGGCTTGCAGGCCAGCTGAAATCAGCTCCGGGCTGAAGAGCCGCACCGGTTCATCAGGGTAAAGCCGTAGCCTTTCAGCAAGCAGGTTACCTGCCGAGATTCCGTCTGTGGAGAAATAGGGCTGCGTGGTGGAGGTCGTTTGCATCAGAGAGCGCTGCGCCTCGGCGGTCAAACCGCGCACCATGATCAGCTCGCTTTTGCCCGACGCAGTAATAATCGCCTGCCCCTCGACGAAGGGGTGCGCCGTTTCGACGCCATCGAGCCTGGCGATGGCGGCAAGCAGAGAGTCGCTCACTACCAGCGAGCGCCCCTGCGCGGGCACGATCTGAACCGGACCTTCAACGGTCACGAAGAGGTCACGGGCCAGCTTCTGGAAGCCGTTCAGCACGCTCATCACAACGAGCAGCGTCGAGACGCCGACGACGATCCCCGCGAGACTGATGCCCGAAATAATATTGATTACCCGGAAGCGCTTGCGCGCGAAGCTGTAACGCCCGGCTATCCAGATACCTGCTTTCATCGTTTTCTTTTCACGTGGTCAGTGCGGTTGCGGGCTGGAGCGAAGCGGCAACGCGTGATGGAATGAAAGCGAAAAGCAGCGTCAGCACCGCCACGCCCCCCGACACGGCGAGGTATTGAAGCGGGTCGATTTCGAGCGGCACGTGGCGGATGAAGTAGCTCTTTTCCGGCAGCGTAATGAGATGGAATCGCAGCTCGAAGAGCGACAGGCCAAGCGCGAGCAGGTTACCCAGGCCAATGCCGACCAGTGAAATCATGAGCGCCTGTCCCATGAACACCAAGCTCACGGCGCGAGGTTCGAGACCAAGCGCGGTCAACATGCCGATCTCCTTCGTTTTTTCGATGATGAGCACCAGCAGCGTCGAAACGATGTTGAACACCGCCACAACCGTGATGGTGATGATGAGCAGTGGCATGATGTTTTTCTGGAGTTTGAGCCACTCAAAAAGGTTTGCGTAGCGCTCGTACACCGTGTAGGAGTAAAAGGGATAACCGAGTGTGGATGCCACAGTCGCCGAAATCGCCTGCAGATCGCGCAAGTTGCCGACGTTGGCTTCGTAGCCCGAAATCATGTCGGGATGGTAAAGCTGTTGAAGCCTGCCGAGATCGGCGAAGACGATGATGTCGTCGAAGCCTTCGGAGAGGCCGGTGTCGTAGATGCCCGCGACTCGCGCCACGTGCAGATCAAGGCTCGACAGCAACTCGACCACGCTCTCCTTGCCGGTGATGCCGGACGTGCCGTTTTTGCCAGCGATGCCGACAATCAGCAGTTGATCGCCCGCCTTGACACCGAGCTTGTCGGCGAGCGTCCTGCCAAGCAGGATGGGCAGCGAGCCGTCCGCAGAAGCCGGAGCCGATTCGAGCAGTTCCGGTCCGTTCTGCAGAAAGCGTGAACTCTCGCGTGGATCGATCCCCTGAATCATTGCTGGTGCGATCTCTCCGCCTGCATCGCCCTTCCCGGCGCGGCTCCGGAGCATCACGTTCATTTCAAGAAACGGTGAAACCGAAACGATGCCCGGCACGCTTTTCAGCGTCTGAAGGTCGCGGCGGGTTTCAAGAAACAGGCGTTCGTCGGGCTGGCGTACCTGAAGATGCGAGGTGAACCTGATGAGCTTACCCTCGATGACCGAAGCAAATCCATTCACAATCGACAGCGTCAGAATCAGCGCCGCCGTCCCCACGGCAATCCCAATCACCGCCGCCAGCACGATAAACGTCGGCTTCGACAGCGAGCGAGGCTTAAAGGCAAATCGCCTGGCAATGTAGAGCTCGGCTTTCACTGAGTAGTCAAAGGCGCGGATGATGGATCGTGGTTCAGGAGAAGACGAACCTCCCTTCTAATGCAGGGAAAGATAAGAATTTCTGGGCATCTGGTGTGGATTGCGCAGTAAAGATTGGGAGAGGACTAATGGCTGGAGCGGATTTGTAAAGGTCTCGAAGCAAAAGGTGATTCAAGGGATGTCGGAAATCCGGATTGTAAGGGCAGTGACCCGCAAGCCAAGCCGGGTTATTCCCCACTACCGCTCCGCCACCTTCTCTTTTAAACCTCCCTCGTAAATGCCAAAACCATATTTTTCCCTGATGACTTTGCTTTGTAAAGAGCTTTGTCAGCATTCACAATCAGCGAAGTACCGTCAGTGGCGTCATCGAGCCATGAGGCGACACCGATACTCACCGTCAGTTGTCCGCCGGGCTGCTTGCTTTCGTGCTCGAACGGTTCTGCGTAAATGATGTTGCGCAGCCGCTCGGAAATATCAAGCGCTGTCGCCCGGTCAGTCTTCGGAAAAAGGATGGCGAATTCGTCACCCCCAAACCTCGATGGAATATCGGTCATGCGACACTCCTTCCTGATGATTTCGGCGATTCTCGCCAGCGCCCTGTCTCCGGCAACGTGCCCGTAACGGTCGTTATAGTTCTTGAAGTTGTCGATATCGATCATGGCGAGCGAGATATCGCCGTTGAAGCGCCGTGCCCGCTCGACATCGATAATGAGATGCTCCTTGAAGTGGCGATAGTTGTAAAGATTGGTTTTTTCATCGCGGATGTGCAACTCGTCAAGCTTGCGGTTTTTCTCCTCGATGTCGTGGCACATGCTCGCGACCGATTCGCTGACGGAGCGCATGTCGGCGGATGGATCCTCGCCGTTCAAAAGGGTTTCAGCAGCTTCGGCGGTATCGTGCAAACTTTCGGAAAGATTGCAATTCAACAGGGCAAGCCGTTCTGAAAGTTTATGGAGTGGAATGATCGAGCGCCGGTAGCTGGAGATGATAAGTTTCCCGCCAGCCAGCACAACAACAACCAGCAAAAGCGTAATAAACACGAGATAGTAATTCAGGCTGGCTGTGAGCTGCGCTTTTTCATCAGTGATCTTCGCGCTCAGCTTTTCTATCATGCCATCCATATCGACGACCATGAGCTGGAGCGATTCGCGGCTGACCGGAGCGGCAAGCGGCTGGCGGTGTTTCAGCCACTGGTTGAGTTCACTTCCCTGCTTCATCTCCAGGCTGCGCCCAATCTCCGAAAACCTGGCACACTCGATCCGGAGCTTCGACTGAATATCCGCCTGTTTGCCAAGTACAAGATGCTCATCCCCAAAAAGCTGTTCGATCGACGAAATGCTGGTGCGGCATTCAACCAGCCTCATGCGCAACGACTCGTCTTCACTGATCTGGTGAAGACGGGAACTCTGGAAAGCACCAAACCAGGCGGTTCCTCCGGCAGCCAGAATCAGCGCCACAATACCGAAAATCATTGTTAACCTGAGGAAGTAATTGCCTGTAGTATCGCTTTCGTTTTTCATTTAGTCACTTGAGAATGATGGTACGCACGAGCTGTTCGTATGGCGCCATGTCGCCGCGCTCAAAGAGCTTCTGCCCCTCTTTGGCAAGCCATGCGCCAAACCCGGTCGCCAGCGGGTTGTACGGATCGTAGAGATAGAAAATATCCGTGGAAAGCGGATACTCGCCAGTATAAATCGTTTCGGGAGAAGCCGCCACCGGCTTGCCGCCCGCATCGGCGCTCACCGGCACCGCTTTGATGCTGCTTCCATAGCCGGAGCGCAAGGACGCCGCATACTCGGGCAGGGTCATAATCGCAGCAGCATACCGGTCTTTGCTGACGCGATCCAGCAGCGTTGGCAGGTCTGGCTCCGCTGAAGCCGAAAGAGCTTCCGTTTTACCGAAGAGCATCTCCGAAAGCAAAGTGCGGGCACGCAGGTTGCTGCCGTCCAGGCAGGCGACGATCGTACCGCGCGAGCCACCGAGAGATTTCCAGTCAGTTAGACGTCCGGAAAAAATCGCTTTCAGGTTGGCAATCGAGACGGAGTAAACGGGATTAGCGCAGTTAACGACAAACACAAGCGCATTGCGGGCGACCGGCTGACGTCTGACGGGATGCTTCAGCGTGGAAAGCAGCGAATCCTCACGGGCAGAGAGAGCGCCCTCGATGAGCGCTGCATCGACCTTCTTTTCGAGAAGCCGCAAAACCGGGCGGGAAGATTCCTGGGAGAGTTTGATGGCCGCGTTCGGATACTGGTCCGAAAATGCCGCTGCTTGAATTCCGGCAACGGCAGTGAGCGATTGATCAACCGCCACGGCAAGAGTTCCGCTGATGGGCGTGTCACCGGAAATGGCCGAACCAAGAGGGCTTTCCGGCGAAGGCGCACGCATCCAGAGCCAGACAGGCACAGCAATGCCTGTGGCCAGAATAAGTGCAATCACGACGTCACGGAACCGGTGATTCATGGTATTTTTTTAAACGTTAGGCTGAAAGATAGGCAAAACGGCAGAACATTGGAATTGTAAACATTTCGGAAATGCCCTGTTTCTTCATGGAAATAAAGCGTGAATTCACTAACATCCGCTTTCCTGAATATTTATTCACTCTGGTGCATTCGCATTTAAACCCTGATGAATCATATCCCGATGCAGAATAAGAAGGTTACGGTTTCGGTCATCGGCGCTTCAGGATATTCAGGAGCCGAGCTGGTGAAGCTGCTCATGAAGCATCCGGGAATCGTTATCGAAGAGCTTTACGCCCACACCCAGGCGGGCAAGCGCTTTACGGAGCTGTATCCGTCGATACCCTGCGACAAGACGTTCCAGACCTATGCCGGACAGACCAATAGTGATGTTTACTTGCTCGCTCTCCCGCATGGCGAGGCGTTACAGCTGGTGCCGGGCATCGTGGCTGCCGGAAAAAAGGTGATCGACCTGTCGGGCGACTTCAGACTGAAAAACACCGCCGAGCACAAGCGCTTTTATGGCGGCGACAAGTCGGCGGAGGACGTGCTCCAGTACGGAATGCCAGAGCTGTTCCGCGACGAAATCGCTGGATCGACAGCAATCAGCAATCCGGGTTGCTACGCCACGAGCATCATCCTCGGCCTTGCGCCCCTCTTCCTTGGCGGCATGGCGGGGCTCGACGTCGAGTCGGTGAACGTGACAGCGGTTTCCGGCATTTCGGGCGCGGGTCGAAGCGCGAAGCTCGAACTCTCGTTCTCGGAGATGAGCGGAAACATGCGAGCCTACAAGGTGGGCAAGCACCAGCACACGCCCGAGATCATGCAGACACTCGGCACCTCCGTGACCGATCCGTCGTTCCGCTTCGTCTTCACACCGATGATCGCGCCTTATGTCCGAGGCATCTACTCGGTGCTGAACGTGCGCCTCGCCTCGCCGGTAGCCATGGAGCCGGTCCGCGAGCTGTATGCGGGATTCTACGCCAACGCTCCGTTCGTCAGGTTGCGCGACGGCGTAACCGAGGTGAGCCACGTCGCCTACACCAACTTCTGCGACATCAGTCTCGCTTTCGAAAGCGACGGTTCGCTGGTGATCATCACAGCCATCGACAACCTCGTGAAGGGCGCGGCGGGTCAGGCGGTGCAGAACATGAACCTGATGCTCGGCTTCGGCGAAACAACTGCTTTGCTTTAAACATTATCGACTTACACAAGATTGGAACCATTTGAAAAATCGATTGCCGCCGTCAAGCGCCTCGCCAAGAGAACTGTCTGGCCTGAAGGCGTGAGGCCGGTTGTTGCCGATCCCGCTTCGGACGCTGTTTTCTGGCCTGAAGGCTTCACGCTCGCAGGCATCAACTGCGGCATCAAGCCGACGAGCAAAGATCTGATGCTGATGCTCTGCGACGAACCGGCCAGCACCGCCTCGGTCTTCACAACCAACCTTTGCTGCGCGGCTCCGGTCGAGCTGTCAAAGGCCGCATTGTCGGCCTCCGGCGGCAAGATGCGGGCCGTCATCTGCAACAGCGGCAACGCCAACGCCGCCACCGGCGCGGCAGGAATGCAGAATGCGCGACTGATGGCAGAGTCCACGGCGCAAGCCTTCGACCTCAACGCAGGCGAGGTGCTGGTCGCCTCCACCGGTGTGATCGGCCAGCAGCTGCCGGTCGAAAAAATCGCCGGTGCCATGCCCTCGCTGAAGGCGACCTCCGGTTCGACGCAATGGTGTGATGCCGCCGAGGCGATCATGACTACCGACACCTTCCCGAAGGCGTTCGGGGTTGACGTGAAGCTCTCAGGCGGCACGGCGAGAATCGCGGGCATCGCTAAAGGCTCTGGCATGATCTGCCCGAACATGGCCACCATGCTCGCCTTCCTGGGCACCGACGCCACCATCGAACCGGCGCTGTTGCAGGAGCTGCTCGCGGCAGCGAACGCGGTGAGTTTCAACGCCATCACGGTTGACGGCGACACCAGCACCAACGACATGGCGGCGATCATGGCAAGCGGCAAAGGGCCTGAAGTACTGCGCGGTTCGGACAACGCACGCCTCTTCGGCGAAGCCTTGCGTTCCGTGATGACCATGCTCGCCCAGCTCATCATCGTCGATGGCGAAGGGGCAACCAAGTTCGTCGAACTGCGCGTCACCGGCGCAAAAAGCAACGAAGAAGCTCGCATGGCGGCAATGACCGTGGCCAACTCGCCACTCGTCAAGACGGCCATCCACGGCGAAGACGCCAACTGGGGCCGCATCATTGCTGCGGCGGGGCGCTCCGGCGCATCGTTCGTGCAAGAAGAGCTGTCGGTGTACTTCGACGACGAGCCAATTCTCAAGCCGGGGCTCGATGCCAATTTCTCCGAAGAACGGGCCAAGGAGGTCATGTCGAAGGAGGAGTTCACCATCACCCTTTCGCTCGGCAAAGGTGCGGGCAGGGCGACCGTGTGGACCTGCGACCTGAGCCACGGCTACATCGAAATCAACGGCAGCTATCGCAGCTGACCGGTTTTGCCCATCTTTTCACAAGGACTATTCATGGAAAAAATGTGCAGTGAGTTCCGCCCCGAGGGAAAAAGACCTGAGCCGGCCATCGGCTACATGCTCGTCGAGGCGCTGCCCTACATCAGGAAATTCGAGGGCAAGACCTTCGTCATCAAGTATGGCGGCGCGGCCATGAAGGACGAGGTGCTCAAGAACATCTTCGCAGAAAACGTCACACTCCTGCGCAAAGTGGGCATCAAGGTAGTGATCGTCCACGGCGGAGGTGATGCCATCACCAAAACCTCCGCGAAACTTGGACTGGAAACAACCTTTGTTCACGGCAAGCGTGTGACGGACCGCCAGACCGTCGACGTGATCCAGATGACGCTCGCCGGAAAGGTGAACCAGGACATCGTGCAGCTCATCAACAAGGATGGCGGCAACGCCGTTGGCGTCAGCGGTCTCGATGCCGACACGATCCTGGCCAAGCCATCCCCGAACGCCTCGACCCTCGGCCTGGTCGGCGAGGTGGCGGAGATCAACACCCGCTACATCGACCTGCTCTGCGACGCAGGACTGATTCCGGTCATCGCGCCCATCGGCTACGACATGGAGGGCAACATCTACAACATCAACGCCGACGATGCGGCGGCGGCCATCGCCGTGGCGCTCAAGGCTGAAAAACTGATCTACGTCAGCGACGTGGAGGGCGTGCGGGTCGGGAACCGGATTCTGAAAACGATCTGCAAGGCGGATGCGGCTGAGCTCATCGAAAAAGGAATCATCACTGGCGGCATGATTCCCAAGGTCGTTTCGGCCTACCAGACGCTCGACGGCGGCGTCGGTAAGGTGCACCTCATCGATGGTCAGATCACCCATTCGCTGCTGCTTGAAGTCTTCACCAACGAAGGCGTCGGCACGCAGTTTGTCAACGAACTTGAACAAGAACCAACTGCTGAAGAAGGAGCATCATGAGCCAGGACAACAAAGGCAACGGATCAAAAAAACGCGACTTTCTCGGATTCACCGGCCTCGATGCAGCCAAAATCATTGAACTGTTCGACTACTCGCTTTTTATCAAACAGCAGCGCGAAACCAACCGTAACAGTGACGAGTTCCGCCCGATCCGCCACAAAACCGTGGCCATGATCTTCAACAAGCCCTCGCTGCGCACGCGGGTGTCGTTCGAACTTGGCGTCTATGAACTTGGCGGCCACGCCATCAGCCTCGAAGGCAAGTCGATCGGCGTTGGCGAACGCGAGTCGATCGAAGACATCGCCCGCCTGCTCTCGCGCTACAACGACGCGATTGTCGCCCGCCTGCACGAGCACGAGATCATCGAAACCCTCGCCAAGCACGCAGATATTCCGGTCATCAACGCGCTGACCGACCTGTCGCACCCGTGCCAGGTTCTGGCCGACGCCTTCACGCTCTATGAAAAGGGGCTGTGGCGCGACGACATCAAAGTGGTCTTTGTCGGCGACGGCAACAACGTGGCGAACTCGTGGATCGAACTGGCCGGCATCCTGCCGTTCCACTTCGTACTCGCCTGCCCTGAGGGCTACCTGCCCGATGAAACGCTGTTGAAGCAGGCGCGCAGCAACGCTAAGGGCACGATCGAGATTCTGCACGATCCGATGGAGGCGGCAAAACAGGCCGATGTGCTCTATACCGACGTCTGGACGAGCATGGGTCAGGAAGAGGAGATGGCCGAGCGCCTGAAGGCGTTCGCACCGTTCCAAATCAACGCGAAGATGGTGGCCGAAGCCAAACCGTCGGCGGTGATCATGCACTGCATGCCCGCGCATCGCGGCCAGGAGATCAGCGCCGAGGTGATGGACGGCCCGCAGTCGATCATCATCGACGAGGCCGAAAATCGCCTGCATGTGCAGAAGGCGCTCATGGTGAAGCTGATGAACCACGACGTTTACCGCAAGTTCCACCTGACGCACCGCCTGCACCGGGCTGCAAATCGCCTCAAAGCCTGACGCGAAAACGATGAACAAGGCCAGCAGGCAGAAAAAGATCAGGGAACTGATCGAAAACCATGAGGTCTCGGGACAGCAGGAGCTGCTCGGTATGCTCGAAAAGGAGGGCATCGTGGTCGCCCAGGCTACCCTGTCCAGGGATTTCGCTGAAATGGGGGTCGTCCGGAACCGCACGTCGGACGGCGGCTACCGGCTCGCTGTGCCCGAAGAGCCGCAGGTGGATATCATCAAGGGGCTGGTCGGCATGGAGGTGCTCTCGGTAGCGTCGAACGAAACTTCGATCATCATTCGCACCCTGCCGGGGCGCGCACATGGCGTCGGCTCGTTCCTCGACCGGCTCACCAACGACAACATTCTCGGCACCATCGCCGGAGACGACACGGTGCTGGTGATTCCGTCCACGGTCAGGAAAATTTCGTCCGTCAAATCATATATTCAGAAAATTCTTTCACAACCATAACAGGTCCCTACGCATGAGCAAGGAAAAAATTGCGGTCGCCTACTCCGGCGGCCTTGACACGTCAGTCATGATCAAATGGCTGAAGGACAAGTATGAAGGGGCGGAAATCGTTGCCGTCACGGGCAACCTCGGCCAGAAGATGGAGGTCGACAACCTCGAACAGAAAGCCATAGCCACCGGCGCAAAGTCGTTCCACTTCGTCGATCTGCGCAAAACCTTCGTCGAAGAGTACATCTGGAAAGCACTAAAAGCTGGCGCGTTGTACGAGGATGTGTACCCACTGGCCACTGCGCTCGGACGCCCGCTGCTCGCCAAGGCGCTCGTCGATGTGGCGCTCGCCGAAGGGTGCACCATGCTCACCCACGGCTGCACCGGTAAGGGCAACGACCAGGTGCGCTTCGAGGTCGCCTTCGCCGCGCTCGCCCCGCATATGAAGGTGGTCGCCCCGCTGCGCGAGTGGGAGTTCACCTCACGCGAGCAGGAGATCGCCTACGCGATGGAGCACAACATCCCGGTTTCGGCGACCAAGAAAAATCCCTACTCGATCGACGAGAACATCTGGGGCATCAGCATCGAGTGCGGCGTGCTCGAAGATCCGATGGTCGCTCCCCCGGCTGACGCCTACCAGATCACTACGGCTCCCGAACTTGCACCCGACGAGCCGACCGTTGTCGATATCGAGTTTGCCCAGGGGGTGCCCGTGGCGCTCGACGGCCAGCAGATGGAGGGTCTCGACCTCATCGTCAGACTCAACGAACTCGGCGCGATGAACGGCGTCGGCAGGCTCGACATGATCGAGAACCGTGTCGTCGGCATCAAGTCTCGCGAAATCTACGAAGCCCCGGCAGCCACCATCCTGCACTTCGCCCACCGCGAGCTCGAACGCCTCACGCTCGAAAAGTCGGTCTTCCAGTACAAGCGCAATATCGGCCAGGACTACGCCAACCTCATCTACAACGGCACCTGGTTCTCGCCAATGCGCAAAGCGCTCGACGCCTTTGTGGACGAGACGCAGAAGCCGGTCACCGGCATGGTCAGAATCAAGCTCTACAAAGGCTCGATGACCCTGCTCGGCCGCACCTCGCCCAACTCGCTCTACAACGAAGCGCTGGCCACCTATACCGAAGCCGATACCTTCGACCACAAATCTGCCGAAGGTTTCATCAAAATCTACGGATTGGGCCTGAAGACTTTCCACGAGGTAAACAAGAGCGAGTGATAATTCAAAATTATCGCAGTTAAAAACAAAAAAGCAGGCACAGATTTTCGTAGCCTGCTTTTTTTATAACATCGATTACTTACCCGACAAACAAAAATCTCTCGGCATTCTTGTTACACAGCATATCTTTCTCTTCCAGCGTCAGCGCATTGGTTTTGAAGAAAAAGTCGAGATATTGACTATACGAGTTTATATCCTGCAAGTTAATCATAAAGTCTGATCCGAAGATCAGACGCTCAATCAGTCGCGCTCTTTCTGCTGAATCATACCGATCCAACAAGTCTTTTAGTGCATCATAAGATTTTTTATCAACTCCCTGATATGAAATATCGGTATAAAGATTTTCATACTTGTACTTGCTTGAAACAGTATCCTTTTTGAGAATCATATCAGCAATTTTCTTGCGCCACACCTTGCTATCCGCACCGCCAAAATGAGCCAAATTGAGTCTCAATCTTTCAAATGGCTTGTTATTTTTTTCGTCAGTATAATCAAGTACCTGCTCCCACTTATATGGACTAGAGAAATTTTTAAAATCATCATCCACAAGAAATCCGCCCGGACTACAATGCGCGGTTATCGGAATATTGTGATCTATACAATATTGATACAGGTAACAGACTTTCGCACGCTCAATATCATCTTCAGGCCAGGGATCGAAACCAAGAGGAGGATAGACTTTGATACCTAAAAAATAGTAAGAACCAATTGACTCAATGTCACCATTGAATTGACGCCAATTGACAGCATCTATTTTTTTACGCCTCATCTGAGGTGATGTGTCATATTTAAATTCACTAAAGTTTTTATCCAAAAGCTGTACAAGGCTGACTGAAATACTTTTACCTGTTGTATTGTCTTTTTCAGAATAATAATTCTGCGTGTTGATCCCCATGAATGGAATGATCTGAAAAAGCGGTTCTGCGTGCCCGGTGATATATTTATCACGATAAAGGTAATAATCTCTTATTCCTATACATAAATCCTCCACCTGCGCAACAATCGGCTTCCATCTGACCTTGTATATAAGATTCGTTTTTCCGGAATCCTTTAATCCAAAATCCATAATGAGAGGGGTCAATACTATTTTATCATACTCTTTTTTTTCACCATTTCCAGAAATAACAAGAACATTATTCAATGGTATTTTTTTTCTTAACTCCTCTTCCATCTGGATAAGACAATCCCCTATATCCGTTTCCATTGCTGCCAGCAAATTCATAACATTGGCAAGCTTCTCCTTTACCTTATCGAGCAAGTTTGACTTTATCTTGGAAATTTCTATTTCCCTTTTCTTTTTATCTCCAAATTTAACCACGACAAATACAAACAAGATCACGGCGATCAGGGAAACAGCATAAAGTATCCACTTGATAACCACAAAATGACCGGTCAGCAAGAGTGTTATAACAACAACCGGAATAACAAAAAGAAGCAAGAGCAAAGCTGCTTTCAGATACACAGAGTACTTCAACAACAGAGGTTTTATGCTGTCATTATAAATCCTTTTGATAATCGCGCTGAGATTGGGATGGCTCAGATTCATCATATGGCAATGTGAATCATAAAAATATCTCATATCAACCCCCTTTTTCAAATATTGACATTAGAGAAACAGAGGTACAAAGTCATCTTTTGCACCGCTGAACCAGACCAAAGTACTCCCGAGAACAGCGATCAAAGTGGGCAAGAAAATTTTTAACCGCCAGCGTAATAAACAGCAGGTCACCTTGTGACATTCAGCCTTGCATGACCTGCCTTCGTGCCGTGGCATCGAATACCTGCCGGATTGCAGAAGTTCAATCACCGGTAAGGGTAAAGAATTCTGCGGTGCGAATAACCCCGGCGGGAGAGGCCGTATGGCAATCATACAACAACGCCGCGCCGGCTTCATCGTAAAACTGCTGCAATAGTTCCACGCTCTGTACCATCTGCCGAAATCCGGTCAGTGCAGCGATGAAATCGTCGGCTTTGGTAAACGTATCCACACTTTCTCTGAAATAAAGGTCATCGGCAAGGCAGTTACGAGCCGTGGCAAAATCCCCGCTTGCCCAGGCGAGATGGTAGGTTTCGATCAGCTTTCAGTATCCATGATGACACTCCCCTGTGATGGTTCCTGTGAAACTCTCCGCCAACACTACAAATCTCATACAATTGCAGCTATGAAGCAACACCGGGCATTTTTCGGCAATGCTACCGTACGACGCATCGAAAAAACCTTTTTCAGCCATCCATTGTTGCACTACACTGAAAAAGAGGGAACAAGATCATGAAAACCGTCATGCTGATGCTGACAAGCCTGTTGATGGCCGGATGCTCCGTGCTGGGAAAGCGGGAGGCCGCAGAGCCGCCCTACGAACTGCTGAAACACGATGGCGCGTTTGAAGTACGTCGTTATGGGCCTATGGTGATCGCTGAAACCATCCTCGACGAAAAGAGTTACAGTGCCGCAAGCGGCAAGGGATTCAACCGGCTTGCCGGATATATTTTCGGCAAGAACAGGTCAAAAACGTCGATCAGCATGACCGCGCCGGTTTTGCAGGAGCGCAGCAGCGAAAAAATATCCATGACGGCGCCGGTTCTGCAGCAACCACAAAAAGGCGGATGGAGCATGGCGTTCGTGCTTCCCGAGGGTTTTACCCTCCAGTCTGCCCCCGAACCACTCGATCCCGAAGTGAAGCTCCGGGAGCTGCCACCATCAACGATTGCCGTGGTCACCTTCTCGGGCCTGCACTCCGCCGCCAATCTTGAAAAGTACAGCAGGCAACTGCAAGCCTGGCTCAAAAAACAGGGATATCGCGCACTTTCGGAACCAAAGCTCGCCTCGTACGATCCGCCATGGACCATTCCCTTCCTGAGGCGTAACGAAGTGCAGATCAGGATTGAGCCCGATCACGGTGAATCCGGCAAAGAGTGATCGGAGATTCGCCATCGGCACGCGCGGTATCGTTTCCCGGATAAACGACTTGGCCGATCAACCGGACGCGAAAGAGACCTTGAAGATTTAAAGCTGCCTGACCTTGGGGATTCGTGAGCAACAGAAATCTAACAACGGATCCCCGATGGAAAAGTATATTAAGACCGGCAACCACTTGTAACCATCAAAACATCTCAGACATGGCCATGACCGTCGAAATCAGGGACAACAAGCTCTGCATCGAAATCGACCTCGAAAAACCGACCCCCTCGTCATCCGGCAAAACTCTCGTTGTCGCCAGCACTCACGGCAATGCCGTCACCGACGTCATGATCGAAGGAAAACCTGTAACGATCGGTCTGAACGCCTACATCAAAAAGTAAGACGAACTGGCAAGACGGTGCCGCCATCCCGCGCGGTGCACGTCTGCTTGCCGGACAATTTTTCGCCGAGCCTGAGCTGTTGTTTTTTCAGGGTTTAATTGACTGAGATGTAATCCTTTGCTTTTGTCGCATCTTCAATGACCGTCAGCCCGAAAAACACTTCCACATCGCCCAATTGCTTCGGCGATGTCACCTTATCCATGAAACTTTCCCTTATCTTCACCATGAGTTCCGGATGAACGGTCACGGTTGACGGATTCTTGACGTTGCGGAATCCAAACAACATAGCCGCCAATATTTCTTCACGAAAAAAATCAGCGCCTATCTCATACCTCTTCCCCATTTCACTCCCTGTTTTCGTTCAAAAAATATATCTGATTCACAATCAAATCAAACGCTCTCTTTCTACAACAAAAGCTCCATCTCCATAGATATGAAAAAAAGACATCCTGTCATTGATCGGTGCCGTTTCAATCCACGCGCCCGCGCGGGGCGCGACGATGATAGATGATTAAAAGTCTAATAGATAGACGGTTTCAATCCACGCGCCCGCGCGGGGCGCGACATTATGTGGTTATGCGAGGCGTTAAACATCGCCCGCCGTTTCAATCCACGCGCCCGCGCGGGGCGCGACAGGCTCGCTTTGTGAGGGCGGTACTCCAAGAGCTGTTTCAATCCACGCGCCCGCGCGGGGCGCGACATGCGTTATGAGGACTTCCGATCAGCCTATTACGTTTCAATCCACGCGCCCGCGCGGGGCGCGACATTATGTGGTTATGCGAGGCGTTAAACATCGCCCGCCGTTTCAATCCACGCGCCCGCGCGGGGCGCGACTTATGCTTTTGTGTCTTTTGTCCGGCTTTTGCAATGTTTCGTTTCAATCCACGCGCCCGCGCGGGGCGCGACGCTTTAAGGTCAGCAACTTCACGTTGATGTGCGGTCGTTTCAATCCACGCGCCCGCGCGGGGCGCGACTTGAATGGGTCGAGCACTCACGTCCTACGACGGGCGTTTCAATCCACGCGCCCGCGCGGGGCGCGACAATGGTTCACAGCACGGGAGCGCCGCACAGGTTGTTTCAATCCACGCGCCCGCGCGGGGCGCGACCTGCTTTGCCGTACATCAGTGGCGAAGATGCTCGGAGTTTCAATCCACGCGCCCGCGCGGGGCGCGACTACTTTGCCAGGCGATCATCGAGAGTATAAAGCGTTTCAATCCACGCGCCCGCGCGGGGCGCGACGCGGTCCCTTCCAGTATCTCAGCAAGAGTTATGAGTTTCAATCCACGCGCCCGCACGGGGCGCGACCGAGGAGTATATGAAGTCGCAGCAAGGTCTCTACGTTTCAATCCACGCGCCCGCGCGGGGCGCGACTGATGTCTCCCGATCGCCTCGTCCCGGTATGGTCGTTTCAATCCACGCGCCCGCGCGGGGCGCGACCTTGACGCCCAGCTCTTGCCCCTTGCTCGCGTTGTTTCAATCCACGCGCCCGCGCGGGGCGCGACATACCAAGTGGCCAAAGCTGCTCAAGAGATTCAGTTTCAATCCACGCGCCCGCGCGGGGCGCGACCACCTCGAGCATCTTGCTCAAACAATTTCTGGATTTGGTTTCAATCCACGCGCCCGCGCGGGGCGCGACGTCGGTATCCTTGAGCCGCTCGATGTCGTCGATGTTTCAATCCACGCGCCCGCGCGGGGCGCGACGCCGATCCGGATATAAAGAGCGGGTGGAGAACGAGTTTCAATCCACGCGCCCGCGCGGGGCGCGACCGGTAGGTCGTAGCAGCTGATCGTCGCCGCCCCAGTTTCAATCCACGCGCCCGCGCGGGGCGCGACCCGCGGCGCCCTCATGAGTGACGCTGATCTGTTCGTTTCAATCCACGCGCCCGCGCGGGGCGCGACTAGAGCTGGGCGCTTGTCCCGATTGGGTCATCCGGTTTCAATCCACGCGCCCGCGCGGGGCGCGACTTGCCAATGTTAGCACAACAATATCAATCACAAGTTTCAATCCACGCGCCCGCGCGGGGCGCGACACATATCTAGTGCCACCTCGAGCATCTTGTTCGTTTCAATCCACGCGCCCGCGCGGGGCGCGACGCCTGTACTGCTATGACGATAGTATCAGACAAACAAAGTTTCAATCCACGCGCCCGCGCGGGGCGCGACCTAAACGCAATTGCGATCCGCGTAACTTTACAAGTTTCAATCCACGCGCCCGCGCGGGGCGCGACAGGTTCGATTTGTTAAGGCGGTACTCCAAGAGCTGTTTCAATCCACGCGCCCGCGCGGGGCGCGACCCGACTACGTTTATCAACGGCGTTCCAAGCGCCGAGTTTCAATCCACGCGCCCGCGCGGGGCGCGACAAGAGGGCGATCAGCAAGAGACGCCAGCGGCCGAAGTTTCAATCCACGCGCCCGCGCGGGGCGCGACAGAAATAAATCTCATCCATTAACTTAACTTATCAGTTTCAATCCACGCGCCCGCGCGGGGCGCGACTCAGGCCGGAGAGCGCGCGGACACGCTGGTCGAGTTTCAATCCACGCGCCCGCGCGGGGCGCGACACCGCTCCATGTGTCCCTTGAGCGACGGAGACCAGTTTCAATCCACGCGCCCGCGCGGGGCGCGACCATTGACAGGGTCGCCCCAACGGTACTTCGGGCCTCGTTTCAATCCACGCGCCCGCGCGGGGCGCGACACCTGTACGACGCAACACCGGCATCATAACGCGATGTTTCAATCCACGCGCCCGCGCGGGGCGCGACATGCTCCGCTCCCGTGCTGTGAACCATTTCATGGAGTTTCAATCCACGCGCCCGCGCGGGGCGCGACGTCATTATTGACAAGCCCTGCGTCGATCATGGCCAGTTTCAATCCACGCGCCCGCGCGGGGCGCGACCCTTTCGATCGCCCGCAGGGTTGTCTCTGAGATCCCGTTTCAATCCACGCGCCCGCGCGGGGCGCGACAAGCGACTGAAGACCAAATTGTTGAAGCCATCAAGTTTCAATCCACGCGCCCGCGCGGGGCGCGACGATTGATCAAATTGACCTATTTCGTACAATACAGTTTCAATCCACGCGCCCGCGCGGGGCGCGACGGCGCTCCGGATGGGTCATGAGCTACGACCCGAGCGTTTCAATCCACGCGCCCGCGCGGGGCGCGACTATGCGCAACCGCTGGATATTTGGCACTTGGCGCAGTTTCAATCCACGCGCCCGCGCGGGGCGCGACACTTCGCGGAAGGCAAGCGATACCCGGTGCGGCTGTTTCAATCCACGCGCCCGCGCGGGGCGCGACTCTCGATCGCCCGCAGGGTTGTCTCTGAGATACCGTTTCAATCCACGCGCCCGCGCGGGGCGCGACCCTAATATGTCTTTACATTTACCAGATTTTCAAGTTTCAATCCACGCGCCCGCGCGGGGCGCGACTGTTTGGCTGTATCGCCAGATACTCTACGGCTTCGCAGATGAGTTTCCGCGAACCGCTTCGTATGCCAAACAACATCTTACGCGAATCTGACGATACAATCAATATCTGCATACAAAAAAACAACTTGTTTCGGACGCGAACCAGCAGGCACTTCTGGTACAGCTTCAGGTTCGCGATTTATAAAATCAGCGTTCCTTCGAGATCACGAGGCTCTTTTGCGCCTTCGTGCTCTACCCTGCCCTGCCAGTTCGAGCCGAGAAAGTAAAACCGCAAGCTATCGAGTTTCGGGTCCATCTCATTGAGCAGTTTCGACCTCAATTTAACCCACTGGGCCGGATCGACGTTGCATTCAAACACGGAAAACTGCACGCGCTGGCCGTAATTCTGGCAGGTCTTGGCGATTCTGCGCAGTCGTCTCCGGCCCGCAGGTGTTTCGGTGTTCACATCATAGGTAACAAGAACCAGCATGAGCTATCTCCAGACAAATGGCGGATACATGTCAATATCTCCCCGGATATACCGGGCGAGCAACATGGCCTGCATGTGCCAGAGCAGTCCGACAGCCATTTTTTCCCCGACGAAAGGATGCTCGATCTCTTCCTGTTTCCTTTGCTGATATGCAGTTATGAGCGTCTTTCGGGCATCATCTTTCATAGCTACCGCCCCGGTTTCAGAAATATCGAAGTCTTTGGCGTGAATCTGTCCCCGATTGATCAGTGACAACACCAGACGATCACCGATATAAGAGCGGAACTCTTCGAGCATATCGAGGGCAAGGCTCGGTCTGCCCGGCCTGTCTTTGTGAAGGAACCCCGCTGCCGGATCAAGACCGCACGATTCAAGCGCGGAACGAATATCGTGTGTCATCAGGGTGTAAACAAAAGAGAGCAGACAGTTCACCCGGTCGAGCGGTGGCCGCCGGCTACGCCCTTCAAACCTGAACGCTGGATCATCGGCGGTAATGCACTCATCAAAAACACTGAAATAGGCTTTTGCCGCTTCCCCTTCTATGCCTCTGATCAACTCCTGATCCGTTGCTTCCTGCAAACGCCGGATGCATCCTGCCAGTACATGCTGCGCGTTCTTCAACTTCTCCCCGTCCGTTTTTTCGGGATGATCGCGCAATGCCCTGGCCAGCGTTACCCGCGCGTTGCCGATTTTACCGATAACGAATAAACGGGCCAGCGTTGCTGTTTGATCATAGTTGTCAGCCATCCGGTACTGCGCTCTTCGCAACAGGATATTGCCCTTTACCGGCCCCTGCATCTGGCAAAGAAAGCGCCCGTGCTCGGTCAGAAAGGTAACCGCAACGCCAAGCTGTGCGCAATGGCCAAGCAGAAACGGACTGCACGACACCTGCCCGAAACAGACAATTCCGTTGAGCATGTGCAGCGGAATCCGGGTCTTCTCGACGCGGTCGATCGATATGAGCACACACTCCCCCTCTTTGGAGAGATACGAGCCCTGTGTCGTCACGAACAAGGTGTTGAGATGCTTTTTCAAATTTCCTCCCCGGAGAGTTCACGATATAACTTTTGGACGTACCGTTTTGCCGAACCGTGGCGTTCGAGTACCTCGGGCAGACATTCATCGACAAGCGAACACAGTTTGCACTTCGGGCCAAATTCCGGATGAGGCGTCACGCCCAACGAAAACAGCCCATGCACACCCGCGGCCGCTGCAACAGTTTTGGAGCGTAACACCTCATCGAAAACTACATCGAGCCGTCGCATTGTCTGGCCGTAAAACAGCGCCCCTGAAGGAATCGCGCACGAGCGCATCTCTTCGAGACACATTGCCTGCGCGCAAAGCTGCACCTTGTCGGCATCGTGCTTTTTCGGCTTGCCGCGTTTGTACTCCACCGGAAACGGCTCAAACCCGCCCTCTCTCCGGTGCCACTCCACTACATCGGCCACGCCGGAGACGCCAAGAACAGCGCTTCGCAACGGCACGCTGCGTGTAACTTTCACGCCCTCGCGGTACGAGGTGACGGCGCTGTCAGCCCGCTCATGCATCTCTCGCCCCTCGGCAGTGTACAGATTCTCGCTCCAGACCTGTTCGAGGTGAATCAGTGCACACTGCCGCGGACAAAAGACGTAATGCTGCAAAGCGGACAAAGCAATAAAATCGGTTTCGGCGTACATACTTATCCGAGTTTCCGAAGAAGCTTCACCTCGCCAAGGTTGGACTCATCAACCAGCACTTCGTAATCCTTGAACGAACGTGCCGGGCCTTCGGAATCTTCTTTGCGCTTGACTGTAATCCGCTCGAAAAGCTGGCTTGCCGGAGCATTGCCCAACGCTGAACTGTGCTCGAAAACGTACAGGCCGCGAGTGGACATCAAGCCGCGAGCTGCTGAACGGTCATGCTCGAACATGTTCAACAGAGCGTCCCAGAACAGGTCGAGGTCTTCTGCGGAAAATCCGGTCTGACTGGCAAGATTTGCCGAAACGAACCCATGAGCGCGATACAAGCCGTACGGAACGGTGTACTTGCGTCCCATCGTCCGATTATCGCCGCTTTGCTTTTCTGCCTCCGCTTCAGTGGCAACAGCCATGCGGGTAATGCTGTGCTCCAGCGCCACGACAGGCTCGACCGAACGGGCAAACGTCATCTGAATCGGGCCACGTACTTGACCGGCATTAGCCCCGGTTGACATCACGGCCCCGAAGGCGCGAATATCATAGTATTTTGTACACATCTGAACTCGCCCTTTGTCAACCTCTCCGCCCTGAGCCACACCTGGTTTGTTGCGTTTCGATCCGTCTTTTGAATCTGCTGGCGCAGCATTCAAATCGATATTCAGCGCCTTATAAGCTTCATCAATCTTGTTATTCAGAATCGCCTTCTCCTTGATGAAAATGTCTTGTCCTAACAACTGTACATAATTTCTAACCTTTCGCTTCAAACAAACATCGGTTACAAGTCCCATGCCGGTTTCAGCATCGATTCGAGGAAGATTACCCGCATCGGGATCGCCATTCGGGTTGCCGTCCTGAACATCGAAAAGCACAACGAAATCATAGCGTTTATCGACAGTAGTCATAATGATTCTCCTGTGGTTTAATTGTTATTTTCTGAATCTTTCTTTTTGAAAAAGTCTTGGCGCTGGTGATAATAACCAATCGCAAATCGTGCCTGATCTTCCATTGAAAGATGTGATGGCATTTCATTGCCAATCCCCTCAAAAACGCCGGCAAGCATCCGCTCGAAATTGACACGGCGTCCAGCGTTGTCAAGCTTTGAGAGATGATGATTTTTCAGCTTCAACAATTGCGGAAAAACCGTCACCGGAGTTGATGAGGCCGCTCCATAAAAGCGATCGCGAATCGTTGCGTTAAGGCCGGGACTTGCCTCTTCCTGAATTTTTTCCAGAACGGCAAAAAGCCGCCCAAGACGATACCCCGGATTGTTGTTGGTTGGATCGAGTGCCACGGTTATCTCCTTTGCTTTTGTGTTATAAATTCTTGAAAAACGGTTGAGACAGGCTTTCAGAATACTCGCTTGAATCCTCGTCACCTCTTGCGTAGCGCGGATACGGCGGATTGCCTGTTGAAGCATCGTTGCGGGATACAAGCCACCGGTAATGACCGATTGAAAAATCTGTCCGGAAAGATTGGGTGGAACGTTATCCACCTTCCCCTCGTGCGCCATTGCTGACAGTAGCCAGAACATCGAAAAATGGCCACTATCTTTCGGGCTTCGGATAATTTCAAGATCATCGAAATGCTGCCGGATATTCCCGGCAAATTCCGCAATCGTTCCGGTATGCCAGAATCGAACGGAAATACGAGCCGAGTTCGGCGCAAGTCCGAGAACATAAAAACGGGTTTTGGAATCCATTTGAGCATGGCCACTCTTTATTCCTTCGTAAAGAGCTTTAACTGCTCTGACGTCTGCATCAGGATCATCTTTCGAGTACCCAAAAAAGGCAGGAAAATCCTCTTCAAAAACATCCTGTTTTTCAGACCAGAAAACGGTCGTCGCATCTCCAACCTGAACTTTGTTTTTTGAATTCTTGCCCAACAGCATATTCAAGGCAGTGGTGTAAGCAAACACCGCAGACTCGCTGATCGGAGCGTTGAACGCTTGCTCTTTTCCATAAGAGTCATAACCGGAATTCTTCTGAAATGAGACGAATTTCTTTGAATCCTTGTTGATCGGAGTGTCGCTGTGAATTCTGGCAATCGCCGCCTTTTTGCCTGTCACAAGACAAAGGCCGACGGCATCATCAGCACTCTCTCCAATCTGAGTCTCGATATACCTTTTTACGGCATCCCGGCATGGCACAAGATCGACTTCGCCATCGAGCCGGAAGCTCATATTGCATCCAATGATTTTGGTGCATTCTCCCCAGTTATCAGACTCCTTAACTTTTTTATATTCGCCTTTTTCGTAAAAGCGAATGACGGCCAGAACGCCATCATCGCCTTTGACATTTTCAGGTAATGAGCGAAGTTTTTCTATAAAACTCGGCATCTGTTTTTCAGCCATCGCCTGATCTTTATCACTTTCACTTCGTGAATGACCAAGCACATAGCCGTAATGATCCCACAGCAGAAAGCTGGTCTTATAGGAATTTGATCCGGTACGTCCAACAGATTTCGGCAATAGATATGGCTTCGCTTTTTTCTTTTTGCCATCCCCTTCTCGAGTATCTTCGAGCGATACGAAATTTCCCTCCCGATCAATGACGATGATGAATGGAATCTCCTTCCATTCAAATCCTTCCGGTGCAATACCGCTTTCCGGATCGGCAGCTTTTCGCTGGTAATAGTCGTACAGTGCTTGCAGAATCATTTTCTCACCTCCTCGCTCTCCCAATCGGGCACTTTGATAACTCCTTTTTCCAGACACGCCGGGAAAAATGCCGGAGGTGGCTCTTTCAAGTTCTTTTGAAAATCGAGGTCGTAAAGCATAAATCCCAAATTGCGGGTTTCGCTGATCGGTGGGGGTTCATTTGCCAGATCATCGACCAGCCTGAATTCGCAACTGAACTCGCGGCAGCCGAGATAGGGCTGGTTGAAGCACTGCCCTTTCCGCGCCCGGCGCTCGAAGATGGCGTAGTATTTTCCCGGATTTTCATCCTTACGCAGCTCTGAGGTTTCCCTGCCGTCCTGCAATGATTCCGGCACCGGGCGCTTTGCATCTGGCCGCTCCGACGGCGGAACGAACTCAAGCTCGGCGTGAAGCCGGTAGGCCACATCCCGCAGAAACAAGCCAGCTCGTTGCTGACGCGCCGTTTCAATGAAAATGCCGTCGCTCCGCTCGCTTGCTGTTTGGCCGACCTCGTTGCGCCGCACCGAAATCCACTTGATCGGATTCAATACTTCAATCTTCCGAATCCGCCAGCGAATGGCCGGTTTCCAGAAAATCGCCTCGAAAATTCCCCGCGCCGCCGATGGGGTAATGACGTCGTAGCTCACCCGCTCGACCTTCATTTCGGGCCGGGTGAAGCAGGCGTAATCGCCCTTGACTTCAAGACAGAATGTTTTATTCCAATGCTCCATAACGTTGTTCTCCCTTGTTGAGCTTACCAGTAAAAATTCAGGTTGGCGTCGATATTCAACCCGAAAACCGGATCGTACGCGCTTTCCGACGTCTGCACCCAGACACCATGAACCTCTTCGATCAAGCCGTTCTCGATCAGTTTTTTCAAATCCGGATCATAGACATTCACCGAATAGCGCTGAAGTTGCCGCATCAGTTTTCGATTTGGGCCGCCAAAACGCAGTTGATCGATCAAGGCGTCGATGTTTGCTTTTCCGTTGCGATATCTGACGATGATGCCGTGTTGCAGCGTATCATCGATGAGTTTGAATTTTCTGGCTGCGGTGCGGAACTGGATTTGGAAATATCTGGCCGCGTCGTTGCTCGCCAGCAAATCCATGATTCCCTTCGTGTCGAAGCCATTCAGGCCGCTGAAGTAGTGCATGAAATAACGGCGGAACGCTTCCGGCATGAGCGAGGCGGCAAGTTCAGGAACCGTGCGGAACAGCTCCTGGGCGGCCTGTTCGGCTTTGCGCAAGCGGCCCGATGGCGAGGGATTCGGCGGGTTGAACACCACAACATCGCCATGCTCAAGCTTGCCCTCACGATTGCACCGGCCCGCCGCCTGTGCGATGCTGTCAAGCCCGCTGAACGAACGATAGACCGTTGGAAAATCAATGTCAACGCCAGCTTCGAGCAACTGGGTGCTCACCACCCGAACCGGCTCGCCCGCAACGAGCTTCGATTTCAACTCGGCAATGACGGTACTGCGATGCTCCGGGCACATCAGCGCGGAAAGATGAACCGTGCCGTCCGGCATCAAGTCATGGAGCTCGCGGCAATCCTTGCGGGTGTTGACGATGCACAACACCTGCTCGGGCTCACAAAGCCGCCTGGCGATCTCAGCCCATTCGTGCCGTTGATCAGCCTGGCCAAGCATCCGCACGCGGACGCGCTGAAAGATGCCGAACAGCTTTTCCGGATCGGCCATCAACTCGCGCACACGGCCGTCGTCAAACCCTTTAAGAATATCTTTGCCGGTTCCGACCTTGCCGCTCAAAACCGGCTGGGTGGCCGTGCAGAGCACGACCGACGTTCTGAAATGCGCACTCAGCATTTTAATGACCGAGACTATCGGTTGCAGAAAATCGGTCGGCAGCATCTGCGCCTCGTCGAGCACAACAACCGAATTGACGATATTGTGCAACTTGCGGCAGGCCGAGCTTCGGGCCGCGAAGAGCGACTCGAAAAACTGCACGTTGGTGGTCACGATAATCGGTGCATCCCAGTTTTCAGTCGCCAGCCGGGATGCCGGAGTTTCTCTCGATGGATCGAGGTTGCTGTGGTGCTCCAACACTGCGTCATCTCCGAACACTTCGCGATAGACCGCCGCCGTCTGCTCGATGATGCTGGTGTAGGGAATCACCACGATGATCCGCTTTTTATCGTGCTTCAGAGCGTGTTCGAGCGCGAAGGCCATCGAGGCAAGCGTTTTGCCGCCGCCGGTGGGCACGGTCAGCGAAAACAGTCCCGGCTCCAGCGACACGCCTTTTTGGCGGCACTCGCGGAGAATCTCTTTTCGCGCCCGGTTGACCGGCGTATCCGAAGCACCGCTCTCTTTGAGCGACATGTGCTGGTCAAAACGCTCTTTCAGCATTGCCAGATCAACGCCGTTCGGACGAAGTTCAGATGTCTCTGGATTCATGAAGCGCTCTGTATCAAGAAAGTCCGCATCAACGAGGCAGGAGTACAGCATCCGGATCCAGAGGTGCACCAGCTCCGCGCCGCCATTCTGGGTTTGGCATGGCAACGACGATGGTAAAGGCGTATCCAGAATGTTTTCGGGAGGATTACCTTTCAAGGCATGTTGCAGATGTTCGGAATTACTCAAACGCTCGGATAGCGGATCGCCTTTGGTTCCGGCGTCTTTGTCCCAATCCGGCAAGCCGGTATGGTGCCCGGCGATCAGGTAGCCAAGAATTCGTCCGATATCTTTGCTTTTGTTGCTGGCCAGTATTGCCCCGGCTGCGGAGTGGTCAATCTTGCCCATCGCTCTTTTCCAGATAATCGCCGTTGCTCTTGCGCAGATACTTCTGCCAGCGCGGATTGAATTTGCCGAGATCGTGCAGCATACCGGCAGCCATCGCCCAGTCAGCATTGCCAAACTCGCTGGCAAAATTAGCGGCTTGATGAGCAACTCCGGAAAGATGCTCGATCAATTTGTGTTCAATCCACTGACCCGATTCATCCTGCCGGAGGTGGGCCGCCGGATTTTTTTCGTCACTCATGCTCTTCCGATTTGAATTGATATTTCTGAGCACCACACAACCCGTGTCTGCACCAACGAGCTGGATATTTGAAATTGAGAAGCTGATGATTGAAAAGGGGAAAGAGTCTTCTTGCTGACACGGTTCTCTTTCCGGCCGAATAAGGAACCGCCCAAGAATTTTTAGAACTGCGACTCATGAGGGAAATGCTGGTAGCTAAACGAGGGGTTAGGTGAACGTTGACAAGCGTCATGCCACGAACATCAGCATTTTGTCATAATACCGAATGGTTACGCCATTTACAAGCAACAAGAAACAGTATGCAACAGGCGTCTGGTTGAAAAAGCAGGCAATTGAAATCGCAAGGAAAATTCAGGCTGGGGAATGTTCTCGGGACGGATTTCGTTAAGTGTGTTAATATTTCTCAACTATCCTTGAAAAAAGGCTCTTTTCAGCCTCATCGTGAAAGTGGCTGCGAGGGTTGGTAACGGTTTGTCAACGAGTTATGAGGAGTTTCGTTATATTAATTGACAAGCTGTTCATTTGTATGACCTTACTGTCAGTTGGAGCCGCCGGATCGTCGGCGATGATCGCGCCGGACGAAAGAGCGCAAGAGTCCGGAATCTTTATCGTCTTTACCTACTTGTGGCTTCCTGCCGGACGAGATTCCGAATAAAGCATGAATATTTTTTCTCCAGTATTGAATACCTATGACTGTCAATAAAGAGCCTGTTGCCGCGCGGGCAGTTCCTGCCGTCAAGCGCGAGATACCTTATAACTACACTTCAGCAAGCGACCGCCAGGCGATTTCGTTCATCCTTGGCGAAGAGGTTGTCCGGCAGATCGAGGAGCTGCGCGATCTCCGGGTGACCGGACGTTCGGCTCGCCTGCTGATGCAGCTTTTCGGCGATATTCTTATTCATGGCCGCAACCCCTATCTGCTTCAGGAGCTGATCGGTTCGGAGCACCGGCGCAACAGGATTTTCGAGCACGCCCGGAAGGATATTGAGACCATCCAGTCGTCGGCCAACGGTGAGCCGCGAGTGCTGGCGATTGTCGAGACCCTTCGCGCGAAGCTGGAGAAGTTCCGTGCGGAGATCGAGCGGCTGCCGGAGTTCCGGCGCAAGCTCAAAAAGGAGCTCGCGCCCATCGTCGGGGCCAAGAACGTCCTGTACGACCCCTTTTCGATTGTCGCCCACGCAACCGACGCCACCGACTGGCGCTTGTACCTTCCTGTAGCCGTGGTGACGCCGGACGACGAGGCGCAGGTGGCGCCACTGATTGCGGCGATCGCGAAGCTCGGGCTGCGCGTCATTCCGCGCGGCGCGGGCACCGGCCTCACCGGCGGCGCGGTGCCGCTGCGCTCGGACTGCGTCATAATCAACACCGAGAAGCTGAACCATGTGCGCGGCATCACCGAACGAACCTTCCACTTGAAAGATAGCCACACGGTGACCGGCAGCGTTATCGAGGTCGAGGCGGGTGTCATCACCGAAACAGCCATGCACTACGCCGACGAGCACGGGCTGGTGTTCGCCACCGACCCGACCAGCGAATGGGCCTGCACCATCGGCGGCAACATCGCCGAGAACGCGGGCGGCAAAATGGCCGTGCGCTGGGGCACCTGCATCGACAATCTGCTCGAATGGAAGATCGCCATGCCGGGCGGCAAGCTCTGGACGGTGCGACGCACCGACCATCAGCTTCGCAAGATTCTGCCCGAGGACACCGTGACCTACGAGGTGCTGGACCAGCATGGCGCTCCCTTGAAGCGCATCATCCTGCGCGGCACGGAAATCCGCAAGCAGGGCCTATGGAAGGACATCACCAACAAGGCGCTCGGCGGTGTACCGGGATTGCAGAAGGAGGGCACCGACGGCGTCATCACCTCGGCAGTCTTTGTGCTCTATCCGAAGTATGAAGAAAAACGCACGCTCTGCCTGGAGTTCTTCGGCCCTGACATGGACGAGGCAAGCCGCGTAATCGTCGAGCTGTCGAAGGCGTTTCCATACCAGAATGTCGAGCACGAAACGCTGCTCGCGCTAGAGCACTTCGACGACGAGTACATCCGCGCCATCGACTACAAGGTGAAGGCCTCCCGCCCGCAGACGCCCAAAGCGGTACTGCTGATCGACATCGCCGGGCATACGGAAGCCGAGGTCGAAGCGGGTGTGGAACGCGTTCGAGCCCTGCTCGAAAAGCATCCGAACACGCTGATGTTCGTGGCACGAGACCAGGCCGAGAGCATTCTCTTCTGGCAGGATCGCAAGAAGCTCGGCGCGATTGCCCGGCGCACCAACGCCTTCAAGCTGAACGAGGATATCGTCATTCCCATCGACCAGCTCGCGGTGTTCGCCCGTTTCATTGACGATATGAACGTCGAGGAGGAGCGCTATTCGCAATTGCAGTATGTTGAACGGATTGACGCGATGCTGCGCGAAAGCAGCAATCCGGAGAGCCTCACGCCATTCGAGGCGAAGATTCCGGCGGGACTCGGCCTGTGCGATCTGATTCGCAATCGCCTCGAAGCCGCCGATCCCCTGCTGTTGCGCTCGCTGACGCTTTTGCAGGAGTTCCGCACCGAGCTGAACCAGCTCTTCCGCGGCTATCCGAAAACGCTCGACGCCATCGAAGCGGATTTCAAGTATGTGCGCGACCGGCGCATCGTGCTGGCCACCCACATGCACGCCGGCGACGGCAACGTGCACGTGAACGTGCCGGTGCTCTCGAACGACCGCCCGATGCTCGAGCGCGCGGATCACGTCATCGACAAGGTAATGGAAAAGGTGATTTCGCTTGGCGGCGTCGTTTCCGGCGAACACGGCATCGGCGTCACAAAGCTGAAGTACATGGACAAAGCACGCATCGACGAGCTGACCGCCTATCGCCGCGAGGTCGATCCGGACGGCATCATGAACCCCGGCAAGCTGGAGGATTACGAGGCGCTGAACCACATCTTCACCCCGTCGTTCAACCTGCTGGAGCTGGAAGCGCACATCCTCAAGCGCGGCAAGCTCGAAGCGCTCTCGAAGAAGGTGGACTACTGCATTCGCTGCGGCAAGTGCAAGCCGGACTGCTGCGTCTATTACCCGGCGCGCGGCATGTTCTACCATCCGCGCAACAAGAACCTCGCCATCGGCTCGCTCATCGAGGCGCTGCTCTACGACGCCCAGCGTGAACGCTCGACCGATTTCAAGCTGTTGCAGTGGCTGGAGGAGGTCTCGGATCACTGCACCATCTGCCACAAGTGCCTGAAACCCTGCCCGGTGGACATCGATTCGGGCGAGGTGTCGATTCTCGAACGGGAGATTCTCTCTGCGCGCGGCTTCAAGAATTCACCCCCCATCACCAAGATGACGCTGAACTACCTGGCCAACCGCTCGCCGTTCTACAACAAGATGTTCCGCAACGCGGTGCTGAGGTTTGGCGGCGCCGCCCAGCGGGCTGGCACGAAAATAACCGCCCCGTTGCAGGCGTCCAGGGATGCGCAGAGCGTCATCCCGCCGCTGCGGCTGTTGCGCTCGTCCGTGCCGCCGGTGCCCGAAAAAACACTGCGCGACGTGCTGCCGCCCTGCGACAGCGACCAGGTGCTCGTTTTTGAACCGACCAGCAAAGAGGCGACCTCGACGGTCTTCTACTTCCCCGGCTGCGGCTCGGAGCGGCTGCACTCGACCATCTCGATGGCCGCGATCCACATTCTGCTCGAAACCGGCACGCGCGTGGTGCTGCCGCCACCCTTCCTCTGCTGCGGTTTCCCGCTGAACGTCAACGCCAAAGAGGAGGCGTACACCTCGATCGTGCTGCGCAACACAGTGATGTTCAGCCAGATTCGCGAGATGTTCTCCTATCTGGATTTCGACGCCTGTGTGATCTCCTGCGGCACCTGCATGGAGGGACTTGAAGTCATGGATGCCCCAAAGCTCTTCGGCAACCGGATCGTCGATGTGTCACGGTATGCTTACGAAAAAGGAATGCGGGTAGACGGCGGTTCGACACAGAGCCTCTACCACGCCCCCTGCCACGACTCGCTGAAAGGCAAGGCCTGCGACCTGTTGCGCGATGTCGGCGGATTCGGCAAGGTGACCAATGTACCGCACTGCTGCTCGGAAGCGGGCACGCTGGCGCTCTCACGCCCAGACATCACCGATTCGATGCTGCATCGCAAACGCGAAGCGCTCAAGGAATCGATGCACGGCGAAGCGACCGCAACGATACTGACCAACTGCCCATCGTGCGTGCAGGGCCTCGGGCGCAACCGCGACATGGGCATCGAGCCCAAGCACATCGCCGTGGCGCTTGCTGAAAAACACTCCGGCCCCGACTGGATGGAGCGCTTCCTCGTCCAGGCAGCAAAGGCCCAAGCGGTGATGTTCTAAATGAACAATGTCGAATGATGAATTGAAAGGGCGGGCACTCAAGCCCGCCCTTTCTGCTTCCGGCATCACGGGAAGCCCGTTTCTGTCACGGTACGACGCATTCAAACATCACCAATTTTCTACAAAAATGAAGAACAAGCAAGATACCACTGAGTTTCAATCAGACGATTATGACCAACGCCAAGTAAAAAAAAGTTAACAGAATCTCTTCCTGTGGTGGATTGAACTCTCTATTGTTACTGGAATCATAAGCGCCCCTGGAAAGAAAAATTTGTTACATATTTGTAGCTATCGTCATCCTTCTTCTACATCGAGTGTCCCGAATCTTTTTCCCTGAAAATTTTCCGAATCCATCCAACATCAAGTAAAGCATTCTATTTTAATAAAATAGATAGCAAAGAGCACAACTACACAAGGAGTGTTACATAAAAATCAAAATCATTGGCACACTTATTGAGTATCTTTTTATAAAGATTATCACAAAACGAAAAACCTACGACCATGTACAGAATCACCAATGAATCGAAATACATCGCCGTCACCTTTACCGGCTCGGTCAGTTTTTCGGAACTTCTCGACGCCTTCCTTCGCATCACTGCCCTTCCGGGTTTCGGCGACAAGAGCCGTATCTGGATTTTCAAGGGAGACGACGAAACCAGCCTGTCACTGGCAACCATCTCTTCGGTCATGCCAATCGTCCAGAAGCTGAACCTGAAGAACAGAAAAAACAAGGTTGCCATCGTCTTGCAGAACGGACTCCAAAACGCCGTCACAGGCCTGTTCCATAGCGGCGGCAGCCAGAAGGGAGCTCCCCGCGTTGATCTGTTCGAAGATGTCGATAGCGCCGTGCAGTGGATTGCGGCGTAAGGAGGATTTTGAATTTCAAGGGCGAATCCGGGTTTCCGCCCTTCACTCTTTCCGCTTCGACCGATAAGTTCTACAAGACCTATCCCCAGGGTTTCCCTTCGCTGTCAAAAAAGCGCTCCTTGCGATAACCAAACGCCGACGCCGCCAGCTTTGCAAACATGAAAAGCACCGGCTGGTAGCGCAACGTGCTGCCTCGTCCGGTGATGGCCCTGATTGCTGGCACCAGCGTTGCCGCAACGGTTTCCGAAGTTTCGGCCATCGCGTTGAAAAAGCGCTTCTGAGCAGGCGTAGCGTCGCGGAGCAACAGATCGGTCAGCACCAGTCCGGGACTCAGCTCGTGAATACCGACTGAACGGATACCTGCGGCTTCGAGCTCCTGGCGAAGCAGTTTGCTCATGATCGCCACCGCCCGTTTGGATGCCCGATGCGGCACGGAGGTAGGCGATGAACGGAGGCCCGCCGATGAAAATCCCATGTTGAACAGATGATAAAGCGGCTCGTCAGCACTCGCTGGCTGGCGAAGCATAACGCGCAGCGCTTCAGCGCAAAGCATCATGCTACCGGAAAGATTGGTGCGGCAGGTCTCGTCGATGTCGGAGAGATCAAGTTCCCAGAGCGGTCGGCGCTTCCGCCCCGCCGTACCTGCATTGTTGATCCAACGGTCGATGATTCCGAGTTTTGCGGCAGCAAAAGCAGCAAAGTCTGCGGCCTGAGCGGGAAGCGATACATCGCAGACCATACCATAAACATTACGGTCCGGGACATCACTGCCAAGCATCTGCAAGGCCGATTTCAGATTTGATTCGCGGCGGGAGCAGATCACGACGCGATCACCAGCCCGCAAAAACTCCCGCGCCATTGCCAGCCCGAGCCCGGCACTCCCGCCAGTAATAACCACGCCCAGAGATTTCCGCATGCTTTTCAATAGACAATCATGCTGTTCACAAGAGATTTTTTAACAATTTAAGCATTCAATCGCTCATTCAGCGAATACCGGGCGATGAAGACTGAAGCGAGAATCCTGAAAGAGTGTCTGGCCGCAGCAGCGCCAAATTGTTTACATTCTATCCTGCCCCCTGTGGTCAGAGACGACCAAACCAGAAGCATGAACAAGCCTATGGAATCCTATTACCATCAGTTTCTCGAGGAATTCCGGCTACCGTTGACCAATCCGGTGCTGGTCTTTTCGCTCGTGCTGTTCATTATCCTGCTCGCCCCGATTGTTTCCAAAAGATTCAACATTCCCGGCACGGTCGGCCTGATTCTCTCTGGCGTGCTTATCGGGCCGCACAGCCTGAATCTTCTTGAAAAAAGCTCGGCAGTCGAGCTTTTCTCGACCATTGGCCTGCTCTACATTCTCTTAATCGCCGGTCTCGAACTCGATGTCAACGATTTCAGGAAAAACCGGTACAAAAGCGCCCTGTTCGGACTGCTGACCTTCAGCATTCCCATCGTCCTCGGCTATCCGGTCTGCCGCTACCTGCTGAACTATCCAATGAGCACCAGTCTTCTGACGGCCAGCATGTTCGCGACGCACACATTGGTAGCCTACCCTGTTGTGAGCCGGATGGGAATCTCGAAAAACCGGACGGTTGCCATCACGGTAGCAGGAACGATCCTGAGCGATACTGCTGTGCTGATCCTCCTGGCGGTCATTATAGGCTATAGCCGGGGCGACATCAATCATGAGTTCTGGCTGCACCTCGTCATCGCGCTCACACTCTTTTCGGCGATCGTGTTCATCGTACTGCCCGCCATCGCCCGCTGGTTTTTCACCAAGCTCGAAAACGAAAAACACGCCCACTACATCTTTGTTCTGGCGGCGCTTTTCTTTTCAGCTTTCCTCGCAAAAGCTGCAGGACTGGAACCAATTGTGGGAGCTTTTGCGGCTGGCCTCGCGCTCAACCCTCTCATTCCAGGCTCTTCAGCCCTGATGAACCGCATCGAGTTCATCGGAAACTCGCTCTTCATACCATTCTTCCTCATAAGCGTGGGAATGCTGGTGGACCTGAGGATCATCCTGAGCAGCCCGATAGCCCTGATCATCGCCGCCCTTTTGACCTTCGTGGCACTAGCAGGAAAATGGCTCGCGGCGCTCTCTACCCAGAAAATTTTCGGCTATTCCGCCGCTCACCGGCGGCTTATCTTCGGCCTGAGCAGCTCCCGCGCCGCCGCAACCATCGCCATCGCACTGGTTGGCTACCGTGCACGCATCCTCGACCTTAACATCCTCAACGCCATCATTATCCTCATTCTCGTCACCTGCATCGTCAGTTCGCTGGTTACGGAAAAGGCAGCCAAGGAGATCGTGCTTGAAGAGAACGACGCCGCACCTGAAAAAGAGCACGCACAGGGTGACGCCGACGAGCAGATCCTGTTACCGATCGCAGAAAACAAGCCCTCCGAACGGGTGCTGGAGCTGGCCGTAATGATCAGGGAAAAGCGCTCCCTCAATCCGCTGACCATCCTGACCGTCGTGCCCAATGATCATGAAGCTGAACTGAACGTGAAAAAAGCCAAAAAAGAGCTGGCGCCAACAGTCGATTTTGCGGCCTCGTTCGACACCAGCCTCAACATCGTTGCAACTATCGACTACAATATCTGCAGCGGTATCAGCAGAGCAGTCAAGGAATCCCAGTCAAACCTGATTATCTTCGACTGGCCAAGTCGCCAGGGCTTCCTCGGCCGGATGATCAACGACGCCACTGAGAGCATCGTGGAGTGTACCTGCAAAACCACCATGATCTGTCATCTCACACGCCCCCTGGCCATACATCGGCGAATCGTGGTTATCTGCCCGCCTTTCGCCGAAAAAGAGAAAGGATTCGGGCAATGGCTGCGCAAAATGAGTCGCCTGTCACAGGAATTAACCATTCCACTGCTTTTCCATTGCGACAGGAAAAGCCGGCTGGCCATCATCGAAACATTGAAAACCAGCCATTCAACCTCTCCTGTTCTGTACGAAGTGTTCAAAAACTTCCGTGAATGGGAGGATATCGCCAGTCGAAAACTTCACTTCAGGGAAGACGACATTGTCACGTTTGTCTGCGCCCGCAGGGAGTCCATCTCTTACAAACCCTTTTTCGATCTCGTGCCTGAACAACTTGAAAAGCATGTGAAAGACATCAGCAAAATCATGATCTATCCGGAACAGTTCGATTCCGCCATCATCGAAGAGGAGTATGCCGACGTGGTCGCCCCGAAATCCTTCCCGTTCGGAGCATCGACCATCCGAAAAATAAGAGAAGAAATATCCGGGTTCATGAAAAAGAATCAGTTACAAATCAGAAAAAAAGCTCGGGGAAAAACGGCAGCAACACCAAAAAGATTTGGATTTTCCCGAAAAGAACCATAAACTGCAAAGTTTTAAAAAACAAAGCGTTACGTTAACACCGTCAAATACCGCTTAACGCGGCGATCCACAGTGCCTATGCGAAAAGAGCAGCAATCCCGTCCAGACCTTCGGGTTCTGAAAAGTCTCATGGTTTGCGCCACCATTGCGGCCTCTTTGATTCTCCACTCCCCCTCGCTCATGGCTGCCGAAGAGGCAACCGGAGCAACCAGCACCGCGCCGTCAGCCTGTAGTATCAATCCATCAGAAAAACTCAAGAATCTTTTCACCGAAGTCAAGCAGTACCTTGGCATCCGTTACCGTTTCGGCGGAGACACGCCGTCAGGTTTCGATTGTTCGGGCTTTGTCAGGTTCATGTTCAATAAAGAATTCAACGTCAATCTGCCTCGCTCGTCACGTGAAATGGCAACGATAGGCACAAGAATAGATCGCAACGAACTCCGGCCCGGCGACCTCGTATTTTTCAAGAACGCAGAAGACCGCATCAACCACGTAGGCATTTTCGTCGGTAACGACACCTTCGTTCACTCCTCCCTCTCAAAAGGCATCACCCGCGACACCCTTAACGAAAGCTACTACAGCAAACGCTTCGCCACCGGTGTCCGCATTCTTGACATTCAGGGCAATCGTATTCCTGACGACTTCAACAACCTGTTCGACGAATCAAACAACGGCAACTCCCCCTCCTGATTTCCATCCGCAAAGCACTCCCCAGTCAGGCAAAACGCCTAAGCTGAACGTTTCAGCTCTTGCACAGAGACGTTATGGTTGAACTTGACGCATACGGCATCTGTCAACCTGAGGCGCTTCATTCTACTGAATTACGTATATTCTCTCCAAACAGTACAGACCGGTGTTGAACCAGCGGAAATGTCGAATGATTCCAGGCAAAAGAAAATGACTCCCCACTCATTGTAACAACCTGGCACTGTTAAGGCCTCAAGTTTATTCTCTGATAATCGATAACGGCATGAACCCCGAATTCCGCCAGCCTGTGCCATGAAAATATTTCTGAAAATCTCTCTGCTTTTCTTTCTGATTTCCAGCGCGCTGTGCGCCTCGCTGTATCTTGGCCTCGGGTTTCTCGTGTCGATGCACTCAACAAAGCCTGAAAAGGCTGACATAATCGTGATTCTTGGGGGCGACGACGGACTGCGGGTCAGCAAAGGAGGCGATCTTTACAAGGCAGGCTATGCAAAACATGTTCTGCTGACCGGCATTGACAGCCGCTATTACCGCCCGAATCATCCCAACTGGCGTGAACGCAAGCTCATGGCACGTGGCGTACCGAGAAAACACATCATCGTCGATACCTGGTCGGAAACAAGCTGGGAGGAGGCTGAAAACACCTCTGATCTGATGGATAAAAACGGGTGGAAAAGTGCGCTCGTGGTCAGCGATCCACCGCATATGCTTCGCCTCAACAAAACATGGAAAAAGGCGTTTGCAGGCACAAACAAGCGTTTCAGACTGGTAGCCACTGAACCCTCGTGGTGGAATCCTCTCCTCTGGTGGCGCAACCCCATCAGTTATCGCTTCGTCATAAACGAGCTCAAAAAGAACATCTATTATCTGGTGACCTATTACTGAGACCATTACCGGGCTCACCTGGGGCCGCTGACACCGGGTCCTTCGATAGCGCTCCGGCCTCCGGTGAGCGGCGTGACTTTGATGTGCGTGGCGATGCGATCCCGCAGGGCGGGCACGTGCGAAATGATGCCGATCAGCTTGCCAGACTGCTGGAGAGTGCCGAGCGTTTTCAGGGCTGTTTCGAGCGCCTCCTCGTCGAGCGTGCCGAACCCTTCATCGAGAAAGAGCGAATCGACGCTGACGTTCCGGCTCGACATCTGCGACAGGCCAAGCGCGAGCGCGAGGCTGACGATGAAACTCTCGCCACCGGAGAGATTGCGCGTGGAGCGCACCTCGCCCGCCTGCCACTGGTCGATCACGCTGAGTTCGAGCGCACCCGACAGGTCGTGCAAGAGCACGTAGCGATCGGTCATGCGCATGAGCTGCTTGTTGGCGTGAGCGATCATGATCTCAAACGTGATGCCCTGCGCGAAGTTGCGGAACTTTTTGCCATCCGCCGACCCGATGAGGCTGTGCAACATTTCCCAGCGACGGCACTCCGCTTTCTGCGCTTCGACCGCCGCCATTTTCGAGCGATGCTCGTCCGCTGCCTGCCGGTGCGCTTCGAGCCGGCTCGCGATAGCCCCGACGCGGCCTTGCACGTCGCGAAGCTGCGCCTGAAGCTCGCCAATCCGCACCGCAAGCTCGTCAGCGGATAAGGTCGTAAGGCGGCGTTCAAGTTCGTCGCGCAGCCGCGCCTCGCGGTCGGAGCGCTTGAGGTCGAGGTCGCGCTTGCGATGCTCCAGCGAGGTCGCGGCGCTTTCGAGCCGCTCCCGCTCGGCCTCCGGCAGACAAGCGGCGACAAACGCCGCCTCGTCGGCAAATCCCTTTCCAGCAAGCGCTGCACCGAACTCCGCCTCGCGCCGTTCGACCTCCTCGCGCTCCTCTTCGACGGCGCGGCGCAATTCGGCTATCGAGGTGTCGAGCACGGCGAGCGCCTGCCGCGCGGCGTTGAACCTTTCCGACGAAGCGGCAAGCCGGTCACGCGCCGCCTGCACCAGGCTTTCGAGCCGCTCCTCTTCAGCATCGGGCAACTTCTCGCCGAACAATTCACGCCGCTCTTTTTTGCTGGTCTCGACACCGGCGAATGCCGCTTCGACCTCCTCGCGCCGCATGGCGAGATCGGCGTCGAGCGCCGCAATCTGCTCGGCGACATTGCGCAGCGACACCTCGCCAATCCGCAAGGATTCTTCGAGACTCCGGCCCCGCTCCTCCTCGCGCCGCCATGCATCGCGCCGCGCCTCCAGCTCCGCGACGAGCGACTCGGCAATTTCGTCGCCAACCGCAACACCGTACGGTTCGACGAGGCGTCGCAAGAGTTGCCGCCGCTCGGCGAGTTCACATTGCGCCGCTTCTCGCTCGCGTTCGAGACGGTCGAGGTCGAAGCGGTTCACGCGCTGCTGATCGACGGCCTGTTCGAGACGCCGCTTGTCGCTTCGCGCAGCTTCGTTGAGCTGCTGCAACCGGGCCTCATCGTCGCGAATCCGCTGTTCGAGCACGTCGAGCTGCTCGATGCGTCCGGCAAGCTCCTCAACCTTGCGCTTGTTCTCCGCGAGATTTTCGAGCACGACCGGCTCCGCTTCCTTCGCCGGGGCTTCTACACCCGCCTTTTCGAGCAGCGCGAGGCACTGCCGCCCGGAGGTTTCGCGCATGGCGGCGAGGTCGTCGCGCCACTGCCGCATCTGTTCGATCTCCGTCCGGCGCTCGGCGACGCTGATCTCCAGCTCCCGAACCGAGCGCGAATACTCCTGCACGGCTCGCTTCGCCACGTCGAGCGCCGCTTCGTCGCTCTCCGGCAGCACCTGTTCTTCAACATAGGGATGGTGCTCCGAGCCGCACAAGGGGCAGGGCTGACCGGCGACGAGGCGGCGACGCTCCTCTTCGAGGCTGCGCACCCGGTCGGCCATCCGAGCGAGATTCTCCTGCGCCGCCGCCTCGCGTTCAGCATGAGCCAGCAGTTCACGCGCGTGTTCGAGCTTTCGGGTGGCGTCAGCCTCCTCGCTTTCAAGCGTCTCAATATTCGCACCGAGTTCAGTGATTTTCGGCAGCAGCTCCTTGCCGGACTTGTAGAGCGCCACAATCTCCTCAAGCAGGTGGCGGCGGTCGCGCAGAAGGTCGAGCTCAACGCGAAGCGCTTTCAGGGTCGAGCCATCGAGCCGCGCGGTGAACGACGCTTTGCGCTCGTCGAGCGCCTTGCGGGCCTCGTCGAATGCGGCTTGCGACGCTTTCGACTCCAGCTCTATTTTCGCGATCTCGTCCCGCAACTGACCGATGGCTTGCTGAACGGATGCGATGCCGGACGCAACGGCCCGCTCCCGCTCCGCTGCCGGGTGCAGCTCGTCGAAGGCGTGCCGGATGCCCGACAATGCACCGACAAGCGAGGCATCCGCGTGGTGCTCCGTCTGCCAGGCGCGAAGCTTTTGCAACCCGTTCCGCGCCGACTCAACGCTTGCCGAAGCCGCCGCACGTTCGGCGTCGAGCCGCCCGCGACGCTCTTCGAGCGCCTCCAGCTCCCGTTTCCGCCGCTCGGCCTCCTGCCGCTTGCCCTCGATCACGGCGTCGAGCTGACGTACTTGCGCGATGAGCGGCCTGGCTGAGGTGACGCTCTCCTGCGCCGAAGCGAGCGCTTTTTCGGTGGCTTCGTGCTGCGCTTCCGCCTCCAGCCATCTTTGCTCCATCTTCGGTCGCCCCGCCTCTTTCGCGGCAAGTTCCTCGCTGTCGCGCCGCAACTGCGCCCGTTTCAGCTTGAGAACGGCGTACTGCGGTTCGACGGCGGCGGCGCTGCGGGCGAGCCTGAGCCGCTCCTCGTCCGTACGGAACGCCTCGCGCTCGGCGTCGAGCGCCGCCGCTTCACTGCCGATTGCCGCGAGCGCCGCTTCAAGACGCGCAATCTCCTGCAACCAGCGCTGAGCCGCCGATTCGGTTTCTACCCCGGCGTTCAGCTCGCGCTCTTTTTCGATGCACTCCGCACGCTCGGTTTCGAGCGCTCGGCGCTCCTCGTCGCCGAGCAGCCGGATGCCCTCGCATTCGAGCTGGAGCCGTTCGAGCCGCGCCAGCTCGTCGCGCCGCCGCTCGTGCACCTTCATCGAAATCACCGAGTAAATCTTTGTGCCCGTGATCTGTTCAAGCACCGGCGCGCGCTGGTCAGCATCAGCTTGCAGGAACGCCGTGAACGCGCCCTGCGCGAGCAGCATCGAACGGGTGAAGCGATCGAAGTCCATGCCGGTTCGCGCCTCGACCTCCTGCAACGTCTCCTGCAATTTTGTCTGGATGAGCGCGCCAGTCACGGCGTCCGAGATTTCGTGCTTCTGGGACTGCAACTCGCCGCCGCGTTTGTGGCGGGAGCGATGCTGGCTCCAGTGGCAGCGGTACGCGCCGGAGGCGGTCGCGAAGGTCACTTCGGCGAAGCAGTCGCCCGAGTGGCGCGCCATGATTTCGTTGCTGCTTTTGGTGATCCGCCCCAGGCGCGGCGTCTGGCCATAGAGCCCGAGGCAGATGGCGTCGAGAATGGTGCTCTTGCCCGAACCGGTCGGGCCGGTGATGGCGAAGAGGCCGTCCGAAAGATATTCGGGCCGGGTGAAATCGATCTCCCACTCCCCTTGCAACGAATTCAGATTGGCGAAACGAAGCTTCTGGATAATCACGATTTCCCCTCCTTTTCGGCCATCACGTCCTCCTCGCGGATTGAGCGCAGCACTTCGCGGTAGCTCTCGACGAGCGCGGGACGGAGCGATTCGTCGGTGCCGTACGCTTCGAGGCAGCGGTTGAAGACCGCTTCGGGATCGAGCTGCTGGAGCGTCTCGTTCGCTGCGGAGTGTCGCAGCGCCTGCTGGAGCGGGCGGTTGTTGCGGATGCGCCGGATTTCGAGCAGCGATCCCGCGACCGCCTGTTCCATCGCCTCCTGCACGGTTGCGGGCGCTTCGTCTCCGCGATAGTCGATCTCCAGCCAGGCGTTGCTGCCCGCCGACCGCAACGCAGCGATGGCGGCGCTCAGTTCGTCGAGGCTCCCGGCGAGTCGTTCGAGCGGCTGGAAACAGGGAACTTCGATCTCCGTGACGGTTGGCTCGCGCCCTTCGAAATCAACCTGAAGCACCAGCTTTTGCTGCTTCGCCTCGCCAAATCCCATCGGAATCGGCGAGCCGCAGTAGCGCATATGTTCCGTTTTATCGACCCGTTGCGGCACGTGCATGTGGCCGAGGGCGACGTAGTCGAAAACAGGCGGAAAGGCGGTCGAGCAGACAATCGAGAGCGCTCCGGCGTAAATTTCACGCACGCCATCCTCCTCAACCGTGACACACCCCGCCGTAAAGAGGTGCCCCATCGCGATGACCGGAATATCCGCACCGAGACTCCGACGGCGTTCAGCGGCGATCCGCGCCACCTCGGCGTAGTGCAGCGACACGCCGTCGGAGAGCTTGCGGATTTTGTCCTCCAGACTCTCCCCCGGCTCGACCGTGCGAATGTCGCGATCCCGCAAGAACGGCACCGCGCACACAATCGCCTCGGGACTTCCCTGCCGATCGCGGAGCAGCCGCACCTCGTCCGCCGGATCACCGGTCGTCGCGCCGAGCACATGCACGTCGAAGGCGCGAAGCAGCTCCTTCGGCGCGTCGAGAAAGGTGGGCGAATCGTGGTTGCCGCTCGTGATGACCACGTGGCGGCATGGCGATCCGGGCGTGAGAGCGATGCGGTTCAGGAATTGATAGTAGAGTTTCTGCGTGGCGTTGCCGGGCGTGGTGGTGTCGAAAATATCGCCCGCCACGACGAGCAGCTCGATGCCGCGCGACTCGACGGTTCCGGCCAGCCAGTCGAGAAACGCCTCGAACTCATGCAAGCGGCTCCGCCCGAACAGCGACCGCCCGAGATGCCAGTCGGATGTATGAAGAATGCGTAGGGGCAAGAGATAATGGAAAAATTGATAATGGATAATGCACAATGTAGGCAGCGACGCCGGGAGCGCCAAGCGGCGATAAAACAAAAACTGGTGTCTTTATGACAAATCTTGCAATCAGGTAAATACTTTTCTTTGTAAAGTTCTTTATAACACCCACACCAAAAGAGTTCGCGTCCGGCAATGTTCGTCCACGCTGTCCATGCCAGCCAGCCACAAACAGGCGCCAGGCATGCTCCTACGACTCTTCGTCCTCTTGCTGCGTGGTTATTTCCGGCGGCAGCTTTTTAGACACCTTCGCGCCGAGTTTGCGAATCTCTTCGGCGCGTCCGGCAAGGTTGCCGCGGCCTTCGGTGAGGCGTTTCATGGCGAGCTCGAAGGTGTCGGATACTCCAGCGAGCTTTTTGCGGGCTTCGATCATCGCTTCGGCAACAAGCACCACCTGGTCGTAGATGCGGCCCGCTTTGTCGGCGATCAGTTCGGCGTTGCGATTTTCGTTTTCGCGCCGCCAGATTTGCGCGATCAGGCGGAGGGTAATCATGAGCGTCGCCGGGCCGGTGACAACGACGTTCTTTCCGGCGAGCTCGTAAAAGAGCGACGGATCGGCCTGCATCGCCGCCTGGTAGGCCGGCTCGAGCGGGATGCACATGATGACGAAGTCGAGCGTGCGGTTGCCTCGGAGCGCCGCGTAGTCCTTGCGTTCCAGCTCGGCCACGTGCCGCCGCACCGACTGCACGTGCTCGCGCAACGCCTCGCTGCGGCGCGCCTCGTGCTCCTCGTTACACCAGCGCTCGTAGGCGGTCAGCGACACCTTCGCATCAACGATCACCGCCTTCTCGCCCGGCAGATGCACCATGAAGTCGGGGCGAACGAGCCGCCCGTCGTCGGTGCGGTCGCTCTCCTGCACGGTGTATTCGCGCCCTTTGACGAGACCCGACGCCTCGAAGAGCCGCTCGATAATCAACTCGCCCCAGTCCCCCTGCTTCTTGCTCTCGCCCTTGATAGCCCGCGCAAGGTTGTTAGCCTCGTCGCTCACCTGATGGTTCAGCTCCTGAAGCTGCCGCACCTGTTCAAGCAGCCGCGCCGACAACTCCGTATCGCTGCGATGCACCTCATCGATGCGCTGCCGGAACGAGTCGAGCTGCAAGCGGAACGGCTCCAGAAGCCCGTCGAGCCGCTGCCGGTGCTGCTCCGAAAGCGCCGCCCCCCGCTCCTCCACGATCCGGTTCGCCAGATTCTCAAGCGTCGCCTCCAACCGCGCTTCATCGGAGCGCCGAGCCTCCAGCGAAGCCGCTGCCCGTTCCCGCTCATGCTCTACCTCCACCTGCAACCGGGCATTCTCGACCGAAAGCGCGTTCGACTCCCGCTGACTGCGCAGAAGCAGGAAGCCGAGTACGGCGACAAGAATGATAAGCAGGAGGATGACGAGGGTTGAGATCATAAAAAAACAGGGTTGAAATTTGCATTGAGATACTTCTCTGACGCGGCAAAAAACCTCCACAACAACATAGAACAATGCCTCAAGCACATCGCCGAATCATCATCTTTAGGGACAATCCAGACTATGGCACACGATAAATCTCCGGCGGATGGTGCTGAACCGTGCGGGCGTATCTCACCGCAGGTTTACCGAAAAGCATAGCATAGCCGAACGCATGATCGTCGGGAATGCCGAGGCGCTGGCGCATTTCAGGTAGCATCTCTTCGATCGCCCAGGTCGCGATACCGTTCCAGAGCGTACCGATGCCGCAAGCCTGCGCGTACAATTCGAAAGTTGTCAGTGCGATCACGCAATCCTGCCTCGGTGTGGAGAGGCTTTTCGGGGCCGTGGCGATTAGCAGATGGGGCGCGTCCCGGAAAACAAGATCGATCTTGTGCTTCTGCCATACCTTTACGAAGCGGGCGTAGTACGCCTTCGATTCCGGCAGGGCCTCCTCTTCGAGCAACCGCACGAGCCTCTCCATCACCTCGTCACGGAAATGGGCTGTCTTCTCGCGGTCATCGAGCACGGTGAAGCGTACCTTTCTCGCGTTAACGCCGGTCGGCGCGCAGGATGCGACCGTAATCAGCTTGTCGATCAACTCCGGCGAAAGATTCTCCGGACAGTAGCGCCGCACCGAGCGACGACCGGCGATCAGAGTTTCGAGCTGGTCTGTTTCGGGAAGATTCCCCTTCAGCGGTGTACTTCCGTCCGGACTGAACCCGAGGATGGAAATGGCCGCCTCCGGACAGACAGCCAGGCAGTGCTCACAGCGCAAACAGGAAAACTCCTTGCCCGGCGCGATGGAGGGATATTCGCCCGTTGCCATCACGATAATCCGGGATGGGCAGTCCGCCACACATTGCCCGCACCGTGTACAACGCGCGCTGTCAACGTTAAAATCGATCATAACGTTCGTCGTTCAGTGTTTTTACAAATGACACTATTGTTTAATGATACGGGCTTCAGACTTGTAATGCCAGCCTCGCGATTCAAAGAGGCTAAAAAACATGAGCTGTTTTGGGAAAACGATTTTTTTCTTACCTTTAGCTTCGCTTTGGTGAAGTGGCCGAGTGGCTAGGCAGAGGTCTGCAAAACCTCGTACAGCGGTTCGAATCCGCTCTTCACCTCCAATAGAAAAGCCTGCTTTGACGCAGGCTTTTTTCGTTTACAGAACTTCCCTCTTTTACCCGATCTTCTCGGCACCGGAAATAATGGCGGCAACGAGTTTGTCGATGGTGGCGTCGTCCATCAGCACGGGGATATTCAGGCAGATGCTGCTCTGGAGAAGCTGGCCGGTTTTCGGCCACAACTCTTCAAGGTTGGCATCGCGGTACCGGTCGTAGGCCTTCAGGAGATGACCCCAGACAGCAGCGTAGTGCCAGTCGATCGCTTCGGGCAAAATCTTGGTGCCGAAACCGTGCTCCATCAGGTGCGCCTCGAACTCCAACGCAGCCTTGGGATCGCGAACCTTGAAGATCAGCGTATCGCCCTGCGCTCCAGCTTCGTCGGTGAAGGGGCGCATCGTGAGGTTGCTGAGGTGGCTGATGCGATCTTTAATCTTGTACTTGTTCTCCCGCGCTTTGGAGAGGATGTAGTCGATTTTGGCGAGCTGGGCGACGCCGATGGCGGCAGTCACTTCGCTGAGTCGGTAGTTCAGACCCTTGGCGCGGCGCGGATCCTTGCCGCGCAGCAGGCCAGGCAGGTGCATGTGGCCGTGGTCGGAAAATTCGGCCACGCGGTCGTAGATATCCTTGTCGTCGGTGATGACCATGCCGCCCTCACCGACGTGCAGCGTTTTGCCCGCATCGAAGGAGAAGGAGCCAACCTTGCCGATGGTGCCGAGCTTGCGGCCTTTGTAGGTCGCGCCGAGCGACTGGGCGGCGTCTTCAATGAGCGTCACGCCGCGGCGCTCGCAGATTTCGGCGATTTCGTCCATTTTCGGTGCGGCCCACATCGGAATCGCCACGACGGCCTTGGTCTTCGGCGTGATCGCCTTTTCGACCTCCGCCGGATCAAGGTGGTAGGTCTCGTCGATCTCCACCGGCACCGGCACCGCGCCAAGCGCGGCGGCGGCTTCGACCGGAGCGATGAAGGTCCATGCGGTGGTGATCACCTCGTCGCCCGGGCCGACGCCCGCAGCCGCCAGCGCGCAGTGAATCGCCGCCGTGCCCGACGAAACGGCGTGAGCGTACTTCACGCCCATATATGCGGCGAACTTCTCCTCGAACTCTCTCGCCTTGTAGTTACCCGGCGCATACCGGTACAGCGTGGTTTTCTCCCCGCTGAATAACTCCTGTATCTGGGCCAGTTCCTCTTTCCCAATCAGCTCGGCTCCTGCCATAGTGTTTGATTTTTTTTAATTATTGTTTGTGTCCACGTTATTCATTACGTCAACTTCACCACTTTCTTTCAAGTCAGCGCGTCGATTACCACCCGGGCCGACTCTTCGTTAAACTCCACAGGGTTGCCACCGAACGATCCCGAAAGCGCCTGCGAGGCTTTGCTGGCCAGCTCGGCGACGTTGCCTTTGCCGTAGCCGTAGGGTACGAGGTTCGGAATGGCGAGCTGGCAGTAGAGCGCGTCCATCTGTTCGAGCAGTTCCAGCGCGGACTCCCTTGCCGATGCGCCCTCTTTTCGGGCTGGATTGAGCAGCGCGTATTTGTCATATCCCTTGTTGACGTTGTAACGCATCACCTCCTTGAGGAAGATCGCACCCGCAAGGCCGTGCGGCACCTGGTGCTTCACGCCGACGTAGTAGGCGAAACCGTTGGTCGGGCCGTCCCCGGAGTTCATGAGCGCCGTGACGCCGCAAATGCTGCCAAGAGCGAGGTCGAGACGTGATTCGGCGCGGTCGAGCTGTCCCTGCTGCAATGCGTAGAAGGTGCGCTGGAAACCTTCGATCGAAAAGATGCGGCTCAGCGCGGTGTGCTTGACCGAACCAAAGCTGTCCACGCAGTGCACGAGGCTGTCCATCGCCGAGGCGATGACGCTCTCCATCGGAGCGCTCATCGAGAGTTTCGGATCGATGACCGAGCGTTTCGGGAAGTTCTTGCGGCTGTTGATACCGAGCTTGCGTCCTTCATCCTCGTCGATGAAGACCGCGTTATAGCTCACCTCAGCACCGCTGCCAAGCAGTGAAGGCACGGTCACGAGCGGCACTGGGTCGCTCACATCCTTCGGGAAGCCCTTGAGCGAAAGCGCCGGAACGTTGTTGGTCAGGAGAAGCGCAACTCCCTTGCCGAGATCGATGGTGCTGCCGCCTCCGATAGCCACCAGACCATCGGGCAGTTCTCGGCGGAAAAACTCCGCGACATTTTCGAGATGCCGGTAGGTCGGCTCGCCCCTGAACTCGTTGCAATAGACGACCGCATTGGCGTAGCAGGCGTTGATGTTGCGCAGTACATCCTGGAAATAGAGGTTTTCTGAAAGGCTTGCATCGTAGATGATACCCGGTTTGGCGATGCCGAGCGACTGAAGATGCTCATGCACAGAGAGGGCCTCGTTGACCCCGATACACAGGTCGGTGGAAAGAAAAAAGTTCATATTGTCTTGATTTTGTTGGGTTTGTCGGATTTCAGGATCGGAGGAACGAACGATCGATGCCTTTCTGCTTCAGGTAAAATTCGACGAGATCGACCTCCTCAATGGTATCGATCTCCCAGGTCTGCCAGAACTCCATCAGATACACCGAAAGCTTCTGGCCAATACGATTACCGAACTCGCGCAGCACCGAGGGCGTAAAGAGGTAGATCGAGCCGTTTTCGATGAACTGCGACGGTCGATCCTGCCGCATTCCGCGATTCCGATAGTCGAAGTTCACACTATTCCAGTCGCCTCCGCGCTGTTCCCATATGGTCAGGTCGTCGGCCCGCGTCACCGAAATGAGCGAATCGGCCCCTTCGAGCCGAAACAGTTCGATGGCGCGATCGATGTCCCCCGGCTTGCGTAAGGGCGAGGTTGCTTGCAGGAACACGACCGTCTCCGGCTCCGCGCCGTACCGCTCGGCAATCACTTCGAGCGCGTGCAAGAGCGCCGACTCCGAGGTCGCCTTGTCGCCGCTGATGCGCTCCGGGCGATCGATCACCTCCGCACCGAACTGCCGTGCCACCTGAGCGATGGCCGCGTCGTCAGTAGTCACGAAAACCTGATCGACGTGTTCGGCATCCAAAGCCTGCAAGACGCTCCATGCCAGCAGCGGAAGACCAGCTATGGGGTGGATATTCTTGTTTTTCAGGCCCTTCGAGCCGCCGCGCGCCGGAATGATGGCTGCCGTCCGCATTCAGTGATTTCCGTACGTTTCTTGGTTATTGTCTGTTCCGCATCATTTTTCGATCACCTCCCGGCAGACTTCGGCGATTTTTCGAGCTGCCGAGCGATTCTGCAACGGAGTAAGACGCTTGAGATAGTCGGGTTCCAGCCCGCAATATACCGGTTTGTTCAGTGCCGATCCTACAAAAATCGTCGAAGAAAACTGCGCGATCATCATCTGCGAATTGGCAATCATCTCCTCGGTCTTCCCTTCCGCATAGACGATGCTTCCCGGCGCGTACAGCTCGATTTCCCTCGTTGCCCGCACGACGTTCTCGTTGGGATGGAGCTTGAAGAGCAGCTGCCGCCCGTCGGCCATGTCGAGGTACTTGCGGATGTTGCGCTTGCGGTTCTCGTAGATGAAGGTCTCCCGGTTGTCGGAGGTACAAACCAGCACGTAGTCGCGATGCTCGAAGTCGTTTTCGAGAAAGCGCTCGCAGTTGTCGAAGTTGGGAATGCTGGTCACCTCGATCTTTTCGGGCCGGACGCCTTTGCTGATGAACAGGTCGCGGTATCCTTCACTGGCCACGCAAAACTTCTCGTAAGTATCAGAAAGACCAGTCATTGCGGTGCCTGCGATCCAGCGAGGCACCCAGCGAAAGTTGCGGGCGAGATGAAAGAGGATCGTTTCAGGCTCGGTCATTCCCTCCTGAACCAGCACAATTTTTGTGCGCTTGATGTGCTTCGGTACAATGAGATCGGTGCAGGTCACCACCAGATCGTAACGGTGCAGCGTACCGCCAATGTCGAGCTGAAGATTGTGCGAAGTGAGGTAGTCAATGGCTTTGCTGGCGCGCTTCTTGCCCATGATCGTGAATTCGAGCATGCCCAGATCGGAAGCCTTGCCAAGCAGGCCGTCGCTGAAAAAAGGGGTGAACCACTGATCGTACTCCCGGAGATGCTCCGAAATCTGGTGCATCTGGGTAGTCTGATTCATCGATCCGCAGACAAACAGAATCTTCTTCCTCATTCGCTCTTTTCACTGACTTGTTCGGCATCCCGGAGATGAATGCCCTCCATAAACATCACGCCGTAACCTATAGAATACCAGATCACCTCCTTCAGGCGGCGCAGCATCACGAACGCTCCTCCATAGGCAAGGTAATCGGGCACGCCAAGCGCATGAAAAAAAGCGAGATAGCCCAGATCCTGAATCCCCAGACCCGATGGGATGAAAAAAAAGATCGCCCTGAGAATGGTCAGCGCCGTGTCGAAAGCAAGCACCTGAAAGAAAGTCACCTTGAGACCAAGAACGTGTAATATAAGATAACTTTCCAACGCCAGCATCATCCACGCCGCCACATAGATCGCCATCACCGGCAGGATAACACCCATGCCAGAGGCCTTGATGTGCTGAAGCTTCTGGTCGGTTTCGGCAAACCCCGCCTCACGCTCGAGCAGCCACGCACGAACCTTTTCAAACGGTATTTTCATCAGCAAGCGATGCAGCTTCTGAACAGCATTACCATTGGTCATCAAAAAAAGAAAGAGCGAAAACACCACGGCTATGGCAAGACTCACGACAATCATAATCACGCCAAGCCCTTGAAAACCAACCACCTGAACGGAGACAGTCTGGAGCATCCCGAACCCCGCAATCGCACCGAGCAGCGTATAGACACCCTGGGTGAGCCCAAGCAGCAGCTTGCGCACGGCCACGCTGGCGAAGCCGTCCGGAAGAGGAATGCCGAGAAATTTCCGGCAGAGCCATGGTCGCAGCGGCTCACCAACCGCCACACCTGCGGGCAAGGTCATGGAGACCGTTTCGGCAACCAGCTGGATTTTGAAGAGCCCGAAAAACGGTACCGGACCGCTCTCTTTGGGAAACAGCCGCTGCCAGGCCGCCGTTTCAAGCAAATGCAGCCCGAGATAGGGCAGAAGAATCAACAGCGATGACGGCCCCAGCGAAGCGATCAGCTTCATCGAACCGGCAAGATCGATCTTGCTGAACAGATACACGATGAGGGCCAGACCGGCCAGAAGCCCCGCGTAACTTGTCCAGGACTTTTTTCCTTTCTTGCGAGCTTGCATGGAATCGATTGGAGATGAATCAGTTGTGCGTCCGGCGGGGCTACTGCGCTACTTGCCGTCCGCCCGAAATGGAAGCGCACAAATATATCAAAAATAAGGAATTCCCGTGAACCGGCATTTGCCAAGACTCTCTCCGGATGCGACAGCAATTTCAAGAGAGATGTTGAGTCGCCTCATGCGGGATGAATGAGAGCGCGTACCGATAACCAGGCTACCGAAACCGGCAATAAATTGTTGGATAAAAGAACTCCGATTATTACATACCAGTATATTGATCACATTCAAAGCGTTCCTGTCACGTCGTCCATTGTTGGACATCCTTGTTGACCGTTTGCGTCAGAGCCGATTGCCTCGATTCTCTTCTCATCATTCCGGAATCAAACACTCATTTATGGGACTCATCAATCCTGATTTCCAGACCTTGCCCGAACTGTTCACCTCGGTGTTCAGTCATTTCAAAGGACAGCCTGACAAAGCGCCTATCGCCAGGAAAATCAATGGCGCTTACTCGCCGATCAGTTACGACTCGCTGGCGGAAGATTGCCGCCACTTTGCCGCTTATCTGAAAGAAAGGGGCATCGAGCCGGGCGACCGGGTGGCCATTTTGTCAGAGAACCGTCCGGGATGGTACCTGGCCGATATAGCGATTCTTTCGCTCGGGGCAACCGACGTGCCACTCTATCCATCCCTTCCGCCAAACCAGATCGAGTATATCCTGAACAACTGCAGCGCAAAGGGCATCATCGTCTCAAACATGCTGCAGCTCGGCAAAATCCTCTCCATCTGGCCAAAGCTTCCGGAGCTGAACATGGTGATCGTCATGAACAAGCTCGATGAGCCGGTTGAAGATGTGATCGACCTGAGCCAGGCGAAAACCGAGGGGAAAAAAGTGCTGGAGGCAAAACCGTGGCTGCTCGACGGCATCAAAAGCAATCCCGACGATGTAGCGACGCTCATCTACACATCAGGAACAACAGGGTTGCCGAAAGGGGTCATGCTCACCCACCGGAACATTTGTGAAAACGTCAAATCGTGCTCAACGGTCATCCGGATCGACCAAACCGACAGCAGCCTCTCATTCCTTCCACTCTCGCACGCCTACGAGCGCACCGGTGGATACTACCTCATGTTCGCCTGTGGTGCACGGATCAATCTCGCCGAAAGCGTCGAAACCATCTCGCTCAACATCTCGGAAGCCAAACCCACCATCATCTTTACGGTGCCAAGACTCTTCGACCGCATGAAGGCAAGCATTCTCAAGTCGGTGACAAGCGAAGGCGGCGTAAAGGAGAAAATCTTCTTCTGGGCTGTCAGCACCGGTGAAAAATACCACAAGCAGCTCGCCACCGGAAAGGTGTCGCCGCTGCTCGCCGTGCAGCACAACCTGGCCGACAAGCTGGTTTACAGCAAAATCCGCAAGAAATTCGGTGGAAAGCTGCGCTACTTCGTCTCCGGCGGCGCAGCGCTGCCCCAGAAAACGGGCGAGTTTTTCCAGTCCATCGGCATTACGATCCTCGAAGGGTTCGGCCTGACCGAAACCTCGCCCGTCACCAATGTCAACCGGCCCGAAAAAGTGAAGTTTGGCACAGTCGGCCTACCGGTGAAAAATGTCGAGGTGAAGATCGCACCGGATGGCGAAATCATGCTCAAGGGTCCCAACATCATGAAGGGCTACTGGAAAGACGAGGCCGCGTCCGCCGAAGTCCTCAGGGATGGCTGGCTCTACACGGGCGACATCGGCGAGGTCGATTCTGAAGGATACCTGAAAATCACCGACCGCAAAAAGCATATCATCGTAACCAGCGGCGGCAAGAACATCGCTCCCCTGCAGATCGAGAACCTCATTCTCGACAGTCCATACGTTGATCAGGCCATGATTGTCGGCGAAAAGCGACCGTTCCTCATCGCGCTCATCGTGCCGGATTTCCTCAAGCTCAGGGATTTCGCGGCAGAACACCAGATCAAAGCATCAAGCACCAAAGAGCTGATCAACACCAAAGAGGTGATTGAGGTTTACGAGAAGCTGCTGAAGAGCATCTCCCGCCAGCTTGCCACCCATGAAAAGGTGCGGAAATTCCTGCTTCTCGAGGAGCCATTCTCGATTGAAAACGGCATGATGACCCCGACGCTCAAGCTCAAGCGCAAGGAGATCACCACAAAATTCAGCGCCGAAATCGACAACCTTTACAACACGCTGAACATGGTCTATAATACGGAGTGAAATCAGTGCTCCAGCAATTCGCTCACGAAATTCAAACTTTTTTTGATTTTACTTGACTTTTGTGGTAGCTTTTAAGGAGTTTCGTTACAGCTCAATGTTGATGAGCGTCACATAAAACGAGATATGAAGAAACGAACTAATAACTTGTTATCATCAGAACAGATTATAAGGAGGCAATATGAACAGAATCAAAGTTAGTGGATTATTTCTAATCTTTCTTGTTATAACGGCTACGCTACAATTAAGTGGATGTGCAACTGTGCCATCAACACCTACTGATCCGAGAATGTTGGGATATGATGAAAGGGTCGAGGTAACGGTACAGGCGCTAGCTGCTCCTGATGCCCCATCAAATGATAAGAGTTTTTTCATAGTACCAGGAATGCAGAATCTCAGCGAAAATGATCTTGAATTTATGGAGGTTTCCAGATACATTACAAACGCGCTATCCAAAAAAGGTTATATCCGCGCTAACAGCGTAAAGTCCGCAGCTATTCTTATCCGTTTGAGCTATGGTATTGGAGATCCTCAAACAAGCTCCCGGACCGTTGAAATTTCCCCAGGGTATAGCTACCCTGTCGGATGGATGTGGTTTACGCAACCACCCCAAACTCAAACAGTTAAAGAAACAACCTACCAAAGAAATTTGATATTAGAAGCGTATGACTTAAAAGATCCAAACAGAAAATCACAACTCTGGAAAACAATCGTGAAAAGCGAAGGTTCCTATTCTGATCTAAATCGTATTCTTGCGTATATGATTGCAGCTTCATCTGAATATTTTGGCACAAATACAGGCAGGCAGATAGATTTAACTATTTATGGGCACGACCCAAGACTACTGGATATTTGGAAATAAGGAAATCAGATAACAAGATCAATACAGCCGATCGCTACGCTCCGGCTGATTTAATAGTTAGTTAGCAGAAAAAAAGATGAGCAAGAAGATGATTTGCTACTGCAGTAGTGTGACGGAGGAGACAATCGTCTCGGCGATCCGCCGAGGCGCAACCACCCTCAAGAAGATTCAGGACACAACGGGTGCCTGCACCGTCAACCGTTGCAAGGAGTTGAACCCAAGTGGTCGCTGCTGCTCTGGCGACATTCTTGACCTGATCGAGAGAGAAACAGGAAGCAGACCATCGTCACCGTGCTGCTGTGAGTGATGGGCTGCCAACAACCGAATCGATTCGCACGCTGAAAGCCGCGCCAGCTCGCCACCCAGCGACGGTCATTCAGGCGTTAGCCCGCAGTGACCAAGAGGAAGCATCGACTAAAAAGGATCAGCCCGTGAACTACGTCAAGTCCAAGCAACGTGTCGCCGACCACGGGGAGGTCTTCACTCCGGCGTGGTTGGTCGAGGCAATGATCGACCTGGTGAAGGACGAGACGGAACGCATCGACGCCCGATTCCTGGAGCCGGCGTGTGGGAGCGGCAATTTCCTGGTACCCATCCTGCAACGCAAGCTCGCGGCCGTCGAGCGCAAGTTCGGGAAGTCCAACTTTGAGAAACAGCACTACGCGCTTTTCGCCGTAATGTGCACCTACGGGATTGAGCTCCTGGCGGACAACATTGCCGAGTGCCGCGCGAACATGCTGGAAATCTTCGCCGACTATCTGACGCTCGACGAGTCGGACGAACTCTACCGGGCTGCTATCTATGTGTTGTCCCAGAACCTGGTCCACGGCGACGCCCTGAAGATGCGCACCAGCGACGGCCAGCCCATCGCCTTCGCCGAATGGGGCTACCTCGGCAAGGGCAAGTTCCAACGGCGTGATTTTCGCCTCGACAGTCTCGCGATGTCGTCAACCTTCAGCGTGGAGGGCTCGCTCTTTGCCCACCTTGGGAAACATGAGATCTTCACGCCAACCAGGACCTACCCGCCAATGACGGTGAGTGAGCTGGCAGCGCGGGCAGCGGAGGCGAACCTATGACCACCCAAGCCCCCTTTTCCCTGCGCGGCAGGAACCCCGATGTGCTCACCTGCATCGCCAACCTCAGCAACGACGAGGTCTTCACCCCGCCGGAGCTGGCGAACCGCATGCTGGATACGCTCACTGAAGCGTGGGCGGCGAACCACAACGGCGCGAACCTCTGGGCGGACAAGACGGTGACGTTTCTCGACCCCTTCACCAAGTCCGGCATCTTCCTGCGCGAAATCACGCGGCGGTTGGTGGAGGGGCTCACGGAGGAAATCCCGGACTTGCAGGAACGGGTGAACCACATCCTCACCCGGCAGGTCTTCGGCATCGGCATCACCCGCCTCACCGCGATGCTGGCGCGGCGCAGCGTCTATTGTTCCAAGCACGCCAATGGCCCACATTCCGTTTGCAAGACCTTTACCACGGAAAGCGGCAATATTTGGTTCAAGCGGGTGGAGCACACCTGGAAGGATGGTCGCTGCATCTATTGCGGCGCCAGCCAGAGCACGCTGGATCGCGGGGAGGAACGGGAAACCCATGCTTATGCGTTCATTCACGCGGACGACATCCGGACGCGGATCAACGAGATTTTTGGAGGCGACATGCAATTTGACGTGATTATCGGGAATCCACCGTACCAGTTGGATGACGGCGGATTTGGACGAAGTGCCAGTCCGATCTACCAAAACTTCGTCGAGCAAGCAAAAAAGCTCGAGCCACGCTACCTGGTGATGATCATTCCCTCTCGGTGGATGGGTGGCGGAAAAGGGCTCCGTGAATTTCGCGCTACGATGCTCAAGGACAAGCGCATTCGCAAACTCGTGGATTACGAAAATGCTCAGGACGCATTCCCCGGTGTCGATTTAGCCGGTGGGGTTTGTTATTTCCTCTGGGATCGTGATTGCCCCGGTCTGTGTGAGGTCACCAATATTTCTGGGGGCGAGAGCGTGACCACCGTGCGCCAGCTCGATGAATTCTCAACGTTCATCCGTAACAGTGCAGCCATTTCGATCATTCGAAAAGTTATGGCAACCAATGAACCGCGAATGAGCGAACAGGTTTCCAATTCAAAACCTTTTGGATTGCGAACCTTTGTCCGCCCGGAAAAGAAAGGGGATCTGATCCTCCGCTGGGAAAAAGGAGAGGGTCCATATCCTCGAGAAAAAGTTACAGCAGGTCACGACATGATCGACAAATGGAAGGTCATCACGTCCTATGTCGGATATGATCACGCTGGTAATCCGGGCAAAGACGGACGTCGGCGGGTTTTTTCCAAAATTGACATTCTCCCGCCGGGAACGATTTGCACTGAGACCTATCTTGTCGTCGGCAGCTACGGTAGCAAAACGGAAGCAGAGAACTTGGTTGCCTACATGAAGACGAGATTTTTCCGATTTCTTGTCGCACAGTTCATGTATTCGCACCATCTTACAAAGTCCGCCTATGAGCTTGTGCCCATTTTGGATATGAACGAAACATGGACCGATGCAAAGCTTGCTGCACGGTATGGTTTGACCGATGACGAAGTGCAGATCATCGAATCCAAGATACGCCCGTTCGACAATGGCAACGGCGCAGGTTGAGTAAAGCTGGAATTTGCTCATGACGAAATCAGCAGAAGACATACTACTTATCGCAAAGCCGCAGGCGCGACCTCGCATCTACGCCTATTCCATTGCCGACGATGCCCACGCCGGGCTCCTCAAGATCGGCCAGACTACGCGGGAAGTAAAGCAGCGCGTGGCGGAGCAGCTCAGAACTGCCGCGATCACCAACTACCGCGTCGAACTGGACGAAGATGCTGCGCGCGCCGACGGCAGCATCATCAGCGACTTTGACGTACGGGCGGCATTGGCGCGCAAGGGCTTTGCTGTGGTCACCGGCGAGTGGGTGCGCTGCGCGGTGGCGGATGTACAAACCGTGCTCACCGAGCTGCGCACCGGGCAGAAGCTCACCGGCACGCACAGCGAGACCTTCGCCATGCGCGAGGAGCAGCGCGAGGCAGTGGAGAAGACGTTGGCTTACTTCGAGTCGATCTGGGCAGAAGACGCCGACGCCGCGCCGCGCTTTCTCTGGAACGCCAAAATGCGCTTCGGCAAGACCTTCACCACCTATCAGCTGGCGAAGCAGCTGGCCGCCCGCCGCGTGCTGGTGGTGACCTTCAAGCCCGCCGTGGAAGATGCCTGGCAGAGCGATCTGGAAGCCCACATCGATTTTGACGGCTGGCAGTTTTTCTCCCGCAACACGCAGGACAACCCAAGCACCGCCGACGCCGACCGACCGCTGGTCTATTTCGGCTCATTTCAGGATTTACTGGGACGTGATGCGGCAGGGAACATCAAACCCAAAAATGAGTGGATCCACACCATCAACTGGGACCTGGTGGTCTTCGACGAGTACCACTTCGGCGCCTGGCGCGAGACGGCCGGGGAATTGTTCGAGGGCGAAGAAGAGGCGGTCGCCAAGAAGGAGGCCAAGCTCGAATACGCCGCCGGCCTGGAGGAGGTGAACGAGGACTTGATGGTGCTATCTGAGCAGGAATGTGATTTCCTCCCCATCACCAGCAAGGCTTACCTCTACCTTTCCGGCACCCCCTTCAGAGCATTGGCCAGCGGTGAGTTCATCGAAGAGCAGATCTTCAACTGGACCTACGTCGATGAACAGCGCGCCAAGGAGCGCTTTGCGCGCGAGCATCCCGGCCAGCAGAACCCCTATGCCGCCCTCCCCGAGCTGCGGCTCCTGACCTATCAGATGCCGGACGAGCTACTGGCGATTGCCAGCGGCGGCGAGTTCGACGAGTTCGACCTCAACGAATTTTTCGCCGCCACCGGCACGGGTGAGCAAGCGCAGTTCAAGCATAAGGATGAGGTGCAAAAGTGGCTCGACATCATCCGTGGCCAGTACTTTCCCAAAGCGAGCGAATATCTCAAGACCGGTACCAAACCGCCCTTCCCCTACGCCGACGTGCGCCTCTTGCCCTATCTCCAGCATTCGTTCTGGTTTTTGCCCAATGTGGCGGCCTGCCACGCCATGGCGAACCTGCTTGCCGAGAAACACAACACCTTCTGGCACAACTACACCGTGATCGTGGCAGCGGGAGCGGGCGCAGGCATTGGCCTTGACGCCCTGCCGCCGGTGCGCAAAGCCATCGGCAGCGGCTTCGACACCAAGAGCATCACGCTTTCCTGCGGCAAGCTGACGACGGGCGTCACCGTGCCGCAGTGGTCGGCCATCCTCATGCTGCGCAACCTCAAATCGCCGGAAACCTACTTTCAGGCGGCGTTTCGCGTGCAGTCGCCGTGGTCCATCAAGAACCCCAACGGCGACGATCCGAACGAGGAGGAGATTCTCAAACCGGTCTGCTTCGTCTTCGACTTTGCCCCCACGCGGGCCTTGCGCCAGCTCTCCGACTACGCCATCGGCCTGGCTCCCCACGAGAGCAGCCCGGAAAAAGCGGTGGCCGACCTGGTGTCGTTCCTGCCGGTGCTCGCTTTTGATGGCGCCAACATGACGCAGATCGACGCGGGCGGCATTCTCGACATCGCCATGGCGGGTACTTCGGCCACGCTTCTTGCGCGCAAGTGGGAAAGCGCCTTGCTGGTGAACGTGGATAACGAAACCCTGCGCCGCATCCTGAACAACCCGGAGGCGATGGCGGCTGTCGAGCGTATCGAGGGCTGGCGGAGTCTTGGCGACAACGTCATCGAGGCGATCATCAACCAGAGCGAGAAAATCAAGGCGCTCAAGAAAAAGGCCAAGGATGAGGGTCTCACGCCCACAGAAAAGCGCGAACTCAGCGCCGAGGAAAAGGAGTTCAAATCGAAAAGGAAGCTGGTGCAGAAGAAGCTCATCAAGTTCGCCACGCGCATTCCGGCCTTCATGTACCTGACCGACTTCCGTGAGAACACCTTGCAGGATGTCGTCACGAAGCTGGAGCCGGATTTGTTTCTGGCCGTCACCGGCCTGACGGTGGAGGACTTTCACCTCCTGGTGCGGCTCAAGGTGTTCAACACCGAGCAGATGAACGCGGCGGTCTTTGCCTTCCGCCGCTACGAGGATGCTTCGCTGGGTTACACCGGCATCGATAGCCACCGAGGGCTGACACACTACGGGCTGTACGACACCGTGGTCGCGAGGGAGGAATCGCTCTACCATAGCGGGTGCGGCCTAACCCCTCGCTCAAGCTGACCCGCTACGGCAGGCAGCTTAGCTCGAACGTTGACCTGCCTCTACGGCGAGTTCTCACCTGCAATCCGCAGCATTCGCTGCTCGCCGTACTCCTCGATCATCGACTCCATGACCAGCGAATCGACAATCGAGCCGATGCCATGCGGGCAATCCGCATATCGCTCCTCGACCGCCTCGCGTGACAACTCCCCCGCTGCAATCAGCTCGCGCAAGAGTGCCCCTCGATACCATCGGCGCGAGCCTTTGAAGCTCGACTGCTTCGTCAGCGGCGCGATACCGGTTTTTTTGCCGGTCAGCTCCATCGCGCCGTAATCCATCAGCGCATTGTGCCAGTCGCGACTGCGTCCTTTCGGCAACACCACTTCGGCCACGTCGAGCAGCGCTTTCGGAGTGATCGATTCAGAAAGGTTGAGTTCGTGAATCAGCACGCGCCGGATGTTGGTATCGACGGCGGCGATATCGAGGTTGTCGGCAAAGACGGGAATGGAGCGACTCGTGTAAACGCCAATACCGGGCAGCTCGATGAGTTGCGCAGGCTCGGCAGGCACCTCACCGCCGTACCGCTCGATGATCATCGCCGCCGCGCGGTGCAGGCGCTGGCCACGTCCGTTGTAGCCAAGACCACTCCACTCTTCGAGCACTTCACGCAATGAAGCGGAAGCGAGCGAGCGTACATCGGGAAAGCGCTCGAGCCAGCGTGCGAATCGCGACGCGACACGGTCAGCCTGGGTCTGTTGCAGCATCACCTCGCTCACCATGACGGCATAGCGGTCAGTGGTCAAACGCCAGGGAAAGCTGCGCCTGTTCTTTTCGTAAAAATCGAAAATCTTCGCCTGAAAAGCCTCAACGAGAGCGGTATTCATCGTTTCGGGTAAAAATCAGAAGAGGAAAAATAGTCATCACTCTCCGTCCACAGCGTCCTAAAGGTTCACTGGCGTACACAAAGCAAGAAAGCAGCGCAACCTTGATTTGGCGGCGCTGCTCTGCGTAAAAGCTTGAAATGCTGAAGCTTATGCTTCGGCGGAAGCTGACTTGCGCTCCTTGACCTTCAGCGCTGCCTTGCCGGTACGCTTGCGGAGGTAGAACAGTTTGGCTCTTCTTGCCTTGCCGCTCCTGACGACCGTGACGCTCTCGATGTTTGGCGAGTTGACCGGGATGATCCTCTCGACGCCGACGCCATGCGAAATCTTGCGAACGGTGATGGTCTTCGATGCGCCCATGCCCTTGTCGCCAATCACGACACCTTCGAAAGCCTGAAGGCGCTCTTTTTCGCCCTCGATAACCTTGAGCTGAATCCTGACGGTATCGCCAGGACGAACCTCGGGAATATCGTTCCTCTGCTGGGTTGCTTCGACCAACTGAATTAACTGATCCATGATGACACTGTTATCTTTATGTTGTCTTTACTCTTTTTCACTCTCTTTGCCGAGCATCTCCGGCCTGCGCTCAAGCGTGCGTTCACGCGCATTCTCCTGCCGCCAAAGCTCGATTTTTTCATGATGGCCTGAAAGAAGCACATCGGGCACCTTCATTCCCCGGAACTCCGCCGGACGGGTGTACCATGCGCAGTCGAGCAGCTCGTTCTGGAACGAATCGGTCAGCGCCGATTCACCATCGCCAAGCACACCCGGGATGAGCCTGAGCACCGCATCCATGACCATGAGCGCCGGAATTTCACCTCCGGAAAGCACCACATCGCCGACGGAAAGCTCCATGGTGACCAGCGTCCGGCGAATCCTTTCATCTATGGCCTTGTAGTGTCCACAGAGAATGATCAGATTCCCCTTTCGCGAAAGGCGGTTTGCCCGCTTCTGGTCGAAAGCCTGCCCGTCAGGCGTCATGAAGATCACCTCGTCATAACTCCTTTCAGCCTGCAACTTCTCGATACACGCGAAAACCGGCTCGGGACGAATCACCATTCCGGCGCCACCTCCGAACGGCGCATCATCCACCTGCTGGTACTTGCCCAATCCGTAATCGTGCAGATTGTGCACATGGATCTCAGCGAGACCTTTCCGTCTTGCGATACCAAGCAATCCCTTTTCGAGAGGTGATGCAAAAAAATCCGGAATGACGGAAATGATCTCTATCCGCATGGCTTCACACCTGAGTCGTTGCCTGTCAATCTTGTCAAGAACATTGCGCCAAAACTTCAAAAAAGAAGCCGCAACGCAGTGACGTTACAAAAATTCTTTGAATCTCTTCAACCTCACCATCCCTTTTTCGAGATCGGTTTCAGTGATAAAATCCTCTACTGCCGGTATAAGCACTTTCCTGTCACCAGTATCGACTTCGTACACGTCATGCGCAGGCATCTGCAACACATCGCTGATCTTGCCGACACGCCCCTCCGTTTCGTCGAACACGTCCAGACCGATCAGCTCATGAATGTATGCCCGGTCATCCGGCATAGCCACCAAGGCATCCCTGGTCACGTAGAGTCCGCACCCGACGAGCGCTTCGGCACCTTCGCGCGAACCGGCGCCTTCGAACACAAGCCAGGCAAAACCCTGATGAAACCTGGCTGACTGCACCTTGCGAAGCACGGCATCTTCCGGCGTTTTGCCGATATAATACTCTCGGCGCGTCAGGAAGCTCTCAGGAAAGTCGGTCACCGGCTTCACCTTGAGTTCGCCTTTTAACCCTTTGGGCTTCAGGACGACGCCTGTCAGAAACAGTTCCACTCAGGTTCAGCCGGTTCGGATTCCCTGTTATTCTCAGCCTTCGGCTGAACCAGCAGCTTCGGCAGCTTTCTTGGCCTGACGGCGGCGGAGTTTGGCGTTGAGACGCTTCTGACGGCGCTCGGCCTCTTTCTGCCGCCACGCTTCCATCTGGGCGGCGATATCGCTCTCGCTGAGACCGCGACGTTTCAGGTTCATTTCGTGAAGCAGACCGGTACCACGGATAAGACTGTGGACGGTATCGGTCGGCTGAGCGCCAACGTTCAGCCAGTATGCCACGCGATCTTTTTCGATGGTCACGGTATGCGGCTTGGCGGTCGGGTTGTAGTGGCCGAGCACTTCAAGAAACTTGCCATCTCTCGGCGCGCGCCCGTCGGCAGCAACGATCTGGTAGAACGGCATCTTTTTCCTTCCGGCTCTTTTCAATCTGATCTTAACCAATGCGTAATAAGTTTAATTTATGGGAGAGATTGTTCATTTATCGTTTCAGAAACTTGTCGAGTGCAAGGTTCTCCGTGGTGATCTTGCGGCCTGACTTGGCCAGGCGATTCACCGAGCGCATCATTTTCTTCATTTCGGCAAACTGCTTGAGCAGCATATTGACCTCTTGCACCCTCGTGCCGCTGCCAAGCGCGATACGCTTGCGGCGGCTGCCGTTGATTATTTCAGGGTGCTTGCGCTCCTGTTTGGTCATCGAGGAGATTATCGCCTCAATGGGCTTGAAGTTGATGTTTTCGAGATCCTGCTTCGGCACCATCTTGTTCAGACCGGGTACCATTTCGATGAGACCCTGGATCGAACCCATTTTTTTGAGCTGCTGGAGCTGATCGAAAAAGTCGTCAAGGTCGAACTCGTTCTTCATGAGCTTCGACTGCATCGCCATCGTCTTTTCAAGATCGAGCGCCTCCTGGGCCTTTTCGACAAAGCTGACGATATCGCCCATGCCGAGAATCCTCTGGGCCATGCGATCCGGGTAGAACACGTCGAGATCATCGACCTTCTCGCCGACGCTCATGAACTTGATCGGCTTTTCGACCACCTGGCGGATCGACAGAGCGGCACCACCACGTGCATCGCCATCAAGCTTGGTGAGCACAACGCCATCGAAATCAAGTCGATCGTTGAACGCCTTGGCGGTGTTCACCGCCTCCTGGCCCATCATTGAATCGACGACGAATAAAAGCTCGTCAGGACTGAGGCGGTTTTTGAGCGCTTCAGCCTCGGCCATCATCGCTTCGTCGATCTGCAAACGCCCGGCGGTGTCAACGATCACAACATCTTTCGCCCCGGCTTTGGCAGCTTCAAGACCACCAAGCGCAGCCTTCATGGCGTCTTGCTCTTCGATGGAAAATACAGGCACATCAATCTGCTCGCCGAGCGTCTTGAGCTGCTCGACCGCTGCCGGACGGTAAACGTCGGCGGCGACAAGGATCGGATTCTTGCCGTTCTTTTTGAGGCGCTTGGCCAGCTTGGCGCAGAAGGTGGTTTTGCCGGAACCCTGGAGACCGGCAACCATCACGATGGCAGGAATTTTCTTGGGAGGGAGATTCAGCGGCTGGTTCTGGCCGCCCATGATTTCGGTTAGCTCATCGTTGACGATCTTGACGATCATCTGCGCCGGAGAGACGCTCTTGATGACCGATTCGCCGAGGGACTTCTCGCGAATATCCTCGACCAGCTTTTTGGCAACCTTGTAGTTGACATCGGCGCTCAAGAGGGCACGCTTGATGTCGCGCATCGCGATACCGATGTTGACCTCGTTGATCGTCGCCTGACCGGCGAGTTTTTTTAAGGTCAGCTCAAGTTTGTCACTGAGATTGTCGAACATATTGAACCTGTCACAGAAATTCTAAAAATGGATAGCTTTAAATATAAAAATATTCTTGTAAAATAAAACCAAACGATGCGACCGTCACCAAACTATTTTCGATTATATTAGCTAAACCAATTTCAGAGCATAGCTTATGACCCCGGAAAAGATCGAGCAGATATTTCGATCGTTCAAAGAGAAGAAAATCGCCGTTATCGGTGATGTAATGATCGACAAATATATCTTCGGCCACGTTTCGCGAATTTCACCCGAATATCCGGTACCAGTGGTCGATGTCAACCGCGAGAGTAGCCGACTTGGAGGCGCGGCCAACGTGGCGGTCAACATCCATGCGCTCGGCGCCGAAGCGCTCCTGATTGGCGTCACCGGCGACGACACGGAGCGCAGAAACCTCGAAGCCCTGATGACGGAACATGGCCTCAATCCGGCTATGCTGGCCGCCGACAGCACCCGCCCGACAACCTGCAAAACCCGAATCCTGTCACAAAACCATCACATCACGAGGGTTGACTACGAAAGCCGCACTCCGGTGGATGCGGAGCTGGAAAAACGACTGCTCGGCATGTTCATGGAGATCGCTAACGCGGTCGATGCGGTGGTACTCGAAGATTACAACAAGGGAGTGCTCACCCCGTCGCTGATCGTGTCACTGATCGCCGCCTGTCGTGAACGCAACAAACCAGTACTGGTCGACCCAAAACTCAAGGGCTTCTTTTCCTACGGCGGATGTTCAGTGTTCAAACCCAACCTCTCCGAACTCGCCGCCTCGCTTGGCATTCCGGTGGCCAACGACGACCGTGAAGTCGAACAAGCCTGCCTCCTGCTCGGCGAAAAACTCACTGTCGAAAGCCTCGTAGTGACACGAAGCGAAAAAGGGATGACTGTCTACGACGGCTCGTTCACCCACATCCCGGCATTGTCGCTCGATGTCGCGGACGTCTCTGGTGCGGGAGATACCGTGATCGGCACACTGGCTCTAGGGCTGGCTTCAGGCCTCGACCTGGTGACCAGCACCAGAATCGCCAATCTTGCGGCCAATACTGTCTGCCAGGAGGTCGGTGCCGTGCCGGTCAGACCGGACAAGCTCTTCAGTGCTTGTCTGGCACATCTTCAATGATGGTGACGTGGTTATCCACCACCGAAGGCCACGCCGGTTTGTAGGAAGGATTCTGTGCAAGATCCCTCATCTTGAGCAATGAGTAAAACGGCACCTCGAAGAGGGCTGCATTGCTAAGCGCGGGCGGGATATCGCTGCCGGGATCGAGATGCATCACGAAAGTCACATGTACCTTGCCGCCATCCACAGGCATCAATATCCAGCCCCCCCTGGCCTCGCGCACACGATGAAAATCAGGCTTCAACGGAACATAATCGGGAATACCGGTCATCGTCAGGGCTAGCGCCCCCTCTTCGGAAGCGTGCAGGGCGGTGCGCACGATCATCTCCCTTTTAGGAATCGGCCAAGGAGTGTTGAGCACCTGGCGAACGACATAATCAAGCTCATCGCTCTTGTGCAACACCTCCATCTCAGAAAGCTGATGCACCCATTTCCCGTAATTGCCAAAATCGTGAAAAAGGCTGATCAGCTTTCTGAGAGACGCCTCGAACACGGCCTCCCCCTTGAAACCCAGCACCTGGGAACCTCTGATCTTCGACGAAAAAATCTTGATGTTCTTGTGATCGACCCGAAATTCCCAGTTGCCCTCAAGGGCGCTTGCTACATCCATTGACTTGGCAGTTATGGTAATGATTGAGCCAGACCCGGCGGATTACTCGGTGATGAAATCGTTGTAGTTCCTGATGATGCCCTCCGTCGATTCCTTCAAGGGCGCGCCAACGGGATTTTTATACTTTTCACGCTTGACCATGTCGCGCATGTTGTTCAGCGTATGATACGGCGTATCGATCACCGCGATGTTGGCAAGCCATGACGGAATTTCTCCGGCAGGCTCGATGTGCAGCCTGAAAACCACGCGGCACGAATTTTCGGACAGCGGCAGGATATTCCAGGCACCTTCGAGTTTGCGCACCCTGACGCAATTGCTGGTTTCCGGAATGAAATCGGGCAGGCTTTCGATCTTGATAAAGACTTCACCTGTTTCAGGATCCTTGTAGGCAGTCGATCGGCTGATGATCTCCCTGTCGCTCACCGGCCACGGAGCACTCACGACCTGATAGACCACCCGTCCCTCGTTGTCGTCGGCAAGCTCCTGGAGCACGCGCATCTCCCGAGTTTTCCAGACCCACTCGGTTGCCGACTCGATGTCGTACAGAAGACTGAGCACGGCGTGCTGGGGCGCATCGATGGTGGCAACGCCGACGAACGACAGAAAATCGGATGAAGGCACCGGACAGGTGAATATCTTCAGCCAGTCGTTTTTGAACCTGAGCGTGCAGGTGCTACTGTTGATTTTTTCAAGTAGTGACATAGTAAACCGGATTGTATGAAAAATTGGTTAAAGGCCTCCGTACTGCCTGAAAAACAGCTTTTTCCTATTGACTCATGAAGCGCTCTTTTCGATGAAATGCCGCGCAACCTTCATGACAGGATCACCTTCACTGACTAACACCCTGATCTGTTCTTCAGTTCCGAACAGATGCCTGGCAACCCTGGCCTTGAGCGCTAGAGCTATATCGGCCCGGTCACGGTCAAACTCGGCTTGGTTGAATTGCACCTTTGCCTCCGCGCACTCTTTTCTGACAAGCGCTTCGAGGTTCACTGGTACATGGTATCCATCAAGATACGAAGTCGCCGAACTCCGGTATTTCTGGACAGGATCGGAAGGATCGTCGATCAGTTTCAGCGCGATATCCTCAATGACACCCTTGGCGTAGAGCTCCTGGTACAGATTGGAGTACGGCTTGCCGAAAACCCAGTAATCGGGCATGATGCCACCGGCCTTGGCAAGCACAGCACGGAGGCTGTCCGCAGCGGTGTTTTTCAGCAAACTTCCGGTACTGTAGACCGAAATGTTCTGCCCCTCCCGGTACATGAGGTCACCGTACTTTTTTATAAAACCACCTGGCAGATTCCGGGTAAACATCTCCTTGTAATAGCGCTCACGCCCCTGAAGACCGTCATCATACTCCCGCTGAATCTGACGGCCCGACGGAGTGAAATATCTCGAAACGGTAAGCCTGACAACCGAATCGTCGGGCAGTTTGAACTGACGCTGAACAAGCCCCTTGCCGAATGTCAGCTCACCGATGAGCAATGCGCGCCGGTTATCCTGAAGCGCACCGGCAAGGATTTCCGCCGCCGAAGCACTACCGCGGTCAACCAGAAGGCAGACTTCTCCCTTCTCGAAAATCCCGCCGGAGGTCGATAAGTACTTCATCTGATCGTCACCACCGTGCCGGCTTTTGGTATAAACAATGAGCTTTCCCGCAGGAAGCAGTTCATCCGCCACAGCCACGGCCTGATCGAGGTAGCCGCCGGGATTGCCCCGCACATCGATAATGAGCTTCCGCATCCCCTTGTCGCGCAGCTTTTGCACGGCATTGTGAAACTCGCTTCCCGTGGTCTCTACGAACTGGCTGATGCGGATGTAGCCGGTACGCGCATCGTCGAGAAAAGCTGCGTCGATGCTCGATGTCGAAATCTTTCCGCGCGTCACCAGAAAATCAATCGTCCGGCGGGTCAGGGGCCGATAAATTCTCAGCCTGACTCTTGTGCCCCGCTCGCCCCTGAGCTTGCCAAGAACAGCCGAAGGCTTGATGCCGATAACATTCTTCGAGTCGATCCCAATGATCCGATCTCCGGGCATGATGCCAGCAGACTCGCTTGGCCCCCCAGCGAGGGGTGTCACCACCAAAAGCGTATCGCGTACGACATCGAACTCGACACCAATCCCCTCGAAATTGCCATTGAAGTTGGACTGGGTGATCGCGGCTTTTTCGGGTTCGAGATAGATGGAGTGGGGATCGAGCGACTGCAACATGCCGCGAACACCCGCGCTTTGAAGGCTGTCGGCATTGACAGGATCGACATAATACGACCTGATCAAATTGTAGGTATCGACCATTTTTCCCCCAGTCCCACTGTTCATCCGCCATCCGATAAAATAACCGAATCCTCCGATGAGCAACATGATAATAACAGTGAAAATACGAGACATAGCGATCGATTCAGATTAACCGTTAGACAGGTGGCAACTGTAGCTCAATACAGCGCAAGTCATGCAAAAAAACTCAAACAGACCGATAGCGAGATAGCGGCAGAGCGCGCGAAGTCCGGGACCGGAATGCCTGCAAATAAACACCGCCAAAAAGCACCCGGCAAATTAGCAGATAGCAACGGCAACAGCATGCCTGTACATGTATTTCTAATTGTACCGAAGAGAAGGGGAATTCGCAACAACAACCCGCACCACCTAAAAATGCAAACAGGCGCAATCCGCCACAGTTCTCACTTTCACTCCAAAATAGATAAACAAATAAAGAGGGTGTGCCACAATATTATCGGCTCAATAATCAGAAACAAATACTGCAAAATAAATCATAAAAAAATGAGAGCCTGAAGAAAAACAAACAAATTTAAAAAAAATAAAAAACATAAAATTAAAACCGAAACATTAAAATAAAAACAATAAAAAAACCAATAAACAACACAAAATAATAGCAATAATCTACAAATAAAAACAAACACAATGAAAAATATAAACATAATCAAACACAATAATATTATTATTCAATAAATTAATCTAATTTATTTTAATAAAAGTACTTATAATTTTTCATCAAAAACTCTTATTAATCAGTTATAACAAAAAAAACAAAACAAAATAAAGAAATATCTAACAAATAAAAACAAACATAAAGGACAGGTTTATTTTATCAAAACAAAAAAATATTAAAAAATAAATATTTTAAATAAATGGGCTTTGTTCTTGGATTATTAAAATGTTTTTTATGATCTAAGAACAATTAAAATATGATTTAATGTCTTATTAAAGGGCAATAAGCAATCATTTCAACTTCAACACTGGCATCAAGAGGAAGAGCAAGAACTCCAACGGCAACCCTGACATGCCGGCCCGATTCACCAAAAATTTTATAGACAAGTTCCGATGCTCCGTTGGCCACTTTGTGTTGATTCGTAAACCCGTCAGCGCTCGAAACATAGATCGTTAGCTTCACGATTCTCGCCACGGTGTCGAGATTTCCGGTAACGGATCGAAGTACCGCAACCGCATTAAGCGCGGCCACTCTGGCAGCCTTCGTCGCCTCCTGTTCGTTCGCTTCGCTCACCCGTCCCCTTCCTCCTGGCTCCATCAGTTTGCCGCCAACCAGTGGCAATTGACCTGAAGTGTAAATCAGATCGCCAATCCGTACCGCTGGCTGGTAAAGTCCCGCTGCTGAAGGGATTTCCGGGAGAAGAATACCGGCGTTCTTTAGATTTTCTTCATGAGATATCATGACCTTTTTGTGTTTTCTGTTTGGGAAAAGAGCGGAAAATCCGAACAGTTAGGGATAGATTTTCCAGATTGCGATTCCTTTGGAAAATAGTTATCGTGCCTGAAATTGCATTTATGACTGAAAAACACCCCTCACTCCCCCGGCTGATGATTGTCAGCAGTGGCGGCGAACATTTTTCTCAGAAAGGCCTTGTACTGGCACAGGCACAAACTCTCGCCCGCTCTGCGCCGGTCATCTTCCAGGTTCGAGAGAAAATGCTCGATTCTGCTTCGATGTGGCGCCTCTGTAGCCAAATCGCCCCGCTTGTCGATAATTCGGGATCGATTCTGACCATCAACGAACGCTTCGACATCGCACTTGCATCAAAGGCGGGCGGAGTTCATCTTCCCGAATCTTCATGCCCTGCCGATGTCGTTCGAAAAACTGCACGAAAATTGCTTGTCGGGCAAAGCGTACATAGCGAAACGACAGCATTGAAAGCCGCTTCGACAGGCCTTGATTACCTCCTTTTCGGACCAGTATTCCATACGCCATCAAAAGCATCTTTCGGCCCGCCTCAGGGGTTGGATCGCCTACGGGAAATCTGCGAAAAAGTACGCATCCCGGTCTTCGCCGTTGGAGGCATCACGCCTGAAAAAGTCCCGGCCTGCATCGAATGCGGAGCCTGGGGCGTAGCCGCCCTCACACCGTTTCTCGATGCCGGATCGCTGCCTGAAACCGTCAACCGCTTCTACTCATTCATGCAATCATGACGTTACCGCGAAGAGTTCTCTGCGTCATCACCGATGAACACTCCAATCCAGTCGAACTTGCCCGCATGGCCCTCCAGGGCGGGGCAGGGATGGTACAGTTACGAAGAAAAACAGCCTCGGGCCAAGAGCTTTACGAGTGGGCCATCAGAATTCAAGCGCTTTGCAGTGAACAGCAGGCGCTCTTCATCGTCAATGACCGGGTCGATATTGCCATGGCCGTACATGCCGATGGAGTGCACCTCGGCCAACAGGATCTGCCCGCGTCGGCTGCCCGCGCACTGCTTGCCCCCGATGCGATCATTGGCGTATCGGTCTCCAACGCCACCGAGGCTATCAAGGCAGCCGAAGAGGGCGCAAGCTATATCGGCGTGGGGCACATATTCCCGACTTTTTCCAAAGACAAACCTTCAGAGCCGCTCGGCACGGCATCTATACGACCGATCGGCAGGGCTGCGCAGCTGCCGGTCATCGCCATCGGCGGCATCGGGCACGACAACGCTGCCGAGGTCATCCGTGCCGGTGCATCAGGCATCGCCGTCATCTCCGCGGTTTCCGACAGCGACGATCCCGAGACCGCCACTCGCGAGCTGGTAAGAAGAATCAGGCAATAAATATGATGCAGAACTACATCACCGTGCTGACCATCGCCGGATCGGACGGCAGCGGCGGAGCTGGCATCCAGACCGACCTGAAAACCATCGCCGCCAACAACTGTTACGGCCTGAGCGTCATCACTGCTGTGACGGCACAGAACACCACTGAAGTACGGTCTATACACAACATTCCGCCCGCCTTCATCGGCGAGCAGTTCAAGACGATTGTCGACGATATTCGAATCGATGCGGTCAAGATCGGCATGCTGGGCTCGCTGGAAGCGGCAGAAACAGTCGTTGAACTCATGAAAAGCCTCAATGAGGTACCGGTCGTTCTCGACACCGTTTTGCGCTCATCGAGCGGAAAATCGCTGCTCGACGCAGAAGCCCTGCTGGTGATGAAGCAGCTCTTTCATCTCACCAGTCTGATTACCCCAAATCTGCCAGAGGCGGCAATACTGACGGGCCGCAGCATGGCTCCAACAACGCAGGCTGAAATCGAAGTGATGGCAAAAGATTTGCAACGGGAAGGCGCAAAATCCGTTCTTGTCAAGGGAGGACATGGCGAGGGAGACCAATGCAACGACTGCCTGCTGCACGAGGGACAGCTCTTTTGGTACTCAAACCCGAAAATCGATACACTCAACACACATGGCACCGGCTGCACACTCTCGTCAGCCATAGCTTGCGGACTGGCAAAAGGCTTGCCGATGAATGAAGCTGTGGCAGAAGCTATCAGCTATACGAGAAAAGCCCTGCTGGCAGGCGCATCATGGCGGCTGGGACACGGAAATGGTCCGCTGGAGCATTTTCCCGACCGGACAGTCGAAAGACGGCCGGGAAAACTGCAATAAAACAAGCTTAGCGCACCAGGCGAGGACGACGGCCGATAGAGTAGTAGCTGATGCCCACCTGTTCCACCATATCGGGATTGTAGATATTCCTGCCGTCGAAGATCACGGGTTCTTTCAGAGAGTTTCTGATCAGTTCGAAATCGGGACTACGAAACACCATCCACTCCGTCATGATGGTTAGCGCATCTGCGCCCTTGAGAGCCTCGTCGGGATGCTCCACCAGCACTAGATCGGGCCGGTCGCCATAGATGCGCCGGGCCTCGTCCATGGCAACGGGATCGTAGGCTCTGACGATTGCCCCCGCCTTCCAGAGCTCTTCCATGACCTTCCGGCTCGGGGCTTCACGCATGTCATCGGTATTTGGCTTGAACGCCAGCCCCCACATTGCAATGACGCGCCCTTTAAGATCGCCGTCGAAATGGTCACGAATCTTTGAAACAAGGCTCAGCTTCTGATCATCGTTGACCGCCTCAACCGCTTGCAGAATTCGCGAATTATAGCCAAGCTTCCTTGACGTGCGCTCCAGGGCTCGCACATCCTTAGGGAAGCAGGAGCCGCCATAACCCACTCCGGGATAGATAAAGGAGAAGCCGATCCTCGAATCGGAACCGATACCGCGGCGCACCGCTTCGACATCCGCCCCGGCCCGTTCAGCAATGTTGGCGATCTCGTTCATGAAGCTGATCTTGGTGGCAAGCATGGCGTTAGCTGCATACTTGGTCAACTCCGCCGAGCGGATGTCCATGGCAATGAAACGCTCGTGACTGCGGTTGAACGGCGCGTACAGGTTGCGCAGAAGCTCCTTGGTGCGCGGGTTGTCCACTCCAACGATGATGCGATCGGGCTTCATGAAATCGTCCACGGCATCACCTTCTTTAAGGAACTCCGGATTCGACACGACATCGAAATCAATCGCCCGCCCCCGTTCTTCGAGTACAGTCCTGATCGTTTCGCGCACCAGATCGGCCGTACCGACCGGAACCGTCGATTTGTTGATCACAATACGATAATCCTCCATATTGCGGCCGATGCTCTCGGCAACGCTCAACACATGACTCAAATCAGCTGACCCATCTTCATCAGGTGGAGTACCGACGGCGATAAACTGGTACAGACCGAAATCGACACCGTCAGTAATGCTGGTGGTGAATTTCAGGCGTCCTTCACGCAGGTTTTCACTAACGATAGTGTCAAGGCCTGGCTCGTAAATCGGAATCTCCCCGTTCAGGAGACGATTGATCTTGTTCTCGTCGATATCGACGCACATAACCTCATTGCCAACCTCGGCAAAACAGGCGCCGGTAACCAGGCCTACATAACCGGAACCAAATATGGTTATCTTCATGCATTCTGTGGTTTAATTGATCAGAAAAAAAACGATAATGCCTTCCGGTTACTACCGAAAGGCGAGGATTCAACCTTGTGAGATAAACCAATGGAAGAGCAGCAAGAGACATGCTTTTCAGACATCTCTTATTCCACGACAATGACCAGGCATCGGGATTTTTTCCAAAACTCTGCCTCGTTCCTGATCAACAGAAGCGAGGATGTTTTGCCGCCAACGAGTTCATAGGAACCTTTTGTATGCGGGGTAATAACATGCAGTCGACTAACTGGCTTGTCAAAATAAATATCTTTTGTTTCGGTAATATCCACCTGCCTGAATGGCCGCAGATCAAAATCATTGGCCAAAACAGGCCGCATACCGAAAAAGCGGGAAAACGGCCCTGGAGGCACCAGAATCCCTTTGGAGACAAGCTGATCGACGGTACCAACAACGTAATAGGCCTTGACCATCTGGTCTTCCTGGTCGCTGATAGCCTCATCCATGACATCGACCGTATTGGTAAGCCGGGCAATCTGCCGGTTTAGCTTCGCAATCTCCCTTTTCATGGCGCCAAGTTCCAGCTCCTTCTTGTCCAGCTCGCCCTTGAGCTGACCGGTCATGCGATCAAGCGCCGCGATGCGGTACTGGGACTCGTGATTCTGCTTTTCAAGCGTCGCGACAAGGTTCTTGCTTGCCGAAAGCGTGGAGTCGATGAAGCGGATATTGGTGTTAATCTCGCGCCCGATCTGCTCGGCGCTCTTTGGCTTGCGCCCCTCCACATCCGATGAAAGCCGAACGACCACGGCCTCTTTCTGGCGAATCCGTCCAAGATTCTTCTGAACCTGAACGAGGATTGACATCATCGACTCGAGATGCTTTTCTTCCTCTTTTTTCCGTTCATCCCGGCTGCAAGAGGTGGATGTAGCGATCACCGCTCCTGCTAGTAAAATAACGGCGATACGCCTGAAGGGCTTTAAAGCCACTCTATCCATTGTTCAACTCCATCTTTGGTACCATACCACTTTGTATGCGGCGCTGGCAAATGTTCGCATTCAAGTATAGTAACATTTTTGGCGCCATCAAGAAAGCAGCTTCTCGCAGGAACAACCCCGTCACCGGCGAGATTTCCATCGTCGGTCACTCCCCGGTAAAACATGTAACACATTTTTTCGATCATACCGCCATCGAGCGAGCCCTTATACTGGTTGCTAACGACCGAAACGACCTGGTACTTCTGAAAAAATTCAGGCCCGAGATGTTTGAAAATAAAATCTGTCTTGATTTTCGCGAAATGCTCATGGGTATGAAATGGAGTGCCAAGCGTGACCAGCCTGCCGACCAGACCATTGACAGCGTAAACATCGCCCTGGAACGGGCGTTCCAGCAGATAGATCATGGCAACCGTTCCGCCACCGCTATGCGCGACGATGGTGACCGGTTCGCCGGGAAACCGTGAAGCCATAGCTCGCACCGTTCGATCCAGAGCTGCCATGACACGGTTGGTCGAGCGCTCGGGCGATGGAGGAAAGCCGAGCCAGTCGAGAAGATTGACCGGAACGATGGCGATTTTCTCTGCCGGTATCCAGGTCGAAAGAGCCTCCCTCATCACCTCATAAAGGGAGTCCCAGAAGAGCACGCCCGGAACGATCACCACCGGATTCTGCCTGACCTCTGCCATATTGGAACAAAGCCTCCTGTGCGGGTTGTGAAGCATGAACAGGTGAATCTACCGTCAATCTGTCTTATGACCAGCCTTTAAGCAGATCAAGCAAGAGACGAACACCGAAGCCGGTTGCTCCCGGCGTCTTCGACCCGCCTTTTGCCCAAAAAGCCGGTCCTGCGATGTCGATATGCGCCCAGTGCTTGTGGCCGTCGATAAACTTCTCGAGAAATTTAGCCGCAGTAATCGTACCCGCGCCGCGTCCGCCGGTATTGTGCACATCGGCAACGTCGGACTTGATGAGCTCGTCGTACTCATCCCAGAGCGGCAACCGCCACACCTTTTCACCGGACGACTGGCCAGCCTCGAAAATACTCTCAGCCAGTTTTTCATCATTGCTGAAAAGTCCGGCCACCGAGTTGCCAAGCGCCACAATGCACGCACCAGTCAGTGTAGCTAAATCAATAATCACATCAGGATTATACTCTTTCTTGGCGTAAAACAGGGCATCAGCAAGAATCAGTCGTCCCTCGGCATCGGTGTTGCCAACCTCGACCGTAATGCCCGACATGGTCGTGATCACATCACCAGGCTTTTGCGCCGAGCCGCCTGGCATGTTGTCGGTAGCGGGAACCAGACCAACCACCCTGAGCGGCAGACCAAGGCTTGCAGCAGCTTCAATTGCGGCAATCACCACAGCGGCTCCGGACATATCCGATTTCATCTCGTCCATCCCCTGGGCCGGCTTCAGAGAAATGCCGCCCGAATCAAAGGTCACGCCTTTACCCACCAGCGCAATGGTCTTTTTGGCCTTGCCTTTCGGCTTGTAGTCGAGAATGACAAAGGTCGGTGGCTGCTCACTTCCCTTGTTGACGGCAAGAAGACCGCCCATGCCAAGCTCGACGATTTTCTTTTTATCAAACACCGTCACCTCGAAGCCTCCTCGCTTACCGGCCTCAATGGCCGCCTCGGCAAGGTCTTCGGCAGAAAGATGGTTGCCCGGCAGGTTGACCAGGTCTCTTGCCCTGTTCTGGCAAGCTCCGATAATCATTCCTTTCCCGGCTCCTTTTTCGATCGCCTCAAGCCTGCTCCCACATCCGGCAAGCACCAGCTCTTCGATGTTTTTCGGCTTGTCTTCCTTCGTCTCCTCCTTGTCGAGCTTGCCGCTCTTGAGGCGATCGAAGCGATAAGCTCCGGACAGGACGCCCTCAACGAGAATGGCTGCCAGCTCTTCCGGCTTCTGTTTCGACTGCTTGGCCCAATCATCGATCGGCGAGCAATCAAGGGCGAGAACGCCAAGATGCAGATCAACCGTCTTTCGAGCGACGGAATCGGCAGCCTTGCGATAATCCTCGGCGGTTTTGCCTTCGCCGACACCGGCAAGAATCACCCTCGAAGCCTCTTTGCCCGAGGCCTGCCGGTAGAGCATCGCAATCTCGCCGGCAGAGGCCTTGAAGTCACCATCAGGGCTCGCAACAACACCCAGACCTGCGAGAACTTTGCCTGCATCTCGCTTCATCTCTTTTTTGCTGAAAAACTGGACGAGAATATCGGCATTAACCAGGCCGCTCTCTTTAGCCGTAACAGTACATTTCATGCTTGCACGTAAATGGGAAATAATTGAAAGAAATTAACTGTCCACCTGTTCGAGGGTGAACTTCCGGACATCCTCAAGAATCACAAGTTGCGCCTTCTCTGCCGACATTCTCAACAGGCAGCCGGCAGCGTTCATGTGACCACCGCCGCCATAGTGTTTGGCCAACTGGTTGACATAAATCTTGCCCCGCGACCTGAAGCTGACCTTACACCGTCCATCCTGCATCTCTACAAGGAGAACGGCAACCTTCACTGTAGGCACGCTCAAAAGATAGCGAATAATAAGATCGGTGTCGAACAGCTTGCTGCCCGTCTGTTCGAGCATTTCCTGAGTGATGAAAAGCCAGGAAATCAGACCGTTCTCAATGATCTTGATATTTGAAAGCGAAAGGCCAAGCAGCTTGAGCGCCTCCGGCGTCAAGGCGTTGTAGATGCGGTCGTACACCAGCTCAGGATCGGCCCCTTTTTCGACCAGCATTCCGGCAAGTCGATAGGTGTAGGGTGTCGTCTTGGGGAACCTGAACGAGCCAGTATCGGTCATGATAGCTGCATAGAGAGCTGAAGCCACTTCGGGAGTAAACAGCTGCTGCCCGGTACGCAGCTCCAGGGCGGTAACAAGATCACAGACAAGCTCACCGGTCGAAGATGCGTAGGTTTCGCACACTGTGATATCGGCAAAATCCTCCGGTTCGAGATGATGATCAATGCAGAGCACTTTGAGTCGGCTCATCTGCCTGGCAAACTCCACATGCGGCCAAAGTCTGCCAATACGGTCGTGCAGATTGGCATCGAGCACAACCAGAAGATCAGCAAGAAAAAACTCCTGCATGGACTCCTCGTCCCGGTCACGAAAAAGGTTAATCTCATGAAGTTCCTTCAGGAACAGATAGTTCGGCGGCACTTCCGTTGGATTGAAAATCGCAACCTCCTTGCCCAGAGCCTTGAGTGCGAGAGCAAGGGCGACCTGGCTGCCAAGCCCGTCGCCATCTGAATTTTCGTGGGTGGTAAAAATAATGTGCGTGGCTTCCAGCATCTCATCGACGACCGGCCTCCACTCTTCAGGGGTCAATGTCCGGCCATATTCGGGTATAATCATCAGCGCTGGAAATAGTTTGCGAAATACTCAACGGAAACGAGCATATAATACAGAAATAATCGGACGGACGGAATCCGATAATTTCAGGACATCAGCAGAACGCGAAAGGATTTGCAATAACTGAACTTAACCCAAAAAAGGGGAATCAGGCCGTCTGCACTTGCAAATCCGGCATATCTTCACAGAATTTCTCCACATTTCTGAGATACCGGGCAAAAGCCTCCCGGCCCTCGCTGGTCACCCGGTAATTGGTCAAAGGCTTGCGGCTCTCGAAACTCTTCATGCACTCCACATACCTGGCCGCTTCAAGTTTTCTCAGGTGAATACTGAGATTTCCATCCGTAGCTCTGATACTGTCGCGAATGTCAACGAACGATGCTTCAGGGACGCTCATCAGATAAGCCAGTGCTGCAAAGCGAATTCTCGCATGAATAACCTTGTCGAGAAGCTGATGATTGTAATCCTTTTTGTCTTTCGATGGTTCCAGAGACATTCTTTCTTTTAAATTATTTCAACGGTTACTAAGGAGACTTGACGTCGTATACAAATAAGAGTACTTTTTTTTTCGATCAAGAGCAAGCGAAGCAACAAAATGGAAAAAAATGAAATATCAGAAGAGAGGCGGACCCAAGAAAAGGAAAAACAGCATGGCCACCGTCTGAACATCAGAAGACTGGGCAGAAAGGAACTTACCGAACTCTTGACCCGTCTCGGAGAGCCAGCTTATCGCGCAAATCAGCTCCATCGATGGCTGTACAGTAATCAGGCCCTCCGTTTTGAGGAAATGAGCACCCTCAGCAAACAACTGCGTCAGAAACTCGCTTCTGAATGGATTATACATCCAGCCTCACTTGTCGGCACCGAACGCGAAACGACGGACGCCAGTTTGGTGACCGGAAATCCAACGGCAAAATTCCTCATCAAGCTGGAGGATAACGAACTGGTCGAAAGTGTTCTCATCCCTTCGGAAGAGCGGATAACTGCCTGCATCTCCTCGCAAATCGGCTGCCCGCTCCGCTGTACCTTCTGCGCAACAGGACACATGGGATTCAGAAGAAACCTCACGGCATCGGAAATAACCGATCAGGTATTTCTGCTTGAAAAAGAAGCGCAGAAGCGCCACTGGCGGGGGCTGACCAATATTGTCTTCATGGGCATGGGCGAACCGTTGCTGAATCTTGACAATGTACTTGAGTCGATCGGAACGCTGACTGAAAAGGATTACCAATTCAGCATCTCCGAAAGAAAGATCACGATTTCAACCGTCGGTTTGCCCGTGGAAATGGACAGAATCGCCCGGTCGGGACTCAAAACCAAACTCGCCATATCGCTGCACAGCGCCGACCAGCTCATACGGGAACGGATGATGCCAATCGCCGCTGACATTACCCTCGACAAACTCGCCAAAGCGATAAACTCTTATAACTCCGTAACCAGCCAACCAGTTACGCTTGTCTACATGCTGCTGGAAGGCATCAACGATTCGCCTGAAGATGCCCGCAAACTGGTTCGTTTCGCAAAGAGAGTGTTGTGCAAAATTAATTTGATTGATTATAATTCTATCGTTACCTTGAAGTTCAAGCCGGGTTGCAGTAGCTCGAAAACCATGTTCATTCAACAGTTACTGGATGCCGGGCTGCTCGTCACCGTCAGAAAAAGTCAGGGTGCAACCATCAACGCAGCATGCGGACAGCTGGCCACCCGGCCTGTGAGGTAATAACGGTTTGAAACCGAGAAGAAATCTTTAACCGGCCCATCTCATGGATTTATCCTCTTTCCTTCCCTTCAGAGACGAAATGGTCAAGGTATATCACTGTCTGACCACCAATGCAACCCATACCTCCGAGAAACCAGTTTTCAGTGAGCTCAAGGTTCGCCGCTACTCCTGTCCGCTGGAAGATGTCTCCAACTTTATCACCAACAAAATAGAGAGCTGGGTTGGCTGGGAACTCAAGAACCAGAAAACGGCGGTCGGTGGCATGAAAACCATCCGCGCAGAGGTTTCCTCTTTCGCCCTGCTCGGTATGAAGATCGACGTCACGTTCGGGCTGGTTGAAGAAACCGACATCAATGGCCGGAAAATCACCACCGTCAACGGCAAAGCCCACACCAGGATCGACTCCAAGGGTGATCTCGGCGAAAGCCGCAGAATGCTCCGGATGATGCTGGCCTCACTCGATTTCGAGTTCAGACCACAGATCGTCCATGAAGATGAATACGTTCACCGCTCCATTGACCCGAAAAACTCGAACGCGGCATTCCAGCAACTTTTCGATGAATCCACGCTCGAACACCGCCCAAGCACACCAAAGGCCAAGTCTATTGAGCTAAAAAAACCGGTTAAAAAACAGATAGAGTTCAAGTCATCCAAGAACAGTGGAGAAACTGTAAAGGCCCCCATCTCATCTCAGGCCATACCAGTCGCCACGAACGGTGCACAGACGACCACTGCCCCGGATTCGGATGTCGAAGAGGTGAAAAAACCGGCCAAACCGAAAATTACCGTCATCTCCCTGAAAAAAAATTCATAAAAAGACTATCGTTTCATGAGAATAATCCTGTTGGGCGCGCCGGGCGCCGGCAAAGGAACACAGGCACAATATATTTCTGAAGCTTTTGGCATACCCCAGATATCGACCGGCGACATGCTGCGTGCCGCTGTCAAGGCAGCCACTCCTCTTGGACTCGCAGCCAAAAAGATCATGGATGAGGGTGGACTCGTCCCGGACGACCTCATCATCAGCCTTGTCAAAGAGCGCATAGCGCAACCAGACTGCGCCAATGGCTGCCTTTTTGACGGCTTCCCGCGCACCCTGGCCCAAGCCGAAGCCCTGAGAGCTGGGGGTATTCGAATCGACCATATCATTGAAATGAACGTCCCTGACGAAGAGATCATCAAACGCATGAGCGGACGCCGCGTCCATCTCGCCTCTGGCCGCACCTACCACGTCACATTCAACCCACCAGCTGTACCGGACAAGGACGACCTCACTGGTGAACCGCTGGTGCAGCGCAACGACGACTGCGAAGAGACCGTTCGCAAGCGACTGAAAGCCTACCACGAGCTGACCGAACCGCTGGTCGGCTACTATCGCAACCTCTCGATGAACGGCTCCGCTGACGCTCCGAAATACTCCAGAATCGCAGGAATCGGCACCGTCGAACAGATCAAAGATGAGATCATCGCCACCCTCAACGGCTAACTGCCGGGTGCATATCGTGAAAAAAAAAGCCAGTTTGAACCACTGGCTTTTTTTCATTATGAATGATGAACTTTGAATGAGCAATCTTTTTCCTGCCCTTGTTGCCGTTTTCTTTCAAACTCCTGATTGCTGATGTATGCGATTGTCTATGTAGAAAGAATCTATCGTGACGAGCCTTTTCGGCTGAGCATGCCGGAGGGGCTCAAAACGACGATTCAGCCGGGCTGCCAGGTGCTGCTGAACCTTGCCCGCCACAAAGCGTCGGCTTACACGGGCTATGTCTGGTCGCTGGAAAAGGCGGGCGAGGGCGACATCGAGGGCGAAGTGCTCGACCTGCTCAACAGCGGTGTTCCGGTGCTGACGCCGGTAATGCTGAAACTCGCTTTGTGGATTGCCGACTACTACGCAGCCCTCCCCATCGACTGCCTCTCCACCACCCTTCCGGCTCCGCTCAGGAGTACGGTCGATGACGTGGTGGAGCTGGCCGGGTTCCAGCTCGAAAGCCCGGAATTACGAGTCAAAAGCACGGGGTTGCGCCGGAGCATCCTGAAAGCGCTGGCGACTGAAAAACGGCTCACCGTGCGCCAGCTCCGCAAACGCCTCGGTCGCAGGGAGCTGTACAGCGCGATCGCGGAACTCGAACGCGCCGGGCTGGTCAACGTCCGCAAGAGCTTCGTGGAAACGAAGCCCCGCACGGTCACCACATGGAAACTGGCGAAGACGCTGCCCGATGAACCGGAAAAACTCATTGCACGTTCGCCAAAGAAACGCGAGGCGTTCGAGCTGCTCGCCTCGCGCCCGGAGCAGCTATTCCGCGCCGGAGAGGGCGGTATTTCACGAACGGTATTCAGCGGACTTGTCACTCTCGGCCTCGCCGAAAAGATCGAAACCGCAGCGCCCTCTGGCGAAAGCCTGCGCTTCGACGAGCCGCAAAAGGAGATTCATTCCCTCAGTCCGCACCAGCAGCAGGCGCTTGACGCCTTGACCAAAGCGCTCTACGAACAGCAATTCCGGACTTTCCTTTTGCACGGCGTAACTGGCAGCGGCAAAACGCTGGTTTACATCGAGTTGCTCCGCCGTGTGCTCGCCGAGGGCAAAACCGCCATTGTTTTGGTGCCGGAAATCTCACTCACACCACAGACCGCCGCCCGGTTCCGCCACTATTTCGGCGACGATATCCAGATCATGCACAGCGCCATGAGCGACCGCGAAAAGTACGATGCCTGGCAGCGGCTGCGACAGGGCAAGGCACGCATCGCGCTCGGCGCTCGCTCGACCATTTTCGCGCCGCTGGAGAATGTCGGTGCGATCATCGTGGACGAGGAGCACGACGCCGCCTACAAGCAGGATCGCACGCCTCGCTACCACGCCCGCGACACGGCAGTGATGCGCGCCATGTTCGAAAACGCACTCTGCGTGCTCGGCTCGGCAACGCCATCGTTCGAGTCCTACCGGAACGCGCTGGAGGGCAAGTACACACTACTCGAACTGCCCGAACGCATCGACAACGCCCGAATGCCCTCCATCGAGCTGGTCTGGATGCCCGGCAGCCAGCGGGTCACACCGTCGATCTCGGGCGCGCTCTACGACGCCATCCGCGAAAGGCTCAAGCGCGACGAGCAGGTGATCCTCCTGCAAAATCGCCGGGGCTTCGCAGGCAGCCTGCTCTGCCTCGACTGCGGCCACACGCCGCAATGCCGCCACTGCAACATTCCGCTGGTCTATCACGCCAGCGATCGGAGCCTGCGCTGCCACTACTGCGGTCACATTGAACCGTTCCGCCAAACGTGCCCTGCGTGCAAATCGGAAAATCTCTTCTACAAAAGCAGTGGCACTGAGCGCATCGAGGAGGAACTTGGAGAGCTGTTTCCCGAAGAGAAGATTCTGCGGATGGACATCGACACCACCTCGACCAAGGACGCCCATGCGTCGATGCTGACTGCTTTCCGCGAAAAGCGCGCCCGCATCCTGCTCGGCACGCAGATGGTGGCCAAGGGCCTCGACTTTCCAGAGGTAACGCTGGTCGGGGTGCTGATGGCGGACATCGGCCTGAACCTGCCGGACTTCAGAGCCGCCGAACGCATCTACTCGCTCCTGATGCAGGTTGCCGGGCGGGCGGGCCGCTCGTCGATGCCCGGCGAGGTGCTGCTTCAGCTCTACAACCGCGACAACGAGCTGTTCCAGCACGTCATCCGGGCTGACTACCGCCACTTTTTCGAGGCGGAGATGGCCACGCGCCGCGAACTCGCCTACCCGCCGTTCACCCGCCTCATCAAGTTCGAGTGTTCGTCGCCATCGGAAGCGGTGGCCGAAAAAGGGGCGGTGGCACTGCGGAAGCATCTGCGACCGCTGGTGCCGGAAGCGTTCGGCACGATCCTCGGCCCCGCCCCGGCGGGCATCAGCAAAATAAAGGGGCGCTACCGCAGCCAGCTCATCATCAAGCTCACCGGCATCAAGCTCTCAGCCGCCCTGCTTCGGCAAGTACAATACGAAACCCTCAGCGCTTTTCGGGGAGAAAATCTTGTCATCACGGTCGATGTCGATCCGCAACATCTTCTGTAATGCGCTTTTTTCGTAAGTTTGCGATACATTCAAATTATAGCGCAAGACGAACAATGCCCCACGGAAAAGCAACCTTGAACCCTTGTTCAGCAAGTCATGACCGATTTCGAGTGGAAAAGCAACTATCTGAAATCACACAAGCTCAAGACACTTGGCGTCATAATCGTGCTGGTGCTCAGGTACCTTTACACCTCGCTCTTCATCTACGGCTTCGTCCACAAAATCATCCACGGCTGGATGTGGAGCGACATTCTCGCCCATCACTTCACGAAACGGCTGCACGAACTGCTTGCCACGGCCTCGACGTCCAGCTCCTTTGAAGCGACCGTCGCCGTGTGGCAGGCCTCATATCTGGAGCACTTCGCCCTGCCGCTGGTGATGCCCATCGCCTGGATTGTCACCATCGGCGAGCTCGCCATCGGCATCGCGCTGCTCTTCGGCGTCACGACCCGCATCAACGCAGCCTTTGGCCTCTTCATGCTGCTCAACTTCGCGGCTGGCGGCTACTACAACCTGACCATCCCGCCGCTGGTCGCCATTTCGATACTGCTCATCGTGCTGCCGACAGGCCACTGGCTCGGCCTCGACCGCAGCCTTAACAGGAAATATCCGGAGTCACCATGGTTCAGATAGCAGGCACACCGGTTCCATTATCGGCAAAAAGCCGCGGACCAAACGCTTTGAGTTCGCTTCTGGCGGCGCTGTTTCTCCTGCTGTCGCAACCGGCCAGCGGCGCGGAAGCAAAGCAGTGCATTGACAATGCCGAACTCGATGCCGCCGACAAGGCATTCAATTCGCTGCACTACGCAAAAGCGGACTCGCTCTACCAATCGATGCTCCAGACAGGCGATCAATCCTCGACGCTCTACTGGAAGCTCGCCCGCCTCAACATAAGTATAGCGGAAGCGATCGACCCGAGCGAACGTAAAAAACGGATACCCTTTTACAACAAAGCGGTCGAATATGCGAGAAAATCAGTTCAGCTCGACGAAAACAACGCCAGCGCCCACACCTGGCTTGCCGCCGCTCTGGCCTTGAAAGCAGACAAAATCGGTGCAAAAGAGAAACTGAACAGAGCTGCTGAAATCAAACGTGAGCTTGACAAAGCACTCGCGCTGAACCCGAACGACGACGTCGCTTGGTCGATGCTTGGTTCGTACAACTTCGAGGCGTCGAAAATTGGCTGGTTCAGCCGCTTCATGGGCAGCACCTTCGTCGGCAAAATGCCCAAAGGCAGCCGCGAGGAGGCGGAAAAGGATTTCAAGAAAGCGATCAGCCTGAACCCGCGAGTCATCCGGCACTACCACGAGCTGGCCCTGCTCTACCTCGAAGAGGACAGAAAACAGGAAGCCCTGAACACCTTGCGGATAGCCGAAACCAGACCGGTGCTCATGAAAAGCGACGTGAGACGACTCAAAGAGATCAAAAAGCTGATCGCCAAGCTATCGAAAGAGATTGAGGAAAAGTAAAAGACAAACTGGCGAAGGTTCAAGCAATTATCAACTCAGACAAAACTGTCTGAGCCAACCAATCAGTCATCTCCCGGCCCAGTTCAACGGTTACCCCTCCCCAGCAGCGCCCTTACGCCGAGGTGGTAGCTCTCGACTCCGAAACCGGCGATCACACCGATGCAGACGGCGGAAATCACCGATTTGTGACGAAACTCCTCCCGCTTGTGCACGTTGGAAAGGTGCACCTCGACCACAGGCATCGTAACGGCGCTGATGGCGTCGCGCAGGGCAATCGAGTAGTGCGTCAGCGCCCCCGCGTTGAGCACGACGCCCGAAAAACCGCCGCGACCTTCGATCTCGAAAAGCTTCTCGATAAGCGCACCCTCGTGCTCCGACTGGAAAAACTCGAAGCTCACCTCCGGAAACGCGACCGCGATCCCCCGGTTGATCTCGTCGAGGGTGAGACTGCCATAAACTTCGGGTTCACGCTTTCCGAGACGTGAAAGATTCGGCCCGTTCATGACCAGAAGGGAGGTTGCGCTCATCATGGTTGCTCCGGCTTTTTGGCTTAGAGGATATACTGGCTCAGATCCCGGTCGGCGACTAGCTTGCCCAGCTTTTCGCGCACCTGGTTGTCGTCGATAACTATGTTCCTGTCGATGGTGCCATCCATGACCATTTCAGGAATCCCAAACATCAGCTCTTCGAGCAGGTTGGTCAGAATGGTGTGCAGGCGACGAGCACCGATATTTTCAACCGTCTCGTTGACTTTCGCCGCCGTCCGTGCAATCTCGCGAATCGCCTCCTCGGTGAACTCGAGATCGATCTGTTCGGTCTTGAGCATGGCGCGGTACTGCTTGATCAGCGCATTGCGCGGCTGGGTCAGGATTAGGAAAAAGTCCTCTTCGGTAAGACTTTTCAGCTCGACCCTGATCGGAAAACGACCCTGAAGTTCAGGTATAAGGTCGGACGGCCTCGCCACATGGAACGCTCCCGAAGCAATAAAGAGCACGTGATCGGTTTTGACGACGCCATACTTGGTGGAGACCGCCGTGCCCTCGACGATGGGCAGCAGGTCGCGCTGCACGCCTTCACGGCTGACATCAGGGCCCTTGCCGCCAGCGCCGGTGGTTGGAGCAGCAATTTTATCGATCTCGTCGATGAACACGATGCCAGAATCCTCAACCTTGCGAAGCGCCTCCTTGACCACAGCATCCATGTCAATGAGCTTCTGCACCTCCTCCTGCTCCAGATACTTGCGGGCTTCGGCGATGGTCATGCGGCGCTTTTTGCGTTTTTTCGGCATACCGCTCATCAGATCTTGCATGATGTTGCCAATCTCCTCCATCTGCCCGAGTGGACCAAATATCTGCATCATGCCCCCCTGACCGTCGCTACTGACCTCCAGCTCTATCTGGCGATCCTCCATTCTGCCGTCGCGCAGGCGCTCACGCATCTTCTGGCGGCTTTTGCGGTTGATTTCACGTTCGAGGTTCTTCTCCACCACCACCTCGGCGTCACCTTCAACAACCACGGCCTCCTCTTCGTCGCCAACGTGTTCCGACTCTTCGAGCCCGCTCACGGGAGGCAGAAGAATGTCGAGCAGACGCTCCTCGACCAGCAGCGCCGCTTTTTCGCGAACCTCCTCCGTTTTTTCGCTGCGCACCATCGCCACCGCCTGCTCGACCAGGTCACGGATCATCGACTCGACATCGCGACCAACGTAGCCAACCTCGGTGAATTTTGAGGCCTCGACCTTAACAAAGGGAGCTTTGGCAAGCTTGGCCAGACGCCGGGCTATTTCGGTCTTGCCAACGCCGGTCGGGCCAATCATGATGATGTTGTTCGGCATGATCTCGTCACGCAGCTCCTCGCTCACATTCTGGCGGCGGAGCCGGTTACGCAGCGCGATGGCTACCGATCTCTTGGCGTCTTTCTGGCCGATGATGTACTTGTCGAGCTGCTCGACGATCTGTGTCGGCGTGAGCTGCTCCTTGTCGATGAGTTTGACCGGAAAATCCTGAGGCTCATCCGGCTGGATCATATCCTGAATATCGTTGTTCATTGAGTGTCGTTGGGAATTTCATGAAAATGGACCTGCTGCGACTTGACGCAGATGCGCTGGGTCACAGAGTTTCGATGACAATATGGTCGTTCGTGTAGATGCAGATGTCAGCGGCAATTTGCAGACTTTCCCTGACGATCTCTTCTGCGGAGAGCGTGGTGTGCTTCATGAGCGAGCGCGCGGCGGCCAATGCGTACATGCTACCGCTGCCAATGGCCACGATGCCGTCTTCAGGCTCGATGACGTCGCCCGTGCCGGAGATGATGAGCGCCTTGTCGGTGCTGACAACGGCCAGCATCGCCTCGAGACGGCGCAGGTACTTGTCGGTACGCCAGTCTTTTGCGAGCTCCACGGCGGCGCGGTCGAGCTTGCCGCTGTAGGCTTCGAGCTTTGATTCAAAACGGTCGAGCAGCGTCAGTGCATCAGCGGTGGCTCCGGCGAATCCGGTAATGAACCGGCCCTGGTAGAGGCTCCGTATCTTGCGGGTAGAGTGCTTCATCACGGTGTTACCAAGCGTCATCTGACCGTCGCTGCCAAGCGCAGCCTTGCCATCCCTGATGATGCCGATAACGGTAGTCGATCGTATCTGCGGTTTTTCGTAGCCCATGGAGTCGTAGTCGAAATAATGATTAACCTATTTTTTTCCTTAATCTTGCAACTGGAATTTGCATTTGTTCACGGTATTTTGCAACCGTGCGGCGGGCGATCTGCACCCCTTTTCCGCTCAGCAATTCCGCCAGCCGGTCGTCGCTGAGCGGCTCGACCGGGTTCTCCCCCTCGATCAGATCGCGAAGCTGCTGCTTGATGATCCTCGACGACAGCTCCTCGCCTTCGTCGGTCGATACCGCACCGCTGAAAAAATATTTCAGTTCGAACACCCCGAAACGGGTCTGAACGTATTTTCCGTTCACCGCTCGGCTGATGGTTGAAATATCGTAGCCCGTCTGCTCGGCGATCGTCTTCATGACAAGCGGCTGAAGATAGCGCGGGCCGTCGATGAAAAACTTCGCCTGCGCCACCAGCAGCGCCTCCATCACCTTCAGCAGCGTCTGCCGCCGGACTTGCAGGGCAGTGACAAATTCATTGGCCCGCTGGAGCTTCTGGCGCATGAACTGCCGATCCTCCTTTGGCACCTTCCGCTTCGCAAGCACCTCCCGATACTCGTCCGACACTCTGACCGACAGACTGCTCCGGTCGTTCAAAACCGCGGTCAACGCGCCATTTTCGTAGATAACAATGAAATCGGGCGAAATGTAGTGCCCTCCCTCATCGAAAAACGCTTCACCCGGATGCGGATCAAGCGACGTGATCACATCGATAGCGGCTTCGAGCTGGCGTTTTTGAAGATTCAGCTTTTTCAGCAGCCGGTCGAAGCGCTTGTTCATGAAGTCGTCGAACGCTTCATTGAGGATCGTTCGCGCAACGCCGACCGCTTCGGGATCGTGCTCGTGTTCGTACACCGAAAGTTCAACCAGCAGGCGTTCGCGAAGATTGGCCACCGCCACGCCGGGCGGATCGAGATACCAGATTTTCTGCTGTATCTCGCGAACATCTGCCTCGCTGGCATCGATATCTGACTGTCGAAGCCCATCGATGATCACTTCCAGCGGTTCGGTCAGATAGCCATCGCTGTCGAGGTTGCCGAGAATCTCGGCGGCGATGCGCACCTCGCGCTCTCCAATCCCCTCCTGGAGCGAGAGATCGCGCAACAACCGTTCGTGAAGCGTGTCGTGCTGCACCGCCTGGAAAAAACGCTCCTCGCCGCCCGAAGCCGAGCCGCTAGTCCTGCCGGCAGAAACGGTCTCCCGGTTCCCTCCATCGGCGCGAACCTTCATCGACGAACGCTCGAAGCGGGAGACCGAATCGAACATCTCCGCCGAATCAGCGGTAGCCGCCTGAGTGGAACCAGCCGCTCCATCGTCCTGACGACGCTCCTCGACCAGTTCGAGCATGGGATTGTCCTGAACCTCGTCGTAAATCCGCTGCTCGAGCTGCATCAGCGGCAGCTGCAACAACTGGTTGGTCATCACCTGCTGCGCCGACAACTGGGCGGTCTGGCGCTGTTGTAGCCTCATCTCCGCCATGATACCTCAGATGGATGCGACAAATTCCTTCAAGCTCATGTACCAGTCGTGTCCGTACTTTTCAACAAGTGGCGCTTCGAGGAAATCGATCAGCCTGACATCCTGTTCAGCCCCCTGACGACGGGCATCACGGCACATGGTGTGCTGTTCATAAACAAGATAGTCCAATCCAAACTTTTTTCGCACCCGGATCGGGAAAAGGCGGCACGACAACGGTTTGGTCGCATCGAGCAGCCCTTTCTTCCACGCCGTTTCGACAGCACAGAGCGCCTTGCCGTTTTCGTGATAGACGAAGACGCACTCCCGCCCGTCGATGGTTTTGGTGTAGAGATTTCCCTGATAGACCTCCGCGCAGCCATGACGCCGGATGTAGCGGAGATTCCGTTCCGGCAGCATCGAACGGAGCGGCTCGACGGCGGATTCGAGGAACCGCGCTTCCCGATCGTCAATTGGCGCGCCGAGTTCGCCCTCGACGCAGCAGTCGCCGTGGCACAGGTCGAGATTGCAACTGAACCGCGCATCGAGCACCGCGCGGTCAACGAGAACTTCACCAATGGAGACAACTGACATCTTTAGCAAGGAAGGAGTGGATGAAAAACGAGGGCTGGAAAATCTGCCTGAGCGTTTGAGGAGTCTTCACTATCTTTTTACTTTGATCGTTCACTGTACCTATCAACGGCGCAGCGAGCAAGGACGTTGCACTGAAACAGCGACGCTTCTGCGTAAGAACACCCTATGTAATCAATCGAACCGAAACTTCCAACGCCGGAAACTCGGTGACAAAAACGACAGAAACCGCTTCATGGCCAAATCCACCGTTCGTTACGTCTGCTCCGCCTGCGGGGCCGTTTCGCTGAAATACCAGGGGCGCTGCTTCGAGTGCCAGAGCTGGGGCACACTGGTTGAAACCCACTTGGAAGAGCCGGATGCCAAAGTCCGCAAGAAGCGCCCCGCCGGCTCCATGCCCGAAGTGCAGAACCTCGACGACGACGCGCCATCCGGTTTTCACCGCACGCTGACCGGCATCGGTGAACTCGATCGCGTGCTCGGCGGCGGACTGATGGAGGCTTCGGCGATTCTGGTGGGCGGCGAACCGGGCATCGGTAAATCAACGCTGATGCTCCAGCTCGTACCGCGCCTGGCGGGCAAAAAGGTGCTCTACGTTGCGGGCGAAGAGTCGCCGAATCAGATCCGCGAACGCGCCAGGCGTCTTTCGATCAAGGCACCAAACCTCCGCCTCGTCTCCGAAGTTGCGCTCGAACGGATTCTCGATGCCATCGCGAATGAGCAGCCGGAGATGGTCATCGTCGATTCGATTCAGACCGTCTATTCGAGCGACTACCAGAGCTCGGCGGGCACCATCACCCAGATTCGCGAGTGCGCCGCCTCGCTCATCCGCGCGGCCAAGGAGCAGAACTTCATTTTGCTCATCATCGGGCACATCACCAAGGAGGGGTCGCTCGCCGGGCCGAAGGCGCTGGAGCACATGGTCGATACGGTCGTGCAGTTCGAGGGCGAAAACTACCAGCGCTACCGCATCATCCGCTCGGTCAAGAACCGCTTCGGCCCAACCAACGAAATCGGCGTTTTCAAGATGGGGGAGGAGGGGTTAACCGAGGTCTCGAACCCATCGGAGTTTTTCATCTCCGACCGCCGGACGGACGTGCCGGGTACCGCCGTATTGGCTGGAATTGAGGGGTCGCGGGCACTGATGGTGGAGGTGCAGGCGCTGGTGTCGCGCACCGGCTACTCGATGCCGCAGCGCATCAGCACGGGGTTTGACCTCAAGCGCATCGCGATCATCCTCGCCGTGCTCGAAAAGCGGTTGCAGTTCCAGACCGCCGGACAGGATGTGTTCGTCAAGATCGCAGGCGGCCTGAAGCTGGTCGAACCGGCGGCTGACCTGGCCATCGCCGCCGCCGTCGCCTCCGGCTTGCAGGACAAGCCATGCAACCCGACGGCCTGCTGCTGCGGCGAAATCGGCCTGTCGGGCGAGCTGCGCGCCATCAGCGACGGCGAGCGCCGCATCCGCGAGGCGGTGCACCTCGGATTCACGTCGATCGTGCTGCCGGAGTCGAACACCCGCGAGCTGAAGCCGTCGCTGAAGAAGCTGCCCATCAGAATCGCCGGCTGCCGCACGCTGCACGAAGCGCTCGAAGCGATGGGAGTGTGAAGGAAAAAATGAACGCGACGGACGGCGGGTTTGGGCAACCGCGAGGGTTGCCCCTACAGATATTCTGCGTTTTGGCGAAATGTCTTACATTAGAGTAGACAAGAGCAAAAGTTGATACGTGAGCGCCAAAAAAGGAGATTACCATGTTCAGGATATTGATTCACTGGCTCATCAGTGCCACAGCGGTGTATGTGACCGCCCACATGCTTCCGGGCATTACCATCAAGAGTTTCGGCGCAGCGCTCATCGTAGCGCTGGTGCTGGGCCTCATCAACGCCCTCATCAAGCCGGTGCTGGTTTTCTTTTCGATTCCGCTCCTGCTCCTCACGCTCGGCCTTTTCATGCTGGTCATCAACGCGCTCATGCTGCAACTCGCCGCTGTGCTGGTAGACAGCTTCGGTGTGCAGAGTTTCTGGTGGGCCGTGCTCGGCTCAGTCTGCATCAGCGGGGTCTCATGGCTCATGAACGCTGTACTGAACATCTGAAACCCAAGACAATCGACAGACGACCATGCAGGGAGAAGCGCAGGCCCTCGTCTTCCTCAAAGCCAACAAGCTCAAGCTCCAGTCCGTGAAGTACGTGGCCAACAGGCCACGTGACATTCTCGTCAGGACGATCGCCAGCACCATCACGCCAGGCCTCGACCGTCTGCTCCTGACCAACAAACCGGTGTCGCACAAGGTGCTCGCCTATCCCGTGATGCCGGGCAGCGAGACCATCGGTCAGGTGATGCAGGTCGGCCCAGAGGTTACCAGCGTGAAAGAGGGTGATTTCGTCTATGCTTTCAAGGGCGACTGCTGGGTTGGCATTGATCCCTATTACGGCTGTCACGCCGAAGTCATTCCGACCTCGGAGGAGAACGTGCTCGCGCTTGGCCGGAAGCCGATCCATCGCGACCTCCTGACAGGCCTCGTAGGGTATGTGCTCAGCGCGATGGAAAAAGTGGCGCTCGACCCTTCGATGCGAGTGCTCCTGCTCGGCCTGGGCTCGGTGGGGCTGATGGTATCGGAATACCTGCACTATCGCGGTATCCGCCACGTCGATGCCCTCGAAAACTTCCCGCTTCGCGGCCAGCTCTCGCACGCCGAAAACATCGGCATCGAGATCGTCGATTTCACCGATGACTTCAACGACCGCTACGACCTGGTCATCGAGACGACGGGCCGCATCCTGATGGTTGAAAAGGTGATGCGCCTCCTGAAACCGAAGGCCAAGGTACTGCTCATGGGCAGTTACGAAGTGCTCGGCTACGACTATCGGCTGATCCAGCACAAGGAACCGGTTATCGTGTGTTCAAGCGTCACTGACAAACAGCATCTCATCGAAGCCAAGGCGCTGCTTGAAACCGAAGCGTTCGAAACCGAAAAGTTCTTCACTAACGTCTTCCCGGTCAGCCAGTACGAACTTGCCTACAGGATCGCCCTCGACAGCAAGGAGGCGATAAAGACAGTCATCAGCTGGATTTAGGCGCGGAGTATCTTCATGGCGACAGCAGTAAAGCTCTCCGGAATCTCCAAAACCTTCGGCAGCCTCAAGGCCAACGACAACGTTTCGCTTTCGATCGAAGCGGGGTCGATCCACGCGCTCGTCGGCGAAAACGGCGCGGGCAAAAGCACCTTGTCGAACATCATCTATGGCCTGCTGCATCCTGACTCCGGGACGATTGAAATCGATGGCAAGGCGGTGAAATTCAGCTCCGTGCGGCAAGCCATCGAGGCCGGAATCGGCATGGTGCACCAGCACTTCATGCTGGTGCCGACCCTCTCGGTGACGGAAAACATCATTCTCGGCAAGGAGGAGAGCCGCCTAGCACTGCCAACCCGGCGCATCGGCAAGGAAATTCGCCAGCTCAGCCAGCAGCACGGACTCGAAGTCGATCCGGACGCACTGGTTTCAACCCTGTCGGTCGGCGAACAGCAGCGCGTGGAAATTCTCAAGCTGCTCTACCGACGTGCCAAGCTCCTGATTCTCGACGAGCCGACCGCCGTGCTCTCGCCGCCCGAAACCGCGCGACTCTTTGCCACGCTGCGCTCGCTCGCCGCCGAAGGGCGTACCGTCCTGCTCATCACCCACAAGCTCGACGAAGTACTCACCGTCTCGGACTCGGTGAGCGTCATGCGCAAAGGGTCGCTGGTCGGCACCGTGCCGACCACATCGACCAGCAAGGAGGATTTGGCGAGAATGATGGTCGGGCGCGATGTTCTGCTCAGAACCGCCAATGCGCCGCAGACTCCGGGTAAAACAGTGCTCTCGATCGACAAGCTGACCTACCGCTCGCCGCTTGGCATCGACAAACTCACCGGCCTGACGCTGCACGTGAGAGCAGGAGAAATCTACGGCATCGCCGGAGTGGAGGGCAACGGCCAGAGCGAGCTGCTCTCGTTGTTGTGGGGAACGTTCGATCGCAGCGGCAAAACCGGCGGATCGATCACCATCGACGCCCAGGAGACGCTTGGCAAGAATCCGTCGGAAATCGCTGCACTCGGCGTTTCGATGATACCCGAAGACCGGCACAAATCGGCGATCATCGCTGAATATGGCATCGAGGAAAACCTGATCCTCGGCAGGCATCGCGAAAAAGCATTCCATCGCGGCATCGGATTTGATCGTGACGCCGTTCACAAAAATGCTACGGCCATGATCGAGCAATACGACATCCGGTGTGCGGCGGGAACCAATCCGCCCATCGCCTCTCTCTCTGGCGGTAACCAGCAGAAGATCGTGGTGGCGCGTGAAATGGAACGCCCCCAACTGAAGCTGCTTGTGCTGGCGCAGCCAACGCGCGGCGTCGATATCGGCGCTATCGAGCAGATTCACAAGCGCATCATCGACGCTCGCAAAAGCGGTCTGGCGATCCTGCTCATTTCGTCGGAACTCGAAGAGATTGTCGCTCTTTCGACTCGAATCGGTTGCCTCTACAAAGGCGCGATCCGCCACGAATTCAGCGAAACGGAGGTCTGGCGGGGACGCGATCACGAGTCGGGCTTCGAGAAAGAGATCGGTATGCACATCACCTGAAACCTCATTTTTTCGATGTCGAAACGCAGCGTCAAACCTTTCATTCCGGCACTTTCGCTTCTGTTCGCCCTTCTGGCGGGAAGCCTTATCATCGCCGCCACCGGCAGTGACCCGATCGAGGTATACCAGAAGATGCTCCGTTCGACCTTCACCTCCGGCTACGGCATCGGGCAGGTGCTCTTCCGGGCGACGACGCTGATTTTCACAGGCCTCGCCGTAGCGTTGCCGTTCAGAGTGAAACTCTTTAACATCGGCGGAGAGGGACAGCTTCTCATGGGCGCTTTCGCCGCCGCCCTCTGCGGCATCGCCCTCCCTGCCGGTACGCCCGCACTTGTCGCCGCGCCCGCTCTGATACTCGTGGCCAGCGCCGCTGGCGCCGGATGGGCGATGGTCGCTGGATGGTTGAAGGTACGGCGTGGCGTCAACGAGGTGATTTCAAGCATCATGCTGAACTTCATCGCCCTCGCGATCACCGGTTACCTGCTCACCAACCGCTTCGCCATTCCTTCGACCGTGCACACGCCCGCCATCGTCGCCGGTGGGTGGCTGCCCGATTTCGACACGCTCTTCGGCCTCGGCTGGCACTCCCCTGCCAACCTGTCGCTCTTCATTGCCCTCGCCATCACCGCCGGTGCTGCCGTGCTGCTCTACCGTTCCCGCTACGGCTACGACATGATCGCCTCAGGCCTGAACCCCCAGGCTGCGCGCCACGCCGGAATAGACACCGCCCGCCATACCCTCGGCGCAATGGCGATGGGGGGCGCAATGGCAGGCCTCGCCGCCTCGAACCTCGTGCTCGGCTACAAGCACTGGTTCGAGGCCGGGCTCTCCACCGGAGCCGGATTCATGGGCATCGCCGTCGCCCTGCTTGCTGGAACCAACCCCACCGGAATCATCATCGCTGCATTTCTTTTCGCCTGGCTCGACTACGGCGGCCTCGCGGTCAACACCCTCGTCCCCAAAGACATCTTCATGATGGTACAGGCGATCACCATCCTCTCCATCATCAGCATCCCTGCCCTCTTCAAAAACAGGCTAAAGGAAGATTAAGACCATGGATGTTTCTGAAAACAGGACAACTGGAAACATTCAGGATAACAATACTCGCCCGGGTCAGGACAAACACATAACTCTGCTTCTGTACATTCATCATTATGATTATTGCAGACTGGTGAAATCGTGACGAACCCTCTTTACTCTGAGCAGTTGAATTGATTATCTTGTTCTTACATTGGGCGCAGTTTTTTTATATGAACGCCCGGTTCCGGACGAAATAATTCATCGAAGAATATCTCTGAATACCATGGCTAAAAAATCTACCGCCAAAGAGGCTCCAGAAGTAACGCCCGAAAAAAAAACGGCTAAAAAAGCCGCTGCAAGCGCTGAAACCAAACCAAAATCTGCAAAATCTAAAACCGCAAAAATAGCTGCACCAGAAGAGCCTAAACACGCCAAAACTGCCAAGCCGCGCAAAAAAGCAAGCGCCAAGCCCATGGCTCCAGAAACCCCTGCCGCAAGCCCGGAGACAGTTGAAGAGCATATCCGGGTCGCCGCCTACTACCGCTGGGTCGAACGAGGCATGACCGATGGAGGACATGAAGAGGACTGGATTGCAGCCGAGAAACAGATTAAGGGATAATCACGTTCTCAAATCTGACAATGAAAAAAGCCATTCGTCGAATGGCTTTTTTATATTCAGGCTTTCTCCGTACTCGGCCGGAAGTTTCGTTTAACCCTCCGGCCGTTATTCAATGCCATCACCCATGAAGTTTTTCACCTCCATTATCGAAAGCATCAAGCTTCTTTTCGCGGGCATCTGGCTCGTCTTCAGAATCATCCTCGAATACTTCGGCATCATCAGCGACGGCAATGACCGCACCACCGGTATCAAGGACATGCGCGAAGAGTACAAAAAGGCAAACTACCGCTGAAGTTCAGGCGCAGTGGCATTCTGCCCCCCTGGTAATAAAAAAACGGTTCGCCAACTATGTTCTCGAGCCTCCTGATCGTTAATCATGCGTAGTCTCGACAGATCAAAAGAGTGCCGTAACAGCAGGTCGTCGATCTCAACCAATCATCCTCGCCTCCCTCCATACACTACAAACCGGAACCTCGCATACGCGCAACACACCTCGCCAAACCCGGCTTCTTCGAGCCATGCAAGTTGATCGGCAAGCGTTGCGTTCCTGTCGGCGCGCATTCTTTCTTTTGCGGCATGTATCGCTTCGGCTGTAGCTCCATTGGCGCTCACGTCGGAGAACCATTGGCTTTCGTAGCTTTCCTCATTTTCGGTCGTTGCCCCCAGCGCCTGATCGGCGTTGATGAAGGCGCCGCCGGGGCGCAGAGCGTGGAAAATCTTGCACAACAGTTCGCGCTTTGCCTCGTGTTCGAGGTGGTGGATCGAGAAGGCGAATATAACCAGATCGAACTCCGGCTCTTCGGCAAGTTCGAGGTGCTCCTGAACCGCGAAACTCACTCGCGGATTTCCGGCGAAGCGCTTTCTCGCCACCTCAAGCATTGCTTCCGAGATGTCCGTGAGATGAAACGTGGCGTTGGGATATGCCTGTGCTACCATCGCAGCGAAGAGGCCTGTGCCTGCGCCGAGATCAAGCACACGGAGCGAAAAGTCAGCCGGAAACGGAATCATCTGCATGGCCACGCCAGTCAGTGACCGTCACCTGGCCATTTGCAGGCGTTCTGTTTTTCAGGGCCAGAGTAACCGTCGAGACCATCCATGCCGCGAAAATGGCGAGCATGAACATCCCTTCGAGCCGATCAATCATGCCATCGACGAGCAGAATCACGGTCAGAAACGGGGCCAGAATCGCCACCGGTGCATCGCGTTTCAGCACCTCCGCGCCAACCGGAATACCTGAAATAAGCACCGTAATGCCGAGAACAAGCGAGATATTCACGATGTTGCTGCCGAGCGCGTCGCCGAGAGAGCTACGATTTTGCGGCAAGTCCGGAGTTGATCGCCACGGAAAGCTCCGGACTCGAGGTCGCAAACGCAGCAATCGTGACCGCGACTATCGAAGGCGAAATACGGAGCACTGATGCCACTCCCGCCGAACCTCTGACAAACAATTCTCCACCAATCGCGGCAAAGACAATACCAGCGAGCAAAAAAAGATAGTCACTCATATTTCATCCTCCCCCTGCCTGATCGGATCATGACAGGCAAAGGCAAGTACCGACAAACAACCCGGCGGTTAATTGGGGTTGCCGACAACGGTAATATCAACCGGCCGGCCAAACTGAACCATCGCGTTTGCCGATGGCTTCTGGGAAACAACCGTACCGGGTACCAGAAGGTCAGAGTTTTCATAACTGATCTTGCCCAACAATAGACCGTCTTTGACAATGACACTTCTTGCCTGATCGACCGACATGCCGAGCACGTCGGGCACGATGACAAGCCGCATACCTGTCGGCTCCTGCTCGAGTTTGCCGACAATGAACGACACCTGGCTGCCAGACTTGAGCACCACATCGGGCGGTATGGACTGGCTGAGCACCCTGCCGTCCTGATCGGCATCGGAAACAACCTGCGTCTGCACCTCGGCGACGACCATTCCAAGCCGTTCGAGTTCCGTGCGCGCTTCCGCTTCGGTACGGCCAACCAGATCCGGAACGGGATAGCTGGGCTTGTCCAGACGGTTAAGCACCAGAATGATGCTGCGTCCCGGCTTAACTATCGAACCGGGCTCAGGGACCTGATCGATGACCCGATCTGGCGGGACATCGGGCAAATAGCGCACATTATAACTCTTCATCGCGTTCAGACCAACCCTGCGCAATTCCCGTTTGGCGGCGTCATAGGTCATGTTCGTGACATTTGGAACCGTGGTCTGCGAGCCGCTTTCGGTATAGTACGGCAACAGGAAGCTATCGACGGCGACAATGGCGATAATCAGAAGGAACAGAAGAAATATCAGTACTTTTTTCATCTTGGCTGACCGGTCTGAAAATACTGGATTGGCGTTGGTTGAGTTCAATGCTGCCGTTTCATGACAAAATCGACAAGAAGCTGGAGTGAACGCTTGGCGTCACTTTCGGGAAAATGGGCAATCGATTCGAGCGCCTTGTCCGCAAAGCCTTCCGCAACTTCGGCGGCATAATCAAGCCCCCCCTTCCGGGTGACAAAGTCAATTACTTCGCCGCTCCTGACCGAACGCTTCCGGGAGCTTTTCAGAATCGACTTGATCTTGTTCTGCTCCGATTTGTCCGATTGACGAAGAGCGTAGATCAGCGGAAGAGTAATCTTGCGATCCTTGATATCGATGCCGAGCTGCTTGCCGGTTTTTTTGGAATCCCCGGTGTAGTCCAGCAGGTCATCCCTGATCTGGAAGGCCAGGCCGAGAAATTCGCCATAGCTCTTCAGGCTGGCGATCTCGTCTTCGGAGTCGGTGGAGCTGGCCGCGCCGATGGCGCACGAGGTGGCGATGAGCGAGCCTGTTTTGTCGGCAATGACACTCAGATAATCCTCCTCGGTGATGTCAAGGCTGCGAGTTTTCTGGATCTGGAGAATCTCCCCCTCGCTCATGCGGCGAACCGCCTCCGAGACCAAATGCAGCGACCGGTAATCCTTGTTTTCGAGGGAGTAGAGCAGACCCTTGGAGAGTAGATAGTCACCGATCAGCACCGATATCTTGTTTTTCCACAGAGCGTTGATCGAGGGAATCCCCCGGCGCATTTCGGCACCGTCCACCACATCGTCGTGGATCAGCGTGGCCGAATGCAGCAGCTCCACCATGATCGCGCCGCGATAGGTGACGTCGTGGACGCCGCCGCACACCTTGGCCGCAAGAATCACCAGCGTCGGCCTGATCTGCTTGCCCTGCTGCCGGAGCACATAGCGCGTGACCTTGTCAACCAGGCTGTTGCTTGAATGAAGCACCGTTTTGTAGCGCTCCTGGAACTGTTTCAGCTCTTCCGTAACAGAAAATGTTACCACATTAATATCCACAACCTGATCCTTTGTGCTTGGTGCACCGTCAAATGCCCGGCGCGATTGCGCTTACGTTCAAAACCGTGAGAAGTTATCGATATTTCCATGATTGAGCAAATCGGTATCCGTCACCCCTCCTTTACAGCTCTTTCCGGCGAAGCTTTACAGCTAAAAAACCATTTGCGCACAAGAACGATCTTTGTTACTATGAAACGGATTACCGGCTCTCAAGGCACCCAACGCCACACATTGCCCGGCATCCTCCTGAATTTTTCTCAAACCTTGGCCGCGCCTCGCAAAGCGACCCGGCACCGTACTTCGACATGAGCAACGAAAACGAACCAACCATACCGCCAGCGGACGGCAAAGGGACCGGCGCGGAAACCGGAAACGATCAAGAGCCAGCCTTTCCAACGGTACCCGAAAAAGAAGAACAGGAGGAGCTGAAAAACGAGAACAGTCTGGATTTTCCTGAAGACGATTTCAAGGCGCTGGAAAAAGCCCCTGGCGAAATAGCAGATTCAGCCCCCCAGGTTAAAACAGAAACGGCAGAGCCGGAAGGGGAGGCCGAACCGGAAGACGGCATGAGCTTCCTTGATCATCTCGAAGAGCTTCGCTGGAGGCTCATCTGGTCTCTTATCGCATTTGTTGTAGCGGCCATCGTTACCGCATTCTTTTCAGACTTTCTCGTCAACCAGGTACTCATCAGACCACTAAAAGAGAGTGGCCCGAACATTCATTTGCAGAACCTTGTGCCCTACGGCCAGATTTCGCTCTACCTGCAAGTGATTGTTTTTGCGGCATTTGTGCTCGCGTTCCCCTTTCTGGTCTGGCAGATATGGCAATTCGTCGAACCTGGCTTGCATGAAACCGAAAAAGCAGCCAGCCGTTTTATCATTTTCTTCATTTCGATCTGCTTCTTCTCGGGCATCGCTTTCGGTTACTTTGTCTTCCTGCCAATCTCACTGAAATTCTTTGCGGGATTCGGCTCCGAACTCATCGCCAACAACATCGCCATCCAGGACTACATCAGTTTCTTCATGGGCACCCTGCTGACAACCGGTCTGGTTTTCGAGCTGCCCTTCGTATCTTATGTGCTCTCGAAAATCGGTTTGCTAACCCCGGCCTTCATGCGCTTTTACCGTCGCCATGCGGTCGTAGCGCTGCTGATCATCGCCGCCATCGTCACGCCGTCAACCGATATGGTCACACAGGCAGTCATCGCCATTCCGATGATCGTGCTGTACGAAATCAGCATCTACATTTCAGCCGCTGTACAGAAAAAGCGCAACAAGAAGATGATGGAGGAGGGCGTTGCATGATCTGCGACGATGCCCGCCCGAACGTCGTGTTCGAAGCCATCGAAAGTTCATTGCTGAAAGGCAATCCGCTCGGCGATCCGGCCACGCGCCACGTGCCGGTTTACCTGCCGCCATCCTACAACGGAACAGAACGCTTTCCGGTAATCTATCTGCTTGCGGGATTCGCCTCGACGGGCATAAGCTTTCTGAACTATGGTTTTGGCCGTCAGACCCTGCCGGAGATGATCGACTCGATGATCCGGCGCGGCGAGATGCCGAAAACCATTGTCGTCATGCCGGACTGCATGACCCGCTACGGCGGATCGCAGTATGTCGATTCAACGGCCACCGGGCCTTACGAGACCTATCTGACCAGCGAGCTGATGCCGCACATTGACCGCAAATTCCGCACGCTCGCTCACGCGAGGCATCGGGCAGTCGTCGGCAAATCGTCGGGAGGATTCGGTGCGCTCCGGCTCGGCATGAGGCATCCGGAGCTGTTTGCGGCGGTGGGTTGCCACAGCGGCGACATGGATTTCGACCTCTGCTACCGCCCGAATTTTCCCGTCGCGGCGCGGATTCTCGAAAAATATGACGGCAGCGTCGCGGCCTTTTTCACCCGCTGGGAGTCACTCAGCAAAAAGCCACGCGGTGAGTTCGCCCTGCTCGAGCTGATGGCGATGGCCGCCTGCTACTCCCCCGATCCGTCGAAGCCCGCGCCCGGCAACATGCGACTCCCCTTCGAGCCGCGCACCTGCCAGCTCGTGCCGGAAATCTGGGAGCAATGGAAAAGCTTCGATCCGGTGACGATGCTTGAAGAGACGAAAAATCAGGACGCGCTCGGCTCGCTCCGCTTGCTCTTCCTCGACTGCGGGTCGCAAGACGAATACAATCTGCAATTTGGCCACCGGCGCTTTTCGGCGAGGGCCACCGAAATCGGCATAGCTCACCGTTACGAAGAGTTCCCCGACACCCACACCGATACCTCCTACCGATACCAGGTCTCACTGCCACTGCTGGCCAGGGCGATTTCAGAGTAAGACGATCTGCCTCACGACCTTCATCTGAAGACCCGCGAAAAACTCATCCAAATCGATTTCGAGGAAAACGCTGGAAAGGTCATTTTGCTACTCAACCACCGTGAGAAGGCTCTGGTATACCTGCTCGACCTGCGACCGCAACTCGTCGAGGGTGCCGTCGTTGAAAATTACGTAGTGCGCCCGCTCGACGAGCTTCTCCTGCGGCCACTGCGCCTGCATCCGCTTGCGAGCCTCCTCGCAAGCGAGACCTCGAGCGACGGCGCGAGCGAGCCGCAGGCCGTCGTTTGCCGCCACCACGATGATACGGTCGAGATCGCGATCCGCGCCCGCCTCGAACAGAATCGCCGCCTCCTTGCAGAGAATCCGTTTGCCTTCGCGTGCGCAACGCTTCACTTCGTTGACAAAGGCCTCCCTGACCTTCGGATGGATGAGCCGGTTGAGAGCGGCAAGCTTTTCCGGCTCGGAAAAGACAATCGCAGCAATGGCTTTACGGTCGATGAGAAGTTTGCCTGATGCATCGCGCGAGTAAACATCCGGGCCAAAAAGTTTTTCAATCCCCCTGATTACCTCGGGATCTTCAACTTGCAGTTCTTTGGCAATCCGGTCGGCCTCGAACAGTTCGCATCCCATTTCGGCAAGCATGGCGCAAACCGTACTCTTGCCGCTCCCGATGCCGCCGGTCACCCCGACGAGCAATGGCAGGCGCGCCTTCATTTACGGCTTTCTTGATCAAGATTGCGGCGCACCTCCAGCAGCACTTTGCGCCAAAGCTCGGGATTGCGAGAATAAGCGTCCAGCCGCGCGTCAAAGGTTTTCTGGTCGAGTTTGTGCCGGACGAACAGCGTATCGAGTCCCGCCGGAGTCAGGTCGGTCAAGGGGGCCGCATTACCCTTGTCCGTCACTCCGGAACGGGCAAGATAATCGGCATAAAACGCAGCGAAATGAAGGTCGTCTGCGCTGAGCTTATCCTGACGCTGCAAGCTGCAACCAGCCATGAGAAGCCCGAAAAGCGCAACGAAAAACAGACGCCGAAACAGCGCAAGTCCTTTCTGTATTGATGTAAAATTGAGATTCAACTGTCGCAAATTATTTTTTGCCCGCTGAAACTAACAAGGTCAGGAGCCGGGTTAAAGGGTTACTTCCTAACGTAGCCTGCATAACCATAAAAATCAATAGTCACATGGCATATCAGCAACCTGCACTCCCCTACGCCGATAACGCGCTCGAACCGCATATCTCTGCCAATACCATCGGCTTTCACTACGGCAAGCACCATGCGGCCTACGTCAAAAACTACAACGGTTTCGTCGAAGGCACGCCATATGACGCCATGAGTCTCGAAGAGGTGATCATCCAGACGGCAAGTGACGCCTCGAAGACTGGCATATTCAACAATGGCGCGCAGGCATGGAACCACAGCTTCTACTGGAACTGCCTCACTCCGAACGGCGGCGGCGAGCCAACCGGCGAAATCGCCACGAAAATCACCGAAGATTTCGGCAGCGTTGACAAGTTCAAAGAGGAGCTGAAAAACGCCGCTGCAACCCAGTTCGGTAGCGGCTGGGCCTGGCTGGTGCTCGATGGCGGCAAGCTCAAGGTAACCAAAACCGGCAACGCCCAGAACCCGATGACCTCCGGCCAGACCCCGCTGCTCTGCATCGACGTCTGGGAACACGCCTACTACCTCGATTACCAGAACCGCCGCCCCGACCACGTGGCCGCCGTGATCGAAAACCTGATCAACTGGGAGTTCATCAACGCTAATTACGCTGCGGCGAAATAAGCCTGCCGGGTAAAATCTACAACGAAAGGCTCCGTTTTCCGGGGCCTTTCTTGTTTTTCGTCAAATGCTGATGGAAGCTATGGATCGAATAATGAACTGTTCTCCCCGCATTCAATTCATAAGCCTTTTTAAAGCCACGGCAACCGCTCCACTTCGTCGAGATTGACCGTCTTCGCCCTGGCTGGCCATTTAAATGTGATGTTAAAATCGGGCGGATTGATGACCCGTTCATCATAAACCACCTTCAGACTGCGTGACCCTTCCGGATCATCTTCTCGATAGAGGATCATGTCGATCTCTCTCGGCACCCTCAACTCCGCGCCGTTCTTGTCCACCTGAGACTGATAGGCGGCGAACCGGAATTCGACACTTTTGCGACCTGACTGATCGAAATAGACAAGTCCGGTAAGCTCTCTGGTCAGCGGATCGACCACCAGCTCTTTCGTGCCGTTGCCGGACTTCACGGTGAAGCTGACCCGACCGCTTCCCTTCCTGACCGATTCGATGTTTTTGGCCGGCTCAGGCACATCGGCAATACCGAACAGTGTTTCGATCATCCTGCCAAACCCGGCGTTAACCCCGATGATCTTGCCCATATTTTCGCCGTTGTTGCGTCCCACAAGCATCCGGTTGTTCAGCATGTCATTCACGAAGAGCGAGTCGGGACGAATCAGAAGATCGGCCACCGGCCATCCGAGAATACCGGCAGTAACGATCATGCGGGCATCCCTCGATTTCTGTATCTGAACCGTACAGTAAGCCTTCGCTTTGCGCTTCGGTGTTTCCAGGTAGAGATCTGCATATCCATCCAGCGCCCTGACGGTGCTGGCATTCGATGCCACCTCCTCATACAGCCCCGTCATTTCCGGTGTCAACGCCACCCTGTCACCGAGCACGCCAGGCTCTCTGGTTACGGTCTTGAATTGCGAGCATCCGGCTATGACCAGAAAGGCGGTCAGGCCCATCCATTTCATCACTGGTTTTATCCACAGCACTCCATTATTCATCATTACTCCTCTGTCAGACGTTAACATCATAGCTCAATCCATCCGAACCACTCTTCCCGTTGAATCTGAATCCCGGTCAAGGTTGATAGCTCCGAAATGTTATTTTAATTAAATCATTTCTCTGTCAAAACATGAAACCGGGAGTTTTCGATCCATGCACTCACTCTACCTCAAACCAAAAGAACACCGGCGGCTGGTCAGCGGCCACCTGTGGGTTTTCAGCAACGAGCTTCGGGAGGTGCCGCGTGACATTGCCGCCGGAGAAACCGTTCAGCTCTTCACCCACGACGGACGTCTGCTCGGCGCGGGGTTCTTCAACCCCCAGTCGCTGATCGCCTTTCGCCTTCTGACGAGGGGCGAAGAGCAGCCTGACCGCGACTTTTTCCGACGCAAACTGCTCGAAGCGCTGAAGCTGCGCGAAAAAATCTACCCCGAAAGCGAAACCAACGCCTGGCGGCTCGTCCATGGCGAGTCGGATGGACTACCGGGGCTGGTGATCGATCGCTTCGACCGAGCCTTCGTGCTGCAATCATTTTCCGCCGGTATCGACCAGCACCTGCCGCTTTTCTGCGAACTGCTCCGGGAACTGTTCGATCCTAAAGCGATCGTGGTGAGAAACGAGTCGCCGCTCAGGGAGCTTGAGGGGCTGCCGCTCTACCGCGAAACCGTGCTCGGCGAAAGCAGCGACATGCATCAGGAGATCCGGGACAGCGGCATCAGCTACCGGGTCAACATCCTTGAAGGCCAGAAAACCGGTTTTTTCCTCGACCAGCGCGAAAACCGGCGGCACATCCGGAAATACGCCGCCGGCGCGGATGTACTTGACGTGTATACGAATGATGGAGGATTCGCGCTCAACGCCATGCATGCAGGTGCAAAATCAACCACCATGGTCGATATTTCCCAGGAGGCGTTACAACGCGCCGAGCAGAACGCCCGAACGAACGGGTTCGGAAACTTCTCGATCGTGGCTGCAGATGCATTTGAGACTCTTGGACAGCTCAGGCATGAAAACCACACTTTCGATCTGGTGATCCTTGATCCACCAAGCTTCACCAAAAGCCGCAAAACCGTGCCGACAGCCCTGAAAGCCTACACGAAGCTCAATCGTCTCGGTTTGCAGCTCGTCAGGAATGAGGGATATCTGGCGACAGCCTCCTGCTCGCACCATGTTTCCGAAGAGGATTTCCTCGCGGCCATTCACCTTGGAGCAATGCAGGCGGGCAAACATCTGCGACTTATCAGCCGCGCCGCACAACCGCCGGACCATCCGGTGCTGCTCGCGATGCCCGAAACGAGCTATCTCAAATTTGCCTGTTTCTATGTGACAAACCTGTAGCTAACCTAAAAAAAGCGACTTAAACATTTATCTATAGACAAAATCTGTGACATGACCCATATAAAGCGGGAGTAGTCCCGTAAAGAATTTTCGTCATTTCAACGAAAAAAAAATTATGAAATTTCAGCAAAACCCACAAAAAAAGGCGGAAATACGTCACCGACTCAATAAAGTGAAGACAATTCACAAAAAAAAATGATTTCCGTATTGCAAATTCACTTTGCTTATCTATATTTGCTCTGAGTAAACTATGTAATTGACGCCCGTTAATTCACATAGTTTACATGTGCAGCATGATGTAAAGGGGTACGTCATGCTGCTTTTTTTATATGCTCCTGCCATTTTTACGTCACGAACGCTTTTATCATATCATACACGTCCTGCCATGAAGCGGCTCTCAGCTCTTCGATATGCCGGTTTGTGCTGTTTCCGAAACAGATGGTAAAAAGTCCTCTGCCTCGTAACTGCGCCACATTTTCCGGCGAGTCCTCGATGTAGATGTCTGCACCAACCTGCGTCTTCTCTTTTACAAAGCAGAGATCCCAGTATGGAATACCGTGACTATCGAGCCAGTTGACCGTCTGCTGCACTGCCGTAGCATGAAAATAGTGGATAAAAAGCCGATGCGTAATGATGCGGATGCGGAAACCTTCATCCGAGAGCTGGCGCAGATATTTTCGCGCACCAGGAATCGCCTCCATGCTGCTGAACAGCTCTCGCTGAGTCACGGCAAAACGGTGCAGACTGTCGTATTGGCTCGGGTTCGTGATACCCCATTCGGAAAGCCCCCAGGAGACCTCTTCAGGAAGCTCATCAATCGGTCTTTCAAACCATTCAGAGGCAATCTGCCTCATGCGCCCGTAAAAATCGGCGCAAACCCCGTCGAGATCAACGCCAATAACGATACTGTTTTTTGACATGGTCGTGTTTTTTGCAAACCAGCGGGTGCCCACGTCGTATAGGACTTACACGACTTATAGGAAAAGACAGGGAAAACAATTCAGCTGGCGCCCAAGGCCAACCATTCATGATTTTTTCTTCAGAACGCCCGGTCAAACGCTCGACGGTATTTCATCGTAATTTCATGCTCTTCGCCGAGAAACCGGAAAATGGCGATACAGGCCTTGCGTGAACCATCGTCGTCGTAATAGCGGTTTGTCCGCAGAACCGAGATGAAATGTTCGAGCGCACTGTCCATATCTCCCTTCCGCAGGCTTTCGACAGCCTCACCATAAGCCTCGCGGCCCTCCCCATCCGGAAAGGCTGATGCGGGACGAACAAGCAACGCACCGAGAGTCCGGACAGACTCGCTCAGATCAGCGTAATCCGGCTCTGCTTCGAGCGTCTCGGCAAGTCTGAGCGCCTCTTCTGGACGTGAAAACAGAATCAGCCGGGCCAGCATGGCGGCAGCGTCCCTGTTCTCCGGCTCTTTGGCCAAAACTCCCTCGAGCAGCGTGATTGCCACTGCGTCGTTGCCTGCGGCCATCTCGGCAGCTGCACGCGCCACCTCCTCGGCCCAGGGACTTGGCAACGCTTTGGCGAGCCACTGTTCAATCTGGTATTCCGGAAGAGCTCCGGTGAATTCGTCGATAACCACACCGTTTGAAAACAGCTTCACATTGGGAATACTCCTGATGCCATATTGCGCCGAAATCTCGGGAAACTCTTCGGTATTGACCTTCACGAGCACCCATTTTCCGGCATGACGCTCAGCAAGTTTCTCAAGCACTGGAGCGAGAATGCGGCAAGGCCCGCACCACTGCGCCCAGAAATCCACAAGAACCGGAACGGTTTTGCTTCGCTCGATGACATCGTTCTGAAAATCAAAAGGGATACGGCTCTGCATTAATCGTGTAGTTTTATCATTAGATTCCGGCCATGTGCATTTGTGCCGGAAAAAGTCAAAAAAACCAACTGCGTTCTAATAAAACACTTTTCAGGTTTAAAAAAACGTTCTGATGAAACTCGTACCTGAAAACCCTGCAAAAAAGTTCAGTACTCTCCAGGAAAAAAGGCTGATCCATGAAAATCAGCCGTGCTGCTTGAGTTCGGTAGAGACTTTCCTCAGATAATCAGAAGCCTCTTCGAGATGTCTGAGCGCCTGGCGGATTTCGTAATCGTCATCAGCATCGACTCTGGCACGTTCAAGACGTTTCCGGGCATCCTCAATGGCATCAGAGGCAAGCTGAAGGGTTGAATGGACAGACATATGGCTCCTCTCCTTCTCATTGAGTGGTCAGAATGAAAACCCCTTAATCTTTTGTAATGTAATAAAAGAGATCCCGTGTCATACAACTGAACGCCTTGCACCTCGCCCTTCGAAACGTGACTCTTTCCCTGCAAAACAAAACTCTGAACCGAATCCGGATGTTCTATCTGTATAGTCCACACAGCTCTCAATCTTTCCGATAACGACTTATGAAAAAACCATTTCAGGCGTTTTTACTGTTTTCTCTGTTTATTGCGCCATCGATCGTAAAAGCAGACCGCTCTTCTACCGGAAAAATCGAAGTTCTCATCGACAACGTGCGAAGCACTGATGGTATTGTCGACGTGGCGCTGTTCAGCACAAAAAAGGGATTCCCTGATAAAAGCGCGCTGGCTATTGAAGGGCGGAGCATCCCTGCAGAAAAGTGCTGCAAGGTGATCTTCGAGAATGTTCCGTATGGCGCTTACGCCATCAGCGTGCTTCACGATGAAAACGGCAACGGCAAAATGGACAAGGGCTTGTTCGGCATCCCGAAAGAGGGATTCGGCACCTCAAACAACCCCGAAATCAAAATGGGACCACCCTCTTTTTCCGACTCGCGCTTCGATCTCAAGAGCAAAGAAATAACGCTGCACATCGACATGAAGTACCTTCGCAAACCCGAAAACCAGAATCAGCGATAATCGTGCAATTGATGTTGAGAAGTGTAAAATTCTGTGCACTCATGTAGTTTTCAGATTATTTCCTGCACTATTGTACCATTTACACCACATCAGCCACTCAGCAGTAAAACAATAACCTATTATTTCAGAATAGCTTGCCAAAAATTCTCCCCTATGGCACAGTTATTGCTTTAATAGATACAGAGACTACTGTTATCATATCATAAAACAGGACAAATTATGACCAATTTCAACACCATACATGGCGAACTTCGCGGCGTTGAGTTCAGAACCCTCTATTCAAACGGCAAAACCGATGGTTGCCTTGTCAAGGAAGAGAACATTCTCAACACCCCATACGGCGAATTGATCCCGCAGTTCGAGACCGAGGATATGGGGCGCCGTCAGCTCAAGCCATTCTATTTTTATAAAAGTGGCTCAATCAAGTCGGTGCCACTGCAATCGCAAACGCTTATCCGCACACCGGTTGGTGGCATTCCCGCCGAACTGGTCACCTTTTACGAATCGGGCGCTCTCAAACGGATATTCCCGCTCGATGGCAAGCTCAGCGGCTTCTGGACTGCCAAAAACGAGTTTGCACTTGCCGAGGAGATCACCGTCGAGTCGCCACTTGGCAGTCTTCGGGCCAAGTTCATCGCCATACAATTCTACGAGAGTGGTGCGCTGAAAAGCCTCACCTTGTGGCCCGGCGAGTTTTTGACCCTCTCAACACCTGCGGGGCAGATCAGGGTTCGTACTGGTATCGCCTTCTACGAAAACGGCGCGATCCGTTCGCTCGAACCGGCGGGCGTGGTGAAGGTCGAAACACCAGCCGGCACGATGACCGCTTACGACAACGATCCTCAGGGTGTCCATGGTGACCTCAATTCGCTGGAGTTCAATCTGGACGGCGTAGTCATGGCGCTCAAAACGGTATCGGAAGAGGTCGTGATTACCGACCAGCTTGGCGAAGAGCACCTGTTCCGTCCGTGGCTCAAGGACAACCCGTGCGGCGCGGAGCGAAAGGTGGTGGTGCCGCTGAAGGTGCGCTTCAGCGAAGGCAGAATCATCATTGACGACCGTCACGAGTCGTTCAACATGGCGCAGTGCCGGGTGGAGATCAGGCCGTTCGACCGCAAAGCTGGTGATCCTGCCTATTCCTGCGCAGGCTGAAATGAACAGTTTCGATGATCATGCGGGCGGCGTGACTACCGGCAACCCAGCCGGTGGAGAATGCCGCTTGCAGATTGAAGCCGCCAACCTCGCCCGCGTAATCGAGCAGTTCGCCGCAGCAGTAGAGTCTCGGGTGAATTTTGGACTGCATGGTTTTCGGATCGATTTCCCTCAGCGAAACACCGCCCGCCGACACCTCCGCCCGGTCGAGCGGCACTTTGTGCACTGCACCAAGTGCGAGCCGCTTCAGCGTCGAAACAAGGCATTGCCTCTGCGCTTTCGTCAGGCCGCTCATCGTCACCTCCCGGTCGATTCCCGCCTGCCGCATGATTTCGTCGGCGAAGGCGTTGGGAATCGTTTCCGCGTTTGACGAGGCAACAGGCGCATCGAGGCGCTCCGGCGCGAGCGGGCAGCGCTGCAAAAAGGTGCGAACCTGGCGCGAGCCATGACGGGCCGCCTGATCGAGAATGAAGGCCGAGAGCTTGCCCTCGTCGTGACCGGGAAAGAGATCGACAAAAATCGTGACCTTTTTGCCGGATGCGAGAAAACCGGCCGCCGAGCGCGAAAGCGAAAGACACGCCGGCCCCGAAATTCCCCGATGGCTGATGAGCACATCGCCCCGGCGTGAGTCGGACGCACCATCCACGCTCGCCACGAGCAAGATGTTACGCAAGGTGATCCCCACGAGTTCCGGCCTCGGCGGCACCGTGAAATAGTTCGGCGCAAGCGCAGGCAACACTGGCGTAATTGTGTGGCCAACGGCAACGGCCAGCCGGTTGCCATCGCCCGTCGTTCCGGCGGAACCCCACGAAGCGCCGCCCGTCGCCAGAATCGCCGCATCGGCCTCAAACCGCCGCTCCCCCGCACGGGCGACGAAGCCCGCCGCGCCGCACTCCAGCCGCTCCACCCTCGCGCCGGTGACGAGCGTGACGGCGCTCTCTTCTACCATGCGCCGCAAGAGGTCGAGCACCTCGCCCGCCCTGCCAGAAACCGGAAACACCCGGCCATCCTCCCGCACCTCGGTTTTCAGGCCGTAGCGCCCGAACAACTTCAGCAGATCGGCGTTGCTGAACATGTGAATGGCATGGCGCAGAAACCGCCGCTCGCCTTTGTTGAGGAATCCCTTTTCAAGCAGGCTTTTTACGTCAGCATCGTGCGTGAGGTTGCAGTGCCCGCCGCCGGAGATGGCGATCTTGTTGCCCGGTTTGGGGTTGCGTTCAAGCAACACAATGCGCAGGCGCTCATCAGCAACGCCATGCTCGCGAGCAACTCGCCTGGCGGCAATAGCGGCAAGCATCCCGGAGGCGCCGGCTCCAGCAATGAGAAGTGTTGACGTTGTGTGGCTCATTTGAGACTTTGCATGGTTTCAAGAATGGAAAAACTTTCCGTTCTTCTTTCTCTTCAATTCATAATTCCTTATTCGTCCTTCGTAGCCACGCGCATTCCTGGTTCCAGTTCGTTCGGGGGATGCGTCACGACCTTTTCGCCTTCGCGGAGGCCTCCAAGCACTTCGGCCATGTCGGCGCCTCTCATGCCGATTTTGATTTTGCGCACTTTGGCGCGGCCTGCGTCGATGACGAACACCTCCCAGCCACCGTCACCTCTGAAGAGGGCGCTCACCGGCACGCGGAGCACGCGGTCAGCTTTGCTCGTCACGATCTTCGCCTGAATGCGGAAGTTGTCGCCCAAGCGCGGTTCGGGCTTTTCGAGCATGGCAATGATATTGACCCGCTTCTCCTCGATGCCAAGCGCGGAGACCTTGGTGAAAGCAGCCGGTTCGATTCGCTTCACCACTCCAGGGAGCGCTCCCCCGCCACCCCAATCCTCGATCCAGACGCGGTCTCCCGGCCTGACCCGCACGGCGTCCGACGAAAGCACGTCGATCACCACTTCGAGCAGCCCCGGATTGCCAATCTCCACCAGAGGCGTTCCGGCGGGCACGAAGCGCTCGTTCTTTTCGATGATGCGCAGCACCTTGCCATCGACCGGCGAGCGGACATCCACCGCCTTGCTCGCGACTCCGGCGTCGATTCGAGCCTCCGCCGCCGTGGCCTGCATTCGCGCCGCCCGGACGGCCGCCGCTGCCGCGCGCGCCTCCTTTTCGAGCACCGAAGCCGCTTCGGTGGCCAGCTCGCTGCTCTCCTTCGAGACCGCGCCTTCGCTGTAGAGTCGCTCGTAGCGCCCCGCTTTCAGGCGGGCCTGGGCGAGCCGCACCGAGGTTTCGTGCTGCCGCGCCAGCGCTTCGTTGACCGACGCCGAGGCAGAACCGGCCTGCGCCGCCGATTCGCGGTACTCCAGCGCATTCTGCTCAGGTGGCAGAATCGCGGCCACTGTCATGCCCGCCCGGACGCTGTCGCCCTCGACCAGTTTGCTCCGCAACACCTTGCCGTTGACCGGAGACGAAACGGTGAAACGGTCGATCACCCTCGTGATTCCCTCGTCTTCGACGGAGACCTCCAGCGGCCCGTAACTCGCCACGCCCGCATCGACGGGCAACGGCGCAGGCCGAAGCACGAGAAACAGCAGAATAGCCACGGCGATTGAAGAAATGGCGACAATGCGCTGTGTTTTACTGAAAGGTTTCATATCACTCTCTTGTTTTCAGAACAGCGATCAGGTCGAGCTTCACGATTTTTCTGCCGACAAGTGCTCCCGTTACGACCGCAACCGTAACCATAACCGTAAATGCAAAAAGAAAGTTGGCCGGTGTGAAGACCAGCGGTAAACGGTAAAGTTCGGAGCTGAGCGCCTTGGCCAAGAGCGTCGAAAGAATGATGCCAAACAGAAAACCGAGCGGAATAGCCGCAATGCAGAAAACCGCCTGCTCGCCAAGCAGGATCACCGCGATCTCGCGCTTCGTCATACCGAGCACGCGCAGGCTCGACAGCTCCCGCGCTCGCTCCGAAAGTGTGATACGAGCGCCGTTGTAGATCATCGCGAAGGCCAGCACGCAGGCGAACGAGGTCAGGATGAAGGTCGAGGTGTTCATGCTTTTGGCGATCATTTCGCTGAAGCTTTTTTTCAGCGCCTGCAACATCATGATTCCGGCCACTCCCGGCGTGTGCTTGAAGCGGTCATTCAGCTGCGCGCTTTTCGAGGCGTCGATCTTCAGCACCCCTGCGCTCAAGGCACCGCCGTCTCCGGCCAGCCGGTTCAGCTCGTCGAGGCGCAGGTAGGCCGACATGCCGAGAATTTCGTCGATGGTTCCGGCCACCGGCACCTCAACGGAGCGGCGCGCGCCCTGCAGAAAATCGACATGCAGCACGTCGCCGGGCTTGACGCCGAGCAGGTCGGCGAGCGTTGTGGTCAGCAGCAATCCTTGGTGCGGCAAGTGCTGCGGGCGATCATGGCTGTCGATGAGCCGCTGCAGGCCGTCGGTCTTCTGCAATCCCTTCAGCGTCTGCCGCCTCGAACGGTAGCCATTGGTCAGCTTCACCGGCTCCTCGCGGTAGTACTCCGCTTCGAGCACCCCCTTCATCGAAGCGAAGCTGTTGGCGACCGAGGGAGGCATGGCGTCGTTGAAAATCACGGTGACATCCTCCCTGTGGCGCGAGCCGAACTCCACCTCGCTCATGCGCTCGACCGAATCGAAGGTGTAGCGCCCGGCCACGAGAATGGCCACCGCGAGCGAGATCATGGTGACAGAAAGCGCCGACTTGAACGGATGACGCTCGATGTTGCGCAGGATGATGCGCACCGGCGTGGACAGTTTGTGCGCGATTGGAGACTTGTCGAACAATCCGGGACGATAGACCGGCGGCGACTCCGGACGCATCGCCTCGGCGGGCGGCAGTTTCACGGCGCGACGTGCCGCCGCCAGCGCCCCGCCGACCGCCGCTCCGAAGCTCAGGAGTACCGCGCCGAGCGCGTTCTCCATGCGGAAAACGTAGAGCAGTCGCGGAAAATTGTACACGTCACCGTAAAGCCGCAACAGCGCTGAGCCGAGCCACGCGCCAAGTCCCGTGCCGAGCAGCACCCCCGCGACGGTCGGCGCGAGTGCGAAGCCGAGCACGTGCAACCCCACCGCCTCATCGTCATACCCGTTCGCCTTGAGCACGGCGATCTGCTCGCGCTGCGTGCTCACCAGCCGCTGGAGCACGATGTTGAGCAGGAACACCGCGACGGCGAGAAAGATGGTCGGCAGAACGGTGATCTCCATGCCGAGAATGCGGATTTCGTCGCCGATAAAGCGGTTGGAGAGCTGCTGGTCGCGCCCGTACGCGCCGAGCGAACCGTAACGGGAAAACATCCGGTCGAGCTGGCGGATCACCTCTTTTTCCGACGCGCCGTGCGTGAGCGTCAGCGACAGATCGTTGAACGCGCCGGTCATGTCGAGCGCCGAAGCGAGCGCCTTGTGGCTCATCCAGAACACCCCGAAGCGGCGATTGTCGGGGAAAAACGCCCCCGGCTGCACCTCGTAAATGTACTCCGGCGAGAGGCCGACGCCCACGATCAGCAGCCGCTTCCAGCGCCCGTTGATCACCGCGCCGATGTGGTCGCCGGGTTTCAGCCGGTTCGCCTTCATGAAGGGCTTGCTGACAATCACCTCCTCCGGCCTCGACGGGTCGAGCATCCGCCCTTCCGCGATGAAGACGCCGTTCAGCGCCGGTTCGCCCCGGTCGGGCAGCGAGACGAGCTGCGCCGTCGCGGGTTCGTCGAGGCCGGGCACGTCGAGGGTCACATTGGTCACGATGCGCGGCGCGACGATCGCCACGCCCGGAATACGCCGCACCGCTTCGAGTGTGAACTCTGGCGCGCGCTTGAGTTGCACGAAAAGATCAGCGAACCGGAAGCGGCTGTAGTAGTCGGCCCGTGTCATTTCGAGTGAATACTTCACGTTACTCATCGACACAAACATGGCGATGCCGCACGCCACCACCGCGGTGACGGCCAGCATTTGCCCCTTCATGTGCAGAAGATCGCGAAGCAATTTCCGGTTAAGCTGCCTCATGAGCCATCGTGTGAAGATTCAGCGCAAAAACACCTTTTCTGAAAGTTATTAACAAACGGCTTGCAAAAAACCGCTTTCCGTTCAGTGATGAATGAACTGACAAAATCAGCCCGGAAACAGACGCCCCTCTGTTGTCAAATAATTTTACGGGCTACATGACACTGATCTCTTACGGCTGGACAAACCGGATGGTAAAATGTAACTTTCAAAATGTTCGATGGAAGTTTCCGGAAACCATTCCAAGGAGGAAAATCCAATGACGAAAGACGAAAAACAAAAGCTTTACACGGTTCGCTGGTATGTACGCGAACGGTGGGCAGATGCAAATTCACAGCGAGACGTTCTTGAACTTCTCACAGAACTTCTTGATCCTGAATCTGCTCCTGATGTCAGGCCATCGGTTTCAGCCGGCGGTCAGCACCTTCTCTGGTGCCCCTTCGCGGAAACAGATTTTGCTCCGGCGGTTTCACGCGGCAGCTATGCGACAGGTTATCCGAAAGGCGCGGTCGTCCACTTCACTGCCGGGCGGCGGAATGGCCTCAAACCGGCGATGAAATACCAGACCGAGCAGGGGTATCTCTATTTCGTTATCGACAAGGATGGCAATATCGGCCAGAATTTCCCGCTCGACTCATGGGGATACCACGCCGGAAAAAGCAGTTATCCGGGCCTGAATGGCACGGTAAGCGATGAGCTGGTTGGAATAGAAATCGAGTGCGCCGGTCTGTTGACCAAAGAGGGATCAACCTATAAAACCTGGTATCAAACGGCAGTCGCCGAGGAAGAGGTTCGATACATCAAGACCAAAACCGACAACCAGCAAGCGGGTTATTACGAAAAATACACACAAGAGCAAGAAGAAGCCTTGACGCGTCTGTTGCTCTGGCTCCATAAAAACAACCCGGATGTATTCAGTCTGGACTTTGTGGTTGGTCACGATGAGGTCAGCCCAGGAAGAAAAAATGACCCCGGCGGCTCTCTTTCCATGTCGATGCCAAAGTATCGGGAATTCCTGAAACAGCAAGCGGGGTAGATTATTTCCTCAGCAGGTTAAAAGGCTCAAACAGGAGAGGCTGTTTCTGATTGGCTTGGGAGACAGCCTCTCCTGTTTTCTCCCGCAATCGGACAAGACACAAAAACAGGGCCATACATTTCCAGGCTTCCCGATAATTATGTATCTTCAGTGCTACCACTTGTAAGGTACCTGAAAAAACAGTGCATTCGCGCTATCAGAAAACACAAGCTCAAGCTCTTCTACCTGAAATCTTCATTCCCATCGAGAAGTGTAATTAACAAGCAGTTCTGATCCGATAGCTATACAACAGAATTACGGTTTCGCTCATCCCGTTGCAGAACTGTAAGTATTTTTACTTTAGATACTTATACATTAAACGTCATTTCGGATTTCCTTATTTCGTCTCTGTCTTTCGATGCTTTTTTCCTTGACCCAACCGGAATTCGCCTGAATATTCTGACCAAAAACCATTTATCAAGGAGGTTATCATGACACAGCCAACGGAACCCGCCCAAGCAGACAGGCAATCCAACACACCTGCAAGCGGCTCCCCGAAACCGAAACCCCAAATTACAGCCAGCAGCCCAAAGCCAAAACCGAATGTTGCAGGCAGACCCTCAAATGCCCAGATCGGCGGTGCGAGACTCGCACCTTTTGACGCCTACACGCGCTCCGGCATCGTCACAGGCAAAGCAAAAGCAGCATCCGAAAATAGGGACTTGAGATCAAGGCCAGTCGCAAAAACCAGAATGATAAACATCTTCCCTAGCGGCACTCCGAAGCGTTAAGTGAAGATTGTGATAGATGCCGATAGTTGTGAGATAATGAGATCGACAACGTAATGCTATAAAATTTTAACCCCTGAGCGGACACTGGAAATTGGTGAAAGCTCAGGGGGTAAAGTGTTTGTTCTGCCTGATGTTACTGATCGAATAGGAACGATTCCGGAAAGCGTTACTAACGCACTTGGTTTTTACCAATGTCGCACACCCCACCAATATCTTAAAACTGAATCATGGCTCAATACCCATCTTTTTAATTAGTGTCGCGTCACCACAAAACTGTCTCATCAAAAATTACAAAAACTGATTAATCTCTTTATTTTTATAGGCTTATAAGCAGGCCCGCATCCTCTCTCCGCAAGTTTATCCGTCAATATAGCGGAGACGTGACATTAGGTTCTTCGCAGAATTTCGTGGGTGGCATGAAGGATGCTCACATGACCATCCCTGATGAACAAGTTTAACAGTTCGGTCAAAGACATTTATAAGTCATCATATGATAAAGCGTTAAGGTGATTTATCCTTTGACCGGACAGTCTTTGCAGAGTGCATTCGTTTTGGCCGTGCCTCAGTCGATTGACCCATATTCACCATTTACCCACGGTAATCTGAGAAGAACCCGTGGTGTAGTGTGAAAGCAAAGACATTTTATCAACAAAGTTGAACATTGAAGATTATTATTATCTTCACCCCAACCGCACTACGCAATACCTCTCCGGCTGGTGGAAATCCGGCGCCCCCTCTCCACGCCACCATGGAAATAGTCCGTAACGCCCATCTCCGAGGCTGACGGCGCATTGCAATCGGAGCGTATCGTCGTGGATAAACGGCTCCAGCAGGGCGTATGAAAGCTCTATGCCGAAGCCTTTTTCGCTGGCGAAGGGCGTTGCCTGGCTGCGCCAGAGTTCCTCCGACGGAATTTCGTGCCCGGCGGTTCGCTGGCGTGGGGCGTCGAAGCGGATGGCGAGCCAGTGGCCTTCCGGCGTCACCTCGAATTCGAGATACTGCCCGCTTCCGCCGCCTTGGCCGATGAACAGCTCGGAGACGTTGTGCTCCCACAAACGATCAACGAACGCTCCCACCGGAGCATCGGGATGCAATGAAAACGCCACACCCGATTCGTCGCGCGTCGTCCAGCGGATGAAGGGCCGATCCGGCGCTTTTCGCGCCTCGTCGAGCGGAATGAGCTGGCCGACTTCGACGGCGATGCCAGCCGGAAACACGGCGTCACGGCAGAAGTAGTCGAGCGCTTCACCTTGCAGCAAGACGCGCGGAAAGGCGTCATCGCAAGCATCCGGGAAGGGCAACAGGCCTGTCCAGCCATAACCGGGGCGCGAAGGCTCGGGCGTCGAGGCGATGCCACAGGCGTCGAGCAGCGCTGTTTGGAACAGTCCGGCGCACTGGAGTTCGAGCTCCAGCGTCGCACCCAACTTCTCGCGCGCTTCGGTGCGCATGGCGGCACAAAGATTCAGCACATCGGCAGCCTTCGCCCCGCCAGTGTTGAAAATGAAGTTGGCATGGTGGTCGCTCACCTGCGCCCCGCCTTCTCGGCGACCCCGAAAGCCGAGAGCGTCGAAAATCTGCCCGCTCGGGCGGCCCGCATCGTAGCTGTTTTTGAACGTAGAACCGCAGCTTGGAAAATCGAACTGGTGCTTCGCGTCGCGGTCGTCGCCGTACTCCTGCATCCGCTTGCCGATAGCTTCGGGCTCATCGTGCTCAGCAAATTCAAGCATCGCGCCAACCACGATCTCCGGGCTTTGCATCAGGCGGGTCTCCTTGTAGCCGAGGAACACCTCGTCAGCACGACGCCAGCGAACCGCGCCATCCAGCCCAACCGTCACGACGCTTCTGGCCACGGCGGAAATCTCGCGTCCGTAGCAGCGCCCGTTCATGCGCACCGTCGCGCCGATGGTTCCCGGCAGGCGGTAAAGCCACTCCCCGCCACACCGGCCCGCCTCCTGAAGCACGATAGCCGCGTCGGTGTTCTCAACCCCTGCCTCGCAGAAAAACAGCTCGTCGGAGACCTGAAACATGCGATTCATCGCATCAAGAACGATGACCACGCCGGGGAATTCCTCATCCGAAAAGAGCATGTTGCTCCCCTTTCCAGCGATAATGACCGGCAGGCCAAGCTGACGGCAGCGGTCAAGCACCAAAGCGAGCTCCCCAACACTCCGGGGATGAACGATCCAGCGAGCCTCCCCGCCGATACCGTAGTAACCGACGGTTGACAGCGGCATCCGCTCATCGAAAGGACAGGGAAAAATCGGCTCGGTCATAAATAAATGATCTGAGAGGCTTGTTTCAGTCAGTGCTCTTGTCAAAAGGTTGAAATATAGGCGACATGGCGCTATCCCTGAAAAAAAGCACGAAAAAGAGGACGCTTGACAATGTCGGGCAAAATGAAGCAGATCATGGACAGGAACAGCGCAGGAGGCAACTGCTGCCATTCCGGCGCTGAAAACCTGAAAAGTTCGCGCACAAAAGGCACCCCAATCACGATACACAGAAAGAACAGCGTCCCGCCAGTGACCCACCAGAGCGCCTTGTTGGGGGTCTTCATCGACCGGAACATGCTCTCGTTCCAAGAGCGGTTGGAAAAGATGAGACCGAGGTTACCAATCACGATACCGGTGAACGCGATCATCCGCGATTCACCCTCGCCATAGCCGTTCAGGGTCATCAGGGCGTAAACGGCCAGCACAGCCAGAAAAATCGACAGGCCCTGCACCAGCGAGCGGACAAGCACCTTCCGGCCAAGAAGCGCTTCGTCAAGCCTGCGGGGCGGCCGTTTCATAACTCCCGCCTCTTCGCGCTCCATCTCGAAAACGATGCTGCACGATGGATCGATGATCAGCTCCAGAAAAAGAATGTGCGCCGGCAACAGCGCCAGCGGCCAGTCCAGAAGCGCCGGGATCAGCGACATACCGGCAATCGGCAGATGCACCGAGAGGATGAATGCCATCGCTTTCTACAAATTGTCATAAATGCGGCGGCCCATCCTGACCGCCTGGACGATCGAATCGAAGTGATCGTCCACCAACACCAGCGATGCGGCCTCCCGCGCCACATCGGTGCCCCTCGCGCCCATCGCGATGCCGATATGCGCAGCCTTGAGCGCCGGAGCATCGTTGACGCCGTCACCGGTCATGGCCACCACCTCGTTGCGCTTTTTCAGCGCCTGCACGATGCGCAGCTTCTGGCCCGGCTGCACCCGGGCGAAGATCGATGTCGAGGCGATCCGCTCATCGAGCTGACGCTCATCCATACCTTCGAGTTCCGTACCGCTGATAAGTTGCTCCGTCTCCGGCAGACCGATCTGTTCACCAATGCGGCGCGCCGTAGCCGGGTAGTCGCCGGTAATCATGATCATGCGCATCCCGGCATCCCGGCACTCTTTCAATGCCTCGGGTACACCGTTCCTGACCGGGTCTTCAAGTCCGAGCAGACCAACGAAGGTAAAGTCATAATCGTGCTGCTCTTCCGGCAGAGGACTCTTGCCGAACGGCGCTTTGGCCACACCGATCACCCTCATGCCATCCGAAGCGAGCTGCTCGACCGCCGCCTGAAGCGACGCGAGCTGCTCAGGGCTAAAATGGTAGAGATCGAAAATTGCCTCGGGTGCCCCTTTGGCGGCGATAACCATCTGGTTGCCGGTTTTTGATCGCCACACGTGTGACATGGCGAGCAGATGCTCCGACAACTGGTACTCTTTCAGCAGCTCCCAGTCACGATACAGATGTTCCGTATTGGCAAGCGCTCGCTCGCCGAGTTCACGCATCGCTTTCTCCATCGGATCGAAGGGATCGGGCGGACTGGCGAGAATGCTGTATTCAACCGTTTCATGCACCGCTTCGGGCAAACCCGCCTCATGACCGTCGAGGTCATAGAAACCACCACCGGCATGAATTTTCCTGACGCTCATCCGGTTTTCGGTCAGGGTGCCGGTTTTGTCCACGCAAAGCACCGTCGCCGCGCCAAGGGTTTCGATAGCCGTCAGCCGCCGGGTCAGCACGTTGTGGCGCGAAATCCGCCATGCACCGATGGCCAGAAAGATGAGCAGAACCATTGGAAACTCTTCCGGCAGCGTGGCCATGGCCAGCGTCAGACCGGCAAGAAGACCGTTGAGCCAGTCGTGCCTGGTCAGGCTGTAGGCGACCGCGACGATCACGCAGAGCACGACGCTGTAGATACTGATCGTCTGCACGATACGGCGCATCTGCTTCTGGAGTAGTCCCTCTTCGGGCTCAAGCCCGTGAAGAGCAGCGCTAATCATACCGATCCGGGTACGCAAACCCGTCTCAAGCACGCGCGCCATGCCTCGCCCTTTGACCACCAGCGTGCCGGAATAGACGGACGAGCGCTCCGCCTCGTCACCGGAAGGCACCGGCCCGGCATCATCCGGGCGCGACCTTTTGCTGACAGCGAAAGACTCTCCCGTCAGCAGCGATTCGTCGGTGCTGAGACCACTCGAAAAAAGCAGGACGGCATCAGCCGGCACGCGATCGCCTTCGGCAAGCAGAATGATGTCATCCCGCACCACCTCCCGCCCGGCAATGCGCTGCTGCCGCCCCTCGCGGATCACCAGCGCTCTCGGGCTGGTCAGGTCACGCAGCGTTTCGAGCGCCCGCTCCGTCCGGTTCTCCTGCACAACAGCGATGAAAATCATGACCACCACAAATCCCAGCAGCATGAGAGCATCCTCCATGCTGCCGAGCAGAAGGTAGATCAGGCCGCAGGCAATCAGCATGAGAAACATGGGTTCACGAACCACATCAATCAGCATGGCGACCCATGAGCGCTTTTTCGACGAGGGCAGCTCGTTCCACCCGTCCCGGTCAAGGCGCTCCCTGACCTCGACAGCCGAAAGGCCGGCAGGCATTCCGTTCAGTTCCGCATCCATACCTCTGCTTTGCGATTAGAAAGCTAACGGAAAGATAATGACAGAAAAGAGAACTGGCGAGGTTGAGCAGGCGAAAAAAGGGAGTCTGTAAGATACCGTGTGTAAACGGTCATAGTTTGTCCCTTCCTGAAAAAGGTTGACACCAACCAAGAGGAGTTGACCGATGGAATCGAAGCGTTACAGCAAAGCATTCAAGCTGAAAGTGGTATTGGAAATCGAAAGCGGAAAATTCGGGTCTGTAAGATAAAGTGTGTAAACGGTCATCGTGTCCTATCATGTAACAAGGAGCAAAACTATGACCAGAAAGAAAAACAAGACCCCAGACATTCAGGGCGAGCTGATCGGGCAGCTCGGCTATCCAAAGCATCTGCCCATCGTGCTGCCCAACACCGGCAACAGCCGCAACGAACACGGCATGAGCGTCCGCGACATGCAGGCCATGTTGCTGGAACTTTACCAGGTCGAAGTCTCCAAAGCACTCATCAGCAGCGTGACCGACGCGATCAAGCTGATCTATCTTGCCATGCAGAATATTGCCAAAAAATGGACGATGCCAATCAAAAACTGGGGTGCGGTCATCAATCAGTTTTCCATTACATTCGAGGGAAGGGGGGCCTCTGGTCCCTCTATGAAAACGACCGTTGACACACTTAACTGAACAGGCTCGATTTTGCATAGAGTCTCTTAATGGTTTATTAGCTTTATAGTCATATATCTCTTCTATGCGAATTTCCGTTTCCTTTCTTTACCGAACAATGAATTAATTGACCCCTGTTTATCCCGTGAATAGTTGAATTACAACCCATATAAAACTCAATCGAAAAATATCGTAAAACCAGCAAATACAAAATCTTCGACTCTCAGGTTACTGCCAATATGATCGGCAAATATATCCGTTCCGGCATGGGTATTTGGGCTTGGATTGCCACATCACCGCCATCCTCGCCATAACAAACAAATCAACGACTCCCACTTCTTCAATAAAACGGATTCAGCAGTTTGAACAGTTCTCGGCGTTTTCGGTTGTGGGCTACGACGTCGGCGAGGAGATCGGCTCGATGTTGTTTTTTGGCGGTGTAGCGCATGAAGGTGTCCACAAACCAGGAATTGTTCATGAAATGCTGAAATGCGTAACCGGGGAAATAGACCCGGCCTGAAAACTCGCCTCGCCAGAGCTGCTCGTAGCGAGTCAGCGCCGCAGATTCGTCATTGCGTTCGAGCGCGTTGGCGACCGCTTCGGCGGCGTAGCGTCCGGTTTTCAGCGCGTAGTAGATGCCTTCGCCCGTCAGCGGATCGATGAAGCTTCCGGCATCGCCCGCGAGCAGCACGTTGCCCCGGCCCCGCCGGCCCGCGAAGGAGCCGAACGGCAGCGGCCAGCTTTTGAGCGAGCCTGGCTCCATGACGGCATTCTTCAGCCTCGCCGCCGCAAATGCGTTTTCCTTGACGAAGCTCTTGAACAAGCGCTTCGTGCTTCGCTGATCGGCGAAGCGCGGCAAAAGAAACACTCCGACGTTGGCTCGCTGCTCACCGGCGGGAAAGATCCAGCCATAGCCCGGAAGCATCGCCTTGTCGTAACACAGCTCGATTGAATCACCCAGCCCTTCGACCCCCGAAAACCACGCCCGCATGGCGAATCCCTGCTGACGTTTGTCGCGGTTCCACAAATCGAGCTGTTTGGCTATCGGCGAATAGGCCCCATCAGCAGCGATGATGATTCTTCCGCAAAACTCCCCGGCTGAGGTAGCAACACCCCGTGCCCGGTCGCCATCCATGACCAGACCGGTGACGGTTGTCTTATCGAGAAAAGTGATCGAAGAGTGCTCTTTGACGCGAGAAACGAGGGAGTCGTCAAGCACCATTCTCGGAATGACGTAAGAGCTGCCGCTCAGATGGCCATTCCGCAAAATCCTGCCCTGCACTACCGTACCGCCGGGCGAAACAAAGGTCGCGCCCCTGAACTCCGTCAGGCTACCGGGCCGCTGACGGAGCAGCTCCAGCACGCCCATCTCTTCGAGCAGCTCGGTCGAAGCGGCGGTTACGCCGTCGCCGCAAATCTTCTCTCTCGGAAACCGCGCCTTGTCGATGAGCAACACGCGACGGCCCTTTTGTGCGAGAGAGAGCGCCGCCGAGCATCCCGCCGGCCCGGCTCCCGAAATCACTGCATCGTAACGCTGCATAGATCAATCGGCTTCAGGTTACCGCCTAAAGAAAAAATATACGATTCAGGGTACCAAAAAACACGTATCAATACCAGCCTCCGCTCACTCCTCCGCCAAGCCAGAAAGATATCGGTGGGCATACAGCCTGTCGATTTTCGAGAGTTCGGTGAGCTGGTCGAAGAATATTGTAGAGAGACCATATTGTGCCGGCGGATGCGCTCGATCATTGACATCCACAAGAATGCCGTCATCTCGGCATCGGCTTGCGCACGGTGAAAACGACCGGTTTGCGGAAGAGCAGCATAAGAAACAAGCATCTGTAACTTGTGATTCGGAGCCTCCTGATAAATTCGCCGCGATAGAAGGAGTGAGCAGCAACACTCCCCCTCGTAGGCCCGGTTCGAGCCTGCGAAGCTCGTCCGCCGATTGGTTCCCGTAAGTAACCGCACAGGAGGTATCGGCACACGCCCGCTGCCCCATCTCGATGTCATAACACCGTATCGCCCACAACCAGACACTGTGCCGCTGGAATGCCAAAATGTTGCAACGCGAGCAGCACCATATCGGGGGCGGGTTTGCCATTCGAAATATCGAGCCTGTTCAACTAAGTGTGTAAACGGTCGTTTTCATAGAGGCACCCTTCCCTCGAATTTAATGGAAAACTGATTGATGACCGCCCCCCAGTTTTTGATTGGCATCGTCCATTTTTTGGCAATATTCTGCATGGCAAGATAGATCAGCTTGATAATCGATTCGTCAGTCGGAAACGAGCCTTTGGTTTTCAGCACGTTGCGCAACGAGCGGTTCAGCGACTCGATGGCGTTGGTCGTGTAAATGACCTTCCGGATTTCTGGCAGATAATCGAAAAACGGGATGATGTGCTCCCAATGCCGCTGCCAGAGCTTGCTGACTGAGGGATATTTGCCGTCCCATTTGTCGGCCAAGAGGCGCAATGCCACTTCGGCGGCCTCGGCGGTTGGTGAGCCGTAAATCGTTTTCAGATCGGCACAGAACTCTTTGCGATCTTTCCACGATACGTATTTGACGGAGTTGCGCACCATGTGCACCATGCACAACTGCACCTCGGTTTTTGAGTTCGGTCATGACGCTAAGCCAGAATTTGGCCCCTTCGTTCTGCGAAATCCACAGTCCCAGCAGCTCCTTGTGGCCATCCATGGTGATGGCTAAGGCCAGATAAACAGCTTTGTTACAGGCCCGTCCGTCTTGACGGCCCTTGACGACAATGCAGTCGAAAGAGACGATGGGATAGAGCGCCTCGAGCGGGCGGTTCTGCCAGGCGCGTACGTCGTCGAGCACCGCGTCGGTCACGCTGCTGATGAGCGCTTCGGAGACTTCGACCTGGTAGAGTTCCAGCAACATGGCCTGCATGTCGCGGACGCTCATGCCGCGGGCGTCCATGGCCAGGATTTTGTCGTCGAAGCCCTTGAAGCGCGTCTGGCGCTTCGGGATCAGTTGCGGCTCGAAGCTGCCGTTGCGGTCGCGCGGAGGGCGAATGGTGAACTGATCGTTATCAACGATGATCGTTTTACTGCCGTAACCGTTACGGCTGTTCCCGCTATTCGGGACGATCGGGGTGTGCTTGGGATAGCCGAGGTGTTCATCCAGTTCACCTTCGAGTGCCTTTTCGATTAAGCGCTTTTTGAACTGGTCGAACAGGCCACCTTTGTCAAAAAGGGCTTGGGGGCTGCCGCTTTCTCGCAGAAGCTGCCCGATCAGCTCGCCCTGAATGTCCGGGGTCTTGTTTTTCTTTCTGGTCATAGTTTTGCTCCTTTTTCAATGATAGGAAACTATGACCGTTTACACACTTTATCTTACAGACCCGAAATATCCTGTGCTCCGGCAATGAAAGAGAAATGATCGACAATACCGAACTGACGCATCCTGGACAAAAGTCCCTGTCGGCTTTTGCTTGAGGCAATCGCAAGCAGGGAGTTCTGCCTCAACTGTTCCTGGGTCTCTTTGACTCCCGGAAAAAGGCAAGTCGAGTCGAAAGCGATCTCTTTGTAATACCTCCGGTAGAGTTCGACCGCCGCCGCTGCATCTCCGGCCTCAAGACCAAGTCCTATTTCAATGGTACGCAGCAACGACAAACCGATCGTTGGTCTGGCTTTCACACAGTCAACTTCCGAAAGCCCGAACTCTTTGGCCACAAGCTGCATTGCACCCATGATACTTGCTTCGCTGTCGGCCAGCGTGCCATCGAAATCAAAAACAAGCAGTCTGTAGTTCATTTATCACCCTCACGACTCAACAACCGACTCCCCTCACGCTTTTTCACATTCCGGAGATCATGTACGGCAACGAAAGCACATCGCCTTGCGCACAAACTCTTTACTCGCCGGGCTGTGAACTGCTCAGGAGTTCAAGGTGCGTAGCTCTACGTACATTCGACACCAGATGCCCTAAACCTGATTCCATTCACTCGCGCCACTCATGCTCAAAATTAAACAAACTCGAGACATTGAACCGCAGTAACAAGCCTTGCGGTATCTCTTCCCGGCCGTTTCCCTGATCGGCAACGTCTCCGGGCTCACATCTTCCTGCCAAACCGGCGGTACAGCGCGGAAACCCATAAGACGCAGAAAAGCAGATACATGGCAAGAGTGGTCAGGGGATGATCGAGCCTCGAAGCGTTTCCGAGTGAAACCTGAAAGGACTGGTTGATGAAGTCGAGCACGAACAGCAGAGTGCCGGAACCGAAGAGCAGCATACCGCTTCTGACATAATGCAGGGTGTCGTGAATGCGTTCCGGCGCCAGCCAGTACTCCTTGTTGGGAATGTTCAGCCATGAAAGATGGCCCGGCCTCAGGAGGCGGTTCACCACAACGAACATTACAATGCAAAGACCGGTAATGATGAAGTACCAGAGGAAAAAGACCGTTTTCGGGCCCCAGGCATCCGGTTTTCCCGAAAAGCCGAAATGGGTAGCGATCTCTTCGGGCAGGATGACGTAGTGGTAGATGGCATGACCCACCAGAAGAGCGCTGAGCAACGAAAAGAGCGCCAGGGCCAGAGGATGGTTGTTTTGTTTGGGTGTCATCGAAGGTTCCCTTATGCTGGTTGACTGAAAAAGCGGATCGACTGACAAGATAACGCTCAACGCAAAAAGCTTGCTGTTGGAAAAATTGACAAGGGCGCGCAGGGGAAACGATGGGAAAGCTTCCTGAAATAACCGGGACTACCGATGCAATGAGGATTGTCCGGCTCGGTGCAGGCGATTTCGTCAACCAGCCACTGCTTACCGTCGTTGTGCAACAGGGCGGAAAAATCCTCGTAGTGGAAGAAGCCATCCACCGAGCGCGGTAGGGTATGCACCCACGCCCATCCCCCGCTGACATTCATTGTTTTCACGACAAATATCACGTCGATACCATGCAACTCCTTTATTTTCAAGCGCATGGCATCGAGAATCGCCCGGCGCTCCGCGCTGCCCGGCGACGGGGTATGGAGATTTCGGGTTATGCCCTGACCCGAACGTGCCTGCAACGGGCTTGCGGGCAGAACTGACAGCAGCAGAAAAAGAGCCAGAAGCGGCACACGAAGAGCTTGTTTGTCTGTCATGGCAAAGTGGATTCAGGCTTATCTTTTTGAATTTTAATATAACGCAAACAAAAGCCTGTTTCACGCTTCCGGTCAACACAGATCAGGAAATGCTGTTTGACCAATCAAATTCGCAAGGGCAGCTCACAACGCTCTCCTGTATCCCCATCGTTGAGTCATCTCTTCCCGGGCGAGAAGGGCTGTCAGCGCGGCTTAACCGGAAAACATGTTTTTTTCGGCAGTTGTTTTTTCAGCGTGCTAAATTCGGTACTTTATGGTTCATTGGAAAGTGCGCCTTGTGCCGCCGGAACAGTTACGAAACATCGAGAAATCAAGGGTTACATGCTCAAAATTATTGCAAAGATTTTTGGATCGAAGCACGAAAAAGACATCAAGAAAATCCAGCCGATCGTCGATAGAATCAATGAGATTTATGGTACGCTCAACGCTCTGCCGGACGAAGCATTTCGCAACAAAGGAGTTGAGCTGCGCAAAAAGGTGCGTGACAAGCTCATCCCGTTTGAAACAAAAATAAAAGAGACCGAGCACAAGCTCGAGCGTCCGGACATGAGCCACGAGGAGCACGAGAAGCTGAACATTGAGCTCGAACAGCTCCGCAACAAATATGAAGAGGCCACGGCAGCCATTCTCGACGAGGTGCTTCCAGAAACGTTCGCTCTGGTGAAGGAGACTTGCCGTCGCCTGAAGGGTCACACCTACACAGTGATGGGTCACGAAATGGTGTGGGACATGGTGCCTTACGACGTGCAGCTCATCGGCGGTATCGTACTGCATCAGGGCAAAATCGCGGAGATGGCTACCGGTGAAGGCAAAACGCTGGTCTCCACCCTGCCGGTCTTCCTGAATGCCCTGACCGGGCGCGGCGTGCATGTAGTGACGGTCAACGAGTACCTGGCCCAGCGCGACATGGAGTGGATGCGACCGGTTTACGAATATCACGGACTCTCGACCGGCGTAATCCTTGCGGGCCTCTACTCCAACCAGCGACGCAACGCGTACCTTTGCGACATCACGTGGGGCACCAACAGCGAGTTCGGCTTCGACTACCTGCGCGACAACATGGCAGGCTCCGAGGAGGAGATGGTGCAGCGCGACTTCTACTTTGCCATCGTTGACGAAGTGGACAGCGTGCTGATCGACGAAGCCCGCACGCCGCTGATCATCTCCGGCCCTGTCCCCAACTCCGATACCGACACCAAATACCGCGAAATCAAGCCCTGGATCGAACAGCTCGTGCGAGCGCAGCAGAACCTCGTGGCTACCCTCCTGGATCAGGCTGAAAAAACCCTGAAAGAGAAACCGAACGATTTCGATGCCGGTCTGGCGCTGTTACGTGTCAAGCGCGGCCAGCCGAAAAACAAGCGCTTCATCAAGATGCTCTCACAGCCCGGCATCGGCAAGCTCGTCCAGTCGGTCGAAAACGAATACCTGAAGGACAACTCATCCCGCATGCACGAAGTGGACGACGAACTCTTCTATGCGGTGGATGAAAAAGCCAACACGATTGACCTCACCGAAAAGGGGCGCGAGTTTCTGGGCAAGCTGAGCCATCAGGATCAGGATCTCTTCCTCCTGCCCGACGTGGGCAGCGAAATCGCGGCGATCGAAGCTGACAAAAATCTCCAGCCGACCGACAAAATCCGCAAAAAGGACGAGGTCTATCGCCTCTACTCCGAACGCTCGGACAGCCTTCACACCATCGGACAGCTCCTCAAAGCCTACACGCTTTTCGCAAAAGATGACGAGTACGTGGTGCAAAATGGGCAGGTGATGATCGTGGACGAGTTCACTGGTCGCGTGCTCGCCGGACGCCGTTACAGCGACGGATTGCATCAGGCCATCGAGGCCAAGGAGAATGTCAAGATCGAGGGCGAAACGCAGACGATGGCCACAATCACCATCCAGAACTACTTCCGCCTCTACAGCAAGCTGGCTGGCATGACCGGTACGGCAGAGACCGAGGCTTCGGAGTTCTTTGAAATCTACAAGCTCGACGTGGTGGTCATTCCAACCAACCACCCGATTGCGCGCCACGACCAGGACGACCTTGTCTACAAGACACGCCGCGAGAAGTACAACGCCATTGTCAACAAGGTGCAGGAACTGAATGCCAAGGGTCAGCCGGTACTGGTCGGCACGGCGAGCGTCGAGGTCTCGGAGACGCTGTCGAGAATGCTGCGTGCCAAGCGCATCCAGCACAACGTGCTCAATGCCAAGCAGCACGCCCGCGAAGCGGAAATCGTTGCGATGGCCGGCCAGAAGGGCGCGGTGACTATAGCCACCAACATGGCCGGACGAGGCACCGACATCAAGCTCGGCCCTGGAGTGCGCGAGATGGGTGGTCTCTTCATTCTCGGCTCGGAACGGCATGAATCGCGCCGCATCGACCGCCAGCTTCGCGGACGCGCCGGACGCCAGGGCGACCCCGGTGAATCGATCTTCTACGTCTCGCTCGAAGACGACCTGATGCGCCTGTTCGGCTCGGATCGCGTTATTGCGGTGATGGACAAGCTGGGCCACGAAGAGGGCGATGTGATCGAGCACTCGATGATCACCAAATCGATCGAGCGCGCGCAGAAGAAGGTTGAAGAGCAGAACTTCGCCATCCGCAAGCGCCTGCTTGAATATGACGATGTCATGAACCAGCAGCGCGAGGTGATCTACACCCGCCGCCGCAAGGCGCTCAAGATGGGACGTCTGAAGAACGACATCATGGATCTTTTGCAGGACTATTGCTACACCGTGGCCAAGAAGTTCCACGAGTCGAACGATCCTGCGGGGCTGGAAGAGCAGGTGTTGCGCGAGCTTTCTGTCGAGTTCCACGTCGAGGCGTCAGCCTTCGAGCGCGAGCCGTTCGAGCAGACCGCCGAAGCGCTTTACAAAGCCGCCAGCGAATTCTACCACCGCAAGGAAAACTCGCTCCCTGACGAGATCATGCAGCAAATCGAAAAGTATGCCGTCCTGTCGGTGATCGACCAGAAGTGGCGCGAACACCTGCGCGAAATCGACAGTTTGCGCGAGGGCATCAACCTGCGCGCCTACGGCCAGAAAGATCCGCTACTCGAATACAAGCAGGAGGCCTACAAACTCTTCGTCGAACTGCTGCGGGAAATCGAGCACGAAACCCTGTCGGTGGCATTCAGGCTCTTCCCGGTCTCGCAGGATGAGTCGGAGGAGATCGAAGCTCGACAGCGTCGGCAGGCAGTGCGCCAGGAACGCCTCGTGGCGCAGCACGCCGAAGCAGAGAGCACCTACAAAATCGCCGCGGATGGCGGAATGAACGCTACGCTCTGGATGCCCGGCGACGAGATCGTCGTTCAGCAACCGGTGCGAACCGAAAAAAAACCGGGCCGTAACGACGACTGCCCCTGCGGCAGCGGCAAGAAATACAAAAACTGCTGCGGCGCAAATGAGTAACCTTGCAGGGGCGGGTCTTGTGCCCGCCCTGTTTTGTGGACGATGTAGACAATGAGTTTTATTTTCAACCCTGTTTGGCCTACACGTCCTGTTCGACCTGTTAGACCTATAAAAATTTCCACCATACCATGAGCACCGAACCTGAAGTGAACCTGAAGCTGGCCCAGGAGCATGGCCTGAACGAAGAGGAGTACGCTAAGATTTGTGAAATCCTTGGCCGGACGCCCTCCTTTACCGAGTTGGGCATCTACTCAGTGATGTGGTCCGAGCATTGCAGCTACAAGAACTCCATCGCCGTGCTCAAGACCCTGCCGCGCGACGGTGCTTCGCTGCTCACGCAGGCAGGCGAGGAGAACGCTGGCCTTGTCGATATTGGCGACAACCTCGCTGTGGCATTCAAGATCGAGTCGCACAACCACCCTTCAGCAGTCGAACCTTACCAGGGCGCGGCCACGGGTGTCGGTGGTATCCATCGCGACATCTTCACGATGGGCGCAAGGCCGGTGGCGTCGCTTGACTCGCTGCGCTTCGGCTCGCCGCGCGACCCTCGTGTGCGTTACCTCGTGGACGGCGTGGTGCGAGGCATCGGCGACTACGGCAACTCGTTCGGGGTGCCGACCGTTGGCGGCGAAATCTACTTCGAGGATTGCTACACCGGCAACCCGCTGGTCAACGTCATGTCGGTCGGCCTCGTGGAGCATCACAAAACCGTGAGCGCCACGGCCTGGGGCAAGGGCAATCCGGTACTGATCGTCGGTTCATCGACTGGCCGCGACGGCATCCACGGCGCAACCTTCGCATCGGAAGACCTCAGCGAGGCATCGGAAGACAAGCGACCGAGCGTGCAGGTGGGCGATCCCTTCGCCGAGAAGCTGCTGCTCGAAGCCACGCTCGAAGCGATCGCGACCGGCGCAGTGGTAGGCTTGCAGGACATGGGCGCAGCTGGGCTGACCAGCTCCACCTCAGAGATGAGCGCGCGCGGCATCGAGAAAACCGGCAGCGGCGGCATCGAGATCGACCTCGACTTGACGCCCGCCCGCGAAAAGGGCATGACCGCCTACGAGCTGATGCTTTCGGAGTCACAGGAGCGGATGCTGATCGTAGCCGAGAAAGGGCGCGAGCATGAGATCATCGACGTCTATAAAAAGTGGGATGTGAGCGCCGTGGTGATCGGACAGGTGACGGACGACAACATGCTGCGCGTACGCCATCACGGCGAGGTGGTCGCAGAGATTCCGGCCACCTCACTCGTACTCGGCGGCGGCGCGCCGGTCTACATCCGCGAGGCAGTCGAGAAAAAGCCTGACACTCCGGCGGCAGACCTCGTGGCCGACGACTCGCTCGACTTCAAGGCGCTCTCGCTGCAACTGCTCTCCCGCCCGAACATCGCCAGCAAGGCGTGGGTCTACCAGCAATACGACTCGATGGTGCAGACCAACACCGTCACCCCGGCGGGCCAGACCGACGCGGCGGTCATCCGCATCAAGGGCACCAAAAAGGGTCTCGCAATGAAGACCGACTGCAACTCGCGCTACGTCTATCTCAATCCGAAAGCGGGCGGCGCGATCGCCGTGGCCGAGTGCGCGCGCAACATCGCCTGCACCGGCGCAAAACCGCTCGCCGTGACCAACTGCCTGAACTTCGGCAATCCCTACAAGCCGGAGGTTTACTTCCAGTTCAAAAGCGCCGTCGAAGGCATAGGCGATGCCTGCCGCATGTTCGACACACCCATAACCGGCGGTAATGTAAGCTTCTACAACGAGACCTCGCTTGGCGGTGGACGCACGGCGATCTATCCGACACCGACCATCGGCATGATCGGTCTGCTCGACAATATCGACAATCTGGTGGAATCGACCTTCCGAAAGGCGGGCGACGCCATCGTGCTGCTCGGCGCTCCGGAACTCTCGCTCGACGGCTCGGAGTACCTCGTGATGCAATACGGCACGCCGGGCACAGACTCTCCCGCTGTCGATCTGAACCATGAGAAAAACCTTCAGGAACTGCTCGTCACGCTCGCCTCAAAGAAGCTCATCAACTCTGCGCACGACGTTTCAGATGGTGGTCTTGCGGTCACGCTTGCCGAAAAGTCGATCATGAACCGCGAGCGGATGCTCGGCTTCGAGGTCGATCTCGAATGCTCCTGCAAGGAGGGCACGGCCATCCAGAAGCAGCTCTTCTCTGAGGCGCAGGGGCGCGTAGTGATCTCGGTCGATCCCGGCAGGGTCGGGGCGGTCATCGAAGAGGCCGACCGCCTGAACATACCAGGACGTGTTATCGGCAAGGTGACGCCAGAGGGCGCAAGCATCGCCGTAAACGGCAAGCCTGTGGCGGAGTTTATGATTGACGAACTGCTGCACGCTTACGGGCATGCGCTTGAATCGGCGTTGCATCTCGAAGAATTGTAAAAGAGACAAAAAATGAATCCGGTATTAACGGCGCGGGAAATGAGCCTTGCAGATCGGGCGGCCATCGAGGAGCTGCGCACCGGGGAAACCCGGCTGATGGAGCTTGCCGGGCGCGAAACCGTGAGGATGATCGCCGAGCGGTTCGAGAGCGGGCGAAGCCTCGACGGGCTTTCGGCGTTCGTCGTCTGCGGCAAGGGCAACAACGGCGGCGACGGCTTCGTCGTGGCGCGCCACCTCCTGAACAAAGGCGCGCGGGTCGATGTGCTGCTCGTCTGGCCGGAGGATGATCTGGCCGGAGTAAACCTCGAAGGGCTGCACATCCTCAAGGCATACCGGCGCTACAACGAGGGCCTCAGAATTTTTGCCGGCATTGACGAGGCTCGCACAGCTGTTGGGGCAACCGAATACCAGGTCGTCGTGGACGCCATTTTCGGTACCGGCATCAGGATCGATCCTGACAACCCGCAACTTCCGGAACCGGCAAAATCGGCCATCGAACTCATCAATTTTGTCAACACCCACTCTAAAGCCGTTACGGTGGCAGTCGATATTCCCTCTGGACTCGACGCAACGAACGGACGTTGCGCCAATCCCTGCGTCAAGGCGGACATGACCGTCACCATGGCCTTCCTCAAGACCGGATTTTTTCAGAATTCTGGCCCATCGCTCTGCGGAGAGATTCAGACCGCAGAAATCTCGATACCGGAGTTCCTGGTTGAACCAACCTCCTGCCTGCTGGTGGACGAAACCTTCGCGGCGGAAAGCTATCTGTTGCGCGACCCGTCGAGCGCCAAGCATCTGAACGGGAAGGTACTGCTCGTCACCGGCTCGGCTGATGGCGGCGGCTCGATGCTCGGCGCAGCCCTGCTCGCGTCCCGCGCGGCCGTCAAAACCGGGGCAGGTTACGTCTGCTGCTCGCTGCCGGACGGCCAGGCATCGGTGATGCACAGCTTCGCCCCAGAAGTCGTGGTGATCGGGCGAGATATGATTTCCATCATCGAAAAGGCGAAATGGGCTGATGCGATTGTTATCGGCTGCGGCCTGGGGCGCAGCGAAGAGGCGCAGGAGCTGGTCGAAACACTGCTCTGCACACCCGAGATCGCTAGCAAAAAGCTGGTGCTTGACGCCGACGCACTCTACGCCATCGCCGAGCGAAATCTGTTCAACAGAGTAACCGCCCTCGAAGACGCTGTGCTAACGCCACACGCGGGCGAATGCAGCCGGTTGTCCGGCCTGTCGGTCGAGGACATCATGCTCTCACCGATCGACACGGCGCGGATGCTCGCCGAGGAGTGGAACGCCAACCTGCTCCTCAAAGGCACACCGACCTTCGTCGCTGCGCCGTCGGGCATGGTGCTTATCTCGAACAGCGGCACCGAAGCGCTTGCTTCGGCAGGCACGGGCGACGTACTCTCCGGCATGATCGGCGCGCTGGCCGCAAAAGGCCTCGACACCCACGAAGCCGCAGCCGCAGCCGCTTGGCTGCACGGCAGAGCCGGAGATCTCGCATCGAACGTTTCAAGCCTTGTATCATCAGTGGATGTGCTACAGGCCATCCCCCAGGCTGTACTGGAGTTGTTCGAAAGCGAGGAGTAACGGCACAAAAGATAAAAGCAAAAAGGGAGCGAGTGCTCCCTTTTTGCTTTATGCCTTTGCCGACAAAATCTGCAAACGCTCACGACCCGGCGTTATTCTTCAAAAAGCGTTTGATATTTCTCGCGGCCTGACGGATTCGCTCTTCGTTCTCGATCATCGCCACACGAACATACTCATCGCCATAAGTGCCGAAGCCAATACCGGGGCTGACCGCAACCTTGCCTTCGATGAGCAGCTTTTTACTGAATTCGAGGCTGCCCATGGCGCGCATCTGTTCGGGAATTCTCGCCCAAACGAACATCGATGCCTTCGGAGAAACAATATCCCAACCTGCATTGGCGAAGCTTGAAATGAGCACGTCACGCCGTTTGCGATACACCTCCCTGATCTCCCGGACGCAGCTCTGGTCTCCGGTGAGCGCGATCGTCGCGGCAACCTGGATCGGCGTGAAGGTGCCATAATCGAGCCAGCTCTTGATTTTTTCGAGAGCACCGACAAGCTTGGCGTTACCGACCATGAAGCCCATGCGCCAGCCGGCCATGTTGTAGGTCTTTGAAAGCGTGTAGCTTTCGACAGCCACATCTTTCGCCCCCGACACCTGGAGGATAGAGGGAGTCACATAACCGTCGAAGGTAATCTCGGCATAGGCAATGTCACTGATAATGTAAAATCGCTCTCTGCGCGCCAGCTCGACCAGACGCTCGTAAAACGGGAGCTCAACCGTAGCCGTCGTCGGGTTGTTCGGGAAGTTGACCACGAGATACTTCGGCTTGGGCGACGATTCGCGAAGAGCGGTTTCGACATTATGAAAAAAGGCCTCCTCGTCGAGCGTGTAGTCCTCGTTCATCTCCAGCTTCATGCGATGCACGTTGCCGCCAGCGAGAATGAACGCCTGCGAGTGAATAGGATAGCAGGGATCGGGTACAATGGCCAGATCGCCCGGATTAGTGATCGCCTGCACCAGATGAACGTAGCCCTCTTTCGAACCCATCGTTACCACCACCTCGCGGTCGAGATCGAGATCGACATTGTACTTGTCGCGGTACCAGCCGCCGATAGCTCCGCGAAGCTTGTAAATCCCCTTCGAAACCGAATAGCCATGCGTCTTGGGTTTGCTAACACTCTCGACAAGCTTGTCAACAATGTGCTGGGGTGTCGGTCCGTCAGGATTGCCCATCGAAAAATCGATAACATCCCTCCCTGCCCGACGTTCAGCCATTTTCAGCTCGTTGACGGCGGCAAACACATATTTTGGAAGTCTCTTGATCCTGTCAAATTCTATCTCGTCGAACATGGTTTCTGGTTTCGGAATATCGTTGAAACAGCTACACTAAATTTTTATTAAAGCAAACCCAATCATAAACAAAATGCTGTTGATCTCCATAGAAGAACTACCAAAAAAAACCTGCCGTTTGTTACCAGACCAGGAAGCTCCCGACTCATCCGTTTTTTACAACTGCGACGTGCAATTCGGGCACCGCACAGCTTTGAGCGGGATAATCGAGAAGCAGAAAGGGCACTCTTTGGTCTGAGGTGCGACGGCTGGAGCGGCTGACTTTTCGCTCAGGCTGCGAAGCCTATTGATCGACCGGACAAGGAGAAACACGGCAAAGGCCATGATCAGAAAGCCGATAAGCGCATTGACGAACAGGCCGTAATTGAGCGTGACCGCGCCGGCGGTTTTGGCGTCAGCCAATGCGATATAGGGCCCTGGTGGAGTACCCTCTTTCAGGACGACAAAAAGATTTGAAAAATCAACCCCTTTCAAAAGAAGGCCAAGCGGCGGCATCAGAAGATCGTTCACCAGAGAATTGACCAACGCCCCAAAGGCGCCACCAATGATGATGCCAACAGCCATATCAACTACATTGCCCTTGAGGGCAAACTCTCTGAACTCTTTCAGCATAGTCGTCTTTGTTTGTTGTTTATCCGATTGTACATGTTACACTGATACGACATTCCGGGAAGGCCAAAAAATAAACCCCCTTAATTGGACATTAGTGTATTTTTTGTTACAATTAAAACTCATGTCTTTGCAGAACCCGCACGAATTCATCCAAAAACAGCAGGCACTCCCGAAACCTTGACGTAGAATCTTACTGTATCACCGCAGCCAAACGGCTCACCGGCGTTCGAAACGTCAGGCAGTTTCCAGGATACCATAACATCAGCAGTCATCAATCGATGGAGCATACTATCCGTACAGATTCATTGAAGCGGCAGCTCGAACAAACGACAGGCAACCATTACGCCTGCTGCTATCAATGCGGCAAATGCACCGCGGGATGTCCCGCCGGGGGCTTCATGGACAACCCGCCAGCCAGAATCATGCGCCTCGTGCAGGCCGGCTACGTCGAGGAGGCCATGCAGAGCGATTCTCTCTGGTATTGCATCGGCTGCATGACCTGTACAGCCCGTTGCCCGCAGAACATGGAGATCGCCGGCACAATGGATGCCGTCAGGGAAATGGCTCTAAAAAGCGGAATCATCTCCTCCGATAAGGCCAAAAAGCTGGTCACCGCCTTCCATACCTCGTTCCTCAACACGGTACGCAAGAGCGGCCGCTTGCAGGAACTCGCGCTCGTCAACAGCTACAAGCTGCGCACCCGCACCTTTTTGCAGGACGCCGGCGCTGGCCTCAAAATGATAAAGCAGGGCAAAATCAATCCGGTGACGGCTATCACGGCAAAAGAGACCGTCGAACAGAAGGGGCAGATTGAGAAAATTTTCAAGATTGCTGAACAGGAAAGTCATACGGCTGCGCCAAAACGCAAGCCTGTCAAGCGCACCTTCAAAGCCAACGAACCGGTCAGGATCACTCCCGGCATGACCATCGGCTACTATCCCGGCTGCTCGCTCTCCGGCACAGCCAAGGATTACGACATCTCCATCCGCAAGATGTGCGACCGGCTTGGCATAAGGCTCCATGAAATCGAGGACTGGAACTGCTGCGGCGCGAGTTCGGCTCACGCCACCAACCACAAGCTCTCAGTGCTTCTGCCTGCGAGAAACCAGGCGCTGGCCGACCAGCAAGGCTTCGACTACGTACTCGCCCCCTGCGCCGCCTGCCTGAACCGCCAGGTGACTGCCCGAAAAGCGCTCATGGAGTCAGAAGAGCTGCGCAACGAGCTGAAGAGCATAATGGGACGCGACACCGAATGCAAGGCGCAGTTCATCGGCATCATGCAGGTGCTCGAAGGCATGGATCCCGAAGAGATCAAAAAACGGGTCACCCACCCGCTCAAGGATATGCCGCTGGCCTGCTACTACGGCTGCCTGCTGGTGCGTCCTTTCGATGCGATGGGTTACGACGACCCGGAAAATCCGACCAAGATGGAGGCAATCATCGAGGCGCTCGGCGCCAAGCCGGTTGACTGGGCCTACAAGGTCGAGTGCTGCGGCGCGGGCCTGACGATGGCCCAGCAGGAGATGATCGAAGATCTGACCCACAAGATCGCCAAAAACGCAACCGTCAACGGTGCGGGCGGTTTCGTCGTGGCCTGTCCGCTCTGCCACACCAACCTCGACATGCGTCAGGAAGGAATGCGCAAACGGTACAACGACGTCGGCGAGATGCCGGTGTACTACATTTCCGATCTGGTCGCGATGGCTTGCGGCGCGAGTCCTGAAGAGGTCGCACTCGACAAACACTTCGTTCCGGCAACCGGCATGGTCAGAAACCATTAATGCGCTCGCAGTGTATGAGAAAAAAAGCTGTTTGAATCGTACATTAAGAGTTCTAATCAGGTGGTTTTTCCGACCGGCTCCGGCAACATCCCGTCATCCAGCGGGATACTCCCCTGACCAGGCGATACCTGCGTCAGCGTCCTGCTCGCTCAGGATGAACATCTGAACAAACAGGAGAGAGAAGCCGGAAAGGGAATTTCAATACGCAAAGCTTGAACTGCACTGCTGAAAACAGCGGTATTCGGGGCTGATTGTCCCCATAGTCTGGCGGCATGCGGTGCTTTTCGCTCCGATGCCGGAAACAATATCAACTCAGGGCTTCAGGATGGCAAAAATAGGAGTCTTTGTTTGTCACTGCGGTGAAAATATCGCCTCGAAGGTCGATACGGGCAACCTTGTCAAGGCATTGTCCGACCATCCCGGCGTGGAAATCTGCAACGAGTATAAATATTTCTGCTCCGATCCCGGGCAGGAAACGGTCAAACGCGCGATCCGGGAGAACAACCTGACGGGCGTCGTGGTGGCAGCCTGTTCGCCGAGGATGCACGAAACGACCTTCCGCAAGGCGTGTGCCGAGGCCGGACTCAACCCGTATATGCTCGAACTGGCCAACATCCGCGAGCAGTGCTCATGGGTGCATTCGGACAAGGATCAGGCTACTAAAAAGGCGATCGAGATCACCCGCTCGCTGGTCGAAAAGGTCAAGCGAAACAACGAGTTGAAGCCGATCTCCGTGCCGATCACCCGACGCGCTCTGGTCATCGGCGGCGGCATCGCGGGCATCCAGGCCGCGCTCGACATCGCCGGAGCCGGACGCGAAGTGATTCTGGTCGAACGTGAGCCATCGATTGGCGGCCACATGTCACAACTCTCCGAAACCTTCCCGACGCTCGACTGCTCACAGTGCATCCTGACGCCGCGCATGGTCGAGGCGATCCAGCATCCGAACATCACGGTACTGACCTACTCCGAAGTCGAAGAGGTTGACGGCTATATCGGCAACTTCAGGGTAAAGGTGCGCAAGAAGGCGCGCTACGTCGATATAGACAAGTGCACCGGCTGCGGCGACTGCATCCAGAAGTGCCCGGTCAAAAAGATTCCGAGCGAGTTCGAGTGCGGCCTCGGCAACCGCACGGCGATTTATACGCCATTCGCGCAGGCCGTGCCGAACGTGCCGGTGATCGACAAGAACCGCTGCACCTACTTCAAAAACGGCAAGTGCAAAATCTGCCAGAAGACCTGCCAGATCGAGAACTGCATCGATTTCGAGATGCAGGACACCTTCGAGGAGTACGAGGTTGGCGCGATTGTCGTAGCCACCGGCTTCCAGATTCAGGACACGAGTGTGTACGGCGAATACGGTTACGGCAAGTACAAGGACGTGATTACCGGCCTCAGCTTCGAACGGCTCGCCTCGGCCAGCGGCCCGACTGCCGGAAAGATTCTGCGCCCGTCGGACGGCAAGGAACCGGAGACCGTGGTCTTCATCCAGTGCGCCGGTTCGCGCGATCCGTCGAAAGGCGTCAAATACTGCTCCAAGATTTGCTGCATGTACACGGCAAAACACGCCATGCTCTATGCGCACAAGCACCATGGCAGCAACAGCAAGATTTTCTACATGGACATCCGCGCCGCGGGCAAAGGGTACGACGAGTTCACCCGCCGTGCCATCGAAGAGGATGAGGCCGAGTACCTGAGGGGCCGTGTCAGCAAGGTGTTCGAAGAGAACGGCAAGCTGATCGTGCGCGGCGTCGATACGCTGCTCGGCAAGCCGGTCGAGGTGGCTGCCGATATGGTGGTGCTCGCCACGGCCATCGTCCCGCAGCCGGACGCAAAGGAGTTTGCCAAACGCATCGGCATCGGCTACGACGAGTACGGTTTCTACAACGAAGCGCACCTGAAGCTGCGCCCGGTCGAAACCGCCACCGCCGGCATCTACCTCTGCGGTGCATGCCAGTCACCGAAAGATATTCCCGATTCGGTCGCTCAGGCTTCAGCGGCAGCAGCCAAGGTGCTCGGCCTGTTCAACCGCGAACAGCTCGAACGCGAGCCGGTAGTGGCTGCTGTCGGCGAATCGACCTGCGCCGGATGCTGGGGCTGCGTCTATGCCTGTCCGTACAACGCTATCGAGCAGAAGGAGATCAGGGACCGCAACGGCAACCTTATCAAGGAGGTCGCCAGCGTCAATCCGGGCCTCTGCCAGGGATGCGGCACCTGCGTGACCTTCTGCCGATCGAACAGTATCGATCTGGCGGGATTCACCGAAAAGCAGATATTCGCCGAAGTGATGGCGCTCTGACAATATGCCAAACGCCGTAACAGCAACCTGAACTCAACCAAGCGACCGAATCAGCCGATGAGCGAACCATTCGAACCGAAAATCGTGGCTTTTGTCTGCACCTACTGCACCTACGCGGGCGCTGACCTCGCGGGCACGAGCCGTCTGAACTATGCGCCAAACGTCAGAATCGTGCGTCTCCCCTGCACGGGACGCATCAGCCCGATGTTCATCCTCAAAGCGTTGCAGAAAGGAGCCGATTCAGTGCTCGTGAGCGGCTGCCACCCCGGTGACTGCCACTTCACCGCGGGCAACTACCACGCCCGCCGCCGCTGGACGGTCTTCCGCGCCCTGCTCTCCTTCACCGGCATCCCGGAAGAGCGCATCCGCTTCTCGTGGATCAGCGCCGCCGAGGGGGCCAAGTTCGCCGAACTCATCAACGAAATCACTGACGACACCCGCAAGCTCGGGCCGTTCACGCAGTACCAGGAGCTGCAGAAAGTCATCGAAACCCAGTCGACGTATTAATCAATGGGAATACAGGAACAATACAGAAGTGAAGCGGCAGCGCTGCTCTCGTCGGGCGAAGTGAAGCTGGTCATCGGCTTCAGCGCGGGTTCGACCGCCGACCGACGACGTCCGTTTTTCGCCCGCACGCCCGAAGAGGCCGAAAAGTTCGTGCTCGACGCGGCCTGCATCGCCAACCTCTCGACCTACCTGGTCGCCGAAGGGCTGCTTTCGGACGGCAAGAAAGTCGGTGTTTTCCTCAAGCTGGACGGCATCCGCAGCGTCAATATTCTCATCTCCGAAGCCCAGCTCAAGCCGGAGCAGGTCGTGATTCTCGGTTACGCCATCGAAAACGGCAAGGATGTCGTACCTCTCGAAGGCCGTAACATTTCCGATTTCAACATTGGCGAAAAAATCCGGAGCCATACGCCACCCCCACACGTCATCGAGGCCGCTGAAAAGATTGAAGCGATGAGCGCACAGGAGCGGTTCGAGTTCTGGAAAGAGGAGTTCGCGAAGTGTATCAAGTGCTACGCCTGCCGTCAGGTCTGCCCGATGTGCTACTGCCGCCGCTGCATCGTGGACGTCAACCAGCCGCAGTGGATCAGCACCTCGTCGCACACCCTCGGCAACTTCGAATGGAACCTCGTCCGCGCCTTTCATCTGGCCGGACGCTGCGCGGCCTGCGGCGCCTGCGACCGAGCCTGCCCGGTGAACATCCCGCTCCGGCTCCTCAACTACCGCATGGGCAAGGAGGTGCGCAGCGCCTTCGATTACGTCGCTGGCGAAAACAGCGATCAGAAACCGGTGCTCGCGAGCTTCAAGCAGGACGATCCCGAGACCTTCATTCTTTAAGCATCCGGACAAGCATGACCAGAATACTTCTCAGGAACAAACTCGACGAGTGCCTTGCCGCGTGGCAAAAAGCCGGATTCAGCGTGCTGGCGCCCGTGAAGCGCCACGAGATGAGTTGCTTCGGCGAGGTGCAGAAGTCGGGCGACATGGCCCTCGACCTCGTTCTAACCGAGCGCACCATCAAGGATCAGTTCTTCCCGCAGACCGAGCCGCTCATCAAATACAGGATTGGCAAACAGCAGATCGACAGCGAAACCATGACGCCGCCCGAAAAGAAGCGCGTCTTCTTCGGCGTGCGTCCGTGCGATGCGTCAGGCCTCGCCATCGACGACCCGCTCTTCGGCTGGGACTACAAGGACGACTACTGGTTCCGCCGCCGCGAAAAATCGGTAATCGTCACCATCGCCTGCGCCCAGGCGGACGACTTCTGCATGTGCACCTCGGTGAAACTCTCGCCCGATAGCACCAAAGGCGCGGACGTGATGCTCCGCCCGCTCTCGGACGGCAGCGGCTGGCAGGTCGAAGCCGTCTCGGATCGAGGCACTGCGCTGGTGGACACCGTTTCGTCGCTCCTGCAGGAAAGCTCAGCCGAAGCTGCGCCCGTGCCGCAGGTCGCTGAAAAGTTCGATGTCGAAAAGGTGATGGAGTGGCTCGCCGACAAGGAAAACTTCGAAAGCCAGTTCTGGAAAGATATCGCCCTGCGCTGCGTCGGCTGCGGAAGCTGCACCTTCCTCTGCCCCACCTGCCACTGCTTCGACATCCAGGACGAGGGCGACACCTATCAGGGTATCCGTCGCAAAAACTGGGACAGCTGCTCCTTCCCGCTCTTCACGATGCACACCTCCGGCCACAACCCGCGGAACACGCAATCGACCCGGTGGCGGCAACGCATCATGCACAAGTTCAACTACTACCGTGGCAAGTTCGGCGTCAACAGTTGCTCCGGCTGCGGCCGCTGCACCCGCCAGTGCCCGGTGGACATGGGTATTACTGAAACTCTGCAAGCGATTACAAATTTACCGAGGTGACACAAGACCGATACCATACCCACGACATGATCTACAGCCCGTTTCCGATGCGGGTTGTGTCAAAGCGCGCTGAAGCTCCCGGCGTCAACACCCTCAAGCTCGAATTCGTCAAACAGGAAGATCACGAGTTTTTCAAGGCTAATTACCGGACCGGTATGTTCGGCCTCTACGGTGTCTTCGGCGAGGGCGAAAGCACCTTCTGCGTCGCCAGCCCGGAGACCCGAAAGGAGTACATCGAATGCACCTTCCGCCAGTCGGGGCGCGTCACTTCGACGCTCGCCAACACCGACGCGGGCGACATCGTAACCTTCCGCGGCCCCTACGGCAACCGCTTTCCGATCGAAGAGTTCGAGGGCAAGAACCTGCTCTTCATCGCCGGCGGCATCGCCCTGCCGCCGACGCGCAGCGTCATCTGGTCGTGCCTCGACCAGCGGGAGAAGTACCGCGACGTGACCATCGTTTATGGCGCGAGAACCGTAGCCGACCTCGTCTATAAAAACGAGCTCGACGAATGGAAACAGCGCGACGACGTGCGTCTCGTGCTGACGGTCGATCCCGGAGGCGAAACCCCCGACTGGCAGGATCACGTCGGCTTCGTGCCGACGGTGCTCGAACAGGCCGCCCCGTCGCCGGAGAACACCATCGCCGTGCTCTGCGGCCCGCCGATCATGATCAAATTCACGCTAACCGCGCTCGAAAAGCTTGGCTTCACGGCGGAGAACGTTTACACCACGCTGGAGAACCGGATGAAATGCGGAATAGGCAAATGCGGCCGCTGCAACGTCGGTTCGATCTACATCTGCAAAGAGGGACCGGTGTTCACAGCAGCCGAAGTGCAGGCCATGCCGCAAGCTGATCTGTAAGATATTTGAAAATGGACACAAAAAGGGGGCGGAAACGCTCCCTTTTTTTATGCAAATCATTTCTGATTCTTCATGATTTTCCCCACCCCAACATCATTCTTATATTCCGGCACCATTGAAGACACTGAACACTTCAGATACGCGCCATGAAACTTATCGTCGGCCTTGGCAACCCGGAACTTCGGCACGCGGCAACGAGGCATAATATCGGATTCGACGTCATCGACCATCTTGCAGGAAGCTCGACATTCTCATCGGGCAAGGGAAATTACCGGTTCACAAAGATCACCGCACCGGGCGGGCCGCTGATTCTGGTCAAGCCGATGACCTACATGAACCTTTCGGGTCATGCCGTCGTTGCGGCGATGAATTTCTGGAAGATCGAACGCGAGAATTTGCTCGTGATTTGCGACGACGTGAACATTCCGCTGGGGACGATCCGGATTCGGGCGAAAGGTTCGGCGGGAGGTCAGAACGGGCTGAAACACATTATCCAGAGCCTCGGTAGCGAGGAGTTCGCGCGGCTGCGCGTCGGGGTTGGGGGGGAGAACATGCCTGCGTCGCTCTCGTCGTTCGTGCTGTCGAAGTTTACCGCAGAAGAGCGCAAATGCATCGACAAGGTGATTCCGGTGTGCGCCGACGCGGTACTCGACTTCGCCTCGCTGGGCGTCGAACATGCAATGACAAAATATAACGGGCAGGTCTGTTAAACAGCGGCGAGTTGAGGCATGGTGTCAACGCTTTCAGGCAGAGACTGCAAGCTGACGTTACAGAGGAATTTGATCGCGCGTGAGTTGAACTCCTGGGGCTGGTCAATGTTGCAAACATGCCCCGAATTGCTGATGACCTCAAGGTAGGAGTTGGTGTGACGCTTGACAATATACTTGACCGCAGGCAAGAACATGTAATCCTCGTCGCCCATGAGATAGAGCGTCGGAATGCCGGTATCCTTCTCTTCGAAATATTTGAGCAGCGGATTCAGTTCGTAGGTGAGCGTGAACCAGCGCATGAACTCCTTCTGCGCAACCTTCTTGGCTTCGTTCACGAACATGATGCGGGACTTGCGGTGACGGGCTTTCGGCATGATGATCCACGCGAAGAAACGGTAGAGCCACATATAGGGCACCAGACTTTTGAAAAAATTGCCGACAGCCACCAGCACCTTGGCCCGCACATTGAGGCGGATGATCGCGCCCCCCATCACCATCGACGCTACTCGCTCCGGGGCCAGTTCGCCGAGATTTCTGATAATGATGGTGCCAAGCGAGATACCGATGAAATGCGCCTGCTGGATTTGCAGGTCGTCAAGCACCTCAATGATGTCGCGCGTGATCACCTCGAAGTTGTAATGCCGCACCTCTTTGGATGTGGTGATATGCTTGGAGCGGCCGTGGCCGCGAAGATCGACCAGAAGGACGTTGAAGTGTTTGACGAACTCCTTGATCTGCAAAAACCAGATGGCGGAGCTTCCTCCGGCGCCATGCACGAACACCACCCACGGGGCATCTTCGGCAATCACATGTTTTTTGTAGTGTAGCATGGCGAGGTTACAGATAAGGAACAGTAATGGAGGGAACAACCGGGAAAAAGATCAGAAATACTAAAATCCGTCCTGAATATACCACAAATAAAAAGAAGAAGCCCGTAACGGCCATAAAAGTTCAACCATTCTTCCTGAACACCCGAACGCACTCGAAAAGCGCCACTCCGGCAGCCACCGCCACGTTCAGTGAATGCTTCACGCCATATTGCGGAATCTCGATCACGCCATCACAGTGGCTGAGCAGCGCATCGCCGATCCCCTCAACCTCGTTGCCAACGATCAGCGCCAGCGGAAAATCGCCCGCCGTCAGCGAACTGTAGCTTCGGCTGTTCTCGGCGATTTCGAGTCCGAAAATCTTTTTGCTCTCCCTTTTCAGCACCGTGATGGCCTCGACCGGATCGGCAAAGTGTCGCCAGGGCACTGTCTCCTGCGCGCCAAGCGCGGTCTTGTCGATCTCCTTGCGGGGCGGCGTGGCCGTGTAACCAGTGATGACAATTTCATCGATGCCCGCCGCGTCGGCTGTCCGGAACATGGCGCCGACGTTCCACATGCTGCGGATATTGTACAGCATGAGCGTCACCGGATGCCGCGCTGAATCAGCATAGGCCTCGGGCGTCAGCCGCCCCATCTCGTCTCCCGTCAACTGCCTGAAACCCGACATCTCAGAGCTTTTTCAGCAGTTCCAACAGGCGGTCGTTCTCCTCCCTGAGACCAACATTGAAGCGGAGGCAGTTCTCCATAAGCGGGTATCCCGACACGTTCCGAACCAGCACTCCGGCATTTTTGAGCTTCCTGAACACCTCGGATGCGTTGGCGACGCGAATGATGAGGAAGTTGGTGTCGCTCTCGAAGGTATGGATGCCAGGAATTTCTGTCAGCTCCGCCTCGATGCGCCCGCGCTCGGCGAGGATGTACTGCACGGCGTCGGTCACGAGTGAGTAGTTTTCGAGCACAGCCATGAGAGTGATTTCCGCCAGTCGGCTCGACGCGAAGGGAATCTTCGGCTTGGAGATTTCGGCCAGCAGCTCCGGATTGGCAATCGCAAAGCCGATACGCATTCCGGCCAGCGCAAGCGCCTTGGACATGGTGCGCAACACGATCAGGTTCGGGTAGCGGTCGATCAGGTCGAGCGCCGATTGCTCACGCGAAAACTCGACATACGCTTCATCGACCAGCACAATGGCGTCGGCAGCTTCGACAATGCGTTCGATCTCGTCGTGGGACAGCGACTTGCTGGTCGGATTGTTCGGCGTGGAGAGCACGATAAAATCGACCTTCTCGCGCCTGGCGGCTTCGATGATCGCATCGACGTCAAAGGAGAGATCGTCATGCATCGGCACCTCGACAACCCCAGCCTGCTGAAGACGTGCAAGCTTGTCGTAAAGCGAAAACGAAGGCTCTGGAATAAGCACCTTGCGACCAGCGCCGAGGCAGGCCATGAAGATGGTGTAGAGCATCTCGTTCGAACCATTGCTCATGATCACCAACTCCGGCTTCACGCCGAGAAACGATGCATAGGCCGCCATGCCCCGGTACGGCAGAATATCCGGATAGCGGTTCCAGGGCTCATGGCGGAACTGGTCGAGAATCTTGTCCTTGAGCCACGAGGGCAGATCGAAGGGGTTCTCGTTCTGGTTCAGCTTGACCTCAGCCTCCTGGCCACCCTCGACCTTATAAGTCTCGATATGCTCCAGGGCAGGATTGAGCATGGTCCTGAGATCTCTTTTCATGATGCTTGATTTACCGGTTTTCGACGTCTTAAGAGGTGGTGCCAGTATAAAACTGGTCGCAACACCATCCAAGAAACGATTTTTTGCATTTTTCGTAAAAAAAAACTGGACAGGGAATTTTTTTTCACTACATTAAAAAAGGACAAAAATTATCCTCTTTATCCAAACAAACAAGGAGCGACCATGATAGAGATCAAGAAAACCCCGATGGACCTGATCGATGACATCTACAGCCTTGCCTACTGGATGACCGGCAGTGAGAAGGCATCCAGCGAACTGCTCAACACCACGTGCCTGAATGCAGACCTGAAAGCACCGGAAACCGAGGTGCTCAAGACTTTCCGCGAATGTTATCTCGATACGTATGGCCAGCATGCCGATCTCGACATGCACGAAACGACGAAGGAGAGTGTCAGCCTGATCGATTCACTGAAGCAGTGGACGGCAGACATCAAGCTTTCGGTGCTCCTGTCAGAACTGACCGGGTTGAAACACGCGCAGATCTCTGATATCATCGGAAAACCCGTCGATACAGTCAGACTCTGGCTCTTCTGGGGTCGCAAGTTTTTCGCTCACGACAATCTCATGAGAGCTTCCGCCTGACGTCACTCCACATACTCCTCGGTAAAGGGCCAGCTCGTTTACGGGCTGGCCTTTTGCTTTTCCGGCGAGACGGACGTATATTTTTTCGCCTGTCAACCATTTGACCTTTTTGCATGATTATCATCACCGGCGGCGCGGGGTTCATCGGCAGCGCCATGCTCTGGGAACTCAACCGCAACGGCACCGATGAGGTACTCATCGTCGATGACCTCGGAAGAGCGTCCGAGGGGAGATGGCTCAACCTCCGGGGCCTACGCTACACCGATTTCATTCACAAGGACGACCTGCCCGACCTGCTCGAACACGACCGCCTGCCCAAAATCGACGCCGTGATTCACATGGGAGCCATCAGCTCCACCACCGAACAGGACGCCAACCTTCTGCTGCGCAACAACTACGAATACTCGAAGATGCTCGCCTCGTGGTGCGCAAAAAAGGGCGTGCGTTTTATCTATGCGTCAAGCGCGGCAACCTTCGGCGACGGCTCCGAAGGATACAGTGACGGCATCGAGGTGCTCGACCGGCTAAGACCACTGAACATGTACGGCTACTCGAAGCATCTGTTCGACTGCTGGGCGCTGCGCAACGGCATCCTTGAAAAAGCGGCGGGGCTCAAGTTCTTCAACGTCTACGGGCCCAACGAATACCACAAGGAGGACATGACCAGCGTCGTCTTCAAGGCGTTCCACCAGATCGGCGACAATGGCAAGGTAAGGCTTTTCAGATCGCACAATCCACAGTACGCCGATGGCGAGCAGCTGCGCGACTTCGTCTATGTGAAGGATTGCACGAAAATCATGCAATGGCTGCTCGAAACGCCCTCGGCGACGGGACTGTTCAACATCGGCACCGGGCAGGCGCGCAGCTTCAGGGATTTGGTCATAGCAACCTTCACGGCGATGGATCGCCCCGTCAGCATCGAGTTTATCGATATGCCCGAAACGATTCGGGACAAATACCAGTATTATACCTGTGCGGACTCTGCCCATCTCAGGCAGGCTGGCTACACCGGCCAGATGACGCCGCTCGAAGAGGGAGTGCGAGATTATGTGCAGAACTATCTGAGCAAACCCTCGCCGCATCTTGATACATTGGCTTTTGAACGGCAATAACAAACCGGGAAAAAACTTTTGACTGAAAAAACGATCGAATTCGAAGGGATCGAACCCGTCATCATTTTCGGGCCATACGACAGCTATCTAAAAAAAGTTCGTGAAGCGTTCCCCGACATTCGGATCAACGCGCGAGGCGCGAAAATCACCATCGGCGGTGACGAACCTGACCTGACGGCCATCGAAAAGATTTTCAGGGAGATCATCTTCCTGGCCGACCAGCACGGTGAAGTGCTGGAAAACGATGTCAACGCACTCGTCAGTCTGGCGCTCTCACCAGTCTCCCACCCTTCCGCAGCCCTTTCCGGAGACAAGGACGTAATTGTCGAAACAAAAGATTACGTCGTCAAGGCCAAAACCGACGGGCAACGTCGGATGGTCGCCGAAGCCGCCGGAAATGATATCGTCTTCGCCATCGGCCCGGCAGGCACGGGAAAGACTTACACTGCTGTCGCCATCGCGGTGGCCGCGTGGAAAGCGAAAAAAATCAAACGCATCGTGCTTGCGCGCCCGGCGGTTGAGGCAGGCGAGAGCCTTGGATTCCTGCCCGGCGACCTTGCCCAGAAGATCGACCCGTACCTGAGGCCGCTCTACGACGCGCTCCAGGACATGCTGACCGCCGAAAAGCTCAAGTTCCTCACTGAGCGCCGGGTGATCGAAATCGTGCCGCTTGCCTACATGCGCGGACGCACGCTGAACAACTCGTTCATCATCCTCGACGAGGCCCAGAACGCTTCGAGCAAGCAGATGATGATGTGCCTGACAAGGCTCGGGGTCAACTCGAAAGCGATCATCACCGGCGACGTCACCCAGGTTGACCTGCCGAAAGAGATGGAGTCGGGACTGATGAACGCCCAGAAAATCCTCAAGGGGATCAAAGGCATCAGCTTCGTTTTTCTCGACAAGTCGGATGTGGTACGCCATCGCCTCGTCAAGGATATCATCAACGCCTACGAACATCACGAAGAGGGGCTGCGAAAGGGCGCTCCAAAAGAGGCGGAACTTTGACTTTCACGCTCAGGTTTTAACAGTTGCAGAGTAATCCCTCCTTCGGGAGGTATCTGTTCACAATGGTACAGATAAAAAAATCTACTCTGATTTCATTACGAATAGCTCATCAACTAAAACCCGAGATACCATGGCACACCGTATTACCGATGAATGCACCTACTGTGCAGCCTGCGAGCCGGAATGTCCGGTCAGCGCGATCTCCGCTGGCGACTCTATTTACGTGATCGACGAGAATGTATGCGTGGATTGTATCGGCTATCACGACGAGCCTGCCTGTGTGGCCGTCTGCCCGGTGGACTGCATTATCAAGGTATAGCCACCGCTTCTTCAGACCCGCCGTTCAGAGCAAAAACCATTTTGCACGGCGGGCCTGATCTTCAACATCTTTTTCTCCAGCCCTTTAGCCAGCATTTTTATTCAAATAATCATCACTTTTTTGTTTTCGGGCTTGTAAAAAAGCTTATATTAAAAGAATTGATCAAAATTGTTCTTTTTTTCTCATAACTATCAAAGCACGTCGTCAATATGGCACTGTATATCACCGAAGAATGCACCTACTGCGGTGCTTGCGAACCCGAATGCCCGACCAACGCTATCTCCGCTGGCAGCGAGATCTACGTTATCGATGCCGCATCCTGCAACGAGTGCGCCGGTTTTGCTGACTCTCCTGCTTGCGTTGCTGTCTGCCCGGCAGAGTGCATCGTTCAGGGCTGATTCACCCCCTCTGTTTTCCAGATAAAAAAAGAGGCCGTTGAAAGGGCCTCTTTTTTTATTGGTTGTAAAAGCAATCCAAGAAGAGACAAAAACGCTTTTTCATGCAACCGAGGCAACAGCTTCTCGCCGTTTTCTGCACGTCATAATTCAGCACTCGTAATCCACCAGTCGCCGTTCGCGCGTTGCTCCTCCAATAAAGGGCTTGAGGGCTTCGTGTTCGGGATGACTCTGGTAAGTTTCAAGAGCTGCCTTGTTGGCAAATTCCGAATAGAGAACCACGTCTGCAGAACTGTCGGTACAGCTGAAGTCGAGTCCCACTTCGATCGAAAGCAGTCCGGGAATTCTGCCGGATAGCGCTTCGAGCTTTTCCTTCATGAGGCGGGCATTAACTTGAGCACTATTACCGTGCGCCTCGTCGCAGAGACGCCACATCACGATATGCTTAACCATGACTCGATATTTGACTGGAAATTGACATAAACTGCGGTCGGAAACTGAATCAGCTTGCTGAATCGGACGCTTTGCCGACGATACGAAGCGCTTCGGCCTCGCCACCGACAACCAGCTCAAAAGCCTGAATGAAGTCTTCCGGCACCCGTTTCGGGCGTCCTGACTCCGGGTCGACACACACCCAGAGGGTTTCAGCTCTGGCGAGGGCACGCACGTCTCCCTCTCTGGTCAACAAATAGCGGCGCACCGACTGACAATCCCTGACCCACTCGATCCAGGTGTGCAGATCGAGCCGGTCACTGGCATATGCGGGCATGAGATAATCAATGGAATGGCGGCGCACAACCCAGATGGCCCGGCTTTGCCGGTAACGGTCGAGCGTCCAGCCTTCGGAAGCAGTATGAGCGGTAGCTCCATCCTGCATCCACCGGAGATATTCGATATTGCTGACATGCCCATATCCGTCGATCGACGATCCGGGAACTTCAAAGGTATGGATGAACACTCTTCTCAAATGCAGCTCCCCTCAACCATTCGGAGAACGAACGGCTCTCTCCGACAGAGAAAGCCCCTCTTTCCAGCTGCGGCTTTTTGCCGATTTTGCATCGGCAGTCGAACGCTTTACCGCTCCCTTTCGGGCAGTTTTGATAGAGCGCTGAGCCTTGTTATGCGACTTGAGAGCCACATTGCCAGAAGCATTTTTCTTTGCAGACTTCAGGACGACCCCGTTTTTGTGGTTACGTTGCCGGGCCATTGCGAGCTGTTGCTTCCTCCTGGCCGAAGCGTTCTTGCCAGCCCTGAGCGCTATCCTGTCAGCACGGCTTGACTTGCCGCGCAATTTGATGACCGCAGAAGCTTTCCGCTTTTCCATGCGGGCTTTTACCGAAGAGTCCGCGCCTGACGACCGAACATTCATGCTCATTCCGCGAATCTCCGTTACTGCGGATTGGCCGCGGCGGCTCTCGACCTTGAGCCTCAGTGCCTCAAGCGCCTGGGCGCGCCTGACGCTCACGCTTGAATGAGGAGCCTCCGGAGCGTCAACAGCAACCCTGCGGGGAGATTTCTCAGCAGTTTCCGCAACCTGAACCGGGCCTGCATCAAGCCCGAAACCCTGATCGAACATGGTAGACGCCAGTGACCAGCGATCCGTCCGGGCAGAAAGCATAATGACAAGCATATCCTTGCCATTCCTCAACGCCCTTGCAATAAGGCATGGGCCTGCCATTGAGGTATAACCGGTCTTGATACCAACGGAATAGGGGTAACGTTCAAGGAGCTTGTTGTGAGTGCGAAGACTGTAAATCTTACCGGTGGAAAGCTCGTTGAAATCCACCCTGTCCAGCTTTGCAATCGCGTTGAATTCTGGAAACCTGATCGCACGTTCGGTCAGAATTACCAGGTCCCTTGCCGTCGTGCGATTACCAGCATAAATACCCCGATCGTAACCGGCAGGATTGGTGAAGACGGTATGGCTCATCCCGAGAGCGCGGGCACGAGCATTCATCATTGCTACAAAAGCATCGAGACTGCCACCGAGGTGAATGGCAATGGCAAAAGCGGCATCGTTACTTGAATTGACCATGGCAGCCTTCACCAGATCTCGAAGCCTGAACTGCTCTCCCGGCTTGAAACCGGCTCGCGTCGGTTCGACCTGCGTCGCCTCAAGAGGAATCGTCACCACATCATTCATGCGGCCACTTTCGATAGCCAGCAGGCAGGTCATGATCTTGGTCAGGCTCGCAGGCGAACGCGGTGTATCAGCATTCTTCGATTTCAAAAATTCCGGACTGCCGGTCTCCTTGACGATATAGGCCGCAACCGCATCTTCGCCCTCCGGGGCTGGCCGCCTTTTGGCAGAAGCGGTGAGCGGAATCAACGTGAGAACAAAAAAGGCAAGAAGTGTAAAAAGCACTTTTCTTGTGGCATAAAAACGACCATGCGGCCGCCCCATTTCACTGCCTGCACCCCGCTTCCAGGGCTCATAGGAGTCTAACATACGTGCTGACATGGCGATACATTCTTCTGTTGGCAGTCACTCCAGCCGTTGAGGGCTGGCATTACATATACGGCACTAAGTAACTATAATACAAAGAGAACATGACAATTCACCAGAAAAAACGATTTCACAAGGCTTTAAATAATACCTCGAAAAGCGGCCAAGCGCGTCACGACTTTTCGCCACCTGTTAGAACCGAAGCTTCAGCACCGCTTTGCAACCCATGCATTTGCTCGAAAGCCGATAGCATCGACTGGTAATGCCGCACGTCCAGCAACACCACCGCGCTTTTCCCGTGCTGGGTCAGCACCAGTGGACGCCCTGTTTTTCTGACCTGCGTAATCAGAGCCGCCGTATTGGCCCTGAACTCCGAAAGTGGTCTGATATCGCTAACAAGATCGATCTTGCTCATGCACACTCTTTCCCAACGAATCATTGACAGTATCAAATAGCGCACTTTTTATTGTACGTTTTTTTGTACAGAAAAACAAAAAGCCCCCCCCATAATCACCACCGATGAGAGAAGGTTATTTAGCGTTCGGTTATGGCCAGTTTTATGGCAAGTCCGGTAAAAATCATGGCAGCGGCGCGGTTGACCAATCTGAGTGCGGCAGGTGAACGGCGGAAGCGCTCTCCAAGCCCACCGGCAACCATACTCAATCCGGCGAAAACGATCAGGGTGGCAAGAATGAAGAGGGCCCCCAGTTCGATGAACTGCATGGTCATCGAACCGTGGCGTGGATCGGTAAACTGGGGAAGAAAGGCGAGGAAAAAGAGCGAAACCTTCGGGTTGGTGAGATTCATCACCATCCCCCGCCGGTAAAGCTCGATCCCGCTGAGGGCATGCGCGTTCGACTCGCCGACCTCACCGCCTGCCCGCCATGCCTGCCAGGCGAGCCAGAGCAGATAAAGTGCTCCTGCAATCTTCAACACCGTGAAAGCAAGCGCCGATGCCTTGACGACAGCCGCAAGTCCAAACGCCACGGCGAGAGTATGGCCAATCAGACCCGTGCAAAGCCCAATGGTCACGGCAAAACCGGCAGGTCTGCCATGCTGTGCGGATTGCGCAAGCACAAACAGGTTGTCCGGCCCCGGCGAGAGCGCCAGCAGCAGGGCCACCGGGAAAAAGAGAAAAAACGTCTGAAAATCGATCATGGCAAAACTGTTTATTTAGCTCTTCACCGAAGATTCAAAACGTCTTCTGGAGATAGATGACATCGAAGCACCGCCCATTTCTCGATCCGATGCCAACCAGCCTTCCCTGTTCAACGAATCCTCGGGCGAGGTGGAAACGCAGGCTCTCTTCATTGAGCGACGAAACCGTCGCCACGATGGTCTCGATCCCCAGCTCCACCGCCTCGGATTCAAGAGCTTGCAGAATGGCCGAGCCAATCCCCCTACCCGTATTTCCTTTCGAGAGAAAACAGGTCAGTTCAGCGGTGCGATCAAACGCCGGAATCGGGCTGTAAGGGCGCAGCAATCCAAACCCCGCCAGCGCGCCATCGGAATCACGCGCTACGAATGCGGGATAGCCGGGGCTGAAACACATGAGCGATACGAAGCGCTCGACGCTGACTGGTGTTTCGGTATAAGTCGCCAGAGTGTGTTCGACGTAGTAATTGAATATACCAGCCATCTCATCAAGATCGTCCGCGCAAACCGGAAGCAATTCGATGGGGATCATCGAAACCTCTCGGAACGCTGTCCGGCGGCGAGCTTGCCGCCGTGATGGCCGAGAAGGACAACCGTGGGCAACATGACAAGCAGAGTTGCCACATACAACCAGGACAGCGGGCCGCCCTCATGCATCACGTCGGGAACTGCAAGACGAATCGCGGCGGCAAGAATGCCCGCCACCAGAAGCAGAATCGAAAGCCTGATCTTGGTCTGAAATACCGGAGCCTTGGCTCCCTTGTATTTGGTTTTCCAGTCCCGGATGCCAGAATAGAACGAAAACGGCACAGCGAGAAGGGAAACAAGAAGCAGATGGACAACCGTATGTTCAAAAAACGGATTGCCGGTCGGAAGAAACAGCACAAGATAGAGAACGGCGACAGGAATCACTCCGTTACTGAAGTGGGCTGCAACAGGATGCAGCATGAAGCTCTGCTTCATCTCTTTGATAAACCTGAAAAACGGCACTGGCATAAAGGGTTAGGGGATTCATCTGAAACTTTCCGCTAAAATGTACGCCCCACTCTTCTGCCATGCAAGTGATCCCGAAAATGACGAGGATACTCATGGCGCTAAATGCAAAGAGATCAGCCGTTTTGCCGCATGAAGTTTTATTCCTTGGATTTACATGTTATTTTCAGGCTTTGAGTTTTGACCAACCGAATACCTCACGGGTGAGCAACAATTCTCCGGACAACATCCCTTTCGATACAACGCAGGAACGCGCGTCCTCCGGAATGAGCCGACGCAAACCCTTCGTTCAGGGGCGCCGCTCATTCGAACCGGTTTCAAGCCTCGCCCTCTTCGTGCGGTTCCTGAAGCCAGTCACCTGGATTCCGGTCGTCTGGAGCTTCATCTGCGGCGCAATCGCCAGCGGCGCGTTCGGCTGGCAGCAGATCGGCGAAATCAAATTCTGGCTCGCCGTGCTGCTCACAGGCCCGCTGGCCACCGGCACCTGCCAGATGCTCAACGACTACTTCGACCGCGACCTCGACGAAATCAACGAACCAAACCGCCCGATTCCCGGCGGCGCGATTTCGCTCAAAAGCGCCACGCTGCTCATCGCGCTCTGGTCGCTGCTTTCAGTCGTCGTCGGCTGGCTGGTGCATCCGCTCATCGCACTCTACGTCGTCGTCGGCATCATCAACGCGCACCTCTACAGCGCCAACCCGATCAAGCTGAAAAAGCGGCTCTGGGCGGGCAACATCATCGTCGCGGTGTCGTACCTCATCATTCCGTGGGTAGCGGGCGAAATCGCCTACCGAAGCGACTTCTCGCTGCACGCCATCACGCCGTCGCTCATCGTGGCCACGCTCTACACCATCGCCAGCACCGGCACCATGACCATCAACGACTTCAAGTCCATCGAGGGCGACCGGCAGGTCGGCATCCACACCCTTCCGGCAATCTTCGGCGAACGCAAGGCGGCGCTCATCGCGGCGATCCTGATCGACCTCGGCCAACTCATGGCGGCGGGCTACATGTTCATGATCGGCAAAGCGGTGTACGGATGGGTAACGGCGGCGCTCGTCGTACCACAGTTCCTCCTGCAATTCAGCCTCGTGCGTTCGCCGCGAACGATGGACGTGCGCTACAACGCCATCGCCCAAAACTTCCTCGTCGCGGGCATGATGGTGTGCGCCTTCGCCATCAAATCGATCAACCCGTGATTTACGGCGATCACACCAACCACCCCCGCTCGCGCGAAATTTTCGTGCAGCTCGTCGGCGAGCCTTGAAAATCGCCCATGCTGACGCCACGCTTCGACATCCAGCCCGCTGTGTCGGTCATCCTGCCGACCTTCGACCGCGCCCCGCTGCTCGCCTCGGCCATCGAGAGCGTCGTCGCCCAGAACTTTGCAGAGTGGGAGCTGATCGTCGTCGATGACGGCAGTTCGGACGAAACCTTCGAGATCGTAGACGGATACCTCAACCAGCACGCCAACATCCGCTACATGAAGCACCGGAACCGCAAGGCGGCCCTGTCGCGTAATGCCGGAATCCAGGCCGCTTTCGGGCGATACATCACCTTCCTCGACAGCGACGACCTCTACCTGCCGGAGCACCTCGAATCGCGACTCCACCTGCTTGAATCGATGCCGGAGGTTCGTTTGATTTCGGGAGGATTCGTTTGCGAGGGCGACCCGTGGGTGCGGGATCGCGACGATCCCGAAAAACTGATTCACGTCAGCGAGTGCATCGCCGGAGCGACGATGTTCGGGCGGCGCGAGCTGTTTCTCGACATCGGCGGATTCCGGGCGCTCGACTATGCCGAGGACACCGACCTCTGGGAGCGCGCCGCGCGAAGTCACAAAGTCCTGAAAATCGACCAGCCGGTGAGCTACATCTACCGCCGCTCACCCGGCAGCATCACCAGAACCTACAAACCAGCCAAGCCATGATCCGCTCAGTCACCGTCTATTGCAGCTCCAGCAACCTTGCTCCGGAACCCTATTTCAGCGAAGCCGAATCGCTTGGCCGCGGCCTTGCCGAACGCGGAATTGATCTGGTCTTCGGTGGTGGGCACGTCGGGCTGATGGGACGCACCGCCGACGCAGCTCTGAAGGCTGGCGGCACGGTGAAGGGCATCATCCCGCGCTTCCTCGAAGAGCGCGAGGTAGCTCACCCCGGACTGACCGAGCTGCACGTGGTTGAAACCATGCACCAGCGCAAAATGCTGCTCACCGACTGGGCGGACGCCTTCGTGATTTTGCCGGGCGGACTCGGCACACTCGATGAGTTGATGGAAATCCTCACCTGGAAGCACCTCGGCCAGCACCGAAAACCGATCATCCTGCTCAACACGGAGGGCTTTTGGAATCAGCTCCTACAGTTCTTCGAACGCATCGCCGCCGAAAAGATGGTCAAGCCTGGTTACGAAAGCTACTACGACATCTGCAACTCCGCCAGCGACGTGCTTGCGATGATCGACCGCCAAAACACCAGCGTCTGAAAAAATTCAAAGCGAAAAAAAGAAAGGCCGGAACGTCAACTCCCGGCCTTTTCTGTTTCAAGCTGTCCGCACTCAGCGCTAAGCCGGCGGCACGTTGTCGATGTAGCCTCCGCCCGGCATTGGCATCAGATTGAGATCGCAGCACGGGCTTTGCCGGTTCAGCCAGGTGATGAACTCGCTGCCAATCCAGTCGTTGAAACCGCCCTCGAATCCGCCGCCATTCGGATAAAGATTGATGAACTTCCCAAGCATCTCCGCTGTAAAGGCCGTTTCCGCGCCCATCGGCTTGTACACCTCGACGCCAGGGCAGCGTTTGCACTGGCTCGGCAGTTCAGCCACGCTGCACAGCGGGCTCTTGTTGGTCAGGTAACCGCAATGGCTGCCGCGCTCAACCTGCGAAGCCACGACCCAGGAACCGTCGCCGGTGAGCTGGCTGAACTGGCTTTCGACACCGGGAGTGCCCGACCAGGCGGGCGGCTGGGACATATCAAGACACGCGCAATCGCACTGGCCGACAACCATCGCCATCGGCATCTGGCGGGATGCGAGCGCCGCGCGGTAGTCGCTCATGCCGGGCATGAAGATCGGCACATGCTGGTCAACCGGTGAGAGCATCAGGAGGCCGACCGGATTGGCCCGATCCGCTTCAGGCCAATCGGTCATCGGCATACTGAACGTCGGCAGAAGCTCCCGGTTGTAGATCACCGGATTGAAGGGGCGACACTGCTGGCGCCCGATCTGACTGAGGGTATCGAAGCCGCACGCCGCGGCCTGCGCATGCGCGCCGCCAACCGAGTGCCCGGCGAAAATGACGTTGTTGGAGACCAGAAACTTCGCCTTGCTGGCGAGCTGGGCATCAAAATTCTTGCTGTTATGTCCCCTGGACTCGGCCAGCCAGAAGAATTCGGTCAGGCCATAGCGGATCAGATATGATGCGGCGGCAAAGGTCTCCTGCCCAACCCTCGGATTGCCGCCGATGTCGGTCCACGGCATCCAGTCAACCTGCGCATGGCTGGCGCTGACGAATGCCATCGCCCAGTTCTTCTCGACAATCGCCTCGCTGTAATTGTAGTAAGCGGACGGATTGATGCCAAAAAGCGGATTGTCGTCGAGCAGCATACCGGCAATCTTCTTGGGATACCAGAGCAGGTCGTTGCCAATCAGGAAGCCGTGGTTGAACATCACCAGACCATTGGCCTTGCGGTTCGCCGGATAAAACACCTCGATCACCATCTCGATAAACTCGGGCACGAAAGGGTCGTACTGCAACCAGAGATGGATACGGTCGAAACAGTAATCGTCAATGCGGATGGGCTTCATAACGATAGGGGGAAGAGCGTTTAGAACTATCGTGAACAGAAAACCGTGGCAGGAAAAAGATTGGCCGTTAACACAATTTGCTACGGCATTTTCATAAAGTAGAGATTTTCATTCGATATGCGAACCACGAGGCGCGGCCAGCCTGCGTCGATGTTTCTGGCGTTGCGCGACCGGCACAGGTAGCCAATCCTGAACGGATCGTTTCCGCAATCGCAGGCGTTACCCGAATAGACAGATCAAGAAACAGCGAACAGCTGCAATGGCATACATCATGGCAACGTCACTGATTTTCATCTACAGCACCGACAGCGGAGCGGTCAGCACATTGCTCGATACCGGGCACAAAATGCTCAGTCCGTCAACCACTGTCGGAATGGAGGTTGCCAAAACCTCCTGATTATGGAATGAGTACCGCAGCACCGCGGGCTTTTCCGTGACGCAGATCGAGCAGCACACGGTTGGCCTCTTCGAGCGGATAGCTCCGCACCTCCGGCTTCAGCCCCATGCGGGCGGCGATGTCGAGGAACGCCGACACATCGGCCCGCGTAATGTTGGCCACGCTTTTGATCTCCTTCTCCATCCAGAGGTGCCGTTCGTAGGAAATGCCCGCGAGCAACTCGCTATCGTGCGACTCCTTGCGGATCGCATTGATGACGAGCCGTCCGCCGGGCCGAAGCCGTTCGAGCGCCGAAAGCACTGGCAACCAGGCGGGCGTCGTATCGATAATGGAATCACAGGGCGACGGCGAGTTGTCTGTGGTACCGCCAGCCCAGTCCGCGCCAAGCGAGCGGGCGAAATCGCAGTCTTTTTCGCTTCGGGCGAAGACGAAGACCGGAGATTTTGGATAGAGATAGCGAGCGAGTTTGAGCACCTGATGGCCCGATGCGCCGAACCCGGTCAGGCCGAGAATCTGACCATCTTTGAGGTTTGCGAGCATCAGCGAACGGTAGCCGATCGCGCCGCCGCAGAGGAGCGGAGCGGCCTCGGCGTCGGAGAACACATCGGGAATGGAATAGGTGAAGGCCGCCGGAGCCACCATATACTCCGCGTAGCCTCCATCGGCGTCGCGGCCTGTCGCGCTGAACTCCGCGCAGAGGTTTTCGTTACCGGAGCGGCAGAGGTCGCAGTGACCACACGAAGAGTAAATCCACGCCACCCCGCGTCGACTGCCGGTTTCGATGCCCGCGACGCCATCGCCGCAGGCAACAACCCGCCCAATGACCTGATGTCCCGGAATCACCGGAAATCGCGGCGGCGGCGTGCGCCCCTCGATTTCGTCAAGCTCCGTGTGGCAGACGCCACAGGTGGCGACCCTCAACAGAATCTCCCCCGGCCCCGGCTCGGGAACGGGCAACTCCCGCAGAACCAGCGGTTGCGTCTCGTGCAAAAGATCGACAACCCGCTCCAGCACCATCGCGTTCATCATGGCTCTCCCTTTTCCGCAAATTCACAAAAGCCATGCAAAAAAGCAAAGGGCGGACACAAAAGTCCGCCCTATTGAATCTTCAATTCATAATTCTCTTCACCCGCATCCGTGACCCTGGCAGGTTTGCTGCACGTCGAGTTTGTTGAGGATACCGCTGCCGAACTGTTCGATCACATCGGCCAGCGTCCGGGCTGACCCAGCCATGTACGCATCCATACCGAGGCTCTGCATTTTCGCTGCCGCTCTCGGGCCGATGCCCTTGACCACGATGGCGCTGGCCCCCATATCCGCCAAGCTGTCGGCCGGGGTGCACTGGCCGTGGTCGTGATGCGCGTTCTGGTTGTCGATGATACTGACTTCGCCCGAAACCATATCGACAGTCGCGAAAAATGGCGCGCTACCGAAATGATCGCACACTTGCGAACCCGGGCCGCTGTACTCGTCGAGCGGAATGATGATCTTCATACCTCACCTCCCTCTTGCTGATTGCGGCGCATCCGGCCCTGTCCATTGCCGTTGCCATTGCCATTACCGTGTCCTTCACCCTGGCAGCGTCCTTCGCCGTGGCCCGGCCCCCGGTCAAGCCCGCTTCGGAAGCCACGACACTTTCCTCCGCCGCGCCGTCCGCCGCCAAAACCACCGCCTGGCGACATGCGATGAATGTTCTGACTCGAACAGGACGGGCACTCCACCGGTCGCGCAATGCCATATGGCAGCGACCACTGGTGACCGCAGGCGGCGCATCCGAAAATTCTTTCCTCTTGTGAAATCATAATATTTCCTCCTTTTACGTTTAACATTTTTCCCAGCACAAGCATCTCGCCCAGTTTTTTCCTCGCCGAAGCGAGGATATTGCCAAAGGTCTGGCGTGAAATCTGCATTTGCCGGGCAGCCTCCTCCTGATACAACCCCTCCACGTCGGCTAGCCGGATCGCCTCGAACTCGTCGAAGCTCATCACCAGCGCCTCATCCTCGCGTTTTCCGACGCAAAACGGCCCGAAAACGCGATACTCCGGATCTTGGGCGATAGCCCTGCATTTCTGTGGTCTGGGCATTTTTTTTAGTCAGCAATTATTAGCATATGCCAATAATTTAACAAAAAAAAGCGGGATGTCAAGCCCACAAAAAAACAGGGCAGCCACAAGAGCCGCCCCTAATCACCTTAAAACCGCTTCTGATAAATATGGCAGTAGGGCTTATGCCCTGTCTTTTCGTAATAATCCTGATGGTAGAGCTCCGCCGGCCAGAACTCCCCCCCTTTTTCCACACTGGTTACCACGTCGTACCCCCGTTTTTTAAGCTGCTCGATCAGCGCCTCGGCTATTTTTTTCTGCTGGTCGTTCTGGTAAAAGACCGCTGAGCGGTACTGTTCGCCAACATCGGGGCCTTGCCGGTCAACCTGCGTCGGGTCGTGAATCTCGAAAAAGAGCTTTGCCAGCTCCTCGTAGCTGACAACGGACGGATCGAACTCCACCTCGATCGCCTCGGCATGACCGGTGCGACCGCTGCACACCTGCTCATAGGTGGGATGAGCGGTTTTGCCGCCCGTGTAGCCAACCGTAGTCGAAAGCACTCCTTTCATCTTCTTGAAATGGTACTCGACGCCCCAGAAGCATCCGCCCGCGAACACCGCCTTTTCGGTTGCCGTAGCAGGCTTGTCCGAAGGCTCGAAGGAGAGCGACACCGAGTTGACGCAATAGCGGGCGTTTTTTGAGGTAAAACCTTCATTGTAGAAAACATGCCCCAGGTGCCCTCCGCAATTGGCACAGAGAATCTCGATCCTCATTCCGTCCCGGTCGGTCTCCTGCCTGACCGCACCCGGAATGGCATCGTCGAAACTCGGCCAGCCGGTGCCCGAATCGAACTTGGCATCCGACCGGAAAAGATCCGCACCGCACTGTTTGCACTGGTACACCCCCTTCTCCTTGGTCAGGTAGTACTTGCCACTGAATGGTCTTTCGGTGCCCTTGTCGATGATAACCCGCTTCTCTTCAGGGGTGAGCGTCTTGTATTTCATTGAAGCCTCCTTCTGGGTTGTTGTTGCTGGCGCCGTAACAGTCTTGTCCACAGACCCGGCACTACAGCTCGCCAGGAGTAAAACCAAAATGATGGATAAAATTCTGAACGGCATCGATTTCATAATAAAAAGATCATTGTTCCGAGCGGACAAGCCACCGAGCGGCTCTCCACATTCATCATGCATCGTTCACACCTCTCTTCAACCCTCTTGCGTGGCAGATTGTTTCCAGCTTGTGAACGCTCAGGAGAAGAACGCGCGTTGTACAAACAACGAACGCAATCAAACCTGCCCGTTATGGAAAAGCAGCCGAACAAGCTCATTCGCGAGAAAAGCCCCTACCTCCTCCAACATGCGTGGAACCCCGTCGATTGGCATCCGTGGGGCGAAGAGGCATTCAGCAGAGCACGGGAAACCGGACGCCCGATCTTCCTCTCCTCGGGCTACTCCACCTGCCACTGGTGCCACGTCATGGAGCACGAGTCGTTCGAAAACGCCGAAACCGCCGCGCTGCTCAACCGCCATTTTGTGCCGGTCAAGCTCGACCGTGAAGAGCATCCCGACGTCGATCATCTCTACATGATGTTCGTGCAGGCGACCACCGGCAGAGGTGGCTGGCCGATGTCGGTGTGGATGACGCCCGACCTCAAGCCCTTTTTCGGTGGCAGCTACTTCCCCGCCACGGAGCGCTGGGGAATGCCGTCGTTCCGTTCGGTGCTCGAACATCTCGCGAACTTGTGGGAGCACGACCGGCCTCGGCTTCTGGCCTCCGCAGGATCGATCATGGATCAACTCTCCGGCCTCACCCGCCCGCAGGAGGGAACGGACGAAGTGACGGACGCCCACGCGAGCGCTTGCCTTGCGGCGCTGGAACGGGGCTTCGACGCCGAATGGGGCGGCTTCGGCGGAGAGCCGAAGTTCCCGCGGCCGGCGGTGCTCTCATTTCTCTTCAGCCACGCCGTCGCGACCGGCAACCGCCACGCGCTCGACATGGCGCTTCTGACGCTGCGCAAGATGGCGGCGGGCGGCATTCACGACCATCTCGGCGTTGCCGGACTCGGCGGCGGCGGATTCGCCCGCTACTCTACCGACCGCTTCTGGCACGTGCCCCACTTCGAGAAGATGCTCTACGACAACGCCCAGCTCGCCGCCTCGTACCTCGAAGCCTATCAGGCAAGCGGCGATGAGCTGTTCGCCAACACCGCCCGCGACATTTTTCATTACGTGCTCTGCGACATGACTTCCCCCGAAGGAGCGTTCTGGTCGGCGGAGGATGCAGACAGTCTTGATCCCTATGGAAGCGGCGAAAAGCGGGAAGGGGCTTTTTACCTCTGGACTGAACAGGAGATCACCGGATTGCTCGACCCCGAAGAGGCAACGCTGTTCATCGCGACGTACGGAATTCGGAGCGACGGCAACGCTCCATTCGATCCGCACGGCGAGTTCACCGGCAAAAACATCCTCATCCGCACAATGTCGGATAACGAGCTGGCTGGAACATTCGAAATTCCGATTGAGACAGTCGGAAAACGACTCAACAGCGCCCGAAAGAAGCTGTTTGAAGCGAGGAAAAAACGACCAAGGCCAGGCCTCGACGACAAAATTCTGACCTCATGGAACGGCCTCATGCTCTCCGCGCTGGCCAAAGGCTCGCTCGTTCTCGGCGATACAACGCTGCTCGAAGCCGCTGAACGCGCGGCGCGATTCATTCTCGACACGCTCTGCGACTCCAAATCCGGCAAACTGCTTCGACGCTACCGCGACGGCCAAGCCGCCATCGAGGGCAAGGCCGCCGACTACGCCTGCCTGATTCTGGGGCTGCTCGACCTCTACTCGGCATCATTCGACTCGGATTGGCTCCGCGCCGCTATCAAGCTGGCCGAGGCGCAGATCGAGCGGTTTTTCGACCAAGAGGCAGGCGTGTTTTACAGCACGGCGGTTGAAGACCACAGCGTGCCGCTGCGCATGATCGAGGACAACGACAACGCCGAGCCGTCGGCAAATTCGGTCAACGCGCTCAACTATCTGCGCCTCGCCGCCATCACCGGGCGCGACGAATTTCGCACCATCGCCCTGCGCACGATACGCCACTTCAGCGGCACGCTCGACGCGAACCCGTCGGCCCTCCCGCTGCTGCTTGTCGCCAGGCAAATCGCCACCGCATCGCCAGTTCAGATCATCTTCGCGGGCAAGCGCGGCAATCCTGCGTTGGCGAAGCTCGTCGCAACAGCCTTCCGCCACAACCGGCCCGAGCTGACGGTGATCCATGCTGATGAAACGTGTGAAGCGTTGCTGCCTGAAGCGGCAGCGATCGGAAAGATGCACAAAGGTGAACCTGCGGCATACCTCTGTGCCGGCGGAAGCTGCCAGCCCGCCATCCGTAATGCGGAATCACTCGATGCCGCGCTGGGCAGCTTTGCCTTTGACTGAAAAATCAGAGGAAAGGTGAATCCTCCTCTTCCTGCTGTGGTTTGGATTGACCAAACCCGCTGGAGATCATTTCGCCGACCTTCATGGCGGCGGTTCCGGCAGCAAAGATGCCGAGACCGACAACGGCGATACCGGCAATCCCCTGCAAAATCGGCAAACCGGCAGGTGACAACAGTGCCCCAGCCCCCGCGACGGTCGCGGCGGTCTTCAGCACATTGCCCTGGATTGGTTCCCGTTCCATATTTGAGTGGTTTGGTTTAGACGTTGGAAGTGAAATATCTTTTCACGCATTTCTGAAGTCATCTTCATCGACCCGGGTCAGCAAAAAACAGCGCTGATCACCTTAAAAATCACACAAGCCGTTGCAAAAGTGGTCACCAAATCCTACATTACCTCCTCATTTTTGAGGACAATTAGCTCAGTTGGTTAGAGCGTTCGCTTCACACGCGAGAGGTCGTAGGTTCGAATCCTACATTGTCCACCACTTCTCCCATGCCTTTTCAGCCGATCTCAACACTCAGCTCCTCCCTCGATCATTCTGAACGCCGCAATCCTGTACGCCAGTCCCGACAACTATCGGAAAAGGATCCAGTTTCTTCGAGACTTACCTGCCCCCCTTCAACTGCTGCGCCAGACACGCTACAATATTTTTAAATATAACGAAAAAAGCCACCGCCAAAGGAAATTAGCTCTCACCAGTCCGGATTCAGCGCCGGGTGACGGCAAGCAAAGAGAGTTCAGCTCAAAGACGGCACGTCAAGAGCACTCTGGTTGACGACGAAAAGCCGACGATCGAGGTGATGGCAGCTGATTTGACCATGCCGGAGACGAGCAAATAAATACTCATGCAGATCAACATCCAATCCCATCAAGCTTTCAAATGAAAGTTGCAAACGCATGACGAAAAAGAAACATGCCAAAGTTTGGCGCTTAGAAAAAAAGAGGCTGTTTCAGCGTCAGTACCGGAAAAGCCTCAAATCGATCAATAAAAAAAGCTCATCATCGCCATCAGGATAATAATCCGGAAAAAAGCGATGAGAAAAAGGATTTTATTTTGTTTCTGTCTGAGCTGATGTGTTTGGTTCACAGTGATAATTTTTTGCATCGGCCAGCTCTTTAGCGATTTTTTTCGCGGCTTCATTCATATACCCATCAACAGTTTGTGTCGATGCTGCAATACCCCCCAAAGCCCAGCTTTGTTTGTCAACAAAAACTTTTCCCAGTTCCTGTTGATTTAACGAATCGGTAAAATGTACATTGGCATTGAAATAAGAGCTTCCGGCACCAAAACCAATCAACAGACGAAGAGCACCGTTGCCCTCCTCATATTTTGTGATAGTTCCTGACACAACAATGCTTTTGTCAGCCAGCGGCTCCCTTGACACTACCTTGAACACACCTTTTTCCTTTACACTGGCAGCAATCCGGTCAGCAAAATTTCTGCCTGCAAAAGCTGGCATGTTGTGTTTCTTTGTTGCGTCAGTAAAATCGAGAATCACGACATTGTCATACATTGACAAATCGATCTTGGTACTTTTTCCTTCCTTGTCCTGAATACTGCTGGTAGAGCCACAGGCAGCAAGGAAAACAAATGCGAACAGAATAAACAGTTTTTTCATGTTAACCTCTCTGAATATTTAAGTTTATGTTATTTCAGGCACTACGGTACTACAAAACTGAAAAAAGAAAATAACCGGTTCATTCCGGCTCTTCGTCCTGCTGCCGGTCGCTGGGTTTGCTCATCTCTTTTTGCAAAATGTCTCCAGCGCTCTTGACATCGTTGATAACACCGTTGAGCAGGTTCAGACCAACGGCTCCAACAAGCAGCCCGGCGGCGCCATGCACAAGGAGCGGCATTCCGAATGGCGAAAATACAAACGCCGTTCCGACGGTCTTAACAGTTTTTCGTATCATTTCCGTACAGTTTGGATTCGTTTGTCAGCAACAACAAACCGCATTTCTACATCTGCGCTAAAATATACCACAAAAGTAACCGCCTATTGCAAGCATCGGCAGGTTACTTTTCCTCAACAATGGTTTCCAGCGCACGGTTCATCGCCTCGTAACTTTGCCGGACAAGCCCCGACATCAACGCCAAAAACGGGGATGCCAGAACACCGCTGAAAGTCTCGCAATGAACGAACAATGTACGTCCGGCGTCGAGCGGATGCAGCTCGAACCAGTGGCGGCCCTCCAGAAATCCGAAAAGAAATGAGGCTCGCCAGCCAAAAATTGTATCCCGGCTGAAGCAGTCAATCCGCGCCCTGAAGCTGATTGGTGGCAGCCATCCAAACCGGATGGCAATGTGAAGGATTTGATTCACCCCGGCATTTCCATCAATTCTCCGAACACACGGATTCCACGCACCATAACTGCCGAAGCCGGTCAGCGCCGCCCAGACCTGCTCCGGCAACGCATCGATAACGATTTCCGTACGGATGGTCGTCATCTGACTTCCCCGCCATCACTCCCGCCAGCCGCCGCCAACCGCACGGTACAGGTCGGCAATCGCGGAGAGGCGGCTGCGCTGGACGTCGGCAAGTTCCAGCTCCGACTGAAGCAGCGAGCTTTCGGCGGCGATCACTTCGAGGTAGGTCGCCATGCCGCTGTTGAAGAGCAGGCGCGAATTGCCCGCCGCCTTGCGCAAGGCAGCCACGCGAGCCTTGGCGAACGTCTCCTGCTCGCCGGTTTTCTCGACCTGCGCAAGCGCATTCGAGACCTCGCCCACGGCGACCAGGAGCGTTTTGCGGAAGGTCAGCTCGGCCTGGTCGCGTTTGATCTTCGACTGCTCGTACTGCGCCTTGAGCTGGCCGTGCTGGAATATCGGCTGCAAAAGCGAACCCTGAAGCGCGTTGAAGAGCGAGCCGGGCGTCGAGAACCACTTGCTCGACTCGATGGCATTCAGCCCGCCCTGCGCCGTAATGGTGATCGACGGGTACATCATCGCCTTGTTGACACCGGTGAGCGCGTGCGCCTCCATGAGCGACTCCTCGGCAGCGCGAACGTCGGGGCGGTTCGAAAGCAGCGCGAGCGGCACGCCCGCACCGAGGGAATCGGGCATCACGAAGGGCGCGTATCCGGTACTCCGCCTGATCGGCGTGCCAGGCATCCGTCCGGCGAGAATCGAGAGCGCGTTCTCCTGTGCGGTGCGCGATGCCTCCAGCTTCGGGAGGGTGGCCTTCGCCGAGAGCAACTGCGACTCCTGCTGATCGACGGCAAGGCTGGTGACGTTGCCCGCGTCGAACTGCAAGCGCATCATGGTGAGCGTCGTGTCGGCCAGCGCGATATTGCGCTTTGTGATATCAATCTGCTCGTCGAGCATCTTGAGGTTCCAGTACCCCTGAGCGACATTCGAAACGAGGGTTGTGCGCACGGCCCGCGCCACATCGGCGCTGCGGAGATACTCGGCGACGGCGGCCTTTTTGGCGTTGCGCAGCTTCGCCCAGATGTCCGCCTCCCACGAGACGTTGAGCTGCGCCGTATAGTTCCGGCTGGTGCGAGCCTGCCCCTTCAGAGCCGAAGCGCTGTTGCGGGAGCCCCGCGAGTAGTCGTAGGTGGCGCTCAGATCGACCTCCGGGAGAAACCACAACTTCGCCACATCGAGCGTTTTACCCGCGTAATCGATGTTCTTCATCGCGATCAGCAAATCGTGGTTATTCTCCACGGCGCTATCGATCAGTTCGAGCAGATCGGGATCGGCGAAAAACTTCCGGTAGGGCACCGCCGCCATCTCCTTGCCCGCTGCCGTCTGCCCCGGATAGCTCTCCGGAAGCCTGACTTCGGGACGGCGATACTCCCCGACCGGGCTGCACGCCGTCAGGCCGATGGTGGCGAGAAGCGTCATCAACAACAGCGGCACCGCGCGTTTCATCACTTGATTGCGTTTTTTCATTCGTGCGAACCATCCTTCTTCAACTGCTTTTCAAGCAAGGTTCCGGCTTCGACAATCTCCGCCGCCGGGCCGGTGAAGCGCTCCTGCAAGCCCTGGAAGGCCACGAAAAGCACCGGCACCACCATGATGCCGAGTACCATGCCGACGAACATGCCGCCGATGGCCGACGCACCAATCGAGTGGTTGCCCATCGCTGCCGGGCCGGTCACAAAGAGCAGTGGAATCAAACCCGCCACAAAGGCCAGCGAAGTCATCAGAATCGGGCGCAGCCTCGCTTTCGCGCCTTCCATCGCCGCTTCGACGAGCGGCATACCAGCCACGCGCCGCTGGAGCGCGAACTCGACAATCAGGATTGCGTTCTTGGCCAAAAGACCGATGAGCATAATGATGGCCACCTGCACGTAGATATTGTTCTCGATCCCCGCCAGCTTGATGCCGAGAAAAACGCCGAGCAGGCCGGTCGGAATGGAGAACATGACGGCAAACGGCAAAAGGTAGCTCTCGTAAAGCGCCGAAAGCAGGAAATAGACAAACACCACCGAGAGCAGGAAAATGAAAAAAAGACCGCCGGAGGATTCGATCTCCTCGCGGCTCTGCCCCTTCCAGTCGTAGGTGAAACCCGCCGGAAGACTGGTGCGCGACACCTCGTCCACCGCCTGGATCGCCTGACCGGTGCTGTAACCAGGAGCAGGCATGGCGTTGATCGATATGGCGTTGAAGAGGTTGAAGTGATCGACGGCGTCCGGGCCATAGACGCGCTTCAAACTGATGATCGAGCTGACTGGCACCATTTCGCCACTGGCATTCTTGACGAAAATGCCATTCAGCGAATCGGGCGTCCGGCGATCACCCCGCTCGGCCTGCATCACGACACGGAAATACTTGCCAAAACGGTTGAAATCGGAGGCCTGCTGACTGCCGTAGTAGGCCTGCAAGACCGTCATCAGCTCTTTGACGTTCACGCCGAGATCGGCGGCCTTGACGTTATCGACCACCAGCTCATACTGCGGATAGCTCGCCTTGAAGGTGGTGAAAGCCACGGCAATTTCGGGCCGCTGCATCAGTGCGCCGATGAAGCCCTTGGCCACATCCTCGAACTTGTGCAGGTCGCCGCCGCTACGGTCTTGCAGCACCATTTCCAGACCACTCACCGTGCCGAAACCGGGCACTGTCGGCATGGAGAGCACGAAAAAGTTGGCATCCTTGATCGGCGCAAGCTTTTCGTTGACCTGCCCGAGAATCGCCTTGATGTCTCGAACCTTGCCTCGCTCCTTCAGATCGTTGAGCTGAATGAACATCAGGCCAGCCGAGGGCGACGAGCTGCGGGTGAGAATGTTGATGCCGGTCACGGAGATCACCTTCTTGATCGCGGGCATAGTGCGCAGAATGTTGTCCGCCCGATCCGTCACCGCCTGCGTACGAGCCATCGACGCGCCGGGCGGCGTGGAAACCGATACGATCACGAAGCCGTTGTCTTCGTCGGGAATGAAGCCGGTCGGCGTGGTTTTGAACATCCAGAACGACACGGCGGTCACCAGCGCAAGACCGATGAATGCCACCTTCCGGTTGCGCATAAAGTAGTCGAGAATACCGGTGTAGCGCTGGCGCACCGCATCAAACCCGGCGTTGAAGCCCTTGACAAAGCGCCCGCCGAAACCGCCGAAGCGCGAGTGCTTCTCTTTCGAATGCTTGTGCAGGTCTGTCAGGAAAATCGCGCAAAGCGCCGGGCTGAGGGTCAGGGCGTTAACCGCCGAGATGAGGATCGCGATGGCGAGCGTGAAGGCGAACTGACGGTAGAAGACGCCAGTCGAACCTTCGAGAAATCCCACCGGCAGGAAGACCGAGGCCATGACGAGCGTAATGGTCACGATGGCCGTTGTGATTTCGCGCATCGCCGAGACCGTGGCGATCTTGGCCGGCCACTGCTTCTCCTCGATCTTGGCGTGCACCGCCTCGACCACCACAATGGCGTCGTCAACAACGATGCCGATGGCCAGCACCAGGCCGAAGAGCGTCAGCACGTTGATCGAAAAGCCGAACAGGTTCATGAAGAAGAAGGTGCCGATGATCGCCACCGGCACGGCGATGGCAGGAATCAGGGTCGAGCGGAAATCCTGCAAGAAGAGGAACACCACGAGAAACACGAGCAGGAACGCCTCGATCAGCGTGTGCTGCACCTGCGCGATGGACTCATCGACCACCTTTTTGGAGCTGAACGGAATCGAATACTCGATGCCGGTCGGAAAGTTCTGCGACGCCTTTTCGAGCACCTTGCGCAGTTGGGTCTCGACCTCGTTGGCGTTGGAGCCGGGAGACTGATAGACCGCCATCACCACGCCCGGCTTGCCGTTGACCTTGGAGTTGACCGTGTAGCTGTACGCGCCGAACTCGACGCGGGCAATGTCCTTGAGGCGAAGCAGCGAGCCATCGGGGTTGGCGCGAATCACGATGTTCTCGTACTCCTCCGGGCGCTGGAACTTGCCGCGGTACTTCATTACGTACTGCATCGGCTCGCCGCTCATCTCGCCAAACTGACCGGGAGCGGCTTCAAGGTTCTGGCTCTGGATCGCCGCCGACACCTCCTGCGGTGACAAGCCGTAAGCAGCCATCTGCGCCGGACGCAGCCAGACGCGCATGGAGTAATCCATCTTGCCATAGACCGACACCTGCCCGACCCCCGGCACTCGGGCCAGGTCATCGACGATGTTGATTTTGGCATAGTTCTGCAGGAAGGTCGCGTCGAAAGCCTTGACATTACTGGCCAGATTGATGAGCATGATCTGGCTGTTCTGGCGCTTGATGGTTGATATGCCGATCTGGTTCACCTCGGTGGGAAGCTGGCTGGTAGCCTGCGCCACGCGATTTTGCACGTTCACCGCCGCCTGATCGGGATCAGTGCCCTGCTTGAAGAAAACGTTGATGGAGAGCGAACCGTCGTTCGACGAAGTCGAGGTCATGTAGGTCATGTTCTCGACGCCGTTGATCGCCTCTTCGAGCGGCGGAGCCACCGTACGGCCGACGGTTTCGGCGTCCGCGCCGGGATAACTCGCCGTCACCGAAACGCTCGGCGGAGCGATGTCAGGGAAACGGGTGATCGAAAGCTGCCTCATGCTGACCAGACCGAGAATCACGAGGATGACCGAAATGACGGTCGCCAGCACAGGGCGGGAGATGAAACGTTCAAACATATGCCCTGCGGTTTAGCGTGCGTTCGGAGTCTGCGCCGCCGGTGCGGGTGCGCCCGGCGCAGCTGCGGAGAGCGGCTTGATGACCATGCCGTCCTGCAACCGCTCGATACCCGCGGTCACGATCACGTCGCCCGGCTTAAGCCCCTCGCTGACGATGTAGTTCGGGCCGCTCCGCCCCGCGACCGAAATCACCTGCTTCATCACCTTGTTGCCCGGCTTCAGCAGCGTCACCATCACCTTGTCCTGCAACTCGACCGTGGCCGACTGCGGCACGAGGATAACATGATTGTAGTTGGAGCTAAGGCTCACCGTGCCGGAGTTACCACTACGCAGAAAGCCTTCCGGATTGGGAAACGACACGCGCAAGCGGATCGAGCCGGTCGAGGCGTCGAAGTCGCCGCTGATCGATTCGAGCTTGCCGTCATGCTGATAGACGGTTCCATCGGAGAGTGTCAGTTTGACCGGTGGCACGGCGTCGATTTTCTGCTGGAGCGTCGCGCCGGGATAGAGTTTCTTGAAGTCGGCGAAACCGGCCTCACTGATGCTGAAGACCGCATACATGCGGTTCACGTCCGAAAGTGTCGTCAGCGCGGCGGCCTGATTTTTGGTGAGCAGATTGCCCTGCCGGTAGGGAATGCGACCGATATAGCCGGCCACCGGGGCCTTGATCACCGTATAGTCGAGATTGATCGCCGCCGACCGTGCCGAAGCCGCCGCCTGCGCCGCCAGCGCTCTTGCCGCCTGCTCCTGTGCTTTGGCTGTGGTGAGCTGCACCGGTGCAACCACCTTGTTCTCGACCAGCGGCACCAGCTTCTCGGCGTTCACCTTTGCCACTGCCGCCTGCGCCTCGGCGGCGCGTTGCGCGGCCAGCGCCGTGTTGTACTGCTCACGATAGACCGAATCGTCGATCTTGAAAAGCGGCTGCCCCTTTTTGACCAAATCGCCCTCTTTGACCAGAATCGCTTGCAACATTCCATCCACCTGCGGCCTGATCTCCGCGTCGGCCAGACCTTCGAGCCTGACGGAGTAGTCGGTGGTGACAGAGGCGGAAGAAAGCTCGACTTTCATCGCAGGCAGGGCAGGAGGCATCTGCTTCGGGCCGTCCTGCTTCTTGCCGCAACCCGGCAGGAGCAGAAATGAACCGAGAAGCGCGCCAAGCGCCAGCAGGGAGAAGCGGTTGCGAAGAGCGGGAATCGTGTTCATGGAGTATCAGTATGACTAAAAAAACCGAATAAAAGAAAGGTTGAGAGCCAACCTATATAACGAAAAAATCAAAAGAGGATTTAACATTTGTGAAAAAAACGAAGAGGATTCCAGCCCGCGAAGTCACCGGCAAGATGTTACTTACCCGGAATTCCTGCGTTCGAAATCGAGCAGCCACCGTTTCATTTCCGTACCGCCTCGATACCCACCAATCCGGCCTCCCGCTCCAAGTACCCGGTGACATGGCACGATAACCGGCAGCGGATTGCGTCCGCACGCCGCGCCTACCGCCCGCGCAGCACCCGGCGAGCCAATCGCTGCCGCCAGTTCGCCATACGAAGCCGTCTGCCCATACGGAATGGCAAGCATCGCCTCCCGAACTCGCCGCTCGAATGCGGATCGAGGCTCGACCAATGGCAATGCAAACTCCCGCAACCGTCCCGAAAACCACGCTTCGAGCTGCTGAAAAGCCTCATCGATCAACCGCGAGCCCGGAGCGCTAAGAGCCGTTGACGGCTCTACGTGCATGAATAATAGATCAGTAACCCGCCCTCCATGCGCCCTGATTCCGATCAGCCCCACAGGCATACGCCGGCAGGAAAACGAACTGTAATTGGTCAGTATGGACTCTTGCTGCATTTGTGGTGTCCGTTAATTGGCATTGCATAAATTCTTTTCATCCTCCTCCATCCCTCTGACAGCATCAACAACCCGCCCGAAACCGGGATGTAGCTGCCGGTCACAAAGCACCAGAGTGGTCAGAGGCTGCGGCAAATACCGCTCCAGCAACCGCTTCCGGAAGGGCCACCCGTTTGAGCGGATCCATCTGGCCGATCATCGTTTTCTGCTCCTCAGGCAACCATGCGGCGGATGCGCTCGACGTCGAGGGCGACCGAAGAACCGGCTCCCGTTCGCTCGCCATCATTTTCGGAGCCAGGCAGGCGATGCGCATTTCCGCAAGTGTTTTCGCACTGGTGATCGCTGGCAGCGCCGTGCCATTCGCCGCCGGATGGTTCGGCTGGCTCTGTCTCTTGCCGATCATCGCCTTTGATGCCGTTGTCATCTGGTCGGTTTTGCAATTGCTCGACTCACGAACGCAGCAGAAACTCCGGTACATCCACAGCATCTACCTCGCCGGAACCGCAACGGTACTCGCGCTGATCGTCATCCGGCTGGTCACGGGATGACGCTATTGTTGGATATGGTCTTAGGGGCAGCATGATCTGATAGCTTCCCCCAAGACAACTGGACTTTACGATGCCAACCCAGACAAGATGAGAACATGAAACAAAAAAAGCTTCCAGGGTGGCCGGAAGCTTTTTCTATTCAGCGGAGAGGGAGGGATTCGAACCCTCGGTAGCTCTAATCGAACTACGTCGGTTTAGCAAACCGGTGCCTTCAGCCACTCGGCCACCTCTCCTGAACTTTGGTGCGGAGGATGAGGGACTCGAACCCCCAAGGGCGCAAACCCGGCAGTTTTCAAGACTGCTGCCTTACCAATTAGGCTAATCCTCCATCGTATGTAAAGAACGGGTAAGAAGATAGTGATTTACCCGAACATTGCCAGCAGAAAATCACAATCATTTTCCTGGCGGAGAGAGAGGGATTCGAACCCTCGAGGGCTGTTACACCCTACCCGCTTTCCAGGCGAGCGCACTAGACCAACTATGCGATCTCTCCGTTTATAAAGCACGTAATGTACAACTCGTTTTCGTTTTTTAAAACTCCACACCCCTTTTCAGGCAAAGAAAAATCACCTGCCACACACTTCTCATGCTCCTCAGCGTTGTCAATCCGTGCTCACTTTCGTAAATTGGCGGATTCATTTTTGCCGCAATCTCTTAACCAGGCACCCCATGGACAAAATCCTCTATGATGCGCTGACCTTCGATGACGTGTTGCTCGTACCCGCATATTCCAACGTACTACCCAAAGAGACGGTCGTCAAGTCGCGTCTGACCCGCCAGATCGAAGTCAACATTCCGCTGGTGAGTGCCGCCATGGACACGGTCACCGAAGCCGAACTGGCCATTGCTCTCGCCCGGGCAGGCGGTATCGGCATCATCCACAAGAATCTCTCCATAGACGAACAGGCACGGCAGGTTGCAAAAGTCAAGCGTTTCGAGAGCGGCATCATCCGCAATCCCATCCATCTGTTCGAGGACGCGACTATCCAGGATGCTATCGACCTGATGATCCGTCACTCGATTTCAGGCATTCCGGTCGTCGAGCATCCGACCCCCGAAGGCTGCCTGTTGCTCAAAGGCATCGTCACCAACCGTGACCTGCGCATGACTGCATCATCCGACGAGAAAATCACTACCATCATGACGACTAACCTCGTCACGGCCAAAGAGGGTATCGACCTGTTGACCGCCGAGGATATTCTCATGCGGAACAAGATCGAGAAACTCCTCATCATCGACGATAACGGCTATCTCAAAGGCCTCATCACTTTCAAAGACATTCAGAAGCGCAAGCAGTGCCCCGACGCCTGCAAGGACTCGCAGGGTCGGCTCCGGGCGGGCGCGGCAGTCGGCATCCGCGCAAACACGATGTCGCGCGTCGATGCGCTGGTCGCAGCGGGGGTGGATGTCGTGGCGGTCGATACAGCGCACGGCCACAGCCAGGCAGTACTCGACATGGTGGCTACCATCAAGCAGAAATATCCGGAACTCCAGGTGATCGCGGGTAACGTGGCGACGCCGGAAGCGGTCAGGGATCTGGTCAAGGCCGGCGCCGACGCCGTCAAGGTGGGCATCGGGCCGGGCAGTATCTGCACCACGCGCATCGTGGCTGGCGTCGGAATGCCGCAGCTCACAGCTATCATGAAGTGCGCTGAAGAGGCGAAAAAAACCGACATTCCGCTCATCGCGGACGGCGGCATCAAGTACAGCGGCGACATCGCCAAAGCACTCGCGGCTGGCGCGGATTCGGTGATGATGGGCAGCGTCTTCGCGGGCACTGACGAAAGCCCCGGTGAAACCATCCTTTATGAAGGCCGCCGCTTCAAGGCGTACCGCGGCATGGGTTCACTGGGTGCGATGTCCGAACCGGAAGGCAGCAGCGACCGCTACTTCCAGGATGTTTCGGCGGAGACAAAAAAGTATGTTCCCGAAGGCATCGAAGGCCGCATTCCGGCCAAAGGGAAGCTCGACGAGGTGGTTTATCAGCTCATCGGCGGCCTGAAATCCGCGATGGGCTACTGCGGCGTCAGAACCATCACGGAGCTAAAAGAGAACACCCGTTTCGTACGCATCACCTCTGCTGGCCTCCGCGAAAGCCACCCGCACGATGTGATGATAACCAAAGAAGCACCGAACTACTCGACCTCTGCATAAGAATCCAGCACACCACACTCGAAAACCCCGGTTCAATGCCGGGGTTTTCTGGTTTTGGCGAAAAAAGATCGCCAATATCTGCCGGATCAGTCTAATCGGAAAAATGATTATTTTGAAAGAGGTAACGCCTTTTCGACGAAACAGCGAAACCCGTTTTTTACCAACTCTCTCCAGTCAAGAAGCCAAATCATGCTCAGAGCCAACCGCCTGACTCCCATCATGCTGATACTTGCCCTCATCCTGTCGGCCTGTTCGGGAATTACCGATTCCGGTTTGTCAGAAAAGCAGGTCGAAAAACTGGTGCGTGCATCGAGACCAAACAACCCTTCGCCCGACATCTGGGCCAGAGCGATAAAAGAAAGCCTTGAAGAGCTGGGGCAGCCAGTGGACAAGGAGCATGTCAGTGCTGTTTGCGCCGTCATTTCGCAGGTCAGCGCCTTTTCGATCTCGCCGAAAAACTCACGCATGGCGAGCATTCTGCGTAAAAAGATCGAGGCAGCCGAATCGAACGAGGTGCTGAGGCTCCTGATCGAAACCAGGCTTGATCAAACCGCCTCAAACGGACGAACATTTCGCGAAAATATCGACTCGATCCAGAGCGAACTCGATTTCGAGAAGTGGTACGACGAGTTCACCTCGGCAAGCGTCACCAAGCCGATTTTGCTCGTGCTCAAAAAGGATGCGAGTGATCTGATCACCACCGCCGGTTCGATGCAGGTGTCGGTGAAGTTCGCCGAAGAGTACCCGAAAAAACCCCGGAACGCCGGTGGCGGCAGCGTGCGCGACATGCTTTACACCTGCAAGGGAGGCGTCTTTTATGGCACGGCCTACCTGCTCGACTACAAACACAACTACGACGACTGGAAATATGTGTTCGCCGATTTCAACGCGGGCCACTACACCAGCAGGAACGCCGGATTCCAGAAGATGCTTGGCCGGCTGACACACAGAATGGTCGATACGGACGGCGACCTGCTAAGCTATGAAAACGGCAATGCAACGCCGTCGGTCACGTATGTCACCTTCATCAATTTCTTGAAAGACAAGGGCATCGGGTTCGATGAAAAAAAGGTGATGAAAGATTTCCAGCAGGAAAAAAGCTATGATTTCGAGGAGACCTGGTCGTACAAAACGCTCTCGGAACTGTACAAGAAAAAATATGGCCACCCGATCTATGCCGTGCTGCCCGACATCCCGCTCAACAGCCCAAAATTCGTCAGCAAGAACCTCTCCACGAAATGGTTCGCCGAACGGGTGAAGTCAAGGTACAATCACTGCATGAGAACGAGCATTTGAGGCGACCAGGAATATCGGACAGATCAGATAACGCGCGGTATTACGCTCTAAGGGCGGACACACAGGTCCGCCCCTAATTATCCATTATCAACTGTCAATTATCAATTACTCGTCGGCCATGCCTTCCAGCCTGTCCTCCAGATCAGCATAGATCTCCTGAAGCTCGTCGATCATGCTCTGGTCGGCTTTCCACATGCCGCGTCCGTGCGCTTCGAGCATCCGGCCCACGATGTTCTTGATCGCTTGCGGGTTGAGCGTGGCGAGGCGTTCGCGCATTTCGGGGTCAAGGGCGTAAGTTTCGGCAGTCTTTTTATAGACCCAGTCGTCCACGCTCTTGGTGACGGCGTCCCAGCCGAGCATGTAGGTAACACGATTGCTGATTTCGCCCGCGCCGCTGTGGCCGTGCTTGAGCATCCCCTCGAACCACTTCGGGTTAAGCAGCTTGGAGCGGTACTCGACGCGTAGCAATTTGTCAGCCTCGTCGAGCTTGATGTCCGAGGTGAACGACTCGACGTAGTTGAGCTTGATGTCCGAGGTCTTTGTGTTGCGGCGTCTGGCGGCGAGCTGGAGCGAACCCGACGACGAAAAGTAGTGGTCGATATCGGAAATACCGAACTCGGTGGAGTCCACCTGATGCACCACGCGATCGACCGAGCCGAGCAGTTTCTGCAGAATCTCGGGCTGCTTTTCGCCCTTGCGCCCGCCGCCATACGCGCTGCTGTTGCGGCGAATGAAGAGATCGTCGAGGTCACCCTCGTTTTCCCACGCCGAATCCTCGATCATGTCATCGACATAGGTTCCGTAAGAACCCGGAGCCTGCGTAAACTGGCGGGCGGTAGCGGCTTCGAAATCCATCCCCTCGGCCAGCGCTTCATCAACGTGCTTTTTAATGTAGTTCATCTCGTGCGGCTCGTCAGCCTTGGCGGCGTCCTTGACAAGGCGGTCGAGCTGATCCATCAGAATGCCGAAAGCGTCGCGGAAGATCGGGCTGAGCTGCATCAGCACATCGATGCGCGGACGGCCGAGCTTGTCGAGCGGCGTAAGGCTGTAGTGGCTGATCTTGCCAAAAGCGTCGTAGGCCGGTTCCGCGCCCATGAGCCGAATCACCACGGCCACCGCTTCACCCTTGGTCTTGATGGTGTCGAGACCCCAGATCACCTCGGCAATGGTTTCGGGATACTGCCCGTCGTTCTCGGCGATATGCTTGGCGATCAGGCCATCGGCAATCAGGGTGCCTCGCTTGAAGGCGGTCTCGGACGGGATGCGCCACGGGTCGATGGAGTGGATGTTGCGACCAGACGGCAGCACGTTCATGCCGTCGCGCACCAGGTCGCCGCCGGGGCCAGAGGAAATGTAGCCGCCTTCGAGCACCTTGACGAGCGAGTTCATTTCGCTGCTGTTGTCGCTGAGCGCCTGAATCATCATCGCGCCCTCCTGAATGATGCGCTGGATGAAGGGCTTGTCTTCCTCCGGCATCCGGCTTCCACCAGTCACCAACTCGAACGCCTGTAGCGGATTCTTGCGGTCGAACATCGTCTGCTTGACGAACTCGCGGCAGGCGTTCTCGGCCCACTCGCGAAGTTTGATCGCGGCTTCGTCGCCCTTGCGCGACAGGCTCGAAATCTCCTCGTAACTGCCGTAGTGGCCGTTTTTGCCAGAGGTATCGATAAAGATGTAAGGCAGCGAGCGGCCGTTTTCGCCGCGATTCTTGATGGTCTCGGTGATCGTGATGATCTGGGATTCGAGCGGCCCCGCCTCACCGAAGACATGCAGCGAGTTGGAGATGAGGCGGTTTTCCAGCTCGACGATGTAGATGTAAAGGCGGCTGACAAAGTCACTGAACGGCTCGTCGGGACGGCGCGGACAGTCGTCGGTCAGGTTGAGCAGCTCAGCTTTGGTCATGATCGCCTCCTGCACCTGTTCGACATCCTCACCCTGAGCCTGGTTGCGCTCGCGATAGTCGGCAAGCAGCTCCTTCAGCGCAGGCAGCTCCTTGTACAAGCCGGCGCGGGCCAGCGGCGGTACCACGTGCGAGACCATCGTGGCCAGTCCGCGGCGCTTGGCGATGGTCGATTCGCTCGGGTTGTTCACCGGATAGATGTAGAAATGTGGCACCTCGCCGAGCAGCGCGTCGGGCCAGCACTCGCCGGTCAGGCCGGTCTGAAGGCCTGGCATCCACTCGACCGAGCCGTGCATTCCCACATGAACGAGCGCGTGCGCGTCGAACTCGCGGCTGATCCAGCGGTAGAAGGAGATGTACTGATGGTGAGGCGTGTTGGCCTTGTCAAAAATCAAGCGCATCGGGTCGCCCTGCACGCCGAGACGCGGCTGCACACCGATGTAGATGTTACCGAGCCGCAAGCCGCCGAGGAACACCTCGTCGGAGCCAATCGGCGCGATCTCGCCGGGGAAGGCCTGCCAGCGCTCCTCGATGCGCTCGCGCTCGTGGTAGGTGACCAGCTCATTGTACTTCTCGCGGCTCACCTTGATGGCTTCCGGCTTGTTCTGCATGATCTGGTAATCGGTCGCGCGATCAAGCATCTCGAAAAGTTTCTCGGGCGACTCGGGCAGCGTACCGACGTTGTAGCCCTCTTTCTTTAGACGCTCCAGAATCCGCAGAAGCGTGGTCGGCACGTCGAGCAGGGCCGCCGTCGCCTTCTTGCCGAGGCCTGGCGGATAGTCGTACACCACCAGCGCCACTCGCTTGTCGCGGTTTGGGGTGGCCCGCAGGCGCATCCATTTTTTGGAAAGAATCGCCAGCCGGTCGAGCCGCTCCTGCACGGTCTCGACCTTCCCGTCCTGCAACGCGCCGAGAATTACCGGTGCCACCGCGCCGTCCATCTCAGGAATCGAGTAGGTGAAGGTCACCTGCATCGGCGAAACGCCAAGTTCGTGCCACGACTCGAAATCCTGCACCAGCAGCGGCTGGGCAACCATGTAGGGCACATCGAGACCGGTCAGAATCTCGTGCCGCGCCTCGGCTGCCGTGCCGGGTTTGGTCGAACCTGCCGGGCCACCGACGAGACCGAACCCCATCATGTTCACCAAGAGGTCGATCTTCTCTTTCATCAACCAGTCGCGCACGAGAACGTGCCCCTCGACGCCCATTACGAAAGCCGGGAACACGTTCAAGCCATGCTTTTCGAGTGTGCGGATGGTGTTATCGATATAGGTTTTTTCCTGCAACAGATGCTTGCGGAAGAAGAGCAAGGCCATCTTCTGCGACTTGTCAAAGTTCACGCCACGCTTCTTCGACCAGCTTTTGAAGCTCTTCACATCCTTGAAGTACTCCTTCGCGTCGGGATGGTAGAGTCCCATGTTTGGCACATCGACAATAGGCTCCACCTTGACATTCGAGTCAAAATACTCGCGCAAAATCAAGCGGAACATGTTGACGATATTCTCCGGCGTCGGCTGGAGCCAGTAGGAGTAGACCATCAACCAGTTCTTGAAATCCTTCGCCTTGTTCGGCACCAGCGGCAGGATGGTGCGCATGATCTTCATCAGCTTCATGTAGCCGTAGAGCGCATCCTCGTCGCGCCCCTTGACCAGCATCTTGGCGATCTTCTTCACCATGTCCGGCATACCCGACTTCCCTTCTGTGACCTGATAACTCCCAACCTTGGTGAGCGCCATCGCCTCAGGCATCGACTCGAAGATGAAGATGGTCTTCTCGTTGGTTCCCTGATTGAGCTGCTCCTTGAACCAGTCGACCTGCTCCTTGAAGTTGATCATGCTCATAAACACGCAGTCGGCCTCCCGGATGGCCTTGGCCGCCTCGGGATTCTGCTTTTCGAGATCGACATCGCTCAACTGAACCAGCTCGGCATCTTTGTCGAGCATGCTCTTGATTTTCCTCCAGAGCCCGGCATTGTACTGCTCGAGACCCACAATCGCCGTGATTTTACGTCTTTGTGCCATGACGGGGTTTGTCTGTACACATTAATGGTAAGCGTGCGACCACAGGCAAACTCCTGCCCTGTCGACGCTCATTTAATGTATAAAAGCAGGAATTAATTCCTAAGCGCCACCATCTATATTTGTTCGTGATGGAGTACAGGTTTGACGCGATACAGACTGATAAGCAATGAGGCTATTGAGTTAAAAGAGGATGGCGGGGTACTACAAAGTTCCGATTCGGAGTAAAAGAAGCCATCATGCCGTCCCGCTTTACAGCGAGACGGCAAATGACAAAGAAGACAGGTCAGCTCAACGCAGCTTCGACGATCTGTTCAGCTTTGGCGTTGGGAAGGTAGAAGTACCGGCCACCGAGTTTCTGCGCGAGCTTGGGTGCTTCGCCTCGTGACAAGTAGTTCATCTGGGTATCGACCACAATCGAGGCGATGCCATCGGCCTGGATGGAGAGGGCTAATGCTTCGACCTCTTTTTCAAGCTCCTCCTTGGACGCTTTGGTCGCGTTGGGATCGTATGCAGCACCCAGCGGAATATTGCCGCGACCGTCGGTGATCATGACGAACATGATTTGCGTGATACCTTTGGCGCGCGCCTGCTTGGCGGTTTCCCAGCCGGTAAGCAAGGCCGAGGCAAGCGGAGTTCCGCCCCCAGTCGGCAGCACGTCAAGCTCTCGTTTGGCGCGATCCACGCTCTGCGATGGTGGCAGGAGCACCTGCGCCTGCTTGCCACGGAACGAGATCAGCGAAACCTGGTCGCGATGCACGTAAGCGTTCTGCAACAGGCTCGCCACCGCGCCCTTGGCCTGGCGCATGCGGTTCAGCGCCATCGAGCCGGACGCGTCCACCATGAAGATGAAGAGCGTGCCGGACTTGTCGCGGAAACGCTTGATCTTGATGTCATCCTTGCCGATGATGAGTGCAGCCGTAGACTTAATGCCCTTTTTTGCCTGCTCGGCTTTTCTCGATGCCTGCCACGGTGCGGCGGAAATCAGCGTCGGAATCAAGGCGACCTTGCCGCTCTTGATTTCGCCCGGCTGCGAACGCACGAAGCGGCCTCGCTTGTTGTTCAGCGCCTCGCCTCGACTGCCGCTTTTTGCCTTCTTCTTGGAAGCGAGCGAGATGTTGAGGATGTTGTCGGGCAGTTCGGTCTCAACGGCATCCATCATCAACTCCTCGATCATGTCGGGAGTCTCCTCCTGCTCCTCGTCGGCATCGGAGTCGGCCTCGTCCGGCGGTGCGTTCTGATCCTCGGCTTCGTCCTGCGGCTGCTCCTCCTGCGGCGGCGGCTCGTCCTGGGCCATCTCCTCGGGGTTGGGTTCGCGCTCGGGCATACGGGTCGCCCTCGGCACCAGCACCAGCTTCATGGCGAGCTTCAGATCTTCGTCGTCCACCTCGGTACGCTGGTTGAGCGCAGCGTTGGCGATGGCAGCACGGATCGCGAAAATATCGACGCGGTTGCCCTCGACGCCAAGGCTGATGGCGGTCTGGATAAGACCCTTGATCTGCTCGTTGGTAATCGAGACGTGATGCAACTGCTCCCTTGCCGCGCCGATGATGCCGCGAAGCATGCGCAGTTCATCCTGCGTATCCTCTTCGTTACGCGTGCCCATCACGAGACTGACAATCTGCTTGCGGGCGCGATAGTCGTTCACCGGTGTGAACGGCACAATAATACCGATGCGGTCGAGCAGGCCCATGCGCACCTCGCCATCACTCGGGTCGTAGGTGCCAACCAGCATGAAGTCCGCCGGATGCACCTCGCTGAGTCCCTCGCGCTCAACGATCACCGCGCCACGGCTCATGGCGTCCATGATGTGCGACACGGCGGAGCTGTCGAGCAGGCTGAGCGAATCGACATAGAGAACGCCCTTGTGCGCCTTTGAAAGCACACCGTGCTGCACGACACGCTGGCCTGAAGCAAGGGTGGCTTCGAGATCGACGCCGCCGATGAGACGGTCTTCGGTCACGTTCAGCGGCAGCTCCACAAAGGGAGTGCCTTCAGGCAGAATGTCGGCAAATGCCCTTGCGAGCGTCGATTTTCCCGAACCTACGGTCGAAGGAATCACGACACCGCCAAGGGAGGGATCGACGGCCAAGAGCATGAGCGCCTGCTTGGCCAGATCCATTCCTACAATGTCGGTAAATGCTATCATGCTGCTGCTTCGGCCTCTCCCAGTACTTTTGCGAGTTCGCGATCGATCTTCTCTCCCGCATCGACGGTTTCGAGCGGATCCTTGCGAAGGCGGTGGCGAAGGCAGAGACCGGCGATTTCGCGAACGTGCTTCATGGTCACCTTCTTGTCACCCTCCCAGGCGGCATAGGCGTGAGCGGTACGGGTGATGGTCAACTCGCCGCGGTGACCGTCGATACCGAGGTTCATGCAAAGCTTCGCAATGTCGGTAAGCACCGCGTCGTCCATCGTAACCTGCGGAAGAAGCTGCTGGGCGGCGACGATCTTTTTCCGGAGTTTCTGCTGCTCACGAGAGACCTTCTTCATGAAGGCTTCCGGATCCTCGTCGAACTCACGGCGGAGCTTGACGATCTGCACCCTCTTGGCAACGTCGTTGATGGTGGTGATGCGGGCGTGGAGACCGAAACGGTCGAGAAGCTGCGGACGAAGCTCGCCCTCTTCCGGGTTGCCCGAACCGACCAGCACGAAACGGGCGGGGTGGCGGATACTGATACCTTCGCGTTCAACCACGTTCTTGCCGCTGGCGGCCACGTCGAGCAGCACGTCAACCAGGTGGTCATCGAGAAGGTTGACCTCGTCGATATAGAGGAAACCGCGGTTGGACTGGGCAAGCAGACCAGGCTCAAAAGCCTTGACGCCGCTGGTAAGCGCCTTTTCGATGTCGATGGTGCCGCAAACGCGGTCTTCGGTAGCACCAAGCGGAAGGTCAACCACCGGCACGGGAATCAGTTCTGTCTCGACATCCTCGGGCTTGATGGCCGGAGCGCCTTTTCCGGCAGCCTCCATCTCGATATACTGTTCGACGGTGCGGTTGTAAATATCACCCTTGACGCGCGGAATGAGCGGAAGCACCTCGGCCAACGCGCGAACGGTCGTGCTCTTGCCGGTACCGCGATGACCCATAACTAGAACGCCGCCGATCCTCGGATCGATGATATTGAGAATCAGACTGAGCTTCATCTCCTCCTGCCCGACAATGGCAGTGAAGGGAAATGCCAGGGCACTTTTCTTTTTTGCAGCCGGCTTCTTGACTTCAGTCACAGCCTTTTCTTCTGCAGTTACCTTTACCTTGGCTTCCTTGGCGGCCGATGCCTTGGTTGAAGTGGTTTTTTTTGCGGCGTTGGCAGTCTGGGTCATAGTCGATTGGTTGGTTAGTACCCGACCCGGGCTTCGCCGATCACGGTTTTCCCGGCAGGGCTGGCTTGGTTAAGACGAAAATCAAATAATGAACTTTGAATTTATGCTTTTAGCATAGAGATAACAAACGCTTTTCACGAATGCGACACGATAAAAAACTCACAAAAAACCAGGTTTTACCCCATGCTTTGAAGCGCATCAAACGCCGCCTCCCTGACCGTTTCCGACAGGGTCGGATGGGCGTGAACCGTATTCACGAGGCCTCCCGCCGTCACGCCATAGCGGCACGCCAGTCCAAGTTCGCCAATCAGCTCAACCGCATCGTGGCCGATGAGATGGCCGCCGAGCATCTTGCCGGTTGCAGCGTCAAACACCAGCTTGACGAAGCCTTCGAGCTGCCCATAGGCGTTGGCTTTGCCCGAGGCGGCGAACTGCGAGCGGCCTACCGCGACCTGATACCCGGCGTTGACCGCGGCCTCCTCGGTCAGGCCAACCGAAGCCACCGACGGCTGGGCATAGACACAGCGCGGAATAAGCGGCTCCGAAAGCGGCTCGGGCGATTTTCCGGCAATGGCTTCGACCGCGATGGCCGCCTCCGCCGACGCCTTGTGCGCCAGCAGCATCCCGCCTCGAACGTCGCCGATAGCATAGATACCCGGCGCGGAGGTACGGCACTGCCCGTCGGTACGAATGAATCCGCGCTCCGTTTCGACGCCCACTGCATCGAGGCCGAGCCCATCGATCGCGCCGGTCACGCCGACAGCCACAAGCAGGCACGACGCATTGAGCGTCTGCGGCGCCGAGCCTTCGACGACCAGTTCGGCGGATACGCCGGACTCGCTGACAGCAACATTATCGAGCTTCGCGCCACAGTGCACCGTGATGCCCGCCTTCTCGAACGAGCGCTTCAGCGCCTCGGAAACCTCCGCCTCTTCGGCGGGTAGCATGCGCGGCATCAGCTCGACAATCGTCACCTTCGAGCCCGCCTTGGCGTAGAACCAGGCCATCTCGACGCCAATCGCGCCACCGCCGACCACGATCATCGACTTCGGCACCTCTTTCAGAATCAGCGCCTCGCGGCTGGTGATGATCTTTTTGCCGTCCGGCTCCAGCCCCGGAATCACGCGCGGCGTCGATCCCGTCGCAACAATGATGTTTTTCGCTCCGAGCATGCGCACAGAACCGTCCGGCATGGTGACCATCACGCCTGCGCCGCCGGTCAGCACCGCCTCGCCCGCCAACACCTCAACAGCAGCCTTCTTGAGCAGATACGCCACGCCCTTCGAGCTTTTCAGCGCCACATTCCGGCTGCGCTTGACCGCCTGCGCGAGATCGAACGATACGTTGCCGACATTGACGCCAAAAGTCTCTGGATTCTTTGCCAGATCAAACACCTCTGCACTCCGAAGCAGCGCTTTGGTCGGAATGCAGCCCCAGTTGACGCAAACACCGCCAAGCACCGCCTTTTCGACAATGCAGGTCTTCAGGCCGTAACGCGCGGCATGAATGGCCGCCTCGTAACCGCCGGGGCCGGAACCGATGACGGCGACATCGAATTGCGCTGCGAGAGTATCTGCCTGCTGCATAACGTAACTGGTTGTGTGAAGCGCATCACCCCCTGAATCGGCAGCGATGGACATTCACGGTTGCACGAGACGATTCTTTGACTATAATAACTTTCACATATAATGACTTTCACAAGTCATGACCGAAGCCGCCACAAAATGCAAAAAGAGCCGCTAAAAACCGAATCCCCGAAGGAGCTTCAGCCCGAAGCCGCACCGAAAACCATGACCCTTCAGGTCAGCAAGGTGCAGACGCCGATGCGCATCGACCGCTACCTCACGCAGCAGGTTGAAAACGCCACGCGCAACAAGGTGCAGAAGGCGATCGAGGAGCAGCGCGTGCTGGTCAACGGCAAGCCGGTCAAGTCAAATTACCGCATCAAGTCGTGCGACCACATCCACATCACCTTCCTGCGTCCACCCGCTCCGGAGCTCGCTCCGGAGGATATTCCGATCAGCATCCTTTACGAGGACGACGACCTGATGGTGATCGACAAGGAGGCCGGCATGGTGGTGCATCCGGCGTTCGGCAACTGGACGGGCACACTGGCCAACGCGATCCTGCACCATCTCGGCAAGGATGCGGACGATCTCGACAAGACGGAGATGCGCCCCGGCATCGTGCACCGGCTCGACAAGGACACCTCGGGCCTCATCATCGTCGCCAAGAATCCGGTGGCGCTGCACAAGCTCGCCACACAGTTCGCCCGGCGGCAGGTCGAAAAGGTCTATAAAGCCATCGTCTGGGGCGTGCCCAATCCGCCATCCGGCACGATCAAGACCAATATCGGGCGGTCGCACAAAAACCGCAAGGTGATGGCCAACTTCCCGTTCGAGGGTGCTGAAGGCAAGCACGCCATCACGGACTACCTTGTTGTCGAAGACCTCGCGTACTTCGCGCTGATGGATATGACGCTGCACACGGGCCGTACCCACCAGATTCGCGTCCATCTGCAACACCTCGGCCACCCGATTCTCGGCGACCAAACCTACGGCGGCGCAACGCCTCGCACGCTCCCCTTCAGCAAGAGCGAACCGTTCACGCACAACCTGCTGGAGCTGATGGGCCGACAGGCACTGCACGCCGAAACCCTCCGTTTCCGCCAGCCCACCACCGGCGAACCGCTCGCCTTCACCGCACCCCTGCCAGAGGATATGAAGACCGTACTCGAAAAAATCCGAAGCGTGATGAAACGAACCACACAAACGCTTTAGATCACTCCGGTGTTACTTCTCTGAACTTATCGCTTATATTGCCGCTATATTTTTTGAATTCTCCGGACAACGATTCTCCATCCGGAACAGCGCGAAACCATGAAAGTCATTGGCATCAACGGCAGCCCGCGCCGGGCGGGCAACACCTCGATCATGCTCAAGACCATCTTCGAGGTGCTCGAAGATGAAGGCATCGAAACCGAACTGATCCAGGTCGGCGGCACAAACATCAAAGGATGCCGCGCCTGCTACGCCTGCATCAAAAACAAGAACAGCGAGTGCTCAACCAAGGGCGACGGCTTCAACGAAATCTTCGCGAAGATGGTCGAAGCGGACGGCATGATCCTCGGCTCACCCACCTACTTCGCCGACATCACGCCCGAACTGAAAGCGCTCATCGACCGCGCCGGCTTCGTGTCGCGCACCAACGGCCAGCTGTTCCGCCACAAGGTCGGCGCGTCGGTGGTCTCGCTCCGGCGGGGCGGCGGCATTCACGCCTACGACAGCATTAACCACCTCTTCCAGATCTGCCAGATGTTCATGGTCGGCTCGACCTACTGGAACCTCGGCTTCGGTGGACGTGACGGCGGCGAAGTCGTCAACGACACCGAAGGCATGGAAAACATGCGCGACCTCGGCCACTCGATGGCCTTCCTGTTGAAGAAACTGCACAACTGATTCGAAACCGATACCTACACTGTTGACACACCGATACATGAATTACAGAACCATGCTCGCCGGGCACACCCCGGCCATCCTGTGCCTCTCAGCCCTCCTGTTTTCCACGCCAATTCCTGCCCGTGCAGATAACAAGGCAAACATGGATGCGCCTTCCGCCAATGTCGTCGAAACCGTCTGCGGCGAACGCATCGCAGACCCATACCGTCCGCTCGAAAATCTCAAAGACCCGAAAGTCGCCGCCTGGTACCGGCGCGAGTCGGATCACGCCCGCCAGGTGCTCGACGCCATTCCGGGCCGCAACGAACTCATCGAAAAGATGAAGGAGTTCGACCAGCGCAGAAAAGAGAAGGTTTTCGATCTTTCCATTACGGATAACGACCACTACTTCTACCTCAAGCAGACGCCCGTGGACGAAACCGGCAAACTCTACACCCGCAAGGGATACAAAGGTCAGGAGCGATTGCTTTTCGATCCGACAACATACAAGGACGGAAGCGGCAGCACCTTCGTCATCAGCGAAGTCGCACCGAATATCGACGCCTCAAAGGTGATCGTCACCGTCTCGCCGAACGGTTCGGAAAATTCCGTCATGCTGATCATTGACGTCAGGGACGGCCACATCTGGCCCGAGAGGATTGACCGCTGCTGGTTCGCTTCGCCGTCGTGGCTTCCAGACGGCAAGTCGTTTTTCTACAACCGGATGAACACCGCCGATCTGCACGACAAAGCACGTGAGCTCGACAGCAAGGTGTTGCTGCACGTGGTTGGCACCGATCCATCGACCGACCGCGAAATCTTTTCACGCACCCACAATCCCGCCCTGCCCATCAAGCCTGAGGACATTCCGTCGGTCATATACGACCGGAAAAGCGAGAAAATTTTCGCCTTCGTCGGCAGCGTCGATCCCAGAGTCACCGCATGGTATGCTCCTGCCAGGTTCTGGAACGAAAAAACCATCCCCTGGAAAACGCTCTTCCGCCCTGAAGACGATGTTTACGATTTTGCCGCGACCAAACACAATCTCTACGTCTTCACACCGAAGAACGCGCCGCGCTTCAAAGTACTGAAAACCTCGCTCGACCACCCCGATCTGGCGACCGCCGAAACGGTCATTCCGGAACCGGCGGAGGGCACCCTTACCGCCCTGGCGCTGACCAACGAAGGACTCTTCTACACCATCTCCACCAACGGCGTCCGGGAGGAGTTGTATCATCTGAACTACGGCAGCACAAAGCCGGAAAAGATCGAGACTCCGTTCGAGGCGGGCACGATGTCGATCGGTTCAAAGGGATTCGACAGGCCTGAACTGTGGACGGTCATAGGCGGCTGGAACCACGACTATCGCCGCTACCGCTACGATGCGAAGCACAATCGTTTCATCGACGAAACGCTCTCGTCGAAGGCGAGCTACCCCGAATACGACAACCTTGAAGTCAAGGAGGTAATGGCGACCTCCTATGACGGCGTCAAGGTGCCGCTGTCGCTGATCTACAATCGCGGCATCAGGATGGATGGCAAAAATCCCGTGCTGATCTACGGTTACGGCGCGTATGGCAACTCGATGACCCCGTTCTTCAACCCCTCGTTCCTGCTCTGGACCTACAAGGGCGGCATCCTCGCCGTGGCCCACGTACGCGGCGGCGGAGAGCTGGGCGACGCCTGGCACAAGGCGGGCATGAAATCGACCAAGCCCAACACCTGGAAAGACCTCATCGCCTGCGCCGAATATCTGATTCATGAGGGCTACACCTCGCCCGAACACATCGCCATCAACTCGGCCAGCGCAGGCGGCATTCTCATCGGGCGCGCCATAACCGAGCGCCCCGACCTCTTCGCCGCCGCCATGCCGCAGGTCGGCGTGCTCAACGCGGTGAGAGGCGAATTCAGCCCCAATGGCCCGGTCAACGTGCCCGAATTCGGCACCGTCAAAAACCCCGAGGAGTGCAAGGCGCTCCTCGAAATGGATGCCTACCTGCACATCCGCGACGGCGTAAAATACCCCGCAGTGCTCATCACAGCAGGCATGAACGACCCGAGAGTCCCCGCCTGGCAACCGGCCAAATTCGCCGCAAGGTTACAGGAAGCCACCACCTCCGGCAAACCGGTGCTTTTTTTCACGGATTACAAAGCCGGCCACGGCATCGGCGACACGAAGACGAAGCAGTTCGAATCGCTCGCCGACATGCTGAGCTTCGGATTGTGGCAGACCGGCGGAGCCGCCCAATGATGAATTTTGAATGAAGAATTGCAGGGGCCACCAAGTCCACGACGTCTCTCCAGTCCACAATTTCCGAAGCCTCTTGGCTGCCCACTCAAAACGTGAAGCATTCGGCTCCACTACCAGGCTGAGGCATGGCGCTCCGAGGATCAACGCCGCTTTAACCACCCCTTTCGCTCATCCTCCGGGAAGCGCTCGATGGCGTAGCGCAGCATCGTACGGGGCATGGCGATAGCGTAGTGCTCAAGGAAGGCTTCGAGCAATGGCTGATCGCGTTTGCCAACTTCGCGGAGCATCCATCCGGTGGCTTTGTGGAGCAGCTCTTCGGGGTCGGTGAGCAGGCGTTCGGCCAAGGCAAGAGTGTCGGAGAAGTCGTTGTTACGAATGAAGTGGAAGGTCGAAACGATAGCGATGCGGCGCTCCCAGAGGCTGGACGATTCGACGAAGCGGTAAAGCCGCGAGCGGTCGCGAGTGTGGAGATGGCGGCCAACGATGCAGGGTGCGGAAAGATCAACCAGGTCCCAGTTATTGATACGGCCGGTTAGCGTGCAGTAGAACTCGTACAGCGCCTCCCTGCCGCTCTCGCTTGACGACTGGTAACGCTCGATGAGCAGCAGCAACGCAAGCATCCGGTCTTCGTGCCACGGCGAGTCAAGCAGCTCCGAGATCACCTCGACGCCCGCGTGCAGGAACTCGCGGCAGAGCTTGCGAAGTACCGGCACACGAATGCCGCGAAACCGGTCGCCCTCGCCATACTCACCGGGACCGGTCTTGAAAAAGCGACGGAGAATTCCCGCCGTTGGCTCGTCGGCGAGAGATTCGAGACGGGATTGAATTGTTTTGATCATCGGGTTCTCTGCTCAAGGTTCACGCCAGTTCGGCCAACTCCGCCCAGCGCTCCATGTCTTTGTCGAGCTTCGTCTGAATTTTGTGCAGTTCGTCGCCCAACTTTTGCACCGCATCGAAATCCGAACCGGCGGCGGCAAGTTCGGCGTTGATCGCTTCCTGCCGCTCTTCGGCTTCGGCGATGGCCTGTTCGAGCTGCTCAAGTTCGCGCTTCTCCTTGCTGTTGAGTTTGCGCTGTTTCGGCGACAATGTCGGCTTCGGCGCTTCGGACGCGGGTTTGGCTGCGGGCGCAGGTTTCTGCTTGGCGGCTTGCTCTTCGGCGGCGATTGCGGCTTTCATTTCGAGATAGACGCTGTAGTTGCCAGGGTAACGGCGCACGATGCCGTCGCCCTCGAAGGCGAAGATGTGCTCGACGGTGCGGTCGAGGAAGTAGCGGTCGTGGCTCACGACAACGAGGCACCCCGGAAAGGTGTCGAGGTAGTCTTCGAGCACGCGCAGGGTTGGAATGTCGAGGTCGTTGGTCGGCTCGTCGAGCAAGAGCACGTTCGGCGCACCGATGAGCTGGCGCAACAGATAGAGCCGACGACGCTCGCCGCCCGAAAGATTGCCGATGGGGTTGTACTGCGCTGCCCCTGAAAAGAGGAACCGTTCGAGCATCTTGGCCGCGGAGACCAGCGTGCCATCCTTGGTCTTTATCTGCTCGGCCTCCTCCTTGATATACTCGATCACGCGCTTCGAGTCGTCGAGGTGACGGCTCTCCTGGTCGTAGTAGCCAATCTTGACCGTAGGGCCGATCTCGATGCGCCCGGTGTCGGGCTTCGTGCGCCCGGCAATCATTTCGAGCAGCGTGGTCTTGCCGGAGCCGTTCGGGCCGATGATGCCGATGCGATCGCCCTTTTCGAGCAGGTAGTCGAACGAGCGAAGCAGCTTTTTCTGGCCCCACGATTTCGAGACGTCGTGGAACTCGACGATCTTGTTGCCGAGCCGCTCCGCGCCGAAGCCGATCTCCATCTCCTGCTTCTCTGCCTTTTTCGGCGCATAGACCAGCGTTTCGGCTCGCTGCAAGCGTGCCTTCTGCTTGGTGGTGCGCGCCTTCGCGCCAGTGCGCATCCATTCAAGCTCCTGCTTTGCCAGGGCGTTGCGCTTGCGCTCGTCGCGAATCTCCTGCGCCTCCTCCGCCTCCTTCTGGACGAGGTAGCTCGCGTAGCCGCCGGTGTAGGTTTTGGCTGTTTTGCCGTCGAGTTCGATCATACGGGTGGCAACACGGTCGAGGAAGTAGCGGTCGTGCGTGATGAGAATCACCGCCCCGGCGTAGCGGCGGATGTAGCTTTCGAGCCACTCGACGCTGTCGGCATCGAGGTGGTTGGTCGGCTCGTCGAGAATCAGCGCATCGCTCGGCACCACGAGGGCGTGAGCAAGCGCCACACGCTTGCGCTGGCCGCCGGAAAGCGTGCCCATCTTCGCCGTCAGGTCGTTCAGGCCGAGTTTGCCGAGCACCGCCTTGGCGTTCGACTCCAGCTCCCACGCGCCGCTCACGTCGAGTTCGTGCGACAGGTGCGTCACCTTCTCGATCAGCGCGGTCTGGTCGCCCTCTGCATGGTCAAGCGCCTCAAGAGCCAGTTCGTACTCGCAGATGAGCGCCATCACCTTGTCGCCCGACTTGAGCACCGCTTCGAGCACCGTGTCGTCCGCGTCGTACGGCGAGACCTGCGGCAGGTAGGAGATTTTCTTTTCCTTCGACACCATCACCCTCCCGGTGTCGGGCGTCTCGCTCCCGGCGAGGATTTTCATCAGCGTGCTTTTGCCGCTGCCGTTCGCACCGATGATGCCAACCTTGTCGCGGTCATCGATGCCGAACGACACCTCCTCGAAAAGCGTTTTCAAACCATACCTCTTGGTAATCCCCTCAACCGTCAGTAATACCATGTCCGCCCTTGTTTAGCCCTGAAAAAGCCTCAATATACCATTCCTCTTTCCAGCCGGAGCTTCGTTTCCATATCATCATTTTTTTCCATACAATAAAATCGACACCAACGGTTCTTACGACCCTTCTTAACCCCGGCACTGCAGCTCCGGACAATCAAGCTCAAACGCGATGGCCACTCTCGAAGAAACGCTCGCCTGGACCGAAATTCCTCTGCCCGAAGCCCTCAAAAACCTCAAACAGGAGCAGCAGCTGGCGCTCACCAGTTACATCAAAGCTGTGGTTGACAATAAGACCGACGGTTTCGACGAGCTGTACCACGCCATCGGCTCGATCGTGCGGTTCATTCCCCACTTTATCGTTGTGCCGCTCATGGTCGAACATATCCGCCCGCAGATTTCCGCCGGCGTCTGCCGGACGATGGGCGTCGATCAGGCGGTGAACTACGCCAACGACCTGCCACTCGAATATTTCAGCGAAGTCTCGCGCCATCTGGACAACGACCTCATGGCGCGCATCCTCGAAAAGATGAAACGGAACCAGGCAGAGAAAGTGATTCTGTTCGAGCTGCTGCACCACCGTTCGCACATGCTCGGCATTGCCGAACACCTCGACCGCCGGCTGCTTGAATTCGTGGCCAAAAACCTTGAAATCAACGGGTTCTCCGAAAGTGATCCGGAGCTTGCAAAACACAAACTGCTGCTGGAAAAAATACGCAATCTGCGCTGAGCAGAAATGGCGAAACAGGGGATCCCGGCCTGACTGGACCTGCCTGTTTTTTTTCTTGCTGATTGTTGAAAGATTTACCGGTTGACAACGTCTCAATTATTGAACAGGACGGATTTCGGCACCCGCTGCTTTTTTATCAGGGCATCGCGATTCCGGCCAGTGAGGTTTACCATACAAGTCAAAGGAACCGATCCATGAAAAAATCACTCTTTCTCGCCACTGCCGGATTTGCAGGATTGCTGCTCGGCACACCCCAGAACAATGCCCAGGCTGAAGTCAATTTGAATATCAACATTGGCGGCCCTCGTTATGTCGGGAACTATGGCCCGGATTTCATCTACCTCGACGATTACGGTTTTGCCGTCTCTTGGGGCTGGGACTACGACGTCATCAGGCTTGGCAATTTCTACTTTATCTACCGCGATGGCTACTGGTTCCGCTCACCAAGCTACCGCGGGCCGTGGGCTCGTGTCAGATATTGGGAGCTCCCCTACCAGCTCAGGAGATATAGCTGGAACGACATCAGACGCCGCCGTGACCGTGAATACAGAAGGTACGACCGCGCTTACTGGGACAGGTACTTCAGGGATCAGCGTGCCCGGTATGGCGACGGCCCATTGTATGCCGGAGACTATGGCCCGGATTTCATTTATCTCGACGATTACGGTTTTGCCGTCTCCTGGGGCTGGGACTACGACGTCATCAGGCTTGACAATTTCTACTTTATCTACCGCGATGGCGACTGGTTCCGCTCATCGAACTACCGCGGGCCGTGGGCTCGTGTCAGATATTGGGATCTCCCCTACCAGATCAGAAGGCATGACTGGAACGACATCAGACGCCGTCGCGACACTGAATACAGAAGGCATGACAAGACCTTCTGGGACAGGCATTTCAGGGAACAGAGAATGCAAATTCAGCGAGACGACCGTGACAGAAGGCCCGATTTCAGACCTGACGGAAGGCCTGACTTCAGAAATGACGATGGAAAATCCGGTGGCGGAAACATCCAGAGACTTGAAGGAAGGCCCGATTTAAAACCATTGCCGCTGCCACAAGCACCGCCTCAGCCCCAGGGAGTTCCTGATGGCAAACCTGATGGCAAATGGTTTCATGACAGAGGGTCTGACAGAAAAGAATTTGAAAGAAAAGATTCTGAGCTGAAAAGTTTTGAGGGAAAGGGTTCTGATGGAAGAGGCTTTGAAGAAAAAGGGTCTGACGGAAGAAGGTTTGACCGCAGCAGCTTTGAGCGAAAGGATTCTGATGGAAAAAGTTTTGACCGAAAGGGTTTTGACGGAAAGAGCTTTGAAGGCAAAGGATCTGATCGAAAAAATTCTGACGGAAAAGGGTCTGACAACAAAGATTCTGAAGACAACTCCAACGGAAAGTCAGACAAGAGCGGGCGCTTTCATGGAAACCCTGAAAGCGGATGGAACCAGGTGCGTTAACAACTCTGGCTGCTGATCCTATAAGGTGTCGACACAACCAAAGGCTATCCCGAGAGCAAAACCGGGACAGCTTTTTCGTTTTCGCTGGAAAACAGCAAACATAGCCACCCGCCGCATTCACACCTCGTGGTGGTGCGGGGCGAGAATGATGGCAATCAGGGCAAAGACGCTGAACACAAATCCCGCCCCGAACCAGGCGAACACCGGAGAACCGCGATACCCTTTATTGAACGAAACAATCGCGCACGCAATCGAACAGACAATACTGACAACAAGTACAAACATCCAGCTTGCCGGATCCATCATAGCCATAGGAAACAACCGATTTTGGGGGTTGACGAAACAATGCCCCAAATCTATGGAAAAACCGGGAATTTGGCCAGACTGGAAACAGCCCAAATAATCAGGGTTCTATACCAACAATAACCAGTGGAACTGCCGGAACACTGCGACCCTGGCGAACAACGTCGTAAAGCTCCCCCTCGGGGTCTGTAAGATAAAGTGTGTAAACGGTCGTAGTTTCCTATCATGTAACAAGGAGCAAAACTATGACCAGAAAGAAAGAAAAAATGGACAATGCCGCTACACAACCGGGTGCGGTCATCAATCAGTTTTCCATGAAATTCGAGGGAAGGGTAACTCTATGAAAACGACCGTTGACACACTTAGCTGAACAGGCTCCCCATCCCAAAAGAAAATGCTTTACCACCGTAACGCCACCTCACGACATCATCCCACATCACGGAAACAAAACTTTTGTGGCTCCGTCTACCAGAAAATTCCCTCTTCCGTATATTTGCCCCCAGGCCAGCTTTAAAGCAAATAGGAAATTATACATCATGACCACTTCAGATAACGGAAAGGTTCTTCTCATCACCGGCGCTTCGACCGGCATCGGGCGTTCGACCGCGATTCAGGCTGTGGAGGCGGGCTGGCGCGTCGTGGTTGCCGCGAGGTCAGCGGAGAAGCTGGCGGCGCTTGCCGCTGAACTGGGCGCGGAGCGGGCAATGGCCGTGCCGTGCGACGTGGCGGACTGGAACCAGCAGGAGGCGATGGTGCAGAAAACCATCGGGCGCTTCGGCAGGCTCGACGCGGTTTTCGCCAATGCGGGTTTTTCTAAAGGGTCGTCATTCATCGAGGGTGAACACCGGCCCGACGAGTGGCGCGACATGGTGATGACCAACGTCTTCGGTGCGGCAGCCACGGCGCGACTCACGCTGCCGGAGCTGATGAAGACCAAAGGCCATTTCCTCGTCACCGGTTCGGTGCTGGGCCGCGTGACGTCGATGCGAAACCTCTACGCTGCCACCAAATGGGCCGTCACCGGCATGGCGCAGGCAATCCGCAACGAAGTTGCAAGCCTTGGTGTGCGGGTCACGCTGGTTGAGCCGGGTATCGTCGATACACCGTTCTGGGAAGGTTTGCAGAAACCGGCAGCACCCGAACTGCTTCCGGAGGATGTCGCCCGCGCAGTGCTCTTCGCTCTCGGCCAGCCGCCGCATGTGGATGTGAGCGAAATCATCATTCGTCCGACCGGCCAGGCACACTGACTGGGGTTTTGCTGCAAATAAAAGAGCCGGAAGAAGAAAAACTTCCGACTCTTTTATAACCTTCCTTTGCGAGAAACAGATTATCCCCTGCCCCAGCGCTTGCCGCCGAAATTATCTCTCATCTGAAGCAAGCGGTCGATCTGCCTCGCATCGAGCACCTTGGCCAGCTCACGCAGGTGGCGGCTTTCGAGCTGCGCCAGGCGCACGCTCTGCTGGCCGATTCTCTGGGTCAGGTTGGCAATCTTGCGGCCATCGGGGGACTTTTTCACCGATTCGAGCGCGAGGTCGCGCTGCAAATTCCTCATCGATTGCCTGACCGGGCGGCTCTCCTGATAAAAGCCGCGCCTCAGCTCCATCATTTTCTGCTCTTGACTGTCACTCAGGCCAAGCGCCTGTTTCATCCGCTGCCACCTCATATCCTGCTGCCGCGCGAAACGGGCCTCCGGGCCCATACCATAACCACGGGCATCAACCGGCCCGGAGATACCTGGCCGCGCACATGGCGCTGGCTGATCATTGCTGCTGGCAGCGAAAACCGTGCCGGCACTACCCAAAAGCCCTGCAACAAGGGCAGTCATCACTAACTTCTTTTTCATCGTTTTACTTTCGTTTGCTTTTGTATTCGAGGCGCCTGAATTCATCAATAGGGATCCTTTTTCACCCCATAGGACGACGCCACCCCACCGATTCCTGCGTTCATCAAAAAATTTTTTTCGCGGCGCAAAAACGGAGATACCATGTTGAAAAGAAAAAGATGCAGCGGTAAAGCCCCGCTGAAAAGAGAATAAAAAACGGGAGTGCTCGACCGTCTTGGGGGTTCAGATCATCTGGCGATGATATTCAAGTGACCAGAGATTTTTGGTCGAGTCGAGCAGGGTAATTTTGATGCCGTAACCATCTTTGACGAAACTGATGATGTCGCGGTTGTACCGAAAGGATGAAAAATTCTCCTCACCGTTGAACTTGTCGAAGTAGTGGTGATAAACCTCTTCCCGGCTCCCCTGTGTTTCGAAAATGACAATGACGACATGATCAACGGAGGAAACGTTCACCAGGTTTCTTTCCCGATACAGGTCGATCCAGGGCGGCATATCGCTGACTAAAGATGACTGGGGGGTATTGGCAGGAGAAACGATGGCGCCATTGAGGTCCGTATGGGGTAAATTCACTTTCTGGTCAGTGGGGCCGGTGCAGCCGCTCAAGCCACAACACACCACGACCGCCACAGCCACCACAACCGTTCTGTTCATGAGAGCTCTTCTTTCGTCCCTGTGGGAAAGGTTATAGGTTCTGTAAAGCGACATTGGCCAAATGTGGTGCTTTCTCCGTGGCGGGAACATACATTTTTTTCAATAAACAAAGAGGCGACGTCATCCGTTTTTATAAATAAATCGTCCTCCTGTGCGCGTATGCTCTTTTTTTGGTGATCATTGATTATTTTTGAGTGCTGCCAGACAGGCCTCGCGACTATCACCTCAACAAACCGCCCGTCCATGCCAATCCGGAGCAGATATATTACTCTCGGCGGTCACCGCCACCGTTATATCGACACCGGAGGCAACGCACCCGTGATGCTGCTGCTTCACGGCATCTCCTCATCGGCTGATTATTATGGCCCATCGATGTCGTTGCTTGCCCGCTCATTCAGAGTGCTTGGCCTCGACCTGCTCGGCTTCGGTGAATCGGACAAGCCGCGGACGATTCCCTACACCTTGCAGCTCTATGCCGACCTCATTCATGAATTCCTCTGGGAAACTGATGCGTTTGCTCATGGCGAGGTTTATGGCACCGGGCATTCGATGGGCGGAAAGTATCTGCTCGCAACCGCACTGCTCTACCCCGGCACCTTCAAAAAAATGGTGCTCAGCAACACGGACGGCTTCATTGTCCTGCCCTCGTTCGCCAGGGCGATCAGCCTGCCGGGCGTGCGTCATGTGCTCAAGCCGCTCGTTACCGGCGAGCGCATTGCGGCCAAAATGCTCGACATGGCGATTCACAACCGGCAGGCCATCGACGACGAGACGTACCGTAAAGTGCTCCAGATCGCGCGAGACCACGACGCGTTCGAGACCGTCATGAGCCTAAACCGCAACATGCTGAAGCTCGACCTGAAGCGCACCGGCCTGCGAGCGAGGCTCCGGGAGCTGAAACAACCGGTACTGATCATCTGGGGAGAACACGACCGCTACATCTCGCCGAAAATTGCCCACATCGTCAAGCGGGAACTGCCTCACGCAAAGCTGCTCATTTTTAAAGATTGCGGCCACTCTCCAATGCTCGAATATCCGGAACAGTTCAGCACAGCAATCACGGAATTCATTCACCAGGAACCACCATTGCCTTAACCTGTTATGCTCATTTCATTTGAAGGAATCGACGGCGCAGGAAAATCAACCCAGGTCATGAAGCTCAAACGCTATCTTCAAGAGCGAGGGCGCGAAGTTCTGGCCCTGCGCGAACCGGGTGGCACTCCCGTGGCCGAAGAGATCAGGGAGCTGCTGCTCGAAAGACGCAACGACATCACCCCCGTCGGGGAGCTGCTGCTCTTTGCAGCGAGCCGCGCGGAGCTGGTGCAGCAGGTTATCCAGCCGGCGCTCGAAAACGACAGTGACGTCATTCTCGACCGCTTCTTTGATTCAACGACTGCCTATCAGGGTTACGGGCGGGGCCTTGACCTGGACATGCTGGCCGAAATCAACCGCATCGCCTCATGCCGCCTCGTGCCGGATGTCACCTTCTATCTCGACCTCACCCCGGAAGACGCGCTCATGAGAAAGTTTTCCGAAAAGTCCCTGCCACTGGCGTTCGAATCTGAAGAGCTCGACCGGATGGAAAACTCAGGGCTTGATTTTTACCGGCGAGTGCGGGAGGGATATCACAAAATCGGCGGCGAAAACCCGAACCGGATCATCATCATCGACGCGCTCCTGAGTCCATCGGAAATTCACCGTAAAATTATTTCAAGCATTGACGCGCTCTGCACAAAAACCGCATAAAAAGAGCGCTCCGGAACCGTAAACAGCTTTAGCTTGTTCTCTGACTGACTGATATAGATGTTTATTTTACTGGATTGCTGTCGGTTTTTGTTGTAAATTTACGTTCAAACTCAGCACCTTTCTCCTTCAGTCGGCTTCTCATGCATACCACCATTGTCAATGAAAGAAGTCTTCGTACCTGTAACTTCCCCATCACGTTGCAGGATATCAGGACGCTCAAGGAACTGTACCGGCTCAAGGCCGAAACGAGAGACCTGAGAAAGCCGATCGTCCGGAACATCATGAAGCAGCGGGTCGTCGGCAAAGGATGCCTCGAATCCCTGAAAAACGCCCTCTACTCCCTCGAAACCATTTACATCGACGACTATACAGGCCAAAGACTGCTTCGCATCGATGGCATGAAGCAGATCGAGGTTGACCTGACCTACGAAATCCGCGAGCTGCAAAAGGATATTTACTACCTCGAATACGGCGAAGACCGCTTCATCGAGTACCTGGCGAAGTTCATTCCCGGCTTCACCGACTACGTCACCGAAGGGGTGGAGATGCTGCGAGGCAAATCGTTCAACGCATTTATCACCGACCGCGACGGCACCACCAACAACTACTGCGGACGCTATCGCTCCTCGATCCAGCCCATCTACAATTCGGTCTTCCTGTCGCGCTTCGCCAAAAACTGCTGCCGCTATCCGATGATCGTCACTTCGGCGCCGCTCAAGGATTTCGGCATCCTGAACGTCTCGATCAATCCCGAACACATCTTCGTCTATGCCGGCTCCAAAGGACGCGAGTTCATCGACATCGACGGCCAGTTCCACAGCTTCCCGATTGAACCCGGCAAGCAGGAGCTGATCCGGCTGCTCAACGAACGAATGCAACTGCTGCTGCTCGATCCATCGTTCGAGAAGTTCAACTTCATCGGTTCAGCATTGCAGATGAAGTTCGGCCAGACCACCATTGCCCGCCAGGACATTACCCGCTCGGTCAACGAAGCTGAATCGGCAGCATTTCTTGAAAAAATCAAGGGCATCGTGCGCGACATCGATCCTGAAGGCAAGAACTTCAGGATCGAGGATACCGGCCTCGACATCGAGATCATCCTGACCATCGACGTCGATCCCAAAACGGGTATGATCCGCGATTTCGACAAGGGCGATGGACTCGAATTCATCTGCCGCAAGATGAATATCGACCATACCGGAGAACCGGTACTGGTCTGCGGCGACACCTCTTCGGACATCCCGATGCTGAAAAAGGCGATGGAGATGTACGACGATGTCTGGGCTATCTTTGTCACCCGGGATGAAAAGCTGATGCAGCGCGTCAGGGAAATCTGCCCAAAAAGCTATATGGTGCCCTACCCCGACATCCTTTTGACCATCCTCGGATTGCTCTCGCTCTGAACGTCACTTTCACCGATAATCCTCTAACTGTTTTCATGGAATGAGTATGAATTTCAAAGGCGTCATTTTCGATCTCGACGGAGTCATCACCGGCACGGCCAAAATCCACAGCCTTGCCTGGGAGGCGATGTTCAACTCCTTTTTGCAGAATTACGCCGAGGTCAACAATGAACCTTATGTCCCATTCGATCCGGTACACGACTATCTGAAATACGTTGACGGCAAGCCGCGAATGGAGGGGGTCAAAAGCTTCCTCGCATCGAGGGGCATTGAAATTCCGTACGGCGAACTCGACGACACCCCGGAGAAAGAGACGGTCTGCGGACTTGGCAACCGCAAGAACAGCCTCTTCACGAAAATTCTCGTCAAGGAGGGGCCCGAGGTTTTCCAGACTTCGGTTGACTTCATCAAGGCGCTCAAGGCCCGCGGTATTCGCATCGGCATCGCCTCGTCGAGCCGCAACTGCCAGCTCATCCTCCGGCTTGCCAAACTCGAAGAGCTGTTTGAAACGCGCGTGGATGGCGAGGTCTCCATGGAGCTAAAGCTGAAGGGCAAGCCGAATCCCGATATTTTCATCACCGCGGCCGCCAACCTCGGTCTCGAACCGTACGACTGCGTCGTGGTGGAGGATGCCATTTCAGGTGTCCAGGCCGGATCGAAGGGAAATTTCGGGCTGGTGCTCGGCATCGCGCGCGAAATCGAAGGCATCAAGCTCAAGGAACAGGGCGCGGACATCGTGGTCAGAGACCTCGGCGAAATCACCATTGAGGAGATTGACAAGTGGTTCGACACGGGGCTCGAACATGAGGGATGGAACCTTCACTATGACTCATGGTCACCCAAAGACGAGCGGCTCAGAGAGTCGCTGACCACCACGGGCAACGGCTACATGGGCGTGCGCGGCGCGTTCGAGAGTGGCATGACCTCGGCGCACCACTACCCCGGCACCTATCTGGCGGGTGTATTCAACAAGCTTCCGTCAGAGGTGCACGGCCAGACCGTCTGGAACAACGACATGGTCAACGCCCCCAACTGGCTGCCTATCGAGTTCAGGATCGGCAACGGCGCGTTTATCAATCCGTTGGAGCAGAAAATTCTCAGCTACCGCCAGAATCTCGATATGCGCCACGCCGTAATGGAGCGTGAAATGGTGATTCAGGACACGCTCGGTAACATCACCCGGATGAAAAGCAAGCGCTTCTGCAGCATGGACAACCCGCACATCGCGGCGATCCGCTACACCATCCAGCCGGTCAACTATTCGGCGGAGATCGAAATCCGCTCGACCATCGACGGACGGGTGCAAAACCGCAACGTTCTGCGCTACAACACCCTTTCGACCGACCACCTCGAACATGTCGATCATGGACGCACGGGCAAAGATGAGGGTATCTTCCTGCACGTGCGTACGAACCACTCGAAAATCGATATCGTCACGCATGCAAAGACAACATTGCGCTGCGGCTACCACGCAAAATCGGTCTGCGAAGGCAACATCACTAGCAGCCCGCGCTGGATCAGCGAACATTTCCGTCTCCAGGTATCGGCTGACCGAAGCTGTTCGATTGACAAGGTGGTCTCGATCCACACCTCCCGTGACGCAGGTCACAACGATCCAGTCGCTGCGGGAAAGGAATCCCTCGCTTCGGCGGGAAGTTTCGACCAGTTGCTCGAACGCCATATCGAAGCCTGGGATAAAATCTGGCAGAAGGCCGACATGAAAATCGACGGCGACCGTTTCACCCAGATGGTCATCCGCCTGCACATCTACCACCTTGTCTCAACCGTCTCGCCGCACAACGTCAACATCGACGCCAGCATCGCTGCGCGCGGCCTGAGCGGCGAAGGCTACCGCGGCCACTACTTCTGGGACGAAATCTACATCATGCCGTTCTTCATCCAGCACCTGCCGGAGGTCGCGCGCGCCCTGCTGATGTTCCGCTACCACCGCCTCGACGCAGCCCGCGAGTATGCGCGTGACAACGGCTACCACGGCGCGATGTACCCCTGGCAGACCGCCGATGACGGACGCGAGGAAACGCCGACCATCCACTACAATCCGAAGAGCGGCGCCTGGGATCCCGACCTGAGCTGCCGTCAGCGCCACGTCTCGATCGCGGTCTTCTACAACGCCTGGCGCTACGTGCACGACACCGGCGACACGGAGTTCCTGAACAGCTACGGTGCGGAGATGATGTTCGAGATCGCGCGCTTCTGGGCGAGCATCGCCACCTTCTCGCCTGATGACGGACGCTATCACATCGAAGGCGTGATGGGTCCGGACGAGTTCCACGAAGAACTTCCAGGTTCGGGCAAACCCGGATTGAAAGACAACTCTTACACCAACATCATGACCGCCTGGCTGCTTGAAAAAGCGATTGAAATCAGCCAGAGGCTTGATCCTGCGGTAATGGATGGCCTCATGGAGAAGATCGGCATCGGCCACGACGAATTCATGAAGTGGCGCGACATTTCGGGCAAGATGAACGTGCTCATTGACCAGAACGGCATTCTTGAACAGTTCGATGGCTACATGGGGCTGAAAGAGCTCGACTGGGAACACTACAAACTCAAGTACGGCAACATCCACCGGATGGACAGGATTCTGAAGGCTGAGAACGATTCGCCCGACCACTACAAGGTGGCCAAGCAGGCCGACGTGCTGATGACCTTCTACACACTTTCTCCGGCGGAGGTGTGCGCCATTCTCGAAAATCTCGGCTACCACGTTGCCGACCCGCTCAGGTTCGTGCGCGACAACTACGCATTCTACGAACCGCGCACTAGCCACGGCTCAACCCTGAGCAAGGTGGTGCACTCGATCATTTCGAGCTACCTGCCCAATGGCCACGAAATGGCATGGAACTGGTTCATCGAAGCGCTCCGAAGCGACATTCACGATACACAGGGCGGCACCACGCCTGAAGGCCTGCACTGCGGCGTAATGGCAGGTACCATCGACACCGTCACCCGCTATTTCTCGGGCATCGCCTTCCACAAAGACATGCTGAACATCCAACCCAACTTCCCGTCGCACTGGAGGCGCCTCGAGACAAACCTCACCTTCCAGAAGAGCTGGTACCGGATTGTCATCACCCCCAAAAGTGTCTCGGTCACGCTGACCGAATCGGATGCCAATGAACTGCCCGCCTTTATCGGGGGACGCTCCGTCACCCTCAAAAAAGGTGAGGAACTGACCGTCCAGCTCGGCTGAACGTAGCGCACCGGGAGGGAAGCGAAATCCTCCCGGTTTTGTTATTTCAACCTGAAGCGCTATATACTCAAGGTTTATCCTTACGGGAACTTCACCCTTTGACCCACAACAGCATATGCGGCTCTCGAACTTTCGATACACCCTTCCCAAAACACGAATCGCCGATCACCTCGAATCGCCCCGCGACGCCTGCAAGCTGATGGTTTTGAACCGTCGCAAAAAAGAGATAGAGCACAAGGTGTTCACCGACATCGTCTCCTACTTCAAAAAGGGTGACCTACTCGTGGTCAACAACAGTCGGGTATTCCCTGCCAAGATTTTCGGCCAGAAGGAGAAAACTGATGCCAAGATCGAAGTCTTCCTGCTCAGGGAGCTGAACAAGGAGGCCGGGCTCTGGGACGTGCTGGTCGATCCGGCCCGCAAGGTTCGTGTTGGCAACAAGATCTATTTCGAGGATGACGTCGTGGCCGAGGTGGTGGACAACACAACGTCGAGAGGCCGCACGATCCGCTTCCTCAATCCGGACATCGACGTGTTCCAGATGGTCGAAAAAATCGGCCATGTGCCGCTTCCCCCTTACTTCACCCGGAAACCGAAAGAGACTGACCGCACCGATTACCAGACCGTTTATGCCAGCCAGACCGGCGCGGTGGTTGCGCCAATGGCGGGTCTGCACTTCACCATACCGCTCTTGCAGCAGCTCCAGAAAATCGGCGTCAAGATTCTGCCCCTCACCCTGCATCCAAGTCTGAGCACCTTCAACGCCATCGAGGTTGAGGATGTCTCGAAACACAAGATGGACTCGGAGTACTTCAATATCCCCTACCAGACGGCAATGGAGATCAACGAGACCAAGGTCAACAAATCGGGCCGGGTGTTCGTCGTCGGAACCACGACCTGCCGCGCGCTCGAAGCCAACGCGACGGTTGATGGAAAAATCAAATTCGGCCAGGGCTGGACTGACAAGTTCATCTATCCACCCTACAACTTCAAGGTCACCGATGCGCTCATCACCAACTTCCAGCAGCCGGAAACGACACTGATGATGGTGGTCAGCGCTTTTGCCGAGCACCGCCTGCTCATGGAAGCCTACAAAACCGCGCTCAAGAACAACTACCGTTTCCTCGCCTACGGGGATGCCATGCTTATCGTCTAACGCCCATGAAAACAGTAGTCATCATTGCGGCAAGCGGCGTCGGCAAACGCATGAAGCTCGATGGCGGCCGCAGCAAGCAGATGCTTGAAATCGGCGGCCAGCCGGTCATCTGGCACACCATGAAAGCGTTTCAGGAGGCATCGACGGTCGAATCGGTTTACATCGCCACGCTGCCAGACAGCATCCCGGTTTTCAAGGAGATTGCGAAAGCAAACGGATTCACGAAGATCACAGCAATAATCGAAGGCGGCAAGGAGCGGCAGGACTCGATCGGTAATTGCATGAAGCTGATCGAACAAGAGATTGAGAACTCGGGAGTGATGCCCGACGCCATCCTCGTGCACGACGGCGCACGCCCGTTTATCCAGCCGGAGGAGATCGACGACATCGCGCGTCTGTCGGCGACACACGGCGCATGCGTGCCCGCCACAAAACCGAAAGATACCATCAAGTATGTCGGCTGCAATCCGGAGATTTTCGGCGAAACGCTCGACCGCAGCCGCCTGCTCCAGGTACAGACACCGCAGGGATTCGCCCCCGCAAAGCTTATCGAAGCCCACCGCCTCGCCGGTGAAGAGCAATGGTACGCCACCGATGACGCCGCCCTCGTGGAGCGCTATTTCCCGCAGCAAGCGATTCGCATCTACGAAACCGGCTACCACAACATCAAGATCACCACGCCCGAAGATGTCTTCATTGGTGAAGCGATTCTTGCCGGGCTAAAAGCCAGAAAATCGAAAAATTAATTCATTTCGCTTCTTGTTTTTAGAAAGGCGACGCCGTATATTAATGGCCCTTAAGGTGAGGTAGCTCAGTTGGTTAGAGCACAGGATTCATAACCCTGAGGTCGAGGGTTCAACTCCCTCCCTCACCACTCCGACAAGCACCCGCTTGTCTAACCGGCAAGCGGGATGTTTCGAACAAGCGGGTGTAACTCAGTTGGTAGAGTGTTTGCTTCCCAAGCAAAATGTCGCGAGTTCGAATCTCGTCACCCGCTCTCCGAAAATCTCCGATTCGACTGCACCTCTCCAGACCAACCATTTCTTCCCATGGCACAGGATTCGATTTTCACTGTTCCGGTCACGCCCGAAGAGATCAATGAAACGCAGATCGTTGAAGGACAGATGGCCCGCCATCTTGGCATCGAAATCACCGCTGTCGGCCCTGACTCCATGACGGCCACCATGCCTGTCGATCACCGCACGATCCAGCGCATCGGCATTCTGCACGGCGGCGCCTCGCTCGCCCTTGCCGAAACGGTCGGCAGCATCGCCGCCTCCTACTGCGTGGATCGCGAGAAGCAGTTCATCGTCGGCCAGGAGATCAATGCCAACCACCTCCGCGCCGTGCGCCAGGGCGAAAGCTCCGTGCACGCCACCGCCACCCCGCTCCACCTCGGTCGCACCTCGCAAGTCTGGGACATCAAAATCCGCGACGACAAAGGCCGTCTGGTCTGCGTCAGCCGCTTCACGGCCGCCGTACTTGAAAAACGGGGGTAATTGCCCCGGCTTTCAAGCCGAGGGCAGTCAATCAACAAAAAACCGGGCTTCAGCCCAATCTCTTTCCGCCCGCATCCGTACCCGCTCGTTATCTCGACAATCACCGGGGATACGGCAATTCACGCGATACACTTTCGCTCACGAATCCGGTGACGATACTCGCGCCGCCGGGATTTAACTCCTGAATCTCCCCCTGTTTTTAAAGGCCTTTACAAGGTTTTTAGGGAAATTTTCATACTTTATAAGTTCATCCTGTAGTCCTTACCACTTATCCTCGAAAGGCATGCTGACAGACGATCTTCAGACAGCCGAATCATCCGTGTCCCTCACAAATGGCGTAGCACCATCCCTCGAAAAGCTCGCGGCAGAACAGAAGAGCAGAAAAAAATGGCTGCTGGTCCAGCCCAAAAGCCAGACCAGCATGATGGTCGATTCCGGCGCGGTAAGTATGCCGCTGAACCTGATCATGGTCGCCACGCTGGCCAGCAAGTATTTTGACGTCACCTTCCTCGACGAGAGAACTGGCGACACCATTCCCCAAGACTTCTCCGGCTACGATGTTGTGGCCATCACCTCGCGCACGCTCAATGCCAAGAACGCCTACCGTATCGGCGACCGCGCGAAAGCGCAGGGCAAAATCGTGCTGATCGGCGGTGTGCACCCAACCATGCTGACCGACGAAGCCTCATTGCACTGCACCAGCGTGATTTACGGTGAAATCGAGTCGGTCTGGGAGGAGCTTGCCATCGACATTTTCCGGGGCAAAATGAAGAGCGTATACAAGGCCAGCAACCTGAAGCCGATGACCACCATGACGCCGCCCGACTTCAGCTTCGCCCTCAACTCACCGCACGCGAAAAAATACAGCCAGCTCATTCCGATTCTGGCCACCAAGGGGTGTCCGGTGGGATGCAGCTTCTGCACCACGCCGACGGTCTATGGCAAGAGCTTCCGCTACCGCGAAATCGACCTGGTGCTTGACGAAATGCGCGCCCATCAGGAGCGGCTTGGCAAAAAGAAGGTGCGCTTCTCCTTCATGGACGACAACATCAGTTTCAGGCCAAAATACTTCATGGAGCTGCTCGAAGGCATGGCCAAGCTCGGTGTACGCTGGAACGCCAACATCTCGATGAACTTCCTGCAAAAGCCGGAAGTTGCCGAACTCGCCGGACGTTCGGGCTGCGAACTCATGAGCATCGGCTTCGAATCGCTCAACCCCGACATTCTCAAGAGCATGAACAAGGGGTCAAACCGCCTCCAGAACTACGAGGCTGTCGTCAGCAACCTGCACAAGCACAAAATCGCCATCCAGGGCTACTTCATTTTCGGCTTCGACGACGACAGCGAAAAGAGCTTCCAGGCTACCTACGACTTCATCATGCAGAACCGCATCGAGTTCCCGGTCTTCTCGCTGTTGACGCCCTTCCCCGGCACCCCCTATTTCGAGGAGATGAAGGATCGGGTGCGCCATTTCGACTGGGACAAGTATGACACCTACCACTACATGTTCGAGCCGAAGAAGCTCGGCGGCGAAAAGCTGCTCGAAAACTTCATCAAGCTCCAGCGCGAGGTGTACAAAGGCAGCGCCATCATGAAGCGAATGCAGGGCAAACCGCTGAACTGGGTCTGGTTCGTCAACTTCCTCATGAACCGCTTCACCCGAAAACTCACGCCGGAGATGTACCTCTGAGTCGCTGAAAAAGCTGATCGCTCAAAGAATAGGCAGAAACAGAACAGATGCCGGTCATCGAGAACATAACCGGCGTCTCTTTTTTCGAGCGTTTAGAATCTCCTCTCCCCATCTCTGCGGTCATCATGACGGTCGTCATGGCGATCCCAGCGGTCATCTCTGCGATCACGGCGATCATCCCAACGATCTCTCCAGTCCCGATCGCGATGCTCTCTGAAGCGATCTGGATGAATTCGCCTGTAATAGACCTCCCTGTACCTTCGGATGTCATCCCAGCGATACCTTCTGATTCTGTAGGGAAGCCTGCGATAGTCAACAATCACCCAAGGCCCATGGCGATAATGGTGTGAACGATACCAGTACCCGTTATGGTACAGATAGTAATATCCTCCGTACATGATAATATCGTATGGCCCTCCATATGAGATCGAGTAACCGAGATCCGGCACATAAAAAAATTCCGGATTGTAATCGACCACAAAGCCGGGGCCTCCTACATTGACGTGCAAGTCAACGTCAGCAAGAGCTTGACCTGAAGGGCTGAAAAACAGTAATCCGGAAGCCAGCGTCGCCAGCAGTAGATGTTTTTTCATAATGTCTCCAATTGCAGCTTTTCTTTCGTGCACACAAAAAGCAGAGTGTTGGAAAAGAAGGGAATACAGTACAGCCTTACTTGATTTAATTGCTTATGGTGAGTAATAATACAACACCCTAACGATGATCTTCCAGATTTTAGTTCCGCTGTATGATTTTTATCAGGACGTTCAAAAGAGCCCGATATCACTTCTATTCTACATCTCGCCAACGCTCCTTAAAAGCATGCCGTACCATCCATACCAAAACTTGCGGCGATCATGACAACAGTAAGACATGGGCGCGACCATTACCAGACGGTTATAGTTTTCCCGCAAAAAAAATCCCGCAAAACCTTGCGTCTTGCGGGATTTTTCATTTCAAACCAAACACTGCCATTAACCCTGGCCATCACTTTTCCTCTTCCGGGAGTTCGATCCTGATGCAAAGCTCCTTGAGCTGCTGAGCGGTGACTTCCGACGGAGCGGCCATCATAAGGTCCTGGGCGGACTGGTTCATCGGGAAAGCGATGACTTCGCGAATGTTCTGTTCGTCGCGCAGGATCATGACGAGACGATCGAGGCCGGGAGCGATGCCTCCGTGCGGCGGCGCACCGTGCTTGAAGGCTTCGATCATGTGGCCAAAACGGGCATCAACCTCCTCTTTCGAGTAGCCAGCGATTTCGAAGGCCTTGTACATGATGTCAGGGCGATGGTTCCTGATTGCACCGCTCGAAAGTTCGATGCCGTTGCAGACGATGTCGTACTGGTAGGCCAGAATGTCGAGCGGGAATTTCGATTCGAGAGCCTCCATCTCGCCCTGCGGCATCGAGAAGGGGTTGTGCGAGAAGTCGATCTTTTTATCTTCCTCATTGTACTCGAACATCGGGAAATCGACGATCCAGCAGAATGACAGCTCGTCCTTGTCGAGCGGGAAGAGGTCGGCGAAGTAATTCCTCATGCCGCCCATGATCTTGCAGGTCTTCTCCCACTTGCCCGCGCCGAAAAATACTACGTCACCAGTCACGATACCGAGTCGCTCCTTGAGCGCATTCATCTCTGCTTCGGAGAGGAACTTCACCACCGGCCCTTTCGGCCCCTCCTCCTTGAACTGGATGTAGGCCAGACCCGCCGAACCAAGCTCGCGGGCGCGTTTCTCGGCCTTGTCGTAGAAGAGGCGCGACTCATTGCCCATGCCTTTGAGCACCATCGCCTTGACGCACGAGCCTTCCGCCGTGTTCGAGGCGAACACCTTGAAGCCGGAGTTGACGAACAGTTCGGTCACGTCCTGAATCTCCAGCGGAATGCGCAGGTCAGGCTTGTCTGAACCGTAGCGGTTCATCACATCCTTGTAGCTGATGCGCGGGAAGGGGAACTGCGTAATGCGCTTATGCGACATGTTCTCGACCAGGTGCTTGAACATACCCTCAAGAATGACAAACAGGTCGTCCTGCTCGATGAAAGACATCTCGATATCGATCTGGTAGAACTCGCCGGGGCTGCGGTCGGCGCGGGCATCCTCGTCACGGAAGCAAGGCGCGATCTGGAAATAGCGCGGGAATCCGGCCACCATCAGGAGCTGCTTGAACTGCTGTGGAGCCTGCGGCAGCGCGTAAAACTTGCCGGGATGCAGGCGGCTCGGCACGAGGAAGTCGCGCGCGCCCTCGGGCGAACTTGAGGTGAGAATCGGCGTCTGGATTTCGATGAAATCGAGATCGGTAAGATATTTCCGGACGGCGGCGGTGAGCTTGCTGCGAAAGATGATGTTTTCGTGCAGCTTTTCGCGGCGCAGGTCGAGAAAGCGGTATTTCAGACGCAGCTCCTCAGAGGTCGGCATGTCGTCGGCCACCGGGAAGGGCAGCGGATCAGCGTTGCTTTCGATCTGGATTGAGCTGACGACCACCTCGATAGCGCCCGATGCGAGCCTCGGGTTAACGGTTTCGTCGGAACGAAGCACCACCTTGCCCTCGGCGGAGATCACCGATTCGGAGTGCAGCGTTTCAGCAAGCTTGAACTGGCTTTCGTTTTCAGGCAGCACCACGAGCTGGCAGATGCCGGTATGGTCGCGAAGATCGATGAAGATCAGGCCGCCGTGGTCGCGGATGCGATGCACCCATCCAGCGATCCTGACCAACTCGCCTTCCGACTTGCGGTTCAACCGGCCACAATAGTGCGTTCTGAATCTGTTCTGCAAACCATCCGCCGTTGTTGGCTCTTTACTCATATAAATCGTGTATAACCCGTTTTGAAAGCCCCTGGGGACTCGTAGTGAAAAAATGTCATAATCCCGATCACTGCCGGAACAAGAATTCTATAAAAACGACCCTGAATATCAGGAATTTTGCGCGAATTCTAAAACCCTTTACGCTCAGTAAACCAGCTCACCGCCGAACTCGCTGATCAGATAACGCACGACCTCGTTCGTTTCCGACAGCTCTTTGAACATGGTGAAGATGCTCTTCTCACGGGTGCAGGCGTCGCGCTCGGCGTCGTAGCGTATGGCGAGTTTCAATGGCAGCCTGTAAAAATCGGCCATCTCGGTTTCGAGTAGGGCTGAGTCGTGCTGAAGCTCTTCGAACGAAAACTTCCGGCAGCACCCGAGCTCCACTACGCCCGAAGGGCTGCACGACATCAGCTCGGATGAGTGAAGATGCGATACCAGCACCTGCAATCCTTTGGCCGAGAGGTGTTCGAGGAAGCGCCCCCACTCCATGCGCAACTGTTCGAGCACCGCGACCGGCGCGCCACTGTCCGTCCCGGCAACGTTCTCCTCAACGCGCAACCGGTTTCTTGCCGGTAGATGCTGGTCAGCGTTGCTGCCAAATTTGGAGAAGGCCTGTTTCCAGGAGCCGAGGTCGATGGAAGCCGCCAGTTTCGATTCGGCTGGACGCGAAGAGGCACTCCCCTTCGTCGGAAGAGGAGGCGGCTCCGGCACCGGAGGCAAGCCGGACGGGGCCGTACCAGATTCCGGGGAAGATGCCGTTTTCGAGCGCCGGGTGGACCGTTCCGGCTTGAACGGTGCAGCAGATGCGGGCGCGGACGGTGGAGCTACAGGCTCAAGCTTTTTTTTTTCGTCCGCCGAAGCGGTTGGTGATGGCCAGACTCCCCTACCCAGTTCAATCAGCTTGAGCAGCGCCAGCTCAAAGCGGAACTGATGCTCGGCATAGAACTTCAGCTCACGCTGGGTCTGCATGAGAAAGTCGGTCATCGCCATGATCGCCGCTGGCGTCAGCCGCAGCGCGTCTCGCTGGTAGCGTTCTTTCACCGGTTCCGGACGCTCGATCAGCTTGCTCGACCGTAAATTGTGGATGATGAGAAAGTTCCGGAAATGCTCGATCAGCTTTTCCAGAAAATCCTGCTCGTCGTAACCGTTTCGGTTGACCATGCCCGCCACTTCGAGCATCGCAGCGGCATCGGCGTTGGCGATGGCATCGGTCACCATGAAAAAGTGTTCGTCGTCGATGTAGCTCAACAGCTCAGAGACCTTGTCGTAGCGGATGGCGCGCTCCCCCTCACTGTCGATAGCAAAGGCGATCACCTGGTCAAGAATGCTCTGGGCATCACGCATCGAACCCTGCGCCTTGCGCGCAATGAGCTGGAGCGCGTCAGCATCAGCGGTGATACCCTCGGCGTCGCAGATCTGCCGGAGCTGGCCCTGAATGCGATCAAGCGGAATGCGCTTGAAGTTGAAGCGCTGGCAGCGCGAGGCGATGGTGGCCGGAATTTTGTGAAGCTCGGTGGTTGCAAAGATAAAGATCGCGTGCGGCGGCGGCTCTTCTAGCGTCTTGAGAAACGCGTTGAATGCCGCCGTCGAGAGCATGTGCACCTCATCGATGATGTAGACTCGATAGCGTCCTTTCTGCGGGCCGTAACGCACGTTCTCGCGAAGCAGACGGATATCGTCAACACTGTTGTTTGAGGCGGCGTCAAACTCGGAGATGTTCAGGCTCGCCCCGGCATCGAAATCGCGGCAGCTCTCGCACACGCCACACGGCTCGGTCACCTCCTTGAGATACTGCGGATCGTCGATCATGCGCTGGCAGTTGACCGCCTTGGCAAACACACGAGCCGCCGTGGTCTTGCCCACGCCCCGAAGTCCCGAAAAGATGTAACCGTGGCCGACTCGTCCCATCCGTAGTGAGTTCTGGATCGTGCCGGTAATATGCTCCTGCGCGGTAATGTCGGCAAACCGTGAAGGCCTGTACTTTCGCGCTATAACCTGATAACTCATGAATCCTTTTCCGTTGAATCGTTCACCAGCGTAATCAGCGGCGTCTGCATCGCGCTCCTGAGCGCTTCGCGGACCTCTGCCCGGAGCGGCTCGAATTCGCGACTCGCCGGTCCTTCATCCACGCACCCGTCTCCATTGAAAAGCTCCCTCGGAAGCTTGGTGTAGAGGTCGTACAAGGTAACGGCGTGAAGATCTGCACTGATGGCAAGTCCACCATCGGCGGTCTTGTGCAGAATCCCGTTCTGCTTCAGAAAATCGACGACATGGCCCAATTTACTACGGTCGCCACTATTTTCCGATGCCAGAAGTTTTTTACCGGTCATAAAACTCCCGGATAGCTGTGCGCGCCACACTGAACGCAAGACGGCGACCACCTCTGGCACTCCCTGCAAGGGATCGAACTCCCGTGCGGGGCACACCGCAGGCCTGAAGTAGCCGAGTGAAAAGACAAACTCCGCGCCAGTCAGCACCACCACCCATTCGAGGTATATCCAGAAAAAGAGCATCGGAACGACCGAAAGCGCGCCGTAAATATGCTCAAAGGTGGCGAAACTCGAAACGTAAAAGGTGAACCATCTTTTGGCAAGCTCGAAAAGCACAGCAGCAAGCACGCCACCGGCAAGTGCATGAGTGAAGCGAACCTTGCGGTTTGGAACCAGCATGTACAGCAGAAAAAAGGCAATGACGGAGTTTAACACCGGCACATACGAGAGCACTCGCGCTTTCATTTCAAGCAGCGCCCCCTCTGCAAACACCGAATACCACACGTACGAGCTGGCCAGGACGCTGGTGCCAATGAAAACTGGACCGAGCGTCAGCACCGTCCAGTAAAGCGTGAAACCCTGCAACCTCCGGCGCGGGGTTTGCACCTCCCAAATATCGTTGAGCGTCTGATCGATGGTCGAAATCAGAAACAGAACGATGACGATGAGAAAAAGACCTCCGACGGTGGAAAGCGAAGAGGTTTTATCGATGAACTCCCAGAGATAGCCTTTCAGGATCGATCCCTGGGCGGGAGCGAAATTCTGGAACAGAAAGTCGCCAATGTACTGTTTGAGCGAAGCGAAAACCGGAAAAACCTTCAGGATCGACAGCGTCACCGCCATGAGTGGTACAAGCGAAAGCAGAGTCTGAAACGCAAGTGAACCAGCGCTCATGAGGACACGGTCGTGAACGAAGTGCCTCCACATGAACGAAAAAAAAGCGGATGACGACCACACCATACCGTGCAGGCGACCGCGTTCCTCTTTGCTGTTTTCTTTCATTGCCACCATAGAATCGCGTCCGGTTTCAAGCAATGCTACCATCCAGCGCCTTGACGGATAATAGCTGAGGGGCCGTTAGAGCAAGGTAGAGAACGCGGCATACAAAACAAAAACAGCCCATTGCACAATCCCGTTACACTTGTTTTCCCATGTATTTTTTATAAATTTTTCGCAGAAATCAATAATTGTTAATATCTGACTATATCAACAGGCAGACCTCTTGCATTCGGAAGTTATTGTCACCGTGCCGTGACGAAAAAAAGCCAATGGAGCAATCGGGTATAAAGGAAAAACGCATGAACCGGTTCATCGAACGCTGCCGGAAAGCCGGCCTGAAAGTGACGCCACAGCGCCATGCCATCTACAAACTGCTCATGGACTGCGCTGATCACCCTTCGACGGACTGGGTGTACCGGAAGATTACCGATACCTGGCCAACGATTTCCTTTGACACGGTGAACAGGACGCTGCTTCCCTTTTCCGAGATCGGCGTAATCGACATGGCCGAATCCTGTTCGCTCTCCACCAGGAGATTCGATTCCCAGGCCAACAATCACCATCATCTCCACGGTATCAGATGCGGCCAGATCACCGATTTCTGCGACGCGACTCTTGACGATGTACCACTCCCCCCCCCCATATCGGAAAACACGTTACCGTAACCGGCAAGCGCATGGTTATCAGCGGAATCTGCTCAAACTGCGCGGGAAAAAAAGCGGCATCGTAAGCGCATCTCCCCACCTCCGTTCAGGCTCTTCGTTTATAAAGCTTTTTCCTCAAAATCATAATTGAAATCGATTTATTTTTTCTACAACATCCGTTTATGATTCCGATCCGGACAAAAAATGCCCCCCGGCTTCACGACGGAGAGCATTGACATTTTTCGATGTGAGTCGAACGATCAGGCGATCTGGATGTAGGCTGACGCCTTGACGTTACAGATCGGGCAGTGCTCCGGCGGAGCGCCAAGCTCGATGTGACCGCAAACCGGGCAGAGCCAGATTTCAGTTTCAGCCAGGTCCTGTCCAGCCTTGACCGCTTCGAGCGCCTTGCGATAGAGCGCGGCGTGAACCTTCTCGGCTTCCACGGCGAAACCGAACATGCGCTTGGCCTTGTGACCTTCGGCCACGGCCTGCTCGAACATCGGCGGATACATTTCGTTGTGCTCGTAGGTCTCGCCACCGATGGCCGTTTCGAGGTTTTCAGCGGTCGAGCCGATAGCGTCGTCCGCGGCAAGGTGGCCCTGCGCGTGGATGCGCTCGGCCTGCGCGGTGGTTCTGAACAGCTTGGCCACGTTCTTGAAGCCCTCTTTTTCAGCCTTCTCGGCAAAGGTGGTGTATTTCATGAAGGCCTGGCTTTCACCGGCAAAGGCGTTCTTCAGATTTTCGTGTGTCGTCGGCATAAGTGAATAATTATGAGTTATGAATGGTGAATTGAAAATCATTTCCGCAGGAAGACTCCGAGGTCTTCGAGGAGCGCCTGAAGATCCTCTTCGTGGGTCACCTCGTCCTGAAGAATCTGCACGGCGAGGTTGTAGGTGACCGGATCTTTCATGCCGATCTCCTGGATGATGCTGTTGTAGGTAGTGATGGCACACTGCTCGCCGGAGATGTTCTGTTCGAGGATCATCTTAACGAACTTGTCGTCGGGCGCCTCGTAGCCGCAGTTGGTCCACTCGAACCACTGCTTCGGGCTGGTGAGCGGCGTGCCGCCAAGCTGAATAATGCGCATACTCACCATGTCGGCATGACGCAGTTCGTCCGCGGCGTGCTGCACCAGCTCGGCAATCACGGCGTCCTTCATTGGCCCCTCCACGATCTTGGCGCCGATCCAGTACTGGTAGTAGGCAAGCCACTCGTCGGCAAAGGCCTTGTTCAGCAGTTCAAGTACGCGATCGATGGAATCGCCTACGATTTCACGTCCTTTGGTTCCCATAGCGATATTGATTTTGATTGAAAGTATTGCTTCGGTTAGTATCCCTCTCCCCACGCCTCGAAGCGACAGGAATTGTGACTACTCATAATACTCCGTTTTTTTTGAATGAGTTCCACGCATTTGCCCGGAAACCACAAAAACGCCGAAGCCGCAGAAAATCGCAAAACGCTTAAAGATTGTTTTTATATTTGGGGCAAAAAGAACAGAATAGAGGACCGGCCTCGACGCTGCATTGTCAATCCCGGAGCCTGAACGCACAACTGGTATGGTTTTCCGGTCGAACGAAATCTTGCTAATCATGGAATTCACCCACCTCGATGAAAACGGCATGGTTCGCATGGCGGACGTTTCCGGCAAACCGCCAACACGGCGTAAAGCTTGCGCTTCGGGACGCATCGTTATGCTGCCGGAAACCATCGCGCTGCTCCGCCGAAAGGAACTCCCGAAGGGCAACGTACTCGCCGCAGCCAAGATCGCTGGCATCCAGGCGGCCAAACAGACCTCGACACTCATCCCTCTCTGTCACCAGCTTAACCTTTCGTGGATCGACATCGAATTCGAGATCGGCGACGACTCGATCGGTATTGCAGCAACCGTCATCACGCGCGAATCGACCGGCGTCGAGATGGAGGCACTCGCCGCCGTCTCTGTAGCGGCGCTGACCATTTACGACATGTGCAAGGCGGTGGACAAGACGATGGAGATTTCCGCCATCCGACTCGACCACAAAACCGGCGGCAAGTCGTCGGCAGCAGAGTATCACCCGCGCACGGCTATTCTCGTCATGTCGGACTCCATCGCAGCAGGCACGGCGACCGACCATTCCGGTGCGATTTTGCGCGAAGGTCTTCAAAAAGCTGGATGCGCGGTCGAGGCACTAACCATCACTCCCGACGAACCGGTCGAGATCGCCGCGACGGTCGAGGCCTGGATCGGCGAGGGCATCGAGTTCATCGTTACCTCCGGCGGCACCGGCCTCGGCCCGCGCGACCTCGCCATCGACACGCTTGCCCCGAAGTTCACCCGACGACTGCCCGGCGTGGAGCAGGAGCTGCTTCGGTGGGGGCAAACGAAAACGCGAACTGCGATGCTTTCGCGCCTCGCCGCCGGCGTAATCGGCAACACGGTGGTCGTCTGCCTGCCGGGTAGTACGAGCGCGGCCAAAGACGCACTCGAAGTGCTCGTTCCCGCCATCTTCCACGCATTCCCGATGCTCAAAGGGGATGGCCACGCATGATGACCGTCGTTCACGAAGCTCACGAAAGTAAACAAAAACAGGCCAAAACAATGACGACCGTTCACGAAGCTCACGAAATTATCGCCACGACGACACCCCTGATCGAGGCAACCGTCTCCGTTCCGCTGCTCCAGCTCCAGGGCCGGGTGCTTGCCGAAGATGTCCGTGCCGGATTCGCGATGCCGCGCTTCACCAACGCCGCAATGGACGGCTTCGCCGTGCGATTCGGCGAGATTGCCGATGCGTCGGACGGCGCTCCCGTGACGCTGCCGGTCTCGCAGGAGCTGGCCGCCGGAGCACTCAACGTTGCGCCACTCGAAACCGGAACCTGCTGCCGCATCATGACCGGCGCGCCCATTCCCGAAGGCGCTGACACCGTCGTCCCCTTCGAAGAGACCAGCGGCTTCGGCAGCGACGCAGTGGAGTTCTACAAAGCCCCGAAAAAGGGCGCGAACATTCGCCACGCGGGCGAGGAAATGCAGCCTGGCGCGCTGCTCGCTGCCGCCGGCACCCGCATCACGCCAGCGGAGATCGGCCTGTTCGCCACTTTCGGCATCGCCGTGGCGCTCGTGCGGCGGCAGCCGCGCGTCTCGATCATCACGGTTGGCGACGAACTGCGGATGCCAGGCGAACAGATCGAACCGCTGGCCATTTACAACAGCAATTTGGCGCTGCTCGCCTCGTGCGTCGAGGGTGCCGGAGCTAAAGTCGTCGGGATGCGCCAGTTGCGAGACAACCGGCAAGCGATCCGCGAGGCGCTTGCTTTGGCCATCGCAGAGTCGGACGTCGTCATCACCACAGGCGGCATCTCGACGGGCGAGTTCGATTTCATGTACGACGCGCTCAACGAGCTGGGCGTAGAGCAGAAGTTCTGGAAGGTGGCGCAGAAACCGGGCAAGCCAGTTTACTTTGGCACGACCGGATCGGGCAAGATCGTTTTTTCGTTGCCCGGCAACCCGGTCTCGGCGCTCGTCTGCTTCCTCGAATACGGCCTCTCCGCGCTTGCCCGAATGCAGGGCGTGGCGCCAGCCCCAAAGTTCACTGCGCTGCTCAACGAGCCGTTTCCCACCGACCGCAAGCGCCACCGCTTCCTCTTCGGCCGGCTCAGTGTTGAGGCGGAAGCGCTCCGCTGCCAGCTCTCGGCGCAGGTCGAGTCGTATATGCTGACGGCGCTCTCCGGTGCGAACTGTCTGGTCGAAGCGCCGCCCTCCGCCGAACCGCTCCCAGCCGGATCGCTCGTCACCTGCGCCTGGCTTCCGTGGGCAAACGCATGCTGAGCATGTTCCATCCTTTTGAAATCGCGCTCTGCGGCCTCTCCGGCTCAGGAAAAACGACGCTACTCGAAAAGCTGATCCGCCGCTTCAGCACTGACGGATTCGAGGTCGCGGCGTTCAAACACGGCTGTCACCGCTTCGACATCGACCGCGAAGGCAAGGACTCCGACCGCTTCCGGCGGGCGGGCGCGGTGCCGGTGCTAATCGTCGACCGCGAGAAGGAGGCGCTCATTTCGAGCGGCACAGGACGGCTCGACATCGCCGGATTAACGCTCAACGCCGACCTGCTCTTCATCGAGGGTTTCAAGGAGCTGCCAGTGCCGAAAGTGCTGTTGATCGACGAGCGGCGCGAGATTCTGCCGTCGCTCGAATCTGGCGCGATTCCAGAGGTGCTCGCGCTCGCGCACGACGGTGATGCGGAGGATATGGAACGGTTCGGCCTGCCACTCTTCCATCGCGACGACGTGGCGCGGATCAGCGATTTCAGCGCGGAGTTTTTTCGGCGGGCAGCCCAGAGCGTTCCGCTCAACGGACTCGTGCTCGCGGGCGGGCGCAGCTTGCGCATGGGACGCGACAAGGCGCAACTCCGTTACCACGAAGCAAGCCAGCTCGACCGGACAGCCGCCCTGCTCGGCGGCGTCTGCAACGAAGTGTTCATCTCCTGCCGAAGCGATCAGCTCGATCAATATTCAGATGCCAGGCTACCCGGAATCGCGGATAGCTACCTCGACCTGGGGCCGCTCGGCGGCCTGCTCTCGGCGCAGCGCCACGCGCCCGGTGCGGCGTGGCTCGTGGCGGCGTGCGACCTGCCCTTCATCGACGAAGCGGTGATCGCGGCACTCCGGGCGGGACGACATCCTTTCCGCTTCGGCACGGCGTTCGCTGGCAGCGACGGACGCCCAGAGCCGCTGCTCGCGATCTACGAGCCAAAATCGCGACGCCGCCTGCTCGAACGCCACGCCTCCGGCAACGACTCGCTCCGCGCGTTCCTCATGAACTCGCGGGTACAGTTCATCGAGCCGAATGATGCGTCGAAGCTGCGCAACGTGAACGACCCTGCGGCGATGGACGACGCACTCCGGGCAATCAGCAAGGGCGGCCAATGAATCGCGAATCCGCAAAACAGCTCGTGCTGACCGACCGCTTCGGGCGCACGGTTGATTACGTGCGTATCGCCGTCACCAGCGCCTGCAACCTGCGCTGTACCTACTGCCTGAAGGAGGACGCGCCCACGCAAACGCAACAACTCGACGTCGTCGAAACCTCAAAGCTCATCGCACTCTTAGCCGGAATGGGTGTCAGGAAAATCCGCTTCACCGGCGGTGAGCCGCTGCTCCATCCAAGCATCCCGGAACTGGTGAGGATCGCCAAAGCGACGCCCGGCATCGACACCGTCTGCATCACCACCAACGGCGTGCTGCTCGACCGGCAACTCGACGCGCTTGTCGAAGCCGGGCTGGACGGCGTCAACCTCAGCCTCGACACCCTCGACCGCGAAAAATTCACATCGATCACCCGGCGCGACCGCTTTGAACAAGTCAGCAAAGCGCTCGACCGCCTGCTCGCCACGCCCAGCCTCACAGTCAAGCTCAACACGCTCATGCTCCGGGGCATCAACAACGACGAAATCCCGGCCTTCGTCGAACTGACGCGCGAACACGACCTGACCGTTCGCTTCATGGAACTGCAACCCTTCGACGACCACCAGATCTGGCGCACCGGACGCTTCATGGGCGCCGAGAGGATCCGCGAGCGGCTCGCCGACGCCTACCCGGAACTCGAAGCCATCACAGGCCACTCGACCGAGCACTACAGCTTCAGCCTGCCCGGCCACCGGGGATCGATCGCCATCATCCCGGCCTTCTCCCGCAACTTTTGCAGCAGCTGCTCGAAGCTCAGGATCACCGCCGACGCCCGGCTGATCAGCTGCCTCTACCACCACGAAAGCATCGACCTCGCGCCAGCCCTGAAGGGTGAAATGAATGAAGTGGAGCTGAAAAAGCGGATCATCGAAGCTGTGCAGCAAAAACCCAAAGACGGCCTGAAAAGCAGCCACGACACCGCTGCATCAAGCATGTCGCAAATTGGAGGTTAAACTCCGAAGAATCGAACAGATCGGTCAGATCAGTCTGATCCGGCTGATCTGTCGGAAACCACCACCACCGGACTTCCCGGTGCTACGTGGCCACCGGCGAGTACCCGGCAAAAGATGCCCTCGCGGGGCATGATGCAGTCGCCGGTGGCCTGCTGGATGACGCAGCCGCCGTTGTGGCACTTTTTGCCGATCTGCGTCACTTCGAGGAGCGCCGCATCGCCGACCCGCAGCCGGTCGCCGACGGCAAGCGCGGCAAGCTCGATGCCCCGCGTCACGAGATTCTCGCCGAACATGCCATAATCGAGTTCCGGCAGCACTTCGCGCACCAGGTCGATACTCTCGCCCGCCAGCAGCGAAATCTGGCGGTGCCACTCCCCCGCGTGGGCGTCGCCCTCGATTCCCCAGCTTTCACGGAGTTCGGCGGACGGAACCGCCAACTTCACCGTCCCTTTTCCAACACTGACACAAATCGCTTCGAGAACGCCCATAAGTCATTTAAACGTTTGAATGTTCAGAGATAGCGCAGATTGATGGTCAGCTCCATCGTTTTTTTGTCAAGCACAAAAGAGGCATCGTCAAACGAGGGCGGACCGAATTTCGATTTGGGATTGTTCGAGGAGCCAACCCCCTCTTTCGGCATTCCGAGGAAATTGGCGTCGAGCTTGCCGTTGGCGTTCTCGTCGTGCTGAACCGCAACCGCATACGTACCGTAGGGAATATCACCGAAGACCACCAGCGGCTCCGAACCGGCAGCCGGAATTTTAGCTCTCCTGACAGCTCTTTCGTACTTGCCGGGAAATCCCTTTTTGGCATTGAACAGCGCCACGGAGAGGTTCCCGTTGGTGCTGCGCAAACCGGTAATTCTGACCGTGATAGCACCGCTGCCAGCCGGAATTGCAAGCATCTCCGGTTCGGCGGCCTTGACGGTTTGCCACACCGCAGGAAACTGCATTGAAAGCAACGCGATGATGACTATCCAGAATGCTCTTTTCATCTCTGACTCTCTCAAAAGGTTCTTTGAAACGTCACAGCTCGCGGCCCGGCTCCAGCAGGCGTTTGTAATAAGAGCCCGAGGCGTAGAGCGCGGCGGCGGGATTGTGGCCGAGCACCCGGTCCTTGACGATCAGCGTCGTGACCGGAGCGGCTGAGTGCTTCGTGAAAAGGCTGTCATGGCCAACGCAGAGGCCAATGACAACGTTGAGGTCGGTCGGCTGTTCGTTCATCACGCGGGCTTGCAGCACCGGATTGCAGAGCGATTCGTGGCTGCCGGGCGTGATCTTCAGCTCCTCGGCGATGCCGATTTGGCTTTTATCCACCGCGCCCGCCTTGCAGAGCGCCGAGAACGGCTCGAATCCGTTGGCTTCGAGAATCTTCGCGAAAACGCGCGCCTCTCCGGCGAGACCGACACAGGTAGCAAGGCCGATCCTTTTCGCGCCGATTCTCCGGGCAAAGGCAACGATCTCCTCGGCGCGGGTCAGCTTTCCATAGTAAAGCCCCTCGACTTCGGCGGCGGCGCGGGCAATCCTGGCATCGATACCGTCACCGCGGTAGAGGTCGAGGGCCTCATCGAGCTGCTCCTTGCCAATCACCTCCGAAAGGCAGGCGTCCGGCAGGCGCTTCTCCATCCGGTAGCAGCTCATCGTATGGCAATCCACGCAGCCGCGTTCGTTTCCAGCGTCCTCAGCCTTCAACTCATCGTTCATAACAGTCATTATCAAAATGGGTTACACGTCACTGCCGTCACTCGATCCGGGAGGCTTCCGGTGAGGCTTCGGCGGTGGCTCGCGTCCTCACGCCGGTAATAATCAGGAGACCAAGGCAGAAAAACACCAGCAGCGAAGCGAGCGCGACCTTCTGGCTGCCGACTTGGGCGGAAACGACACCGAACACCAAAGGACCGATGATCGCCGACGCCTTTCCAAAACTACCGTCGTAGAAGCCGAAAAATTCCGTAACGTGCTCCTTCGGCGTCAGCCTCGCCATCAGCGAGCGCGAAGCTGCCTGCGACGACCCCATCGACATGCCGGCAAGAAGGCCAGTCATGATAAAGGTCTCCTTGCTTCCGGAAAGAATCGCCAGCAGAATCACCGCGAACCAGATAAAGAGCGTGATAACGATGGTACGCTTCGGGCCGATCTTGTCGGTGACAAAGCCAAACACCACCGAACCAAGAATGGCGGTGGTCTGCACGGTCATGAAAAAGGTGATGAGTTCGCCCGTCGTGAATCCAAGCGTGTTCTGCGCGTAGATCGAGGAGAAGGCGATAACGGTCAGGATCGCGTCGTTGTAGAAAAAGTAGGCGAGCAGGAAGCGCGCGAGATCGGGATAGCTCATGATATGCCGGATCGTGTAGCCGACCTCTTTGATCGAGTGCATAAACGACGAGCCGCGCTCGCGCCGCCGCTCACCGCTGGATGAATCGCCCACCGAGCCTTTGGTGTCGCGCAGCATCACGAAAATCGGCGCGGAGAACACGGCGAAAAAGAGCGCGACGATGAGGAAACTGAGCTTCAGGTTGGGAATGTTGGCTGGCACAATCCCCTTTGAGAGCAGCGGCAGATTGATCAGGAGGATGGCGAACGCACCGAGGTAACCCATCGCGAAACCGTAGCCGGAAACCCTGCCGGTGCTTCGCGGCGAGGTGATCTCCGGAAGCCACGCATCGTAGAACACAAGGCCACCCTCAAAGCCGATGTTGGCAAGAATGAAGAGCACTGCGGCGAACAGCACCATACCCGGCCCGGAAAAAGAGAGTAGCGCCGTAGCAAGTACCGATATCAGCGTGAAAGCGAAGAGAAAGCGTTTGCGGCGGCCCGAGTAGTCCGCCTGCGCGCCGAGCACCGGCGAGATGAGCGCCACAAGCAGCATCGAAATACTGACGCTCGCGCCCCAGAGCGCGTCACCCTTGGGTTCTCCCTCGCAGATTATGTTCTTGAAGTAGAGCGGAAAGGCGAACGTCACCATCATGACGCTGAACGATGTATTCGCGAAATCGAACAGCAGCCATGAGAAAATCCGGGCCTTCTGCGATGTGTCGTTCATGCCCATCAGAAGGCTGGGTTACGCTCCAGCAAGATGCGCGAAAAGCGATTCGAACAGCCGCCTGCCATCCTCCGAGCCGAGCAGCTTCTCGCTGGCGCGTTCAGGATGCGGCATCAGGCCAAGCACGTTACCCTGCTTGTTGACGATACCGGCGATGTTGTTCATCGAGCCGTTGAAGTTGGCCTCGGCAGTTGCGTTGCCCCAGGCGTCGGTGTAGCGGAACACCACCTGCCCGTTCGATTCGAGGCTCTCGATGGTCTCGGGCGAAGCGTAATAGTTGCCCTCGCCGTGCGCAACCGGCACGCGCAGCACCTCACCTTTTTGGTAACGGTCGGTGAAGATCGTGGCGTTGTTGGCGACGCTGATGGTGGTCTGGCGTGAAACGAACCTCCGTCCGGCGTTGCGGATCAGGGCACCTTCGAGCAGGCCGCACTCAACGAGCACCTGAAAGCCGTTACAGATGCCGAGCACCGGACGCCCCTTGCCTGCAAAATCGATTACCTCGCGCATGATTGGCGAGAACCGGGCGATGGCACCGCAACGGAGATAATCTCCGTAGGAGAAACCCCCAGGGAGAATAACAGCGTCACATCCCTTAAGGTCGTGATCGTTGTGCCAGAGCATCACCGGCTTGACGCCCGGAAACGAAGCAACGGCATATTCGGTGTCGTGATCGCAGTTCGAACCGGGGAAAACCACGATTCCAACGGTAACATCAGCCATAGGAGGGTGAGAAATTTAGTTGACGGGTACCAGTTCGAAGCTGAAGTCCTCCATAATCGGATTGGACAGGAGCTTCTGACAGATTTCAGTGCAGACTTGCTCGGCCTCAGCGCGGAAATCTTCACCGATGATCACCTCAATGTATTTGCCGATCCTGATCGATTCGACACTCGAATACCCGAGATTTTCAAGCGCATGCTGCGCGGCTTTACCCTGAACGTCGAGAATTGAAGGACGGAGGGTCACCTTGATCTTAGCCTTGAATGCCATAGCAATGGTTACGTTGCAAGTTGAGGAGGGCGGAATTTTGCGTCAGAGCTGCCACTCCTGAACGGTACGGGTCAGCGACCTGACGATTCCGAGCAGAATATACAATAACATGGCCACAAAAAAAGCCTTGGCCTGAAAGACCAGCACGCAGAAAATCGCGATCACGTAAAGAATCATCTGCACGGGATGACTGCGAAACGATTCGAGAGTCGGTTTGGGCAAAGCATCGTAGTTGACCTTGCTGACCATGAGAGTGGCGAGCAAAACGCTCAGAACCATCAGCACCTTCTGAAGAGCGAGTTCTGTAAACAGCGGTTCAACACTCATCCAGAGGACAAACGAAGCGACGGTCATCGCCTGCGCCGGTGTCGGAAGACCGGAAAAAGAGTCCTTGTGGTAATCGATCAGATTGATGTTGAATCGCGCCAGCCTCAACCCGCTGCCAACCATCAGGAGCGAGCTGAGCAGCAACCCCCAAGGCATTCCAATATGTTCGAGGCCGAATTTGTAGACGAGATATGCGGGCGCAGCTCCGAAAGAGACAAGGTCGGAAAGCGAATCGAGCTCCACGCCAAATTCGGAGGAGCTGTTGGTGAGTCTCGCCACGAAACCGTCGATGGTATCGAAAAAGGCGGCCAGGAAAATGAGCCATCCCGCAATGACGAAACTACCCTCACCCGCCATGACGATGGAAACGTAGCCCGACACCATGTTCATGACCGTGAAAACCGACGGGACGAATGAGCGCGAAACGTAGGGAAAACGCCGCCGGGGCCGCTCGCCGCTATCCTGTAAAACCGGTGGATAGCGTTTTTGGCGAGCTTTTCTTTCTTCTGTGCCCATAAAAATTATTCATCCGGCGACTTCGCCATTTCCTGCCAAACCTGTCACTGCACGTTAAAAATACCGGAGCCCGATTGCGGAGATCGTCATGAAAGATAATTGATTCATGAAATTTTGCAATCCGGAAACAATGCCTGTTCCCGTCAGTAACTCTCATCCTCCGACGGGAAGCTGTTGCTCCGCACATCCTCGACGTAGCTTTTGACCGCTTGCTCGATCACCGAGGAGAGGTCAGCGTAGCGGCGGACGAAGCGAGGGCGGAAGTCGGTGCTGAGGCCAAGCATGTCGTTGATGACCAGAACCTGGCCGTCGCACTCCGGCCCCGCGCCGATGCCGATAGTCGGAATGGTCAGCAAGCGGCTCACCTCACCGGCGAGCTTCGATGGAATCTTTTCGAGCACGATGGCGAACGCTCCAGCCTCCTCGATGATCTTCGCATCCTCGATGAGCTGCCGGGCCTCCTCCTCCTCCATCGCGCGCACCTTGTAGCTGCCATATTTGTAGATCGACTGCGGCATGAGGCCGAGGTGGCCCATCACCGGAATGCCGATATCGGTGATCCGCTTGACCGCTTCGGCGATCACCTTGCCCCCCTCCATTTTCACCGCGTCGCACTCGTGCTCTTTCATGATTTTCCCGGCGTTGCGCACCGCATCTTCCGGCGAGAGCTGGTAGCTCATGAAGGGCATATCGACAATCACCATCGCCCGTCGCGTCTCTGCCTGCACGCCACGCACCACCGCCTTGGCGTGGTAGATCATCTCGTCAACGGTCATCGGCAGCGTGGTGCTGTGCCCGGCGAAGACGTTGCTCGCCGAATCGCCGACAAGAATCGCGTCAACGCCCGAGCGGTCCAGAATCCGCGCCATCGTGTAGTCATAGGCGGTCAGCATGGCGATCTTCTCGCCGCGCTCTTTCATATCGAGCATCCGGCGGGTTGTGACGTGGGGCAATTTATTGCCAGAGGGCTGGTTCATGATGGTCGTCAGTTAGAGTGATTGTTGAAAACCTTCGAGGCGTCCGATCTCCCCCAAAGTCAGCATTTTAGCTTCCGATCCGAAAGATTTTCCTGCTTCAGCGATAAGCAATGGCACCAGATCGGCGTAACCCGTATCGGCAAACTCGTCGAGCGACGCGGTTTTGCGCTCCATGTCGGCATCGACTGCCTGGACAAGTTCGCGGGAGGCACCCGCAAGATAACGCGAAAGTTGCCTGTGCCGCATCGAAAGTGGCAAAGAACCATGCTGAAGAAGCACATGTCCGTTGCGACGCTGCGCCGAACCGACGATTTTGCGTCCGTCAACCTGCAACTCATACCGGGCCGAGGCGGTGAAACAGGAGACCGATTCCGGGCATGCGTACCGAGACCGGAAATCGGGCTGCGACCGGCAGAACTCTGCCGTGACGCCAACTTTGGACAGCGCCCGCGCGATGGTTTCGTGCACCATTTGATAGATCACCTCGTTCGGCAGCAGCGTGTCAGCGAAAAAGGAGTAGGTCAGCTCATCGGCATGGAACACCGCCCGCCCGCCGGTGGGCCGCACCACCACATCGACGCCCTCGGCCCGGCACCGTTCCCGGTCGATCTCCGCCGGATTCTGGTTTCGCCCGAGTGACACCGCTGGAGGCGACCACGCATAAAACCGCCACAAACAGCAACCCCCGCCAAATTCGCGCTGAAACGACCCATCAGTAAACGCCCGCATGAGCCGGACATCGAAATCCATGTTGTATTGACCGGAACCGGCTCCGGTATCGACGCAATAGACTGATGAAAAAAGAGATTGCATGAAGGTATCAAGATAACACAAACCGGCAGGTCAAGGACTTTCGAGGAGAAAATAACAGGCGCAGGGGGAAAAATGAAGTGGCGGATGGAGGCATTTCACGTGGACTTTTCCGTATCATTCGAGCAGTAGTCTCCTAAGCAGTACCCTTTGCTGAAACCCTAACCTCTTGGATATACCATAAAAAATGCTCTTCACTCTCGCTCTCGATTCCTGAAAAACCGGTGCAGTTTTTGCGCACAAGCTCCCTTCCTCCATCCCCCACATATTTTTCCCCTAACCGGTTGTGAGTCTGGAGACAGACCGGTATTTTCAAGCTTTACTCCTGAACCACGGTCACGATGGACATCGCAAAGCTCCTTACGACATACAAACACATCGCCATTGTCGGCATTTCGGAAAAACCCGACCGGGCAAGTCATGCCGTGGCGCGGTATCTGATCCATGCGGGCTATACCATCTATCCGGTCAATCCGACCCTTAGCTCCGTGCTCGGCCTCGAATGCTGGCCATCACTGTCAGACATCCCGGCCGAAAAGCGCGAACGGATCGAAATCGTCAATATTTTCCGCAAGCCGCAGGATGTACCGCCGGTCGTCGATGAAGCCATCGCCATTGGCGCAAAAACGATCTGGATGCAACTCGGCATCACCAACGAAGCCGCCGCCGAAAAAGCCAGAAAAGCCGGACTCGACGTCGTGCAGAACCGCTGCATCAGCGTCGAACACATGCACCTTGTCTCCTGACCCTCATCCGTTCACCATCAGTACTATCGCTATGTCAAAGCAAACCGTCGCCCTCTTCTTTGGGGGCAAGTCCGCCGAACACGAGATTTCGATCATCTCCGCACGATCCATCGCAGCGCAGATCGACCGGAACCGGTATGAACTTTCGCCGCTCTACATCGACCGCGACGGCAAGTGGCACGCCAGCGAGTGCTCTCAGCAGGTACTCGATACCGACATCGCCGCTCTGCTGAGAAGCGGTACACCAGAGTCCGCCGGAAAACGGCTCGATGAACTTACGGCAGCGGCTGCCGGAGAGTGCTTCGACTTCGGCTCGTTCCTCAAAAACACCGACGTGGCCTTCATCGCGCTGCACGGATCGTACGGCGAGGACGGCAAGCTTCAGGGCTGCCTCGACACCTTCGGCATTCCCTACACCGGCTGCGGCCTGACGGCTTCGGCGCTGGCGATGGACAAGGTGCTCACCAAGCTCTGCGCAATGAACGCGGGCATCGCAGTGGCGGAGTTCATGACCATCACAAGCTGCGCCTATATGGCCAATCCGCTCGAAACCATCGTGGAGATCACGAAGCGCTTTGACTGGCCGCTCTTCGTCAAACCGGCCAGTCTCGGCTCGTCGGTCGGCATCTCGAAGGTGCGCAATGCCGAGGAGCTTGCCGCTGCGCTGGAAAACGCCTGCGGCCTCGACAGCAAGGCGCTCGTCGAAGCCGCCATTTCAGGCCGCGAAATCGAGGTGGCCGTACTCGGCAACAGCGATCCGTTGGCCTCCGAACCAGGTGAAATTATCCCCGGCAGTGACTTCTACAGCTACGAAGACAAGTACATCAAAAACGAAGCGAAAATTGTCATACCCGCCGATCTGCCGGAGGGAGTCGCCGAGGAAGTCCGAAAAGCTGCGCTGACCGTCTTCAAGGCGCTCGGATGCGAGGGAATGGCGAGGGTCGATTTCTTCGTCGAAAACGGTACGAACCGCGTCATTCTGAACGAAATCAACACGATACCCGGCTTTACCGACATCAGCATGTATCCGATGATGATGGCCGCCTCGGGCATCGGTTTTGCCGAACTGGTTGAAAAACTGCTGCTTTTGGCTTTGGAAAAGCGGTCAATAACACATAAAATCTGAACTTACAGGATCGAAGCCTCTCCTGATTTCTCCCAAACCAACCTGACTGAAAACCCGGTATGACCAGTGACCCGCACCTCATATTTGCCGATGTGTCGCTGGACATCAAATGCGGTGCGTTCCAGTCGGCCCTCGACAAGCTGAAAGAAGTGGAGCGATGGCTTCCAGAATCCTACATCTTTCATCTGCTTACCGCACGGGCAGCGCGAGGACTGAAACGGTATGAAGAGGCCATCGAACATCTCGGCCACTGCTGCCGCATCGCACCGGCAAACCAGGTCGCCTGGCGGGAGCTGATCGAGGTCAAGACGCTCCAGTCGCAAGCACCTGAACCGGCGCGGACACCGGCCATCGACGAAGTCGCCGTGGAGTTCGAGGAGCTCTCGAAAGCTCTCGCTGGATTCACTCCACCACGAGCCACCGAATGCTTCGAGCCAACACCGATTGCCGAACAGAAGCAGCCATTCCCCGACGACGCATCGATTGCCGTTCCGACCGAGTCGCTGGCCAAGCTGTTCGTCAATCAGGGCGCGTACAAAAAGGCCATCCGGGTTTACACCTCCCTCATTCAGCTCAATCCGTCAAAGGCAGATCACTACCGGCAGTCCATCGACAAGGTGCTCGAAAAACTCTGACCGGCCAACCAGCTACCCGCCGCTCGACATGAATCTGTGTGGTTTGCCCGGCCATTGCGTATATTCATGGCCAGATGCTGCATCGATGCCGTAAAACCGAGGTCAAACCCCAAGCCATCGAATGGTGAAAAAAAGCGTTTTCATTGGTATTCTTCTCCTCATCCTGCCAGCCCTGACCATCCACGCAGAAAGTCAGCCGGCGAGAACCCTTTCACTGCACGAGTGCATCACGATTGCGCTCAACAACGCCTCCGACGTTAAAAAAGCTGAAAACGCCCGGCATCTTAGCGGTGTCGATCTTCTGAGAAGGTATGGCAACTTCCTGCCAAAAGTCACCTCCTCGGCCAGTTATGTACCCCGTTCGGTCAACCGCTCATACACATCATACTCACCGCTGTACGGCGCCGGGTCGGACACAGCGATCAACATGACCTCCCGCACTTCGACCGTCGATATGAGCCTGACGGCATCGCTCAACCTCTTCAACGGCCTGAGCGACTACGCAGCCCTGCAAGCGGCGCTCGACCGCAAAAAGGCCGCGGGGTTCACGCTTCAGCGCGCAAAAGAGACCATCGCTTACGACGTGACACAGCACTACTATCAGGTGCTGCTGGACAAGGAACTGCTCGATATCGCGCGGGAAAATCTCAAGACATCGCGCGATTTGCTGACCCTGACCGAGCGGCAGTTCAACATCGGCCTCAAGTCCATCACCGACCTCTACCAGCAGCAGGCGGAAGCGAGCAACAGCAACCTCGCCGTCATCAACGCCGAAAACCAGCTCCGTCGAAGCAAGCTCGAACTCGTCCGGCGCCTGCGCATCGATCCGGCTGAAGAGATCGCGCTCGAACCGGTGGACACCGCGGCAATCGAAAAGCTCTCGCCCGAGGTGGACATTGCGGCGCTTTCGGCAGCAAGCCTCCAGCAGCGGGCTGACCTCAAGGCGCAGGGCCTCGAACGCGACGCAGCGCGGCAGGATGTCCGGCAGGTTGCAGGCTCGCGGCTGCCAAGGCTTGACCTCGCCTTCACCATGAGCAGTGGCGCGATCGACTCCTACAAAACCACCATGCTGGGCCAGACCTACGACTACGCCTATCCGTCCGTCAGCAAGCAGCTCAAAAACGGCATCGACCACGCCGTTTCGCTTAACCTTTCGTGGACGATCTTCGACGGCTTCTCGACGCGCTACAATGTCGAGTCGGCAAAGGTGGTCAGCCGGAACAGGCAGCTCGATTACGAGGAGCTGAAAGATGGCATCGAAATCGACCTGAAGCAGGTCGCCGGTGACTACCAGGCAGCCTTCACCCGAATCGAGTCGGCAAAAAAGAGCCTGAAGGCTTCGGAATCGGCGGCTCAGGGCATCACTCGCAAATACGATCTCGGTGCCTCGAACTTTGTCGAACTCAGCTCGGCGAGGGCGGCGCTTTTCAGCGCCCGCTCGACCCTGACGCAGGCGATTTACAACCTCGCGCTGCAAAAGGCGCTGCTCGATTACACCAGTGGCGTCGGCATCGAAGAGGTCAGCAACGCATCATCTCACTGATTTATGGCTAACACCAAACGCTCCGGAAAACTCCGCAACATCTTCATCATCGGCGGCGCGCTCTTCGCCATCGGAGTCGCAGCGCTCATCTGGCTGAACACGCGCGAAAAAGCGGTCGAGGTGACCACCGAAAAGGTGTTCCGCAAGGAGGTGGTGCACACCGTTACTGCAACCGGCAAGATTCAGCCTGAAACCGAAGTAGCCATGTCTCCCGACGTCTCCGGCGAGATCATCGAGCTGCCGGTCGTGGAGGGGCAGGAGGTGAAAGCCGGGCAACTGCTCTTCCGGATCCAGCCCGACATCTACGTCAACCAGGTCAAGCAGAGCCGGGCGCAGCTCAATCTGTCGAAGGCGCAAAGCATGGAGGCCAAAGCACGGATGCTTAAGGCGGAGGACGATTTTCGCAAAGCAGACATTTTGTATAAAGACAAGCTCATTTCCCAAACCGACTGGCTCTCGGCGAAAACCAACGCCGAAACGAGCCGTGCAGCCTGGAAAGCAGCCCGATATTCCATCGACCAGAACCAGAGCCTGCTCGACCAGAACGAAGAGCGCCTTACCAAAACCGTGGTGCGTTCGCCCATCAACGGCACGATCATTTCGCTAAGTAGCAAACCAGGCGAGCGCGTTGTCGGCACCGGCCAGTTCCCCGGCACCGAGGTGCTCAAGATCGCCAATCTGGACAACATGCTGCTCAAGGTCGAGGTGAACGAGAACGACATCGTGAACGTGCAGGTCGGCAACCCAGTCACCGTAACGGTCGATGCGTTCGGCGACCGCACCTTCAAAGGTGAGGTGAGCGAAATCGCCAATTCTGCCAAAACTCAGGCCGCGAACACGCAGGAGGAGGCAACCAACTTCGAGGTCAAGATCAAAATCCTCAACCACCAGCGCCTGCTCAAACCCGGCATGAGCGGCACGGCAAATATCGAAACCCAGCGAGTGCCGAACGCGCTGGTAGTGCCGATCCAGAGCGTCACCATGCGAACGGCGGGCGGCAAAAAAGCGGCAACGCCAACCGATTCCACAAGCAACAACAAGGTCGTGCAGCTCAACCAGAATCATCGCCTTACCGATGAAACCGAAGGCGTGTTCGTCGTCGAAGGCGACCATGTGCGCTTCAGAAAGGTCAAAACCGGCACGACCGACAACACCCATATTATTATCCTCGAAGGAGTGAAAGAGGGCGAAGAGGTCGTGTCGGGCAGTTACGGCGCCATCAGCCGCGAATTGCAGGACGGTAGCACCGTGAAGCTTCAGAAGAAACGATGAGCAAGCAGCCGTACATCATCCGGATCAGCAACCTCTGCCGGTATTACACCATGGGCGACCAGACGGTCAAGGCGCTCGACGACATTAACCTCGATTTTCGCAGGAACGACTACGCGGCCATCATGGGGCCATCGGGCAGCGGCAAATCGACCCTGATGAACATTCTCGGCTGCCTCGACACACCGACGTCGGGACGCTACGAGCTGAACGGCCAGCATGTGGCTGACATGGACGACGACGAGCTGGCCCGCATCCGCAACCGCGAGATCGGCTTTGTCTTCCAGACCTTCAACCTGCTGCCGCGCCTCAACTGCCTGCGCAATGTCGAACTGCCGCTGGTCTATGCCGGAGTCGAGCCGGAGGAGCGGCTCGAACGGGCGCGGCAGGCACTCGAACAGGTTGGTCTCGTCGACCGCATCGACCACAAGCCCGGCGAACTCTCGGGCGGGCAGACGCAGCGCGTGGCTATCGCGCGGGCGCTGGTGAATCACCCGTCGATCATCCTGGCCGACGAGCCGACCGGCAACCTCGATACGGCCACGAGCCACGACATCATGGAGATTTTCAGCAAACTCTCCGACGCGGGCAACACCATCATCCTCATCACCCACGAAGAGGACATCGCCCGCTTCACCCGCCGCATCATCCGCCTGCGAGACGGCAGAATCGAAAGCGACTCGGCGCCATGAACAGCACTCTGCGGCAGTTCCGGTACGAAACGGTCGAAAGCCTGAATATCGCCGTGTACCAAATCAGGGCCAACAAGATCCGGTCATTCCTGACGGCGCTTGGCGTCATCATCGGCATCGTGGCGATCACCATGATGGGCACGGCGATCAACGGCATCGATATCGGTTTTGACCGGAGCCTCGCCATGCTTGGCTACGATGTGATCTACGTGCAGAAGGGATCGTGGAGCACGATGGGCTCGTGGTGGCGCTACCGCAACCGGCCTGATATCGAAACCCGGTATGCCACCGAGATCAACCGGATCATCGCAGGCAAAACGCTCTCCGAGCTGATCGTGGCCGTACCGCAAATGTCCACCATCCAGGCTTCCGCCCGTTACCGTGACCGCGAGATTCTGCAAATCTTCGCGCTCGGCACCAACCAGGACTACCCGCTCACCGCTTCGGGAGACCTGTCGGCGGGGCGCTTTTTCACAGCGCAGGAGTCGGCGGCAGGCGACGCTGTCGCGGTCATCGGCAACGACATCGCTACCGGCCTCTTCCCCGACGGACGGGCAGTCGGCAAGTCGATCCGACTGAGAAATCACAATGTGCGCGTGGTGGGCGTCTTCAAAAAGCAGGGCAAATTCCTCGGACTGTTCAGTTTCGACAACCAGCTCATCATGCCGCTCGGCGCGTTCACGAAGGTGTACGGAAAAACCTCGATGGTGACAATCAGGGTCAAGGTCAGGGATGAAAAACGGATTCCGGAGGCCAAGGAGGAGCTGACCGGACTGATGCGGCGCATCCGGAGGCTGCCGCCGGGCAAGGCGGACGACTTCGGCATCAACGAGCAGCAGGCGTTCAAAAGCCAGCTCGATCCGATCAAGAACGGCATCGCCGTTGCGGGCATCTTCATCACCGGAATGTCGCTGTTTGTTGGAGCCATCGGCATCATGAACATCACCTTCGTGAGCGTCAAGGAGCGCACCCGCGAAATCGGCCTGCGCAAGGCGCTCGGCGCACGACGGCGCACGATTCTGTTGCAGTTTCTCATCGAATCGGTGATGATCTGCCTTGTCGGCGGCGTGATTGGCCTCGTCACGGCGCTGTCGATCACCGTGCTGATTCAGAATCTGCTACCCGATTTCCCGGTCAGCTTCTCACCGATGCTCGTCCTGGCGAGCCTCGTGGTGTCGGTGGCAACCGGTATCATCTCCGGCCTCGCTCCGGCGATTTCGGCATCGAGGCTCGATCCGGCCGTTTCACTCAGGTACGAATAGCCATGACGCTCCCGATCCGTGAAACCGTGATACAAGCCGCAACATCGCTGGCAGTCAACAAGCTTCGTTCAGCCTTGACCACGCTCGGCGTGGCGGTAGGCGTTTTCTCCATCATCGCAGTCATGACGGCGCTTGACGCGGTTGACCGCTCGATTGCCTCTGGCCTGTCGAGCCTCGGCGCGAACACCTTTCAGATCCAGAAAAATCCGGCCACGGTGTTCGGCGAAGGCCACAACCGGAATCTGTACGCCAACCGCAAGGACATCACCTGGCAGGAGGCGCAGCTCTTTAAAAAATACATGGGCCAGAGCGCGCGCAACATTGGATTGATCATCACGAGCCAGGCTGCGCAGGCCAGTTACGGCAACGAAATCACCAATCCCGACGTCACGCTGACCGGAGGCGACGAAAGCTTCGCTCCGGCCAATGGCTTTGATGTCATCGAGGGCAGGAACCTGAACGACGGCGACCTCCGTTATGCCTCCGACACCGCCGTTATCGGCAGCGATGTCGCCGCGTACCTTTTCCAGCAGGGACAGAATCCGGTTGGCAAACAGATCAGGGTCAATGGCAAGGCCTACACGGTCATCGGCGTGTTCAGCAAAAAAGGGCCGGCGTTCGGTCAGAGCCAGGACAACTTCGTGCTCATCCCGATCACCCGCTTCCTCGAAGAGGTCAATCAGGAATCCAGCATAGCCATCAGCGTTGAGGCCACCTCACAGAAAACCTACCAGCAAACCATCGATCAGGCCATCGGCGCAATGCGGCTGGCGCGGGGGCTGACGGTGAAAATGCCGAACGATTTCGAGATCAGAACCAATGAATCGCTGGTCGATTCGTTCCGCGACATCCAGCGAATCGTCAGCATCGGAGCATTTATCATCAGCTTTATGGCGCTGTTGACCGCCGGCGTGGGCATCATGAACATCATGCTGGTCAGTGTGACGGAGCGAACACGGGAGATCGGCATCCGCATGTCGGTCGGCGCGCCGCGGCGCTCGATTTTGCAGCAGTTCCTGCTCGAAGCGCTGCTGCTCTCGATCGGCGGCGGCGTCCTCGGCATCGTGGCCGGAGCAGCGGCAGGCAACCTGGTGGCGGTCAAATTCAACCTGCCGGTGATGTTTCCGTGGCTGTGGGTCGTCGTGTCGCTGACAGTATGCTCGGTCATCGGCATCTCGTTCGGACTTTTCCCGGCCTGGAAAGCCTCCAGCCTTGACCCGGTCACTGCACTCCGCGCTTCGAGGTAAATGAGCAGCTCACTGCTCACAGGCAGCCATTTTCTGCAACGCGTTTCTGGTCGGGCACGGCGCGCTCATCTGTCGCTCTGCCGCCTGCCATGAGGGGATGACGCTCTGTTCGACCCAACGCCACCGGTCGTCGGGATTGGCCACGCTTTTCAGGCCCGTAAGTGTTTCGAGATAACCGTAAAACAAGCTGAAGGAGGTACGGAAACGAGAGTCGGGAAACAGCGCTCCTGAAAAATCGAGCTCGCTGCCGAACGAAGCCATAATGCGCCCGCCGACGCTCAGCGTGTCAAATATCGGCTGAAGCACATCGACCTGCTCGTGACGAAGCAGGCAGATATTGCCCTCCCAGATCAATCGCTCCCCCGCCGGGCTGCCGGCATCCCGGCGACACAGTGCGCGCCCCCGATCGATCATACCGAACCCCTTCACCAGCAAAGTATCCTCGGGCTCGGAAGCGCACGCTTCCAGCTCGGCCATCCCGCCACCGACATAAGCAGCGTGCGCCCAGGCGATATCACGGTAAATGTTGTTGTTGCCCCGGCGAATCTGTTCGAAATCGGCACGCATGAACCAGTCCACACCGAAACGGTGGAGTGCCAGCAAGGGATTGCCGGAACCGTCTCGCTCTGGCGCGGTCATGAGATCGGCAGCCATAATGGCCAAGCCGACCTGCCGGGAAGCAAAGGCCGCCATACCGGCCCATTTCAGGGTTCCAGGATTTTCGAGATACCAGCCTGCATAGCGAGCGGTAATCATGCGGTTACGGTCGACATACCGCTCTTCCGGCGGCAAAACCGACTCGGCGGTCTCTTGCCACTCCTCTTTACTTCGCAACATAGATATTTGTCGTGAAATGGGTTACAACTCCAACTCACCGTTATCGTGTTTCGCAAGGAGTCCCCAAAAACGATGCCATCACCGGATTTGAGGAGAACATGAACAGATGAGCCAATCCTGTACTGACAACCCCGGATTCCGGCAAATAATTTTCCCCCTTTTCGGCATTGAGGGAACCCTTCATACGAAGAATAGCATTACTTTTCATAAATTTGCTCAAGAGACGCATCTGGTCATTCAGTATCGGTTGCGGCTAATCTGATAGCAATAGCACATGATATTTTTTTTGAACCCCAAACCATGATGACAATGAAAACGATCAAGAAATTCTCGAAACCGGCGGCCTTGCTCCTCCTTGCTTCGACAGCTACTGTCACCACCGGCTGCCAGTCCACGACAAACGCCGGGCGCGGTGCCGGGTACGGTGCGGCAGCCGGCGGCTTGATCGGCGGCATTATCGGCAGCAACAACGGCAGCTGGGTTCAGGGAGCGCTGATCGGCGCTGCCATCGGCGGCGCGGCTGGCGCGGTCATCGGCGACTACATGGACAAGCAGGCCGACGAAATTCGCCAGGAGGTTCAGGGAGCGAAGGTCGAGCGAGTCGGCGAAGGCATCCGCGTGGTTTTCGATACCGGCCTGCTCTTCTCGACCGACTCGGCAACCCTCAACGCCAACAGCCGTTACAACATCGAGAAACTTGCAAGAATCCTGAACCGCTACAACGATACTAACGTGGTCATTGAAGGGCATACCGACAATACCGGCACAGAAGCCTCGAACCAGATTCTTTCCGAACGACGCGCCGAATCGGTTGCGACGCTTCTGAGAACCTATGGCGTCTCTGGCCGCCGTCTCACTGCAATCGGATACGGCGAAACCCGACCGGTAGCCACCAATGAAACCGAGGCAGGCAGACGCCTGAACCGCCGCGTCGAAGTACTGATTTACGCCAACGACGCTCTGAAGCGACAAGCCCAGGCCGGAGAACTAAAGCTTTGATTGTCTTGGTTCAAACCAAGGTTTGCCAAAACTAAAAAAATGCTTATTTTTAGCCCGTCCGGCTTGCTCAGAGATGCGTCTGAGTCATGCCCGACGGGCAGTTTTCTTCCTTGCATTGCCTGAGGAAACCTGCATTAAGGGGTCTTGATCACCAGCACGCCACCTGCCATGCGCTACCAAAATGCCGAAGAAGTTCTTTCGGAATGGATAACCGGAATATGCACCGGAAAGATCGAAAAAGTAGAGCAGCTCTATCATGAACAAGCGGTGCTGATCCCGACTTTTTCCCCTCATACCGTCAGTACCACCGAAGGCATACGCCACTACTTCGAACAACTCGCAACCAGAGACAATCTGCAGGTCCGGCTGTACGAGAAATCACTCAAGAAACAGTTTCTGGGAGGAAGCGCCTGGATACTGAGCGGAACCTACGCATTCGAGTTCGAAGTTGACCAGCTTCTGCTGACCTTTCCTTCCAGGTTCACCTTTGCCGTAAATCTGGAGTATGAACGACCCATCATCCACCACCACTCGTCGCAGCTGCCAAGGAACCTGTCATAAGTGAACCATTTTATGAGCTGCGTTGCCGGTCATTGCCAATAGGCGATCACTGGCAACATGAAGACACTCATAGCTCGTTCTACCCCGAGTTCTTACAGAAAAAAAATGTAACGCACTGAGCCATATAACCGTGAGCTATAGTGAATTTCCAATAAAATCCTTATATACACAAACAGGTAAAACACAATAGCATTTTACCTACGTTCTGGTCGGCAATTGATGGTTTTAAATGTTAAATTGTAATGAAAAGAGGAGCAATTTTCCGCGTCCCTTACAATTGTCTTGACTCGTTATCAGGTGAGCATCCGGTTCTGATTGTAATGCTGAAACGCTTGGATGCAGCCCTGCTGCAAGCACACGTGAACAAGTCAGCATGGAAGTCCTGAAAACATTACAAAAAATTCTGGACAACCATGATGGACAAAAGCAGAAATTGAACTTGTTCATATAACGCTCGGCCATCATAACCATTGAAAAAGCTTTTTTCATGAGCGCCAGTATGACACAGCAAACAAACCATCACTCGGGAACAGCGAATGGCTCCCGCTGTGTTGTTCTCGACACAGCATCTTATTGTCTGCTCCTCAAAGGTGACAGCCCTCCTTTTTCTGCCGAAGAGCGGTCGTTGCTCATAGCCGAATCGCCCGAAGAAGCATGCGATTTCCAGTGTCTTCTTGGTGACGCTTGCCAACCATTCCTTTCCCAGGAATATCGCCGTATTCATCCGGGTCTCTACGAAAAACTCGAGGCCATTGCTATATCAGGTTGGAACAATGATGCGCCATTCGGTATTGACACGGCTGCGCACCTCATGAAAAAACTGCCGCTTGACCTGAACTGTCTTATCAACAGTCCAATTGCCCTCAGCCCGAATGACCCGCTACCAGCTCTTATTCAGAAAAATCTGGTTCACAAACATGTCGAAGCGAATGTTCTTGTTTCAGAACCTTTTACAGCTGGCAGGCTGCGTTACTTCAATATATTTTCAGAAACAGCGGAGCTGAAATTCGATCATCAGTCACCTCATGTTCAAGGACTACTTATTCTCGAGGCATTGAGACAGGCTGGAATTGCAAGCGCTCACTATCAAGGATTGCCACTTGACGGAAAACTTGCCCTGCTAAATTACAACACGAGTTTCTACCATTTTCTTGAACAGGAATCTCCTATAATATGCAGGTGTTACACTGATTTTACATCAAGCAAAACAAGTGACGATGCGGAAGCCTGTATCTATATGCAGGTCTTTCAATGGGGCAGGCTATGTGCGGATGCCATTCTGAAAGGATTCGCTTGCACCAATGCTGAACGTTATGAGCAAAAAGAGCAACGTTTGAAAAAAATTATAGAAAGACATAAGACCAATTTTGATTCGAAGCTCAAAAGAATGTATGAATCAATGGTATCAACGCAATGCATGTAGCAATCATTGGGGGCGGAATATCAGGTATTGCTGCTGCATTCTACCTTGCGCAGCAAAAAGTCAGCATTGATATTTTTGAATCAGAAAACCAAATTGGCGGCAGAGCTGGCAGCGATTTTTTGCAGGAACGCAGGGTAGATTTTGGTGGCAAGAATATTGGTCGCAATTATTTGCTTTTTCGCGAATTCGCCAGAGCATACGGAGATCCTGCATTTGAGTATTTTGGTATAAACACGTCACAGCTTATCAACGGACGCATCGTCTCCATCAGTCGGGAAGGCTCCGCATGGCTCAATCTCCTTAAAATCATCCGCCTTTGCGGCCTCAGAAAAGGAATAACCCGTCTCTACCCTCACATCCAGGCGATTTTGAATGATCGTAGTCAGGGGGTTCTGTGCAGTGACTATTTCCGAGCACTGAGCGAGAACTTTGATCATCTCACACTTGACCGGTATCTGAACCAGCGTTGTATCGACAGGGTGATAAGACCAATAACAATCCGGATGAATGGAGCCGAGCCTGAGGAGTGTTATCCTGGAAATTTCGGTTCGAACCTAGCCCTTGCCCTCGACAGTTTCGAACAACTCACCTTAGGAATGTATAATCTGCTCGATACATTCATTGCCAGTCACAGACAGGAGTCATCTTTCAGGATATTGACCGGCCACAGAGTCACGTCGATAGCGAAAGATCAGGACAAATTTCGCATAAACTATCTGAATGGCGCGGTATCAGGCACCGGAAGTTATGACAGGATCATTTCAGCCCTGCCCGCTTATAGTCTGGCCGAATTGCTCCAGGATGAGCTGCCTGAAGCCTCCAGACTGCTCAATAAGATCAGCTATTTCCCGGTCAGCATAGCGATCGTAAAATATCGTGACGAGGTCTTTCCCCAAAACCGTCGCGCAATGGTTTTCGACCGCAATTCCCCACTGAGCAACGCAGGGGCCTATGGTCTTAATGATCTGGATATTGTCAGATATACCTTCAGCGGTAAAGCCTCAAGAGCCGCGATCTCTGAACATTCCACCCCTGAAGAAGTAATAAGTCTTGGTGAAAAGACTGCATCTCCTTACTTTAGCATAAAAGACAATCCAAAAGAGGCCTTTGTATTCAGATATTTTCCAAAGGGTTTATGCGCATATTCTCCCAAGCACCACCTGCTTCTCGAAGAAATAGACCGGCTGGTAAACCGTCTATCCGGTTTCGGAACCACTGGTGACTATCGCCGGGGGGCCTCGATCGAGGCCTGCTTCAGAGCAGCCAAAGAGTGTATTGAAAAAGTAGTTGGAGATGGTTCTTGAAAAAACTCATTGAGCAGTTAACTGAATACCTAAGGGAAGGAACGTTAGTTTCCCGTTCAGACGCTATGGTGTCAGGCATACTGGGAGCACTCGCTAATATTTTTTTTTATGTGGTTTTCAAATACGGCTTCCATCTGCCCTATGAAAACTTCTGGCTCCGAATGGTTGCCACCCTGTTGTGCATAAGCCTCATCTTCATGCACCGTCTACCCGAGTCTTTTTCCCCCTATTTTCCTTACTTCTGGCATACCTTCCTGATTATCATCCTGCCGTTCACTTTCACGGTGAACCTTCTCATGAACAATTTTCATGAGCTCTGGCTCTACTGGGAAATATTCATGGTATTCGTACTGATGATGTTTGTGCCAAACTGGTTGCTGTTCATGTTCGATTTACTTACCGGCGTATTGGGCGCAATCCTCTTTCACAATCTGTCAGTTCCCTATGTACCACTCAATCCGACCTTTAATATTCCGCTCTATTCGATTGTCATAAGCTTTTCCATCGTCGCCGGATCTATTTTCAGCTTCGCTAACCGGAACACCCTTAAAGAACTCGAAAGAAAAAAAGCGGAAGAAAAGTATCGCGCTCTTGAAGCCCTCGCAGGCAGTATCGCCCATGAGATGCGCAATCCACTCTCACAGGTGCGCCAAAATCTTGACGAAATCCTGCTGGAGTTGCCACGAAGCAGCACCGAAAATGATTACGCATCGCTTCCTAAAAAGAATATTGAAACGATCCAAAAGCGGGCAATCCAGGCACAGACGGCAATAAACCGTGGCCTTCAGGTTATTACCGTAACACTTGGCAATTTCAGAAACACCGATGTCTCGAAAAAGGAGCTGACTTGCCTGTCAGCAACGACAATAACCCGAAAAGCCATAGAAGAGTATGGCTATGCCTCAGAACACGAACGACAAAAGATTTATCTTAGTCCGGGAGAAGATTTTATATTCCTTGGCGAAGAGAACAATTACATCCTGCTGTTTCACAATCTGCTGGAAAACGCCCTGCAGATTCTTCAGCAGGTGCCTGACGGGCGCCTCGCGATCACAATCCAGCGAGGGGAATCAGTCAACAGAATTCTCATCCGTGATAATGGCCCGGGAATTCCACCGAACATCCTTCCAAGAATCTTCGAGCCGTTCTTCACTTCGGGCAAGAAAAACGGCACAGGGCTTGGTCTGGCGTTCTGCCAAAGGGTGATGAAATCTTTCAATGGACAAATCTCCTGCAAATCAGAAGTGGGCATATTCACGGAGTTTACTCTGGAATTCCCGGTTCTCGACAAGGCGACAATCAACAAATTCGAACGGAACCTCTATGCGGAATACACACCTTTCTTGGCAGGAAAAAACGTACTCATGGCCGCCATTCCCGAAGCATATGTGCCATCGATCCGTCAACAGCTCATGCCGCTGAAAATCGGTCTGGATAACGCCGAGGATAACAACAAGGCCCTTGAAATGCTCGCAGCAAACCACTACGACCTTGTTCTTTCTGGTATCAGTCCTCTACCGGCTGGAACAGCAAAACTTGGAAACATCGTCAAAAACAAAGACCGGAATATTCCCGTTGTCGGTTGCAGCTTCTCGCCCCTTCCCCCGGTCGACACCATCAATGGCGTCGCGTCCGTCATTATCATGCCGCCAGCGCTACCTGAACTGCTGAACGCCATGAAAAGCTCGCTGGAGATGGCCAGGGAAACACTCAAGGAATCGCTATCGGGCAAGACCGTGCTGGTAGCGGACGATCTCGATTTCAACCGCAGGGTCATCAAGTTGATGCTCAACAAGCTGGGCATCACAATTTTCGAAGCTTCCAACGGCCTCGAAGCGCTTAATATTTTGAAATCACAGCCCTGCGACCTGCTGGTCATCGACATGAGAATGCCGGTTCTCGACGGTTTTGAGACTGCCCAACGCATTCGCGCAATGCCATCGCCCTATCGCGACATACCGATACTCGGGCTGAGTGGCAATCTGGACAATGCAACACTGAAACTTGCCAAAGAAAGCGGCATCAACGATACCCTCTTGAAACCGGTCAAGCTCAAGCCTTTCTTGCAAAAAGTTACCTCCATGCTCAAGGTAAATACGCCAGCAGCATAAATAGACCTAAGTTGAGCGATTCGCCGTTGTAACGGCGAATCGCTCAACTTAGGAAAACATAAAGCATTTTGCGGTTATTGGCGTAAATACAGTGTTGCACTTCATCTTATGCCATGTATCCCAATATTTCGGATTGCGGCGTGATCGGTGACACGCGAACTGCCGCCCTGGTCAACTCGAACGGCTCGATCGATTATTGTTCGCTGCCCTATTTCGACTCACCAACCGTATTCGCGGCCCTGCTTGATGAACGAAAAGGCGGATATTTCAGTCTGAAACCCGCCGAAGCTTTTTCTTCCAGGCGAGAGTACCTGCCGGACACCTGCATCCTCTGCACTTCGTTTACGACCAGAAACGGCAAGGCGGCGCTCTACGACTTCATGCCGCATCAGGATGACAAGACTCGCGAGCGCACCCAGGGTATTCACCGCTGCATCCGCGTCGATGAGGGACGCGTGAAGTTCACGCTGACGCTCAAGCTGCTCACCTTTCAGCAGACCGGAGCCATCGTCGCCGCCGCCACCACCTCGCTGCCCGAAAGCATCGGCGGAAAACGCAACTGGGACTACCGCTTCACCTGGATCCGCAACGCCTCATTCACCCTCAAGGCGTTCTTCGCGCTCAGCCACACCAGCGAAGCGGACACGTTCATCCGGTGGCTGCACGACACCTACCGGAAAAACGGCAGCCGCGGATTCAGCCAGAAGCTGAACGCCTTCGTCCAGCGCTTCGACACGGAGATTCTCGACGCGAGCCTCCTGATCATGCCGCTCGTCGACTTTCTGCCCGTAACCGACCAACGCATCCAGGGCACAATCGAAGCCTGCCAGACGCATCTCATGGACAATGGATTCATCAGACGTTACCGTGCTGATGACGGACTCGAAGAAGATGAGGGGGGCTTTCTGCTCTGCAATTTCTGGATGATTGAGTGCCTCGCCTTGTCAGGAAAGAGCGCTGAAGCCGAAAAGCTGCTCGGTATAACGATGGCTGCGGCCAACGATCTCGGACTGTTTTCGGAAGAGTATGACCCATACAGCAGGGAGATGCTGGGCAACTTCCCACAGGCTTTCAGCCACATCGGCTACATCAACGCCGCCGCAACCCTGATCGACAGTAAACTGCCACTCGCGAATCCCTGATACATAAAATGGCCGGCATCCGCAGCTTATCCCCTGAACTTTGAGACTGATCTCGTCAGGAAAAGCTCGTATCGATGAGAACAGGGACTTCACCTTGACACAGAACCCTCCAACCCCGGAGCTGGTGTGTAAAGACCTCACTCACCGAGCTGTTGCTGTAACGCCAGCAGCTTTGCCTCGAGCGCTTCGAGCTTCGACTTCATTTCGCCAAGCCCCCGCACCTGCGCCTCCTGACGGAGCTGATCGCGCATCGGCTGTGCAGGCACGCCGCGGATCGCCAGCCCCGGTTCGAGAAATGATTTCGAAATCCCGGCCTTGGCCGCCACCGAAGTGCGATCGGCAAGTTCGAGATGGCCCGCGAATCCGGCCTGCCCGCCAATGAGGCACTGGCGGCCAATCTTGACGCTGCCTGAAATACCGGCCTGCGAGGCGATAACCGTGTCGCCGCCGATCCGGCAGTTGTGGGCGATCTGCACGAGGTTGTCGATCTTCGCCCCCTTTTCAATCACCGTCGCGCCCATGGTCGCGCGGTCGATGGTGGTGTTCGCGCCGATCTCGACATCGTCACCGATCTCGACCGTACCCATCTGCGGAATCTTGATATAGGAGCCATCCTTCTGCGGCGCGAAACCAAAGCCGTCCGCACCGACGACCGTACCGCTGTGAATCGTGACCCGGTCACCGATCACCGTACCGTCGTAAATCGTCACAAGCGGAAAGATCGTGCATCCGGAACCGACAGTCACGCCGTCCATAAGCACCGTGCCGGGGCCGATCACCGTACCGTCACCGATGACACAGTTCTCGCCAATGACAACATGCTCACCAAGAGAAACGTTCTCACCAAGACGAACAGAAGCGGCGACCGAGGCCGAAGCCGCGATGCCGGTATCCGCAATGCGGCGTTTGCCCGAGAAGTGCTGAAGAATGAACACAAAGGCGGTGTATGGATCCGCCACCTTCAGGAAACTGGTTCCGGGAGATGCGTCGTCAAGAGGAGCCTTCTGGCTAACAATAACAAGCGAAGCGCCGGTCTGGGCGATGTAACGGTAATACTTCTCATTGGCCACAAAACTGACATGGCCCGTCGAGGCCTCTTCGATTTTGGCTGGCCCTACTATTTCGATGTCACCCGTGCCAACCAGTTCGACCGGATCAAAATAACGTCCAAGAAAGGCTTTGATATCTGCAATCTTCATGATTTAGTCACCAGCAAGGTGAGGCAGAAAATTTCTTAAAAATTTTAATCCGTTTTGCTATATTCTGAATCCTTTTACCGTTCCGGTTGCGACAGCCGTGCTCCGTACCCGGTAAACGAAGATGGAACCATAATATAATTCGTTTCATCAGAAAAAGCAGTGAACGATGGAAACACCAATCAAAATTGTCGCTGGACGCAGCAATCCGGAACTGGCAAAAAAAATCGCCGCTTACCTTGGCACACCGCTGTGTGATGCAAAGGCAGAGAACTTCTCGGACGGAGAGATTTCAGTCAACTATTTCGAGTCGATCAGAGGCTCGGATATGTTCATCATCCAGTCCACCAATCCCCCGGCTGACAATCTGATGGAACTGCTCATCATGATCGACGCCGCCAAGCGCTCTTCGGCATACCGGATCACCGCCGTCCTGCCCTATTACGGCTATGCCCGTCAGGACAGAAAGGACAAGCCGCGCGTGGCGATTACCGCCAAGCTCGTTGCCAATCTGCTCACGCAGGCTGGAGCTGACAGGATTCTCACCATGGATCTGCACGCGCCGCAGATTCAGGGCTTTTTCGATATTCCGTTCGATCACCTCTATTCAAGCGTGGTGCTGATCGACCACGTCAAAAACATGGATATTGCCGACAACCTCGTCGTGGCTTCGCCGGACGTAGGCGGCGTCAAGCTCGCCCGCAAGTTCGCCTCCGAACTCGGCACCGAGCTGGTCATTGTCGACAAGCGCCGTCCGAAAGCGAACGTGGCTGAAGTGATGAACATCATCGGCGACGTGAAAGGCAAAAACGTGCTGCTGGTCGATGACATGATCGACACGGCAGGCACCATCGTCAACGCAGCCAAGGCCATCAAGGAGGCCGGCGGTCTGAAAATCTACGCCGCGGCCACCCACCCGATTCTCTCCGGCCCGGCCATCGAGCGCATCAACACCTCGGTGTTCGAAAAGGTTATCGTCACCGATTCGCTGGTTTCGGAACACGACTTTTGCTCGAAAATCGAGACGGTCACCATCAGCAACCTCTTCGGCGAGGCAATCAAGAGAATCTATGACGGCGAGTCGGTCAGCTATCTGTTCGACAGCAAGAACATATCGCAAAAAATTACCAATCACCATTAATACAAGCGTTAACTGTTAAAGGAACCAGAGGAAATAGCATGGAAACAAGAGCATTGTCTGTAAACCTTCGCGAGGTCAAGAAAAACGGGGCCGCAAAACTGCGCCGCCTGGGTCAGGTACCCGCCGTCGTCTACCATAAAGGAGAAGCCACCGTTGCCATCAGCGTCGAGGAAATCAGCCTCAACAAGCTTGTTCACTCGTCTGAGTCGCACATGATCGACCTTCAGTACCCAGATGGAAAGTCTGTCCGCTCGTTCATCAAGGACGTGCAGTTCGACCCGGTGACCGACCGCGTCATCCACGCCGACTTCCAGCTCTTCTCGACTGACGAAGTGGTTGAAATGGAGGTGCCGATCCACCTCGAAGGCGAGTGCCCTGGCGTGAAGATCGGTGGCGGCAAGATCCAGATCAACGTGCACACCCTGCCGCTGAAGGGCAAACCTGAGGCTATGCCGGAGCACTTCACCATCGATGTCTCTGCTCTCGAACTGGGCCAGACCCTGCATATTCGCGATCTTCAGGCAATCGCACCGGAAGGCGTCCAGATTCTCGGTGATGCCGACACATCAGTAGTATCAGTTGTAGCTCCGAGGAAAGAGGCTGAAACCGCTGCTGAAGGAGCCACCGCTGAGGCCTGATTCACCTTCGAACGATTTGCAAATTCAAAAAAGCCACCTTTTTCAAAAAAGGCGGCTTTTTTTACGGATTGCCGTTTGCAAATCGTGCAGCAAGTGTCGTTTTTTGGGTAACTTGAGGACATTTTGAGACTGATTCATTCATCTATTCCCGATGGTTGCGCAACGAGCAAATAAGTCATCCATACCAGCCCTGTACCGCATCGTGCCGGGCCTTGGCCTTCTGAGCGCAGGCAAACGCTCTTCGGGCCTCTTTTACCTGCTGGCGACGCTGGCGTTTTTCGCCCTGTTCGCGGCCAGACTCGACCTCGTCATCATCAGTTTGCGCTCGCTGGCCGCAGGCGTGACGCTTCTTGTTTTGTCGCCAACCAACTTCAGCCAGATATTCACCATTGAAACCCTCGAATTCTGGATTGCCGCGCTCTACCTCATCATTGTTCCCTTCCTGCTCCTGCGCTTTTCCGTGCGTTCGTACCGCAAGGTGCTCAAGGAAAAAGATCAATCTCAATCCGGTGAAGCGAGCCTCTGGCAGCTCGGCATGATTTCGTTCAAGCGCAATGGCATTTCGGTGGCGGCGTCGATGGTGATTTTCGTGCTCTACTCGGTCGCCTTCCTCGCGCCGCTGCTTTCGCCCTTCAGCCCCTACGACCAGCAGGACTTCCTGGTCACCGCCTACCAGCCGCCGCTGACGCGCCTTGACGCGCTGGTGCTCCGCCAGCACCAGACGATGGTCATGCCGCTTCGTCCCGGCAGCGACATGGCTTCCAAAGCAGCCAACACCCTGATTCTCGACAGCCAGAAGCTCCGGTCGCGCAACGAGGAGCATAACCTGAAGTTCGTGAACAGCTACCGCATCGAAAGCAACGAGCTCCTCTACCGGCAAGGCATGAGGGAAAAAAGCCTGCCGATCGATCAGCTCGTCAACGTTTCCGGAAGCAGCCAGAAGCCGGTTTACGCCGTCACGAAAACCTTCCTGCTCGGCACCGACCAGTACGGGCGCGACATCTTCAGCCGCGTCATCTATGGCTCGCGAATCTCGCTCTCCATCGGCTTTCTCGTCGTCCTCATCTCGGTCTCGCTCGGCACGGTCATCGGCATCTCGTCGGGCTACTTCGGCGGCTGGGTGGACAACACGCTCATGCGCATCGTCGATGTGCTCATCGCCTTTCCGGCGCTCTTCCTGATTCTCATCATCATCGCCACCTTCGGCAACTCGATCTACCTGATCGTCATCACGCTCTCGTTCACCGGCTGGATGGGCGTGGCCCGAATCGTGCGCGGACAGGTGCTCTCGCTCAAGGAGCAGGAGTTCATCCTGGCGGCCAAATCGCTCGGACTTTCCAACCTGCGCATCATCTTCCGCCATCTGTTGCCCAACACGCTGACGCCGGTAATCGTGGCCGCTACGCTCCGCATCGGCAGTATCATTCTGACCGAAGCGGGCCTCTCCTTCCTCGGCCTCGGCGTGCAACCGCCAACGCCAAGCTGGGGCAACATCATCAACGAAGGGCGCGACAGCTTGCTCAACCACTGGTGGATTTCAACCTTCCCCGGCGTGGCAATCCTGACCACCGTAGTCTGCTTCAACCTCATCGGCGACGGCATCCGCGACGCCCTCGATCCGAGGATGCGCGGATGAGCAGACAAATCAACAACGATCCCGGACGCTGGGAGGTACTCGAATCGATCTACCTCCACCAGAGGCCGTGGCTCACCGTGCGGCAGGATCGTGTGCGGCTTTCAAGCGGCAAAACGATAGACGACTACTACGTACAGGAATTTCCCCATTGGGTGAACGTGCTGGCCATCACGGAGGAACGTGACGTCGTGCTGATCCGCCAGTACCGCCACGGCATCGGCGAGGTGTCATGGGAGCTGCCTGCCGGAGTGCTCGATGAAGGAGAATCGCTGCTCGACGGAGCGCAACGGGAGCTGCTCGAAGAGACCGGCTACAGCGGCGGAACGTGGACGCCCCTGATGGAGCTGAGTGCAAATCCGGCGCTTCAGAACAACATCTCCTACTCGTTCCTCGCTGAGGGCGTGAGCCTGTCCGGCACGCAGCACCTCGACCCGACCGAAGAGATCACCGTGCACCTGATGCCGCTCGACCGTCTGCGCGAAATCGTGTTTGACGGCGGAATGATTCAGGCCCTGCACGCAGCTCCGATACTCAAGTACCTATTGCAAAACAGGTGGGGGGAATCGGTAAAAGGAGAGGGATAGCATGAAAAAACAGCAGCAGCTCGATCTGCTCGAAAAGGCGCTGGTCTCGACCGGACACAAAATCAGATATGAAAAGGGCAGTTTCGTCGGAGGCGACTGCCGGGTCAAGGAAAACATGATCGTGGTGGTCAACAAGTTCCTGCCGATCGAGGGCAAAATCGCCACACTTGCCGCCGTGCTTCGCAAAATCAATCCGCCCGCCCTCTCGCCCGACGTCGTCAAAATCATCGACACCGTCGTTCCAACCAATCTTTTCAGCCGCGAAAATATTTAATACCACACCGTCTGCCGACTCCTCGACCTCACCTCAACCTGTGGCCTTGAGGCGGCATAGCGATTCAGCAATTCGCGTTGTTCGGCGGTCATAAATGGCCCCGGCACGAGCAGCATCCTGCGTGGCCTGGTTTCTGCGATCCACGCATCGAGCCGATGCCACTCCTTTCCGGTGAAACGATAGATCCAGAACACCACATCGGCCCCATCCGCCCGTTGCGCTTCCAGCCGCTTCAGCCCCGACACAAGCAGCAGAGAGTGCGACTTGCTGTCGATTCTGAGCACCTTGTCATCCAGCATTCTGATAACGAAACTCCGGTGAGGAGCGGCGCCTGAGGCAGTCGGCGATACCGGCAGGGATCGTATCACTGAAGCGGGAGAAAAGAGGCTTGCCACCGAAACGGGTGTTGCCAGATTCCAGACACTCGCCTGCTGACGGATTCTCTCCCAGCTCCCATCGCGCCGTCCGGCATCGACGAGGCAGGTTTCGCCGCTCGACGAAAAGAGCACCGCAACATCCCGGCCCATATTGATTGTCACCACCTGTGGCGGCTTCTGCACCGGCCTGAGCACCTGATGCCAGAGCAGCATATTCATACCGACAAGGACGAAAAGAGCGAGTCGTCCCCAAGCCCTGTTGACAATCGCATAAAAAGCGAATGCGAAGGTGAGGTAGAACACCGCCACATCGAACAGCCCAGGCCGCACCTCCACGCTGGCCAGCGGCAGGCGGCTGAACAGCTCCGCGCATGACAGGGCGAGACCCGCGAAAAACCATGATGCGGCACCGAAGAGCGAAGCGATCCCGCTGGCGAAACCGTGAAACAGGAACATCGGAAACGAGGCATACATGGCAAGCGTCGAAAAGAGCACAACCGGCAGGTTGGCCGCGATACCCGACGGGGAAAAGGTGCCGAAATACCAAGCAATCACCGGACTGACACCGATCATAGCTGAAAAACCCACGCTGAAGGCGCTCCAGAAAAAATGGGCCAGAGGCCGCAGCACCCCTTTGCCATGTGCCACGACGCCCGACAGGTGCGGATAGATGGTGAGAATGCCGAGCACCGCGCCGTTTGTCATCAGAAAGCCGGGCGTCAGAAGGTCGAATGGATCGAACAGAAGAATCAGGAGATCGGCAGCGGCCAGAGAGTTCACCGGATAACTTTTGCGACCAATCGTGCCGCCAGCGATAATCACGGCGGTCATGACGGAGGCGCGCTTGATCGACGGGGCGTTGCCGGTCACGAAACTGTAGAGGCCAATCACCGCAACAATGATAAAGAGCGACAACCATCGCCCGGCTTGGGTTACCTTGAGGCGTTGCAGGCAAAGATTGACCGCATAGGCCAGGAGCGCCACATGCAGCCCCGAGACGGCCAGCACGTGCGCCGTGCCGGTTCGCCGAAATGCTTCGTACAGCTCTTCCGGCATCAGGTCGCGCTCGCCAAGCACCATGCCCTTGATAAAGTGCCGCGCGCCGCCCTCGGGAAAGTTGCGGTCAATTGCCGAATTGAGATAGTTGCGAACGGGATTGACGATGCTTGGCACCACTGAAAAGCCCGGCTTCGGCGGCTCCCGGAGCAGCTGCCACGGACCGGCGCAGAAGATCTGGACATGCGTTCCTTTCAGACGCTCCCGGAAACGGGCGTCATATTCGTCCCGGTTTGAAGCGACGGGAATCAACGCAGGACGCCCCTTCACCCTGACGAAATCCCCCTCCTGAAACTGCGGGTCCTCGTCTCCCGGCATCCGGACAACAACCTTCACCCTGTCCGAAACCCTTGTCGTCTGGCCATCTTCAAACACCTCATTCACCCGCAAACGCAGACGAGCCGTGCCATTCCACGCGACCGGGCGGCCATCGACGACTCCGGAGAGAATCACATCCCGCCCGACCCACGAAAGCAGCGATGGTGACGGGGCGAGCCGGTATGATGCCGAGGCGTGAAACGCGAACGCGCTGAACACCGCCGTCAGATAACATGCCGCTGAAAAAAGGGAAACCGTGCCCGCTGGATGCCGTTTGCGACTGACAAAAAGCAGCAACGCCGTCACGATGCACGATGCGATGGCGACGCCAAACCAGGCAACGGGAGAAACAGGCAAAAAAATGGCAGCCATGATCCCCGCAACAGCGCAGGCAAGCAGTCGCACCGAAGGATAGGCCGAAAGGAAATACCGCACAATCAGGGGTTTATGACGGTTATTTCAGAAGTTATGCAATCGTATAATTTAGTATATTCCGGTCATTTTCTGTTCAACCAGCAAAAATTCACACCCGGATGCTTGTCAAAGAGATTTTCGATGCACGAACCGAACCGGTATTCAGCCTGGAATTTTTCCCCCCGAAAAAGCAGGACGACTGGGACAAACTCTTTGAAACCATCTCGAACCTCTTCCCTCTCGATCCCTCGTATGTGAGCGTTACCTATGGCGCGGGCGGTTCAACGCGAGAACGCACACACAATCTGGTTACGCGGATTCAGCAAGAGACCGGCCTGACGGTGGTTTCGCACCTCACCTGTATCGGCGCTGAGAAGAGCGAAATCGAAAGCGTCCTGCAAAACTATCGGGAGCACGGCATCACCAACGTGCTGGCCCTGCGCGGCGACAAACCCGCCGACATCACGACGCTTGAAGAGGCGACCAAAGACTTTCCACACGCCATCGACCTGGTAAAATTCATCAAGGAGAATTTCCCGGAAATGGGCATCGGCGTCGCAGGCTTCCCCGAAGGCCACCCCGAAACGCCGAACCGGATGAAGGAGCTGGAATTCCTCAAAGAGAAGGTTGACGCGGGCGCGGACTACATCGTCACGCAGCTCTTCTTCGACAACCACGACTATTTCGACTACGTCGAGCGCTGCGAGCTGGCAGGCATCACCGTGCCGATCATCCCCGGCATCATGCCGATCATGAGCAAAAAAGGGATGATCCGCATGTGCGAACTCGCCCTCGGCTCAAGAATCCCGTCAAAGCTGTTGCGCAAAGTACTCGAGGCGGCGGATGACAAAGAGGTCGCCGAAATCGGCGTCGAATGGGCCACCAACCAGGTGCAGGAACTGCTGGATCACAAAGTCAAGGGCGTCCACTTCTACACTCTCAACCTCTCCGAAGCCACGCTGAAGATTTTCCGGAATCTGAAGCGAGGGTAAGTAATCATGGTTCTTCGCAGAATTTCGTGGGTGGCATGAAGGATGCTCACATGACCATCCCTGATAAACAAGTTTAACAGTTCAGTCAAAGAAATTTATAACTCATCATATGATAAAGAGTTAAGGTGATTTATCCTTTGGCCGGACACTCTTTGCAGAGCGCATTCGTTTTGGCCGTGCCTCAGTCGATTGACCCATATTCACCATTTACCCACGATAATCTGAGAAGAGCCAATTATTTAAACCCAATCGCCGGATAACCCACCCAATGCCTCTGCGTAGCAATCGCCGTCTCCCCCATCCCCAAATCATCGACTTGCAGATGCGGCTGGCTGATGCTTGTAGCGTAGGCTATCGGCACTCCCGATAACGGAGCGCTTTTTTCGAGCTTCTGGAGATCGAGCGCCGTCAACAAGCCGACAGGAATGGCAAAGCGGCCACACCAGCTCCATCGGGATTTTTTGAAATCATTGGGATCGGTTGTTGAAGCATAAAACCGGGCGATGTTCTTTTCGGTCAATTCTGACTCGAAACTATGGCTGATAATTTCCCGGTCATGCGCCTCGGCCAGCGCGTTTGCTTTGCCGCCGGTTCCGTAATACGCGAAGTTGCGCCCATCCCAATCCTCATCGCCGTAATGCACAGCATCGGACGAAATGAGCAAGGCAACATCTTTTCCCCAGCGCAAATTATTTTTTTTCATCACGGCAAACAACGCCTTGGCAAAATGCTGACTGACGATCTGCATCCGTTCAAAATCCATGAAAGGCACCAGAATGCTGATGATTTCAACATTCCTGTTCTGGTATTGCAGAAACGGAATCAGCGCCTCAACGGAATATTCCTCGCTCTGCATCGGATCGTGCACAATCGCCATGCCGCGGGGCAAGCGTTCGAGAATTTCATCCCGCAGCGGAGAAACTTTCACGTTTCCGTACGGGCCGCGCCATGAGCTGAAGCTGTCGAAGATGAGTTGATTTTCGAGATGATAGCGCCACGCGGTATGGGCGACGCCAAAGATGATGACCGTCTTTGCCTTGATATTCTGCAGTACGGCTGGATAGAGCCAGCCCGCGTAAGTATAATCGTCGTGCGGACAGATCGCCGCCCGCCACGCCGTTCCCGCCGGTTGCTGCGTTCGAACCAGATCATCGTGATTCAGCGCCCTAATTCGCGCCATCACTGAATCCATCTGCCAGGCCCGATGCGCAAACCCAACCGTATCAGCCAGGGCGCGTGTCGATGGTTCAGCATCAGTTCGGGCAAACAATGAGCTGCTCGCGAGAATCATCCCGAAAAACAGGCATATCGAAATAACGGTGCGCATTTCAGTTCGCTTTATCATGCTTCTGCATGGTGAACGGTGGCGCTTTCGCAAAATGTCAATGGACGGAAGTGAACGTGAAGCATTGTTATCCACCTCGTCCATTTGATCGCTCTTACAGTTCGTTCTGCACGAGCTGTTCGTAGGTTTCGCGGCGGCGGGTCAGCGTGACTTCGTCGCCATCGACCATCACCTCGGCTGGACGGAGACGGCCGTTGTAGTTGCTGCTCATCACCGCGCCGTATGCGCCGGATGAGAGCACGGCGAGGAGTTCGCCTTCCGGGGCGTCGTCGATGGTGCGGTGGCGAGCAAAGAAGTCGCTCGATTCGCAGATCGGACCAACCACGTCGGCTACGACACTCCTGTCATGCTGTTTGACCGAGAGCACTTCATGGTGCGACTGGTAAAGCGCCGGACGGATCAGCTCGGTCATACCTGCATCGACAATGAAAAACTCCTTGCCGATCTGGTTTTTCTTGCGGTACAGAATCTTGGTCACAATCACCGAAGCGTTGGCCGCAATGAACCGGCCTGGCTCGAAAATGACCGTCACGCCCTTGTCCTGGAGCATCGGAATGAGCTTTTCGGCAAATTTCGTGATCGGCGGGGCGGGTTTCTGCGGATCATAGGTCACCGGGAAACCACCACCGAGATCGAGCCATTTGATGTCGAAACCGAGGTGCCGCGCCGATTCGAGCACTTCGAGCAGCTTCTGCGTGGCGGCGACATAGTACTCCGGATCGAAAATCTGCGAGCCGATGTGCATGTCGAGGCCGTGCAGTTCAAGGTTCGGCAGCGTTTTGAACAGCTCGAACACCTCGCCAAGTCCGGCTTCATCGATACCGAACTTCTCCTTGCTGTCGCCGGTGGTGATATACGGATGAGTCTCGGCGGTGACGTTGGGGTTGATCCTGACACCGACCTGCGCAACCTTGCCGAGGTGCTCGGCGACGCTGTTGATCGCCTTGAGCTCGGAGATCGACTCGGCCTTGATCATCATCACGCCCGAGGTTAGGCCATACTTGATTTCCGCCTCGCTCTTGCCGACGCCGGCCATGATGATTTTGTTGGCAGGAACTCCGGCTGTGAGGGCGCGGTAAAGTTCGCCGCCGGAGTTGACATCGCAGCCACACCCCTCTTCGGCAAGCGTGCGGATAACAGCAAGGTTGAAGTTCGCTTTGACCGAGTAGCAGGTGAAGTGCGGCAGAGAGGCAAAAGCCTCCTCGAACGAGCGGTACTGACTGACCAGGCTCTGCCGGCTGGTCACGAAAAGCGGAGTTCCGAACTGTCGGGCAAGCTCGTCGAGCGCGACCGATTCACAGCAGAGGATTCCGTCGGAAAATGAGAAAAAATGACTATCCAGCACGATACGCCTTGATTTTGGGTAATTAATGAAAAGAGTATCAATAATAGCGTTTCCTGAACTCGAAACAAAAAAACGGCAGTGCTTGCATAATAGGGTCGCCTGCTGTATATTTGTTGCTATTTAAATAACTAACTGACCGACGCTACTCATGGCAAAAGGGAAAGAGAACAGAATCGTGATTACGCTCGAGTGCACCGAAGCGAAAAAAGAGGGCGTGCCCGTTTCGCGGTACACCACGACCAAGAACAAAAAAAATACAACGGAGCGCCTCATTCTCAAAAAATACAACCCGAATCTGAAAAGGCACACTGAGCACAAAGAGATCAAGTAATTAGCATTATCGTCAAAAAGAGCTTATCTTGGCAATGAGCCTTTTTTGACAAGGCAATGCCCGAATGGCGGAACTGGTAGACGCACTCGTTTCAGGGGCGAGCGCCGAGAGGTGTAGGAGTTCGAATCTCCTTTCGGGCACCAACGTTATGCAAGATTCTCATGTGCACGATGATCAGAGTTAAGGAATTTTCCAGTTTGTTGTTTTGAAATAATTTTGAATACAAGGCAAGCACCTTCCATGGAGGTGCTTTTTTGCTTCTTTTTAATTTCTAAACCGGTGTCGTAGTGGATCATACAAAAATCAATCTCATCGTTCGCCTTCAGCACATCGACAACATGATCGAAAACATCATGAGTCTGCAGAAAGGCCTGCCGGAAGAGATTTCCGCCCTCGAGGAGGATCTCGCATTCACCTCCCGCCAGATCGAGGCCCGGAAGAAAATCGCCGACGAACGTCAGAAGCTTCGGGAGCGCCTGAACAGCGTCATTCACGATTGCAAGGAAAAGATCAAGTCATTCAAGGAAAAGCAGACGTTGGCCCGCAACAACAAGGAATACGATGCCCTCTCCAAGCAGATTGAATACGAGGAGAAGGAGATTGCACAGGCCGAAATCCAGCTTCAGGACATTTCGCACGCTGAGCACCACGCCCAGGAGTTGCAGAAAAAAGGACGCGAGCTGATCGCGGAGAACCGTTACGATGAGATTTCCGAAGAGATGATGCCTGATGATGTCTTGCAGCAGCAGATGGAGGATCTCGGACAGCAGGTGCGACAGAAAAAAGAGGAGCTGGAAAGCATTGTCGTCGAAACCGCCGAAGAGGTCGCCCAGCTCAAGGCGGTTCTCTCAGAACAAAGATCGGTGGTCGCCCAGCAAGCGAAGCGCCTGCTCGACAAGTACGATCATCTCAAGAGCGGCTCGATACAGAATGCTGTGGTCAAGCTTGACCGTCAGGCCTGCTCCGGTTGCAACACCAGGGTTCCAACCAACCGCCATACCCTGATCGTGCAGGGCGGTTTTTACGTTTGTGAATCGTGCGGCCGCATTGTGGTGCACGAACGGCTCTTCGATGAAGCCGCGGCCAGCGGCCAGCAGTAACAGCCCCAACAAACTGCCGAAACAGATTGCTCCTTTCGGCACGCCTGATGTTCTTCTACATTGCTGAAACCGCAAGCGTGCAGTCGCTGTATGGTATAACCATGCAGAGGAAAGTCCGAACTTCACAGGGCAGGGTGCCGGTCGAGAACGTTTGTTCAAGACCGGGGGCAGCGGCGCAAGCTGTCTGTCACAGAGAGTGCAACAGAAAGCAAACCGCTCCGGCTTAAACCGGAGTAAGGGTGAAAAGGGGGTGTAAGAGACCACCAGGCAGGTCAGCAATGCCCTGCGCTATGAAAACCTCCCCGAAGCAAGGCCAAATAAGGAAGCATTTCCTGCAAGGGAAGAAGGGTTGCCCGCCCAATGTTTCCGGGTAGGCCGCATCAGATAAATGGCTGCAACATCACTACTTGATGGTGATGGACAGAATTCGGCTTACAGCTTCGGTTTCGGCTTTTCTTTTCCCGCCCGGCTCCCGCATCATTCTCCGTTTTTTAGCACGTCTTTCACCTTATCCAGAAGCACCGGAACCGGAAACGGCTTCAGCAGAAATGACAGCCCCGTATCGAGTACGCCGTGCCGGGAAATGATGTCCTTGGGGTACCCCGACATGTAGATCACCTTGATGCCAGGCATGAAGTCACACACCTTTTCATAGAGCATCCGCCCGTTCATGCCGCGCATGACCAGATCAGTCAGTAACAGCTCGGGCTTGAAATCGCCTTTTTCAAGCAGCTCCAGCGCCGCTTGTCCGTTCTCCGCCTCACGGGTTTCGAATCCCTCTTCGTCTAAAGCCTGAACGACGAATTTGCGAACAATCTCGTCATCCTCGACAACCAGCACTTTTGCCCCCTCGCCTTTCTGATGCGGCTTTGGCTTAACCGGCTGAAGCGGCTCAGGTTCGCTCTCCCGGAGAGGGAAGCATACCCTGAACGAGGCTCCAGAACCAGCCTCACTCCCCGCCTGAATGATGCCTCCATGCTGCCTGACAATACCATAAACCGTCGAAAGACCGAGACCAGTCCCCCGCCCTTTGCAGGCAAGCGTCTCCTGATCGATCCCCGTGCCCGTATCGCAAACGGTCAAAACAGCATAGTCTCCGCTGGGCAACCCTTCGAAATATTTCTCCTGCCCCTTGCCGATCACCATCGTTGAAGTCTTCACGGTTAATTCTCCACCCGATGGCATCGCATCCTCGGCGTTGACCGCAAGATTCATGATAATCTGTTTGATCTGGCCAACATCTCCTTGAATGACCAGCCTCCCGTCATGCAGATGATACCGAATATTGATATCGTCCCGGATGGTTCTGCGGAGCAACTGCTCGAAATCCCTGACAACCCGGTTGAGGTCAAGCATTCTGAATTCAAGCGTCTGGCGGCTGCTGAAGGCCAGGAGCTGCTGAACAAGACCGCGCGCCCTGAGCGCCGCATGATGAATGACCTCGATGCGCTTGTGGCGTTTGTCGGTCTCAGGGAAACTGTTTGAAAGCATCTCGGAATAACCGAGCACTGGCGTCAGAAGATTGTTCAGGTCATGGGCGATGCCGCCCGCCAAGCGGCCGATCGATTGGATCTTCTGGGACTGAAAAAGCTGATGTTCCAGCTCGGCTCGCTCCTGTTCGGCCTTTTTCCTGCGGCTGATGTCCCGGAGAAAGACAAGCGCGCCATGCTGACCGGCAAAAACGAAGGGAACGGCTGAGACCTCGACAGAGAGTTCACTACCGTCAAGACGCAGGATCCGCTCTTCGAGAGCGGGGACTGCTTACTGGCGTTCATTCAGCAGGCGTATCCTTTCGGCGACCAGATCACGGTAATCAGGATGAATCTGATCGGCAACCCTCCGCCCGAGAATCTCTTCTGCTTTCGAAGCTCCGAACAGGGCGATCGCAGAGTGATTCAGGTAGGCGAAACGGCCTCCCGTCTGGATGAAAATGGCATCAGGCGCCGACTCTACAACAGACCTGAACCGCTCCTCACTCTCACGCAAAGCGCTTTGCGATTCGAGTCGCTCGGTACTATCCTGCACAGTAACGATCCTGTACATGATCTGCCCGTTCTCATCCTTTAACCCCACAACATCAATCTGAACCGGGAAAATGGTGCCATCCTTGCGCATCATTTTTGCCTGGCAACTGCAAAACCCTGTGCTGTCGGTTATCTTTAATTTGTCCTTCACCATTTGCTGATCTTCAGGCGCATACAGGCTGACAATAGAAGAACCTTCAATCTCTTTAACAGACTGACCGCGCATACGCGCAAAAGCTTCGTTGCAGGTCAGCACGACATTGATGCCAGGCGCTCCGATGGCTGTACCGTGGGCACAGAGTCTGAAGGCATCCGCCCGGAGGCGAATCTTCGTCTCCTGCCCAATGCGTCTGGAAAGCTCAGCCTCAAGTGCTTCGATGCGTTTGTTGGCCACCTCCAGCTCCTGGCGAAGTTGCAAAAGCTCCTGTTTCTGGAACTCGACAGCGGGCATTTCAGACATCCTCGCCCTGGGCTTGAACCGTGGCTGTGCCATCTTCGGCGACATCGATGACCAGGCTGACCGGGCGGCAGCACACCTCGCAATCCTCGATATACTCCTGATGCCCCGCCAAGAGATCGACCAGCACCTCGAAACTCTGCGCGCAGTATGGACACTGCACCAGCACTGTTTGTTCAATTTCCATGATCGGCCTCCGGACTCTGTTTGGTTATAACATGGACTTGCCCCTGTGCAAAACTGAGAAAAAGCAATCCACTATTCACTAATATTCACTAACCATCGGCAAGCGTCAGTTGGTTTCTTTCCAAATTTCGGAAGAAACAGAACTGAAAACGCCACTCAGTTGAAAATGACATGAACCTTGTCCTTAAACTCGAACTTTAAACCCGAGTCTTTTCCAGACCTGCGGGCAAAGTCCCGGTCGGACAAACCGTCATATTTTCCTGTAAGAATATCCCGGTGCGTCATCAGCTGATCGAAATCCATTGCATACAGCGTAATCGTGTTGTCGGCACGGTAACTCGCATCGCTGCTGATGACGCGCCCGTCAACGACAACGTCAATCTCAAGTTTCATCCCTTTCAGAAAAGCGCTTATCATGTCGAGCATCTGCTCCTTCTCCTGCGTACTGACCGGCTTTTTAGCCACCTCACCCCTGGAAGAGCTGTTCAGCATTGCCTCCTTGTTGATGGTGAGTTCCGGATTTGCTCCCCGTTTCATGGTAAAGGTAAACCAGGTCTCAGGCTTCTGGACTACCGTGCTGTCGGATTTGACGGCGGTGCTGTCTGCCGTGAGTTTTTTGCTCATCTTCTGCACATTTCCGATTCGCACTTTTTCTATGTCATCGAAGGCATACGTGACAATGAAACCGCTGCCACTACTGTTTTCGACCTTCTTGACGTTGACAACCTTGACATCAGGGCCAAATTCAGCAGACATCTCCCTGAGCTGGTCTTTTTTCGGCAGTGCAGGAAGGCCCTCGCCTTTTTCTTTCATAATCCCCGACAACATCTCACTGAAGAGCATCTTCTCTTCGATAGTACCGCTTCCGTCCTTGCGGACATGAACCGTCGTGTGCATCTGAATGCAGCCGCAAAGAGCTAGCGACAGGATAATGAAAAGCGGCCTTGTCAATTTGACGATGCTCTGGAGTAGCGCTGTATCAGCCATTATTTTCAAGCCCCCATTCTGATGGATGATTACGCGAAATTGTTGAATTTACCTGAGCTTCAGCAGTTTCTCGCAGGCCGCTTCGAGCACATGGCTTTCCTTGGCGAAACAGAAGCGGACGAGATTCTCGCCGCCGCCGTCGTGGTAGAATGCCGAGCCGGGCACCGAAGCGACACCGGTTTCGCGCAGAATGTGCATCGCCTTTTCCCGCGCCGTCGCGCCGGGTAAGCGCTCCGTGCCGGCAAGCACGTAGTACGCGCCCTGCGGCACATGCGGTTCGAGTCCAGCCTCGGCGAGCGCCGCGCAGAAAAGATCACGCCTGACCTCATATTCGGCTGCCAGACCATGATAGTAGTCGTCGCCAAGCAAGCGAAGCCCCGCCGTAACACCCACCTGAAGCGGCGATGCCGCGCAGACATAGAAAAGATCGTTGAAATAGCCGATGGAGGCAGCCCAGCGCGGGTCGCATAGCGCATAGCCAATACGCCAGCCGGTAACGCTGAACGTCTTCGAGAGACCGGAGATAGTGATCGTACGCTCCCTCATGCCGGGCATCGAGGCCATCGAAACGTGCGAAAGGCCGCCGAACACGAAGTGCTCGTACATCTCGTCAGTGAAAACAAACAGGTCGTGGCGGATGGCAAACTCCGCCAGCAGCGCCAGTTCGTCGCACGAAAAGACCTTGCCGGAGGGATTGGCGGGCGTATTGATGAGCAGCGCTTTGGTCTTCGGTGTCACTGCCGCTTCGAGGGCTTCGACGCGGAACGACCAGCCGTCCGACGGATCGAGCGGCACGAACAACGGCACAGCCTCGACCGCCCGAAGCGTCGAGACGTGGTAGCCGTAAAAAGGCTCGAACACGATCACCTCGTCGCCGCGATTGAGCAGCGCCTGAAACGCGCAGTACATCGCGCCCGTCGCCCCGGCGGAGACGACCACCTCGCGCTCGGCGTCGAATGCCACGCCGGTGAAACGGCGCTGCTTGGCGACAATCGCTTCGCGCAGTTCGCGGATGCCAGTGTGATGCGTATAGATGTTCGCCCCCTGCATCACCGCATCGGCGGCCCCTTGCAACACCACCGGCGGCACCGGCGTATCGCAAACACCCTGCGAAAGATTGATCCCACCCATGCGGGCGCACTCGATCGACATGGCGCGAATATCGGACTGCATGACCAGCCCGCAACGTTCGCCAAGACTCAAACCCATGGTTACTTCCAGAAAAAGGTTATGGCAATCATGATCATTCAAAGAGCACCGGCAAACCGGATGCTCGATAAACCTGTTGCCAACAAAAAGCCCCCGGCGGTTCAGCCGGGGGAGGGTAGAAAAAATCGGAGCTAACAGCCTGACGATGCCCGCTCAGTCTTTAGCCGGCGGCTGTACGGTGATCGTCACCTTTTCGAGCGACGCCGTAGCCTGGGGCTGCTGCGGCAGGAACGGCAGAGAGAACGGAAGTTTGGGCAGCGAGAACGGAAGCTGCGGAAAGGAGATCGACGGAAGTTGCGGCAGCGAAATCGAGGGCAACTGAATCTGTGGCAGTGGAAGCTTGGAGATCAGATCCGCGATCTGCTCCTTGAAGGGAATCGGCAGCGCCATCGGCCCCTGCTGAATCGCCTCGACGACGAGTCCGGCGGCACCCTGGATGGACTCAATCATATCGCCAAGAGCATCCTTGCCGCCCATCTCGCCGCGCTGGATGCGACCGATGAGATTCTGCACGCCCGGCACGATCTGCTGCGCGGTGTCCTTGCCCATGTCGGCGGCGTAACCGATAAGCTGGAAAGGATTGCTGAACACCATGCGGCGCACCTCTTCCGGACGCGAAAGCACCTTCACCGTGCCCTCCTTGGCAATGGTGGCCTGGCAGGCCATACGGCCCCCAGCGGCTATCTGGCGCGGTGACAGGAACGCCTTCTCGACATCGGTGAGAGGAGCGAGGCAGTCCGCGCCCTCCTGAACGGTGATGTAGCAAGCCTGGCAGAGACCGTGGCCTCCGCAAACGTATCCAACATGAGCGTGATTCAGCCTGGCAGCCTTGCCGATCGTCTGACCAACGCTCGATGAGGCCGTTTTGTCGTTGATAATGAGATTCATTGCCGTAAAAATTTTTCATTAGCAGAGCCTCCGCGCATCGCCATCAACGGTGAGCTGAACGGCGCAGGGAACTAAATGCGGGGATTTTATGAGGATAATTTAGTAAAAAATTCTATCCCCGATACAACGATCAGGTGTCGAACGACAGGGAAATATCAGTGCCTGAGGCGATAAAGATAGTGATCCTCCCGAAGGCTCATCGCTGCTCGCAGTTCACTAGTTTCGTCGTCGTAGCCCATGAGGTGCAGTGCGGAGTGGATCGTCACGCGCAGCAGTTCGTCCTCGAAGCTTACGCCAAACCGGCGGGCGTTGGACTCGATCACATCGAGCGAGATGTAGAATTCACCATCGACTTCCCCACCTTCGTTGTAGCCGAAGGTGATGGTGTCGGTGACGTAGTCGTGACCGAGGAAGTCGCGATTGATGCGGCGGATCATCTTGTTGCCGCAGTAGATCGCCTCGATGGAGCCGACCGCACCGCCCTCTTCGCCAATTACCAGCCGGATGACTTCGGCGAGGAGTGTTTCGTCAATCGTGCGTTTCGTGGTGTTGAAGATTTGCAGCGGCATGGTTTTTCGATGCCGACGCCTTGAGCATGGCGTCGATCTGCTTGAGGTTGTTGCGGTGCACGCGAATGGTGAGCAGCACATCTTCATCAACGTGCTTCTTGTCGATCACCTCGGCGTGGTCGTAGAGGTAGCCGATCAGCTTGTAGTTCGAAACGTGCGTTTTCACCTTGCGCGTCTTGTAGTCGCGGGCGACGTAATTGGCAATAGTTTCCTTCAACGCCGAAAGATTCAAGCCGCGCACCGCGGAGATAAACACCGCGTCGGGATACTTGCCGCGCAGGCCGGTCAGAATTGCAGGATCGTCGAGGGCGTCGATCTTGTTGAACACCTCGATGATGTGGTCGTGCTTGACGCCAATCTCTTTAAGCGTCTCGCGCACCACCTGCATATGCTCCTCAAAACCCGGATGGCTCACGTCGATGACATGCAGAAGGAAGTCCGCCTGCAACACCTCGTCAAGCGTGGATTTGAAGCTCTCGACCAGCGTGTGCGGCAGCTTGCGGATGAAGCCGACCGTATCGGAGAGCAGCACCAGCTTGTTGATTTTGAGTTCAAGCCGCCGGGTCTTGGTGTCGAGCGTTGCGAAAAGCCGGTTTTCGGCATAGGCGCCAGCTTCGGGGCAAAGCGCGTTCATCAGGGTCGATTTGCCCGCGTTGGTGTAGCCCACCAGCGCCACGCGCGGCACAGCCGCCCGGCCACGGGTCTGGGTGTCGTGCTGGAGCGAGACGGCGCGAAGCTTCTTTTTGAGCGAGGCGATGCGGTTGCGCACCAGTCGCCGGTCGGTCTCGATCTGCGTTTCGCCGGGTCCTTTAGTGCCAATACCGCCCTTCTGCTTGGAAAGGTGCGTCCAGGCGCCGGAGAGACGCGGCAGAAGATATTCGAGCTGCGCCAGCTCCACCTGCGTACGAGCCTGCGCGGACTTGGCGCGGATGGCGAAGATTTGCAAAATGAGGCCGGTGCGGTCGATCACCTTGCACTTGAGAATGCGTTCGAGGTTCCTCACCTGCACGGGGGTAAGGTCGTCATCGAAAATGACAATATCGATCGAATCGGCCTCAACCAGCCCGGCCAGATCCTCGGCCTTGCCGCTGCCGATGCAGGTGGCAGGATCGGGCTGTTTCTTTTCCTGGATGATCGAGGTGATAACGTCGGCTCCTGCCGTATCGGCAAGAAACTTCAGCTCGTCGAGATACTCTTCGACAAGGTGTCTGGGAATGTCAGGCGTGGAAGTGATGCCAACAAGTACGGCACGCTCCCGGGGTTCCGGTGATGGAATGGTCGTCAAATGGATCGTCTGGGATAGATTCTGATGCAACAGCGCTCCGTGATCGGCAGATAACGGCGAACCTCCTTGCTATTGCTATATTAGAGCCATTATTTTATTTTGCCGTCACGTTCCTCATAACGTATTCCGGCCACAGAAAGTTACATATTTTTGCCGCTCCGGCACACAAAAACGAGCTGGCAAATGCAAAAATCAGGCCGTTCTGCTCACAAGGCAACAGACGTCCCGGCTAACAGACAGGCAAAACCAGCGGCAAGAGTTTCATGAACTACAGCTATAACGGACAGACAGTGCTTCACGACGCAGGCCAAAAGCTGTCGCTCCCGAACGCCTACGACTACTGCCGCCAGATCGCCCGGCACCACGCCAAGACCTTCTACCTCGCCGCCAAATTCCTGCCCAAACGCCAGCAGAACCCGATCTTTGCCATGTATGCCCTGTTGCGCACGGTGGACGACCTGGTCGATCTGGCGCAGGACAAGCTGAGCAACGGCCAGTTGACACGCAAGGAGATCAATGACTCGATTGCCGACTGGAAAATGCGCCTTCGCGCCTGTTACGATGGCTCGCCGAGCAACGACCCGATCCTCATGGCCTGGCAGGATACCCTGCGTCACTACTCGATTCCCATCGAACTGCCGCTCGACCTGATCGACGGAGTGGCGATGGACATCGACTTCAAGACCTTCGAGACCTTCGACGAACTCTACGTTTACTGCTACAAGGTGGCCTCGGTAGTCGGCCTCATGACGGTCGAAATTTTCGGTTACAGCAACAAGGAGGCACTCCAGCACGCTATCGACCTCGGCATCGCCATGCAGCTCACCAACATCCTGCGCGACATCGGCGAGGACATCGACCGCAACCGCATCTATTTGCCGCTGGAGGATTTACGGCGTTTCAACTACAGCCGCGAGGAGTTCATGAGCCGCACGATGAACAACAAGTTCGTCGATCTCATGAAGTTCCAGATCGATCGCGCCCGAAAGTATTACGCCTCGGCTGACCTTGGCATTCCAATGCTTGAAAAAAACAGTCGTCTCGCCGTCGGCATCAGCAGCCGCAACTACAGCGACATCCTCAAGGCTATCGAAGAGAACAGCTACGATGTCTTCACCCAGCGCGCCTACCGCTCGTTTTACCAGAAACTGAGCACCCTGCCGTCGATCTGGATCAAAACCATGATCTCGGCCTGACCCGCGCAAGCTTCAGATAACCCGTTTTACTTTTATCACTTCAGACCATCAGCATGTCCAACGCACCAGAACAGAAGAATCCGCAGAACGATCCGTCACCCGCAGTTTCGCTCAACGACCAGATGAAGCGCCGCTTCGAGGAGCGCACGCACCTTGCCGAAGCAGGCATCAATCCCTATCCCTATAAATTCGACGTTACAACCACCTCGAAAGCGATCATCGACAGCTTCAGCGATGAAAATCCCGCAGATGTTTCGGTGGCCGGACGCATCATGGCCATCCGCAGGATGGGCAAGGCGTCGTTCCTGCATATTCAGGACTCCGAGGGTCGCATCCAGATTTACCTCAAAAAGGACGACGTCGGCGAGGCTTCGTACAACACCTTCAAGCTGCTCGACATCGGCGACATCGTGGGCGTCAGCGGTTTCACGTTCAAGACGAAAACCGGTGAAATCTCGGTACACGCCAGGCAATTCGAGCTGCTTGCCAAGTCGCTCCGCCCGATTCCGATTGCCAAAGAGAAAGAGGTTGACGGCCAGAAGGTGATTTACGATGCTTTCAGCGACCGCGAGTTGCGCTACCGCCAGCGCTATGTCGATCTGATCGTCAACCCGGAGGTGCGCGGCACCTTCATCAAGCGGACGAAGATCGTCGCCCTGATGCGCAACTACTTCGCCTCGAACGGCTGGCTCGAAGTGGAAACGCCGATTCTCCAGCCGATCTACGGCGGCGCGGCGGCCCGCCCCTTCACGACGCACCACAACGCGCTCGATATGCAGCTCTACCTGCGCATCGCCAACGAATTGTACCTCAAGCGGCTCATCGTCGGCGGCTTCGACGGCGTGTTCGAGTTCGCCAAGGACTTCCGCAACGAGGGCATCGACCGCTTCCACAACCCGGAATTCACCCAGGTCGAGCTCTATGTCGCCTACAAGGATTACATCTGGATGATGGAGCTGGTCGAAGATTTACTGCACAAGGCTTGCGTAGAAGTGAACGGCAAGGATTCGACGATGTTCCTCGGCAACGAAATCAACCTCAAGCCACCCTTCCGCCGCCTCACCATCGCCGACTCGATCAGGGAGTACACCGGCATGGAGATTCGCGGCAAATCGGAAGCGCAGCTCCGCGACATTGCGAAAGATTTGGGACTCGAACTCGATCCCAAGATCAGCAGCGGCAAGATCATCGATGAAATTTTCGGCGAATTCGTCGAGCCGAAGCTCATCCAGCCGACCTTCATCACCGACTACCCGGAGGAGATGTCGCCGCTCGCCAAGAAGCACCGCTCGGAGCCTGGACTCGTCGAGCGCTTCGAGCTGATCGTCGGCGGCAAGGAGGTGTGCAACTCCTTCTCCGAGCTGAACGACCCGGTCATCCAGCGCGAACGCCTCGAAGAGCAGGCCCGCCTACGCCAGCGCGGCGACGACGAAGCGATGATCGTTGACGAGGATTTCCTTCGCGCGCTGGAATACGGCATGCCACCCTGCGCCGGCCTCGGCATTGGCATCGACCGCATGGTGATGCTGCTGACCGGCCAGGACTCCATCCGCGACGTCATCTTCTTCCCGCACATGAAGCCCGAATGAATCACGGATTGATGGAATGAAAAGCAAAAGCCCCGGCTCGGATGAAGCGCCGGGGCTTTTGCTTTTTTGGGTGAAACAACACTCTTGAATACTTGACAGAGCACGGGCCTATTCAGGATTTTCCTGGCGCTTCATGACGCCGGGTCTTGTTTGCCGGAATCGGCTTATCTGCCCTGTTCGATCCTGTTTTCGCGACGAATCTCTCGAACCTCTCTTCTTTGAGCCCGGCGGACTGTACGGTTTCTGCGTTGCTGCGCGCGCCGGATAGCCCTCTTTTTGCGCAGGTGAGCACGTTTTACAGCCCTTTTCTCACGGCGATCGGCACGCTTTTCAGCTCGCGCTTCACGCTGGTCAGCTCTTTTCTCGGCCCTCATTTCCTGACGCTCGGGAGATGGCGTCCGCATCGGAGCCGGAGCCGTGACGGCAGGTGGAGCCTGCGTGTTGTCCGCCGCAAATGTCACGCCTCCGACAATGCCGCTCGTTGCAAGTGCTGCGATAACTCCCCAAGTCAACTTCTGTTTCATCGTTATCCTGTCCTTTTTGATTGATTTCAGCGGAACCGACAATGACTCCGCTCTATCAATTACTACGGGCTGTTATGATAATTTCTTTCAAAAAATCATCATAAGCAGAAAAAAATACTGTCAATAACTTTCGATAAAACAAATACTTATCCCATCTTCTCGAAGCGGCTTCGGCTTTTATGCAACGCATCTGGAGTGCGTCTGCATATCTGACTAAAAGCACGGTCTGACGGTCAGACTCACCCCTCCTGATCTGGTTCGGATGCGGTTTGAGTCGGTGCTGCTGGCGGTTGCGAATTGTCGTGGCCTGGCCAGGAGAGCGACCAGACGAAGGCGCCGATCCAGCCGAGGCCCGTCCAGCCGAGAAGAATATTCAGCGCGATGATGGCGGGCAGGCTCCGGTGTTTGCGCGTCCAGGCGAGCAGCGAGGGGACGAAGTAAAAGGCCCAGAGAAAAACGTTCAACAGGATAATCGGCACCGGTGAAGATGTTGACCAGACCCAGGTGCGCATGATTTCTTGTTCCATAATTGGTTAATTGCTTGTGTTGCTGAAAACTCATCACTCGGTTTGACGACGTGTGCGCTTTTTTTTCTTCGCTTTTGTTGGCAAAATCTCTCCCTCCCCTGCAAAACAGAGCTTCGACATTCGCCCTGGCTACCAATGCTGCGTGGCACGGCTGACCAGATGCGGGCCATTTCCGCTACGCTCTCAGCCCAATCTCAAAAAAAGCTTTGCCCAAAAGATAATCGCCATCGAAAGCCTTGCGAAATCAGCGTTTGTTTGGTATCCACATACAGAAAAAATACATTGCAAGTATTGCCATGATTACCAATCCACTGACCCGATTCAATGAGCTGGCTTTTTAAGAACAGCCGCATCAAGCGGCGTGTTATTGTCTTGACCTATCTGATCCTTCGCAAAAGCCGTTATTTCAAAGGTTCTTCACAGCAGTTCGTCCGCATGACCTGGGCTTCGTTCCTCGCCCAGCTCAACCTCAATCAGGATCTTCCGTTTCTTCTCGTTGCCGTTTTCGTTGGACTGGTCACGGGCTACGTCGCCGTTATTTTTCACGACGCCATCAAGATCATCAGCTCATACCTTTTCTACGGCACAACCGCGCTCGGGTTGCCGACTTTCAACAATTATCTCAGAATTTTTCTGCTTCCGCTCATTCCTGCTCTGGGCGGCCTGATTGTCGGGCTGTATAATGCTTTTGTCGTCAAGGCGAGGCCGGAGCACGGCTTACCTTCGGTCATCAAGGCGGTCGCACAGAAAAATGGCAAAATTCCCACGAAAAACTGGATACACAAAACCATCACCTCGGTGGTCAGCATCGGAACCGGGGGCGGCGGCGGACGCGAGGCGCCGATCGCGCAGGTAGGCGCATCGATCGGTTCAACCGTGGCGCAGTGGCTCAAGTTTTCGCCGGGCAGAACCCGGACACTCCTCGGTTGTGGCGCGGCAGCGGGTCTTGCCGCCGTGTTCAACGCGCCCATCGGTGGCGTGATGTTCGCCGTGGAGGTGATTCTCGGCGATTTCAGCGTCAAGACATTCAGCCCTATCGTGGTGGCTGCCGTGGTGGGAACCGTACTTTCGAGAAGCTATCTCGGCAATTACCCGACTTTTCAGGTTCCCGAATACAGTCTCGTTTCAAATACCGAACTGGTGTTCTACTTCATTCTCGGCGTCCTTGCCGGTCTCACCGCAGTCCTGTTCATCAGAACCTTTTACTTCATTGAAGAGCATATTCAGAAAATTGAAAAGCGCTTTCGCATTCCCGCGTGGTTGATGCCCGCTATCGGTGGCCTTTTGTGCGGTTTGATCAGTATGTGGGTGCCGGAACTGTACGGTTTCAGCTATGAGGTTATCAACAAGGCACTGATCGGGCAGGAGAGCTGGGAGAACATGGTTGCCGTCTACCTGCTCAAGCCGGTGGTCGTGGCGCTGACGGTCGGCTCTGGCGGTTCGGGCGGCATGTTCGCACCGACCATGAAGATGGGCGCGATGCTCGGCGGCATGTTCGGCAAGGTCGTGAACAATCTCTTTCCGGCAATCACCGCCGCATCAGGGGCTTACGCGCTGGTTGGCATGGGCGCCGTGACCGCCGGAATCATGCGCGCACCGTTGACTGTTATCCTCATTTTGTTTGAAGTCACCGGTCAGTACGAGATCGTCTTGCCCATCATGTTTGCGGCGGTTACTTCGGCGCTGGTGGCACGGCTGGCTTATCCCTACACCATGGAAACCTACGTGCTCGAAAAGGAGAATGTGCGTGTCGGCTTCGGCATTGCACTGACCATTGCCGGAAATATCAGCGTGCTGGAGGTGATGCAGCGCAAATTCGTCAAGTTCTTCGATGTCACCAAGGTGGAGAACATCATCGATGCGTTCTACAACACCCGCGATTCGCACTTTTTCATCACGACGCCAGAGGGAACGTTCGTCGGCATCATCGGCCTCGACGAGATGAGCCTCGTGCTGAAGGATGGTATCTTCCCCGGCATGATCGCTGATGATCTGGTCAAAAAGAATGTGACCGTCTTGTACGACACCTCCAAGCTCGACGAGGCGCTGAAGATTTTCGAGATTTCCGAATACTCGACACTGCCGGTGGTCGAATATCATTCACGCAAGCTGCTCGGGATTCTCAAGCAGGACGAGGCGTTTTCCTATTACCGCAAACAGATGAACCTCATCGGTGAAGATGCCGGTGAGCTGGCCGACCAGCGAACAGCGTAATGGCCGTCCGTGACGATTCATTTGTCACAAGAATCAAAAGCCGCTTGCATTAACGGCAACTGATGCGTATGGTTTTGTGATGTGCTCCCTGAATCGCTTGTTCGAGAGGCGAACGTATATCGGATCAGGGAACATCCTCTCAATTGCGGAGTTGACCCGGCTGCTCCGGCTGACCACCCCGGCCTTCATTAAACAAGATGGAGATGCCTCATGACCAGTTACAAGCCTGAATATCTCATTCCGAACCTGCTCGATCTGGTTGCAGAGGGCGAAGGATTGCGTATCGAGTTCAAGAGGCTCATCCACTCCGCCCCCAAAATCGCCCGCTCGATCACGGCATTCGCCAACACCTCCGGAGGCGTCATCCTGATAGGGGTTGACGATGACCGGCGGATCGTGGGGATCCAGAGCGAGAAAGAGGCGCTTCAGGTGATTGACGAGGCAATGAGGTTTCATATCGAGCCAAAGCCTCGCATTGAGGTTCACTTCGAGGAGTTCAAGCGGCGGATGGTGCTGCTTGTCGATATTCCGAAAAGTCCGGAACGCCCCCATTTCCATATCGAACCGCTCATCCGGCGCGACACAGGCAAGCATGGCGTCGAGCGCCGGGTCTTCATCCGCGACGGCAGCCACAACAAGGCCGCCTCCGACGATCGCATCGAGCTGATGCTCTCGTCGCGCGAGCCGCTCAAAGTTGCGTTCACCGGCCGAGAACGCTGCCTGCTCGACTGGCTGAACGAGCATGACCGGATCACGGCCGAAGAGTTCGCCGACAGCGCCGGCATTCCGATGAAGGAGGCGCGGCGCATCCTTGTGTCGCTGGTCAGGGCCGGTGCGTTGCGGCTCGACACCGCGAATGGCGACAACAGCTACACGCTGGCGCATCGCTGATGGCCATCCAAAATCGCCTCGCCCACTCTACACCTTCGTATTATTGATTTAGGAAACAACTAAAAATAACCGCATTTATTTAAACTGTCGCCCCAGATAACCAGACGCAGTCCGCAATTTCTTTTTTTTACCGCCCATGACCTGACTGTTCGATCAATATCACCCGCAATCTGATCGCTTTTTCGACGAGGTAATCGCCAGTGACGATAGGCCGCGCGCTCACTATGGCATCATGATATAGAGGTTCACTCAGTTTTCGGCGGCAGACATCCGGGCGAGGCGGGAGCTGGTGAACATCTTTTTCCGCAACCAGCGCATCACCGCATTAAGCCTTTTCCTCGCAGATAGTTATCAGGATCAGAAAATCCTGAGGGACAAGGTTATTCCCCCCGAACTGGTGCTCGGCAGCAAGCACTTCCGGCGCGAGTTCGTCGGCGTACGGCCGCACTCCGGAGGGACAGGACGAGGCGAGTCACGCGTGGTGCGAAGTGTGTGGTCCGGAAAAGAGAAAGGGATGGGCGGGTTTCGATCCGACCCACAAAACGCTTTTCGTGGGCGACTGGTACATCAAGATCGAAACAGGACGTGACTATGGCGACGTACCACCGGTACGCGGCACCTACAAAGGCACCTCTTCAGAAAAACTCGGCGTGTCGATCAGGGCAAGCTCACTGGAACATGACGGTGAAACGCCTACAACTCGACATTACCACCCTGCCTGAGTCATCAAAAGCATAAACGGCACCGGAGACGTCTGCTTCCGGCGGTTCACTCCACGGCGAGGCTTTCCTGAACTTTCTCGACCAGTGCCTTGAACGTGAAGGGCTTGCGGATGACGTTGACCAGCGGGTTATCCACCCCGTGACTGGCAATCACGTCCGCCGGATATCCCGACATAAAAAGCACCCTGAAGCCGGGACTGATGGTCAAAAGCTTTGAGGCGAGATCAACCCCGTTCATCCCCGGCATAACCACATCGGTCAGAACCAAATCGATCTTGCCGCTGTTTTCTTCGGCAATCACGATGGCTTCGGATGGAGAGTTGGCGGCATACACTTTGAATCCGGACTTTTGAAGCATGACCTGGCAAAGATTGAGAATTTCGGGTTCATCTTCGACAACAAGAATCGTCGTCTGTTCATTGTTGCTGCTGACGGTGCCGTTGTCAGCTCCAGAAACATCATGCTTTTTATAGAGAGGCAGATAGATATGGAACGTAGTCCCGACTCCCACGTTACTTTCAAAATCGACAAACCCCCGGTTCTGTTTGACAATACCATAGACCGACGAAAGTCCGAGACCGGTACCTTTCCCCTGCGCCTTGGTGGTGAAAAACGGCTCGAAAATGTGCGATTTGTGGATATCGGCAATCCCCTGACCGGTATCGGTCACGGAAAGCATGATGAAATCCCCTGGCAATCTGAAATCACCGCTACTATACTGTGACGGGGCGATGTTGATTCGCTTCACCTCAATAACGATTTTTCCGGTACCATTCATAGCATCACGGGCATTAAGGCAGAGATTCATCAAAATCTGATCGATCTGGGACGGATCGATGTGAAGCCGGCAGTCATCACCACATGGCCGTAATTCAATCTCAATTTTTTCTCCCGCTACTCTTTGCAGAATCGGCAGCGAATCCTGAACTACCTCATTGATATGCACCAGTTTGGGCATAGCCGTCTGCTTTCGAGCGAATGCAAGCAACTGGCTGATCATTTCAGCCGAACGTTCAGCCGCCCGGTAAATCTCCTGCAGATTCTCCTCAACCGATGCCTCAAGGTCATCACTCGACAGTGCCAGTTCGGCATTGCCGAGAATAACCCCAAGCATGTTGTTGAAATCATGAGCTATACCACCAGCAAGCTGACCAACAAGCTCCATCTTCTGAATTTGCAGCAGAACCGACTGATGGTTAATCTCGGCCTGCGCGGCCCGTTTCTGGAGCACAATCTCCCAGACAAGATCAGTAAGCGTACCTACCCAGTGAGCATCATTGTCGGTATAGGGCGTACGCTTGTTGCTAACCAGCAGAACGGCAACAACATTGCCGCGCTCGATGATCGGGACTGCAAGACTGCTGAATATGGCTGGATGATCAAAAGAAACGTCAGAATGCCCCTGTTCAGGGTATCCGTTGACAATACTGGCACGACCGGATTTGACGGCATCATTAAGAAACGGCATCACATCGAAGGGAAGCTGCTCCCCGCTTCGGCTCGTCGCCCCCATCCGGTCACGAAAACTGCTCGATAAAATACAGTCAGACACGCCACCCGACTCATGAGAAAGAAAACAGATAAAGCTGGCCAGGCTGTCCGTAAGCTTTTCAGCTTTGTCGAGCATCTTTTGCATAATTTCATCGATAGACATCTTGTCGGCATACTGCAAAAGCTCGAGACGGAACTCCGTCAGCAATTCAAACCTTTTGCGCTGGGAGAGATCGCAAAGCACCCCGATCGCACCTGCGGTACGGTTGTCATGATAACGCTGAAATTTCAATTCAACGTAACACGACGAGCCATCTTTCTTGAGAATCGTGATTTCGCCGGCCCTGCAGTTAAAATCGTTTGAAATGACATCGCTAAACATGGAAAGAGATGCGCCTCCCGGCTCAATTTCTTTGCAACATTCGGTGAATGGCCTACCTTCGCATTCCGAAAAAGAGTAACCGGTTATCTTTTCAAAAGCCGGAGAAACATATACAAGGGCACCGTCAGTATCGGTAATGAACACCGGAACATCAGCCTGTTCAAACATTGAACGGTACCGCTGTTCACCAAGCGTCATAGCCATACCCGCATTTTTCAGACGGGTAATATCAATGCCTGTTCCGGTTATGAAATAGTGCCCGGCATATTCATATCGGTTGGCCATAAGAAGAAACCAGCGAAATGCAGGCCCACCTTTGAGAAATATCCTGACCTCAAGACTGTCCTGAACGCCCTGATCGAGAATCTTCCGCATTCGCTGCCGAACCAACGCTCTGTCTTCGGGATGGATCAGCTCAAGAAAATCGGTCGAAGCCATCTCCGCGTCAGAAAATCCGGCGATCCGGTCCCGAAACCACGGGCTCCAGCGTACCATGCGTCCATCCGCATCCACCATGTACATGGACTGAGGCAACACCTCATCCAGATGGGAAGTATGTCCAGAAGAAACGGATATATCCGAATTCGAAAATCCGAACATTGCGTTTGTGCTATTCTCTAACATGAGGAAGATAATGTTTAAAGGTTTGCCGGACTCAAAATACACCTTTCATATATTGCTCACCTATACACCAGTAGCATCTTATACACAAATTTTCACTTTTTATGACGTATATTTTAAACTTACAACATTTTTGCGCATCCATAAAATTTCATACCGTTATTTTCTTCATTATTGCTTTAACGAACACGCGAAGCGTACCAATTTTTATTTGTGAATACGGTTCCCTACCTTCATTCATCGTTATCACCACTCTATCCGTTTTTGCCACCCGCGCATCAATATGAAGTTTTCAGTTCTCTCGACAGACCGCCACTCAGCCGCGCGTTGCGGCGTGCTCTCAACCAGCCACGGCGACATTCCAACGCCGATTTTCATGCCGGTTGGTACGCGGGCGAGCGTCAAATCAGTCGAGCCGAACGAGCTGAAAGCGCTCGATGCGAAGATCATTCTGGCCAACACTTACCACCTCTATCTGAAACCCGGCAACGATATACTTTTCAAGGCTGGAGGCGTGCACCGTTTCATGAACTGGGATGGCCCGTTGTTGACCGACAGCGGCGGCTATCAGGTCTATTCGCTGACCGATCTGCGGAAAATCAGCGAAGAGGGGGTGATGTTCAAGTCGCACCTCGACGGCTCGAAACTCCACTTTACACCGGAAAACGTCGTTGATACGCAACGTATTATCGGCAGCGACATCATGATGCCGCTTGACGAATGCCCGCCGTGGCCTGCCGAAAAGGAGTATGTGCAGAAGTCGGGCGAGCTGACGCTGCGCTGGGCCGAGCGGGCACGAAAGCACTTCCTCTCGACCCGACCGCACTACGGCTACGAACAGTTCCAGTTCGGCATCACGCAAGGCGGCACCTTCGACGACCTGCGTGCCCACTCCAGCCGGGCGCTCGTCGATATGGATTTTGACGGCTACGCGGTCGGCGGCATGGCGGTCGGCGAACCTGCGGAGGAGATGTACCGGATGCTTGAGCTATCGCACACCATTTTGCCCGAATCGAAGCCGCGCTACCTGATGGGCGTCGGCACGCCCGCGAACATTCTCAACGCTATCGAGCGCGGCATCGACATGTTCGACTGCGTCATCCCCACGCGCGAGGGTCGCAACGGCCGCGTCTATACCCGCAAAGGGACGATCAACCTGCGTGCGGGCAAGTATGCCGACGACTTCCGTCCCATCGACGAAGGCTTCGACAACCACGTCTGCCGCAACTACAGCCGCGCCTACATCCGCCACCTGCTCAACGTGGGCGAAATTCTCGGCCTCAAGCTCTGCACCATGCAGAACCTCTCGTTCTACCTCTGGCTCACCAGAACGGCACGCGAGCACATCGCGGCAGGCGACTTCACCGACTGGAAAGAGTCATTCCTCATGGAGTTCAACAGCAATGACAAAAACTGACGAACGCAAACCGGCAATCTTCCTGCTCAGCCTCGGCTGCTCGAAGAACACGGTCGATAGTGAGCGACTCACCGCGCAGGCGGTCGCCTCCGGCCTGACCTTTACTGACAATGTTGACGAAGCGGACATCATCCTCATCAACACCTGTGGTTTCATCAAGGATGCCAAACAGGAGTCGATCGACGAAACACTCGCCGCTATCGGCAAGAAGGAGGAGGGGGTCGTCCGCGAAGTCTATGTGATGGGGTGCCTGGTGGAACTCTACCGCAAGGAACTCGCCGAAGAGATGCCGGAAATCGACGGTCTCTTTGGCACCCGCGAACTTCCGGAAGTGCTGGCAGCCATTGGCGCAAAGTACCGCGAGGAGCTGTTCGACCGGCGCGAACTGCTCACGCCGCCGCACTACGCTTTCCTGAAAATCGCCGAAGGGTGCAACCGCCGCTGCTCCTTCTGCTCGATCCCGAAAATCCGAGGCCCCTACGTCAGCCAGCCCATCGAGCAGCTTCTGCGCGAAGCCGCGCTGCTCCAGCAGCAGGGCGTCAAGGAGCTGAACCTCATCGCACAAGACATCAGCGTGTACGGCTACGACCTCTACGGCAAGTCCGCGCTCAACGACCTCACGCTGCGCCTCTCCGACATGGGCTTCAACTGGATCCGCCTGCTCTACGCCTACCCGCTCAACTTCCCGCTGGAGGTGATCAGCACCATGCGCGAACGTCCGAACGTCTGCAACTACATCGATATGCCGCTGCAGCACATCAACGACCGCATCTTGAAATCGATGCAGCGCGGCATTGGGCGCAAGGCCACCGAACAGCTCATCGACGACATCCGCCAGAAGAACCCCGACATCCGCCTCCGCACCACCATGATCGCCGGCTACCCCGGCGAAACCCGCGCAGAGTTTGAGGAACTGCTCGACTTCATCCGACAGACGCGCTTCGACCGCCTCGGCTGCTTCCCCTACCGCCACGAAGAGCACGCCTCTGCCTACGCGCTTGAAGACACGGTCAGCGACGAGGAAAAGGAGAAACGAGTCGGCGAACTGATGGAACTCCAGGAAGGAATTTCGGCCAGCCTCAACCGCAAACTCGAAGGCCAGACGCTGAAAGTACTCATCGACCGGATTGAGGAAAGCGTCGCCTACGCAAGGACAGAATACGACGCCCCCGAAGTCGATAACGACGTGATTATCGAGATTGGAGATGAAGCTGTGGAAGAAGGCGATTTCCGACAGGTGATGATCGAGGATTCAACGGCGTATGAGTTGTTTGGGAGAATTAGCGGGTAGAAATGAAAGTAAATCGCGCTGAAAGCTCATGCCGAATCTTTCAGTGCGGGTTACAGCATACGGTCAAGCCTCTGGTTCAATCTTCAGTTTCTCTCTGATATACTTTCGAATGTCTTTGACGATCTCATCAAACTCTGCCCGGTGAATCCGTTTGGACTCGAAGTCTATTTTCACGTCCTGAAGAAATTTCTCGAAATCCGTGTTTTGTTCGCAGAGCTTGTTTATCGTTTCCCAGTCAAGAATATCCCGAACCCTTGCTGGATAGAGGATACTGGAGCTGTCGATGTCTATCGGATCAAGATGAATGATGCCGATTCCGAACGATGAAGCAAGTCGTTCAAGTTCAGCGAGAAACTCATCATCTTGGAGTATCTCAGCAGCGACAAGATAGCCTTCATGTGCCCACGACGAGTTAGATACAGCCTGGAAGTATGCCTCTCTGTAGTTAGCCTTCGTAAGGCTCTTTTTCACCTCAAACGAGAAAAGCTTCAGAGAGTTGTTGTCAGAAAGGCGGTTGAATTCAATTACATCAGGACGCCAGTCGTCCAAAGGCAGATAGAATCCAACAATATCTGGATGAATCCACTCATTGTAACCGGATCTCTGCGATCTTTCATGAAAGATGGTCTTTGTAAAGATCGAGCGCCCACGGTTAAAACTCGGATTTGCATAAGCGAAGTAAGTAAGCAGTGGATGAATATCACGTTCGTGATACGCTGTCTTCTTTTCCTTCTTCTTAGATTCCTCTTTCTCAATCTTGGCAACTGCATCCGATGCTAATTCAGCCGCCCGATCTTTGAGAAAAAAGCGGGCAGGTCTTTTCCCGACTTTCATGAATCGGGAGTCTTCGTTGTCTCGAACTTCAACATACAGTTGCGCCCCAAGACTCTGCCACGGAGTCTTACCTGATGTCTTGATTTTGTCTGTAAGGCCATTCTCCTTTCCGGCCTGCCAAACCTCCTGATAAGTCAAAGGCTGGGTTGCCACTTTGAGAACATCATAGGCAAGGTCAAGAAAAGAGTAAACGGCCATATCTCGCCTCCATCGTTAAGCTTATCGTTGTGCAAAAAATATATCGATCAAAAACAGGTAAGCCAAAACACCATTTTATATCGATTTTAAACTCCATTTCCACACATTCATCGCTGAACTGCCGCTTCGCTTACCCTACCACCGCATCATCGGCAGCGGATCTTTCGGATGCGTTTTCATCCGCTCAAAGCTCAGGCGGGCGAGCGTAGCATGGAATCCGGCATTGGGATAGCGACGTTGGATTTCGCGGATGTAGCTACGGTTGAGCTCGAAGTTGCGGGCGCCGAGGGTGACGTCGATCCAGTCGGCTTTGCGGAACGGCTCGACAAGCCAGCCGGGCTTGCAACTCCACGGGGTGACCTTGTGGTGCTGTTCGATCATCGCTTTGATCTCATCCGTCCACTCGGCCTTGCTCGTCGAAGCGAGATAAGCACTGGCGAGCCGCTTGGAGGGTTCAAGATAGTCGAAGGTATTGTCCGTCCAGATGCCGAGGTCGTGAAACGCAGCGGCGATAGCGATTTTCTCGCGGCTCTCCCCTTCCGCTCCGGCAAGCGTGCAGGCAAAGATGAACACCCGGCGGCAATGGTTGCGGTAGCCTTCAAAATCACGCCCGATCGCTCCCAGCCAGGGATCGACCAGCGCATCGACCATTGACACCTCTGCAGGTTTGGCTTGCATCATCATATTTTTAATTTTCACGAAACAGGCTAAACCTTTTGGCGGCAAATCATGCACACCCTTTTGTATATTCCCCGAATCGTTAAAAAAATAAACTTTTCCGGACATTCCGAAGCAACGGATTACCTCTGAATGACCAATCAACCATTGAGGCGCTCATGATGAACAGGGACGAAAAAGAAGCGAGCAAAAGCATAGGATTGGCATGGGCGGCGAGCCTTGTGGTGACAGCACTGATCACGCTGCTGGCTTCGTTCTGGCTCCAGAGCGCGTCGATCATCAACGGCGGCTCCACCGGGTCCCAGAAGCAGGCGCTTCTGGCGAATATGCGGATGAACATCGCACGTTCCGCTGAAAAGGAGAAAAGCGCCGTCCTGACTACAAGCGACGAGGAATCGGCAAGGTTCGCCGAGGAGTCGAAAGCTGCGACCCGGGAGGTCAATCGTGACCTGAAAACACTTGAAGCGATCATCGCCAAAAGCGGCTCCGCAAAAGAGAAGGAGCTGGTCGCCAGATTTGGCAAATCGTGGGCAGAAGTTCAGCAGATCAACGCCGGGCTGCTCGAATCAGCCCCGCAACACACCAATGACAAGGCGCTTGAACTCTCAAACTCGATCGGCGCGGATCTGATGCATAAAATCGACGACAATCTCACCAAACTGACGGCAAAGGTCACTCCGCCTGCCAGAAAAGCGCAGATGGACAAGATCGCCGGAGATGCCCGCATCGCCATACGCAACATCGCACTGCTCCAGTCGCGCCATATCGATGCCATGGCTGACGCCGACAAGAAAAAGTTCGAATCCTCGATGCAGGCTGAACAGACAAAAGTCAGCTCCGCCCTGAAAGCACTCGACAAAATGACCAGCAAACAAAGCCGTCCCTACATCCGGGAAGCCAAAACCGACTTCAGCGAGTTCATGCGCGTCAACAGCGAAATCGTGCGTCTCTCGACACTGAACACCAACAGAAGCACCGCAGCCCTGTCGCTTGGCGACAAGCGCAAAGCCGATGCCGGGTGCGACCGCGCACTCGAAGCGTTACAGAAGCTCGCCAACGGAAAGCCGTAAAGCCCGGCTCCGTTCGTCCTCCACAACAGCCACCCGAATCATGCAAAAACCCGCCGACTCACACGAAGAGCGCCTCTCCGGTTCAGTCGAGCGGGTGACTTTTCACAGCGAGGAGTCGGGCTTCACGGTGCTGCGCCTCCGGGTCGCCGGGCAGCGTGAGCCGGTTGCTGTGGTAGGCCTCGCAACATCACCGGCGGTTGGAGAATTCATGGAGTGCGTCGGCACGTGGCAGAACGACCGCACGCATGGATTGCAGTTCAAGGCCTCGAAAATCACCCCCGCACAACCCACTACACTCGAAGGCAAGGAACGCTACCTCGCCTCCGGACAGGTGAAGGGACTCGGCAATTTCTACGCTAAAAAGCTGATCGAGCGTTTTGGTGACGCCGTGTTCGAAGTGATCGAGAACGATCCGGAGCGGCTGCTTGAAATCCCCGGCATCGGGCGCAAGCGGCTCGACATGGTCGTCAAATCGTGGGCCGAGCAGAAAGCGATCCGCGACATCATGCTCTTCCTGCAATCGCACGGCATCGGTACAGCGCGGGCCTGGAAGATTTACCGCCGCTACCGCGAACAGGCCATCGCAACGATCACCGAAAACCCGTACCGCCTCTCGCTCGACATCGAAGGCATTGGCTTCCAGACCGCCGACGCCATCGCCACGAGCCTCGGCGTCGCGAAAAATTCACTGATGCGGGCCGAAGCGGGCATCAGCCACGTGCTCGGCGAGCTGTCGCAGAACGGCCACTGTGCGGTGCCGGAAGAGACGCTGATTGACGAGGCGTCGCGCCTGCTCCAGATCGACCATCCGCTCGTGGTCGAAGCGGTGAAAAATGAAAAGCTGACGCGCCGCATCGTGGGCGAAACGATCGACGGCGTGCCGTGCATCTTCCTCGAATCGCTGCATCGCGCCGAAACGGGCGTCGCCTCCGGCCTGCATCGCCTGATGCGCGGCCCGCTGCCGTGGAATGCACTTGATCCGCACGACGCGCTGCCGTGGATCGAGGAGACGACAGCTCTCGAACTCTCGCCATCGCAGCGCAGCGCAGTGACGCTCGTGCTGGCGAGCAAGGTCTCGATCATCACCGGCGGGCCGGGCGTCGGCAAAACGACGATCCTCAAAGCAATCCTCTCGGTGCTCCAGCGCGAAAAGGTCTCCGTGGCGCTCTGTGCTCCCACCGGACGCGCGGCCAAACGGCTCACCGAATCGACCGGCATCGAGGCCAAGACGATCCACCGCCTGCTCGAATTCGACCCGCAGGCGTTTGACTTCAAGCGCGGACGCGGCAACCCGCTCGACGCCTCGTTCGTGGTGGTTGACGAAACCTCGATGGTCGATGTGGTGCTGATGCAGAAGCTCGTGGCGGCCATCCCTGACCACGCGGCGGTGGTCTTCGTCGGCGACGTCGATCAGCTCCCATCGGTCGGTCCCGGCGCGGTGCTCGCCGATATGATCTCGTCGGAGGCGATCCCGACCGTGCGGCTCACCGAAATCTTCCGGCAGGCCGCCGAGTCGATGATCGTCGTCAACGCCCACCGCATCAACCAGGGCGACATGCCGCTCACCGCCGAGGGCGAGGAGCTGTCGGATTTCTACGTGGTGAAGGCGGCCTCGGCCGAGGAGATTCACGACAAGGTGATACAGCTCGTCACGGAGCGCATCCCGAAGCGCTTCGGCCTCGATGCGGTCAAAGACGTGCAGGTGCTCACGCCGATGAACAAGGGGGGCGTCGGCGTGCACGCGCTGAACGCCGAGCTTCAGGCGAAGCTCAACCCAGCTTCCGAGCCGAAGGTCACGCGCTTCGGCACCACCTTCGCGCCAGGCGACAAGGTGATCCAGACAGTCAACAACTACGACAAGGAGGTCTTCAACGGCGACATTGGCCTCATCGAAGCGATCGACCCGGAGGCGGAAATCGCGACAGCCTTCTTCTTCGACCACCACCGCGCCGAGTACGATTTCAACGATCTCGACGAACTCTCGCTCGCCTACGCCACAAGCATCCACAAAAGCCAGGGTTCCGAGTACCCGGCTGTCGTCATTCCGCTCGCCATGCAGCACTTCACGCTGCTCGAACGCAACCTCATCTACACGGCGGTCACGCGCGGACGCAAGCTCGTGGTGATCGTTGCCGAGCCGAAAGCGCTCACACTCGCCATCAAAAACTGCAAGTCAAAGCGCCGCCTGACCGGGCTCGTGCAGCGGCTCAGAGAGTCCGGGAAACAAAGCTGGCAAAATTTGTAAGCACCCGACCGGCAAACGGCGCTTCAGTTACAGCGTCGCGTAACGCTCCGGCATCTTCGGCAGCCGCTTCGAGGTCAGCGATCTCATCGCGCAGGTAAACTGCCATGATCTGCCTCGTGTACTCGGGATGGAACTGTACGCCCCACGCCGATTCGCCCACACGGAAAGCGTGGTTCGGCTCGAAGCCGTTGAAGGCGAGATGAACAGCGCCCAGCGGCAGCCACAGCACGCTCTGCGCGTACGTGGCGTTGGCGACGAACCGCGCGGGGATGCCGTCGAAAAGCGCGTCGCGCTCGCCGTCAGGCGTCAGCTCGATGGAGACCGTGCCCGCCTCCCGCCCGTGCGGATGGCGATCAGCTCCCGAATCCACCACCCGATGGCGACGCTCCACAGCAAATTGTCGATCACCATCGCGTGCGAGCCGGTCACACCCCGGCACACAGCTCCGGAGCAGGCAACGCCTCGCCCCACCCACTCCTCGAAATCCCCCCAGCCGCTGCGCCTCGGTGGCGAAGGCGCTCCCTGCCTTGATGATGTACAGATTTTTCATAAACGATGATGTCAGATGATCGTATTCGATGCCGCAAAGCGATCATCTTTCGCAGGCGAAAACAATCGCCCTGAGCCGGTTATCGCTCATTTTTCGTATATTGGCCGCAAATCAACAGCTGGCTAGCTGGCTGCCAGCGCCTGCCGAATCACAGGATGAAACACCACTCACTCATATTTCTGACCGGCTTCAGCGGTTCAGGCAAATCGACCATCGGCCCGCTCCTGGCCAACTCGCTCGGCTTCGAGTTCATTGACCTCGACCGCGAAATCGAGCTTACCGCCGGGAAGAGCATCAACCGGATTTTCGCCGAAGATGGCGAGGCCGCCTTCCGCTCGCTCGAACTCCGGACGCTCGAAAAGATCGGCCAACAGGAGCGGATGGTGGTCTCGCTTGGCGGCGGCGTGCTCGAAAACGACCGATGCTTCGAGCTGATCCGCTCGCACGGCACCCTGATCTACCTCAAGTCCAGCCCTGAAATTCTCACGCTCCGGCTCCAGCACAAGACCGACCGCCCCCTGCTCAAAGGCCCGGACGGGCGGAAGCTGACGCGAGAAGAGATCCAGCAGCGCATCGCGGAGCTTCTGAAAAAACGGGAACCCCGCTACCTGAAAGCCGATCTGGTGCTCTTCACCGACTCGAAAAAGATCGGCGCAAGTGTCGAGGAGTTGACACGCAAAATCGAGCGGCACATCCGCCGCGCGTCGAAAAACAACACTAACGAGAAGTAAGACATGCAGACTCCGTCCAGCCATATCATCGTCAGAACGCCGGTCATCGACTCCGTCGGTGAACTCTACGCCACAAGGGGACTCGGCAAGAAAACCGTGCTGCTTTTCGACGAGAACACCCGCAGGCTTTTCGGCGACGCGATCATCGAATCGATGCAGCGCCAAGGCTTCCGCACCATCGAGCTGGTCGTGCCCGCACGCGAGACCTCGAAAAGCGTTTCGACGGCATGGAAACTCTATGGACAGATGATCGAGGCGGACGTTGACCGGAGCTGGAACCTGCTCTGCGCAGGCGGCGGAGTGGTAGGCGACCTCGGCGGCTACATCGCGGCAAGCTACTACCGCGGCATTCCGGTGGTGCAGCTCCCAACGACGCTGCTCGCCATGACCGACAGCTCCATTGGCGGCAAGGTGGCCATCAACCACCCGCTCGGCAAAAATCTCATCGGCTTCTTCCATATGCCGGAGCTGGTGCTGATCGACCCCGCCTACCTCAGGACACTCCCCTCTCGTGAAATTTACGGAGGCATGTCGGAAGTGGTGAAGTACGGATTCATCGCTGACCGGGAGTTTTTCGACCTGCTTACCAAACATTGGGACGAGGTGGTACGCCTCGAAGAACCTTGGCTCTCCAAAGCGGTCAGCCGCAGCGCTTTCATCAAGGCCAACGTGGTGGAAAAGGATTTCCGCGAAACCTCTGGACTGCGAGCGACGCTGAACTTCGGCCACACCTTCGCGCACGGCCTCGAAAAGATGGCCGGGTACCGCAACCTGCGCCACGGCGAGGCAGTCACCATCGGCATGGTCTGCGCGCTCTTCCTTTCGCACCGGCCGGGATTCCTCGCCGAAGCTGATCTGCGCGAAGGACTCGCGCTGCTCGCCCGCTTCCGCTTCCCGCGCGGCCTGGTCAACAAGCGCTTCCTTTCACTCGACCGCGACGAGCTGGTGGAGAGTATGCTCTCCGACAAAAAGAAGATCGACAAGCAGCTCCGCTTCGTCCTGCTCGACCGCATCGGGCACGCTTTCCTGCACGACAAGGACATCACAAAAACCGATGTGCTGCAGGCAATTGACGATGCAATGGGGTGGTTCTCTTCAGCAGGGTTTTAACCCTGCTGCCACTCGATCGTTACATTCTTTTCTGTTGTCCCGGCTTTCAAGCCGGGGTGAGAAGAGAAAAGGTAAGCCTCAAGGTCGAAACTTTGTAGCGGCGGGATTCACGGCATATTCATCCGCAGCAAAAGATCGCTGCCGCGCAGGACAGCGAGTTCGTCGATAACACTGACAGGGCCGATCTCCGGAACGATAATCCTGCTATTGCCGCCGGTGACAATCACTTCGACCGTTGACTCGCCAAAGTCGCGTACAAGGTCGCCGCGAATGGCGTCCACGAGGCCGCCGATCTGTTTGACCACTCCCCAGAAAACTCCGCTTTTGATGCATTCGGTCGTCGAGCGCCCGAGAAGGCTCTCCGGCCTGTCGATGCGCACCTGGGGAAGCTGGGCGGTTCTCGAATGAAGCGCTCCGGCCATCATGTCGATACCCGGCATGATGAGACCACCGCGATAATTCCCCACCGTGTCGAGCACGTCGAAGGTGATGGCCGTGCCGATATCGACGGCGATAACCGGTTTTTCAGAAAAGAGATGTCGGCTCCATGCGCACAGGGCAAGGCGATCCGCGCCGAAGGTGTGCGGGGTTGCGTAGTCGAGACGAAAAGGAAAACGGAGCTTACAGCAGATGGTCAGCACCGGTACGGAGAAAAGTGATTCGAGAAGCGCCGAACCGACGGCGGTAGCGGAAGGCACCACGCTGCAAATGGCGATGGCCTGTGGCTCGCCGTGCTTCCGGGCCATGTTGCCAAACACTTCGCGCATTGTGCTGGAATCGGCAAACAACGCACTCGGTACCGACTCGACCGACGGCTCTTCATCACCGGTGAAAATCGCCAACGTCGTGCTGGTATTGCCGATGTCAACGACCAGCCGCACAGGCACGTCGGCAGCTCGTGCGCCCCGGGAACTCTGCATGGGAAATGCGCCGGATACCGTGTTTAGGGCCGTTTGATCTGCAAGCCCGTCCTGGCCGACAGCGCTGCAAGCAGCTTGTCAACGTCCGGAAGGCCGTATTTGCCCTCGGTGACGGTGATCGAATCCCGGAGTCCGGCGTTTTTGGCAACAATGAAAATCTTCGGCGGCGGGTTGTAGGTCACCGGTTCCTGATAAATCGACACGATGTCTTTCAAAAGAAACATCTTCTTCTCGCCGTTGCGGTAACGGTACTCGATGCGGTCGGGCGTAAGCAAAACGGAATCTCCGTCATTGCCATGTTGCGCGACGAATTTCGTGTTGTAATACGACGGAACGCCGAGGGCGATGGTCGTCATGATGACCAGAAGGGCAGTTTTCCAGAAACAGCCGAAATCGACGCCATAACTGAACTTGCCGTACCGGTAGAAAATGGCCCACCCTCCAGCGAGAAACAGCATGGCCAGCGTCCAGGTAAAGTAGTAGTAGTTGTTGAGCCACCAGCCGGGATACGACATCGGGTACTGGAAGAGTTCGGTCATGGGCGCAAACCTTGAGATGTTTCTTGTTATCTTTGAACGACAATTATACGGCTTTTCGAGCGATAAACACAAAGCCGTTCCAACATCATCCCGCTCAAACCCGAAGTAAAAGACCTATGAAATCGTACCACAAAGAGCTCTGGATGGAGGTGCCATCGCGAATGGATTTCGTCAACATCACCCGCGACGTTTCGCGTGCGCTCGATGAAAGCGGCATCCGGGAGGGGCTGTGCCTGGTCAACGCGATGCACATCACCGCCTCGGTCTTCATCAACGACGACGAACCGGGCCTGCACGCCGACTACAAGCAGTGGCTCGAAGAGCTTGCCCCGCACAACCCGTCGCATTACCAGCACAACCGCACCGGCGAGGACAATGGCGACGCGCACCACAAACGCCAGATCATGGGTCGCGAAGTGGTGGTGGCCGTCACCAAAGGCGAACTTCACCTCGGCCCCTGGGAACAAATCTTCTACGGAGAGTTCGATGGACGCCGCCGCAAACGAGTGCTCATCAAAATCATCGGAGCGTAGTCTTCCCTTTTTCAGCCACCGCGTCCTCTTCTCCGCCCAAAACAAAAGAGGCCCGCTTTCGCAGGCCTCTTTTTACTTGTGCTTTCGCTCCAGCTCTTAGTGCTCGAAGAGCATCTCGGAGTAGGTTGGAAGCTGCCAGCGGCTGCGATCGACCTGTACCTCGATCTTGTCGGCAACCTCGCGGATGGCATTCATGCAGGGCAGAAGCCTTGCAGAGCAGAAATCGGCCTTGTCGAGCTCGCTCTCCTGCTCTTCCATCTCCTCGATGGTCTCTTCGAGAATGGCGGTCAGATCAATCAGCTTCGACAGATCTTCGGCCAGCGTCTTGAGAAGACCAGCCTGGCTCTGGAGCGCTGCATCGGACAGGCCGATGGATTCAGCGGCTGCAGCCAGGTTGTTGAAGGAGCTGGCCAGATCGCCCTGGTACTCCGATGCGTCCGGAATAACCATGGTCTTGATCATGAGCAGAAGCGTGCGAGCCTCGATATCGATGCCTTTGACGTAGCGCTCAATACGGACGTTGTAGCGGGACTCGATCTCCTCGGCAGTCAGAACGCCGTACTTGACGAACATACTGACGGTGTCCTTGTCGGTCCAGGCGCGAACCGATTCCGGGGTGTTCTTCATGTTCGGCAGACCACGCTCGGCAGCAGCCCTCTGGAGATCTTCGCTGTAGTTGTCGCCAGGGTAACGCACAGCCTTGGTGGCGATGATGCCATCGCGCACGGCGGCGAGAATCGCATCCTCTTTAGCCATGCCGCCCTCGATCTTGGCGAGAATTTCAGCGTTCAGGTCATCGAGGGCTTCGGCCATAATGGTATTGAGCACCATGTTCGGAACCGAAATCGGCTGGCTGGAGCCAACGGCGCGGAACTCGAACTTGTTGCCGGTGAAGGCGAACGGCGAGGTGCGGTTACGGTCGGTGTAGTCCTTGTTGAGCACCGGCACGTGGCTGAGGCCGAGGTCAAGAATCTGCTTCTCGGTTTTTAGATCGACCTTGCCGCTCTCGATGGCGTCAAGCACCTTCTCAAGCAGGTCGCCAAGGAAGACGGTGATAACAGCCGGTGGAGCCTCGTTGGCGCCAAGACGGTGATCGTTGCCGATGCTGGCGACCGACGCGCGGAGAATCGCGGAGCGTTTCAGCACACCCTTGAGCACGGCGACGAGGAAAACGAGGAAGCTGATGTTGGACTCAGGAGTATCACCGGGATCGAGAAGGTTCATGCCGCCATCGATGCCGATCGACCAGTTGTTGTGTTTGCCAGAGCCGTTGATGCCTGCGAAGGGCTTTTCAAAGAGAAGAAGGGCAAAGCCTTTCTTGTCGGCCACCTTGCGCATCACCTCCATGACGAGCAGGTTGTGATCGGAAGCAAGGTTGACTTGTTCGAAGATCGGAGCGATTTCGAACTGGTGCGGAGCAACCTCGTTGTGACGAGTCTTGGCCGGAATGCCGAGCAAGAAGAGTTCCTCTTCGACCTCTTGCATGAACTCGAGCACGCGATCAGGAATCGAACCGAAGTAGTGATCCTCAAGCTGCTGACCCTTCGGCGGCAGTGCACCAAGCAGGGTGCGGCCAGTCATTATGAGGTCAGGACGCTGGGCATAGAACTTTTTGTCGATCAGGAAGTACTCCTGCTCGGGACCGGCATAGGTGTTGACCTTGGTCACGCCAGTGATACCGATGGTATCGAGCAGGCGGATGGCGGCCTTGCTGACAGCATCCATGGAGCGCAGCAGCGGAGTCTTCTCGTCAAGAGCCTCACCGTGATAAGAGATAAAGACCGTCGGAATGCAGAGGGTCATGCCCTTGCCGCCCTTCATCAGGAATGCCGGGCTGGAGGGGTCCCATGCGGTGTAGCCGCGGGCCTCGAAGGTCGAACGCATGCCGCCCGACGGGAAGCTCGAAGCGTCAGGCTCACCCTGGATGAGCTGCTCGCCCGAAAAACGCTCGATCACGGTGCCATCCATCTGGGTGGTCAGGAAGGCATCGTGTTTTTCTGCGGTCGTGCCGGTCATCGGCTGGAACCAGTGGGTATAGTGGGTAGCGCCATGCTCCATAGCCCACTCTTTCATCCCGTGGGCTACAACGCCAGCGATGTCAGCGGGAAGTTTCTTGCCAGCTTTGATCGTGTCCTGCAGCGCCTTGAACACCTCTTTGGGAAGCTTTGCTCTCATGGCTTCAGTACCAAAGGTCAATGCGCCATAGTAGGACGCCACCGGTTTTTTGCTCTCGTTACTCAAGAGATCCTCCTTTACTTGTTTTGGACTGTTTTAAACGTGGTTGATTAAACCTGAAATGACTGCTGGCTATTTTTTCGATTTCTTTTCATCGAAGGTAATCAGCACCTGCCGGTCCTGCAGATTGTTGCGAACAATCTCGGCGCAGATCCGGTTATTCTTTTTCAACTGCGAAAGAACGATACTCGTATTGGTACCCAATACTCCCGGCCAGCTCTGGATGCGCGACAGGAACCGCTCAAGGGAAGCTGTGTTGTGCGTCATAACCTTGAGGATATGCGAGCCCTCTCCGGTTACGGAGTAGCACTCCATGATCTCCTCTTCTTTCATGACATGCTCCACGAACGACTTGTAGTGCTTCGAGGAATCGACGCGGACACGCACAAACGCCTGGATGTCGAACCCGAGCTGACGCTCATCGACCTCCATCGTGAACCCCTTAATGATACCGTTCTTCTGCAATTTGTCGAGCCGCTCGCTGACCGATGGAATCGACAGGCCGACAACCTCGGCCAACTCACTCAACCGTATCCGGCCGTTGCCGCCAAGAGATTCGATGATCTTCAGATCGATGAGGTCAAGGTGTCCGGACATAAGCAGAATCTTCGGTTTTGTAGTAAATTAATGAAATCTAAGAAATAAACAAGCTTATTCTAAATTATGAGGGCATCAACCATTATTTCCCCTTAATATTTTAGGATTTTATCCCAACCACAGGCTGGCATCACTGAATAAAAATCTTGTTATTTGCAAACAAGAATGTAAGTTAATAATCTATGTCTCTCAACTGCTTTCTCTGCGTAGCACTGCCGCCGGTGCGTCCTCCCAGAGTCAGCAAATAGACATTGATTACCTTTATCGACCACGTTACCGCCATGAAAGAGTTGTCCAGAAAGTTCTCCGCTGATGAACCAGATGCCCCGAATTCCCCCGGTCGATTGATATCGAGGCCGGTAAGAGACTCGCGCCCCGCATTTCAAGATTTGCGGTTCATTGTTAAGGAATCACTCAACCTCGGTTTTCGCTTTTTCGATGAAGTGGACCGGATGCTTCAGAAATTCAAGGGCGAGGAGCCTGAAAAGCAAAACAGCGAGGAAAAGGCGGATGATCCTTCGTAAGCCTTCGGAATTCTGGCCCCTGGCAACTCCCGTCACCCTTTCGGGAAAACGTCTCAAACCTTATATTCTGCATTATTTTTGAGCATCTCCAACCTCAAGTCATCCAAGCAACATTGAAAGTAGCCATATTCGGAGCCGGTGTCGCCGGTCTCAGCGCGGCCATCGAACTGGTCGATCGCGGCCATACCGTCGAACTGTATGAAAAACGCAAGGTTCTCGGCGGAAAAGTTTCGGTCTGGAAAGACAGTGACGGCGACTCGATCGAGTCCGGACTGCATATCGTCTTCGGCGGTTACACTCAGCTTCAGAAGTATCTGGACAAGATCGGCGCGGGCGATAACTATCTCTGGAAGGATCATTCGCTGATCTATGCCGAGTCGGACGGCAAGCAGTCATTCTTCAAAAAGGCCAACCTGCCAAGCCCGTGGGCGGAGGTGGTCGGCGGCTTGCAGGCGGACTTCCTCACCATGTGGGACAAGATTTCGCTTATCAAAGGGCTTTGGCCCGCGCTGGCTGGCAACGAGGAGTACTTCCGCAGCCAGGACCACATGACCTACTCCGAGTGGCACCGCCTGCACGGCGCTTCGGAGCACTCGCTGCAGAAGCTCTGGCGGGCGATCGCTCTGGCGATGAACTTCATCGAGCCGAATGTCATCAGCGCCCGCCCGATGATCACCATCTTCAAATACTTCGGCACCGACTACGCCGCCACCAAGTTCGCCTTCTTCCGTAAAAATCCCGGCGACTCGATGATCGAGCCGATGCGCCAGTACATCCAGAGCAAGGGTGGCCGCATCTTCATCGATGCTCGCCTGTCGCGCTTCGAGCTGAACGACGACAAGACCATCAAGCGCGCCGTGCTGCGTGACGGCCACACCGTCGAGGCCGACGCCTACATTTCCGCATTGCCGGTGCACAGCGTCAAGAAGATCGTGCCGAACGAATGGCTGGAGCACGACTACTTTCTGAACCTGCACCAGTTTGTCGGCAGCCCGGTGGCCAACTGCCAGCTCTGGTTCGACAAGAAAATCACCGATACCGACAACCTGATGTTCTCGCAGGGCACCACCTTCGCCACCTTCGCCGACGTCTCGATCACCTGCCCGGACGATTTCCAGGCGGGCATGGGCACGGCCTGCGGCGGCAGCGTGATGAGCCTCGTGCTCGCGCCTGCCCACCAGTTGCTCGACCTGCCGAACGAGGTGATCACGGAGATGGTGATGAAGGAGATTCACGACCGCTTCCCAAAATCGCGCGATGCGAAGCTGCTTAAATCGACCATCGTCAAGATTCCGCAGTCGGTCTATAAAGCGGTGCCGGACGTCGATCAGTACCGGCCCGACCAGGTCAGCCCGATCCGCAACTTCTTCCTCGCGGGTGACTACACCTATCAGCACTACCTGGCCTCAATGGAGGGCGCAGCACTCAGTGGACGGCAGGTAGCCGAAAAACTGCACCAGAGGATGGGCCGCTGATCTGAGAGATTTCCGACAGGGCGGGCAGGTGTTTTACAACCACATTCTGTTGGGGCAGACCTGCGTGTCTGCCCTTCCCATGCGATGGTGTCGCGATGTGCCTTGAAAGCAGGGCGAACACATAGGTTCGTTCCTACAACCGAAATTGACAACCTCCCGGAGAGCCTCGCATGAAAAGCCGGAATGACGAACTCCTGATCATCTTCTCGAAAAATCCCGTTGCCGGGCGAGTCAAAACCCGCCTGGCCTCGGCAATCGGCGACGCCGAAGCACTGCGGATTTACGAGCAGCTTCGGGAGTTAACCAAGCAGGCGACAACAGGCATCAACGCATCGAAAGCCATCGCCTACTCGGACTTCATCCCCAACACTGACCTCTTGCTTGCCCCCGACACGGAAGCGTGGCTCCAGCAAGGCAGCGACCTCGGCGAACGGATGCACCGCGCTTTCGTGAAAGGCTTTTCGCTCGGCTTCAGCCGCGTCGCGCTCATCGGCACCGACTGCCCGGAACTCAGCCCGTTCATTCTCGATCTCGCGTTCCGGAAACTCGACGCCTGCGACGTGGTGCTCGGCCCCGCGCGGGACGGCGGATTTTATCTCGCCGCCCTGAAGCAACCCTTCCCGGAGCTTTTTCTCGGCAGAACCTGGAGCACATCGAGCGTGCTGAACGACTCTCAGCGCATCATCCGCGAGCACGGCAGATCGTGCGACCTGCTCCCGGCGCTCTCCGACATCGACACCTTCGACGACCTCAGAGCGAGCGGCTTATGGACACCGTGACAAAGCTGAGCATCATCATTCCGGCATGGAACGAGGAGACCGGAATCGCCCGCACACTCGAAACGCTGCTCGCCCTGACGGCTGGACGCGGCGACACCGAAATCATCGTCAGCGTGTCTGGCAATGACCGTACCAAAGCAATTGCCCGAACATTTCCCGTTGTCGTCTGCCACTCCGAAAAAGGCCGCGCCGTCCAGATGAACGCCGGAGCAAAGCTGGCGACAGGTTCGATCCTCTACTTCCTGCACGCCGACACCACGCCCCCGCCATCATTCTGCGATGACATTTTCTCCGCTATCGAGCGAGGCGCCAGGGCCGGATGCTTCCGCATGACCTTCGACGATCCCGACTGGCTCATGCAGCTTTACGGCTGGTTCACGCAATTCCCGCTTCCGGTCTGCCGGGGCGGCGACCAGTCTCTTTTCATCACGAAAGAGCTGTTCGGGCAGATCGGCGGATTCGACGAGCGGTTGCAGATCATGGAGGACATCGAGATCATCGATCGGCTCCAGCGCCACGCCGGATTCCATATTCTCGACTCGACCGTCACCACGTCTGCGAGGAAATATCACACGAACGGCACGGTCAGGCTGCAAGCCATCTTCGGCACGATCCACCTGATGTATGCCCTCGGCTTCAGCCAGAAGAATATTGTCGCTTTTTACCGCGATTCGATCCGGTAAAACCCCTTCACCCGGCGCCACACCTCTATCGTTTCATACTCAAGCACGAAACGATTTTTCGATTATTATCACTATATTTAAAACATAATAATTCCAACAGGAGCGACGCTCCGCAAGGATAACCTTCTACGCAATTCTCTTCAAATCAAACCATTATGGCTACCGAAGAAACAAACATGCCCGCCGCCGAGGCACCCAAGGCGGCTGCCGGAGCACCAAATACCAGCGCCGGTAACGGCGATATGGCCCACCTGATTGGCAACATGGGTATTCTCATCGATTCGACTATCGAGTCCGTGCAGGGAGTGATCAGCACGGTCAGCTCCGCCACCGGCCAGATCATCGAAGGGGTCACCACCACCATCAACTCCGAGCCGGTCAAGGAGATCATCAACAACGTCAATTCAGTTTCCGGCCAAATCATCGAGGGAGTCACGAATACCCTGAAATCAGAGCAGATTCAGAACTCGTTCAACGAACTCGGCAAGTTCTGGACAGGTATGATCTCGAACCTGAACGCGATGGTCAACTCCAACCAGGTCAAGAACCTGTTCGACAATGTCAGCGCAGGCATCAACCAGCTCGCAGGCGGCATCTTCCCGCAAGGAATGCCTCCCATGTTCATGGGCGCTAGCAGCGGCGAAGAGAAGAGAAAAGTCGTGCATCAGATTCCCGTGGTGCACACCTCCGAATCGGGTGCCGCCACGTTGAAGGCGATGACTCCTCAGCCCACAGCAGCACCGGCAGCACCGGCAGCACCGGCAGCACCGAAAAATAAACCTGAAGGCGAATAAGCCGCCATTCCTTGCTGAAAAACTTTTGATCGTATGACCAGGGCGGGGTTCAACCTCGCCCTGACTTTTTTATAGCCAGGCGTCAAGATTTGCCCTGCGTGGAATGAATAGAACAGATCAAAGGCATTCGGCTTTCGCCTGAACCCCTGTATGCCCGAATCCCCCCTCTCCTCTCGCGGTTTCAGATAGCGATTCAACCTCCTCGAACACGACGTGATCGACCTTCGCCACCACCATCTGCGCAATGCGGTCGCCGTGGCTGACCGTAAACGGCTCGCGCCCGTGATTGATAAGGATGACCCCCACCTCGCCGCGATAGTCGGCGTCGATAGTCGCCGGCGAGTTGGGCAGGGAGATACAATGGCGGAGCGCCAGCCCGCTTCTCGGCCTGAGCTGCGCCTCGTAGCCTTCGGGCAGCTCGATGGCGAAGCCGGTTGGAATGAGCGCCGAAGCGGAGGACGGAACGGTCACCGGCGCATCGAGACATGCCGAAACATCCATCCCGGCAGCGTGAGCGGTTGCATAGACCGGCAGGATCGCCTTTTGATTGAGTCGAACTATTTTTACCTTGATCATCGAGTGTATCTTTTTTTACCTGATAGCCTTCGTGGGCTGAAAACCGCGTCGCTTAATATATAAAATCATGACCTTGACTGCACCCATCCAACCGGTTTACGCACTCGCTTTCGGCGCTCATCCCGACGATGTCGAACTCGCCTGTGGAGCGACGCTCCTGAAAATCATGGACGAGGGAAAGCCGGTGGCCGTCTGCGACCTCACCGCTGGGGAGATGGGCACGCTCGGCACCGCCGAAACCCGCCGTCAGGAGGCCGCGCTGGCCACCGAGCGCATGGGTTACGTGGCGCGAGAGCAGCTCGATCTCGGCGATTCGGAGCTGTTCTATACTAAAGAGAGCCTGCACAAGATCATCCGGATCATCCGCAAATACCGGCCCGACACGGTTTTCTGCAACCCGCCGGACGAACGCCATCCCGACCACATGAAAGCCTCGCGCCTCATCTACGAGGCCTGCTACTACGCCGGGCTGCGCAAAATCGAAACCTTTGATGGTGGCCTGCCACAAGCCGCACACCGTCCGCGCCACCTGCTCTATTACATCCAGTTCAAGCAGCTCGAACCGCAGATCGTCGTGGACGTTTCATCGACCTTCGAGCGTTCGCGAGCCGGTATAGAAGCGTTCGGAACGCAATTCCACCGCAAGGAGAACAGCGACGAGCCAGTCACGATGATCAACCGAAAGGAGTTCCTGCCGGGCCTCGAAGCGCGCTCGAGGGCACTCGGCGAGCAGATCGGCGTCATGTACGGCGAGGGGTTCCGCCTGCCGACGGCACTCGGCATCGATCACTTCACGAGCGTTTTTCCGCCCGGCGTTTGACGGCGGGCCAACCCATCAATAGAATTTCAGACCTGACCGCCATGCACAAATCATTGCTGAGCATCGCCGCTCTTTTGCTAGTGACGCTGTTCGCGGGCTGTGGCCCGAAATCGCAGAAATCCCGGCCCGACACCATCGTGGTTGCCGTCTCAGCCGATTTCGACCACCTCAACCCGCTGCTCATCCAGATGTCGCTCGCCCGCGAGGTGTGTACGATGATCTATCCCCAGCTTGTCAAGCCGTCGTTCGACGAAAAGAGCGGCGCGATCAGCTACCAGCCGAACGCCGCCGAGCGCTGGGAGTTCTCACCGGACGGGCGAAACGTGACGTTCCACCTGAACAGCAAGGCGGTCTGGGAGGATGGCAAGCCGCTCACCTCGAAGGACTTCAGTTTTTCCTACCGCCTGTATGCCGACCCAAACGTGGCAAGCAGTCGTCAGGATTACCTGTACGACCTGCTGCTCAAGCCTGATGGCTCGGTCGATTTCGACAAAGCAGTCGAGACTCCGGATGACAAGACGCTGGTGCTGCACTTTAACAAGCCGATGGCCGAAAACATCGTGCTCGACCACTTCAACGACCTGATGCCAGTCGCCGAGCACCTCTTCCGAGACATCAAGCCGCAACAGATCCGCCAACAGGCGGCCACATTGCCAATCATGGGTGCAGGCCCGTTCAAAGTAAAGGAGTGGCAGCGGCAATCGAAGCTAGTGCTCGAATCGAATCCAACCTCGGTGCTGCCACGTCCGGCAGCCTCGCCGGCGCTCACCTTCATGGTGGTGCCGGAGTACACAACGCGGCTGGCGATGCTCAAATCGGGCCAGATCGACGCGCTCGTATCGGCAGGCGGCATCAACCCGAAAGACGCCGCGGAGCTGGCCAAAAGCAACCCGGAAATTGCGATTATCCCGGTGGCCGACCGCTACTTTGATAGCGTCGTCTGGCTGAACATCGACGGCGAAGCGTGGCGCAACGGCAAGAAGATCAAGCCGAACCGCTTTTTCGGTGACCGCCGCGTGCGGCAAGCGATGACCTATGCCATCGACCGGCAGGCGATCATCGACGGCTTCATGGGGCCAAAGCATGCTACCATCGTCAACACCACGCTCTCGCCCGCCTACACCTCGATTATTGACACATCGCTGCCCGCGTACGCCTACAATCCCGACAAGGCGCTCGCCCTTCTCAAAGAGGCTGGCTGGACGCCGGGGCCGGACGGCATTTTGCAGAAAAACGGCCAGAAGTTCTCGTTCGAACTCGCCGCGCCCACCGGCAACCCGAGGCGCAACTACGCAGCAACGATCATCCAGCAGAACCTCCGCAAAATCGGCATCGACTGCCGCCTGCGCTTCGACGAGTCTCTCATGTTCAACAAAAACCAGAACGAGTACCGCTACGACGCCGCCTTGTCGGGACTGGCGGCTGAAACGCTCCCCTTCCAGCTCGTCATCTGGGGATCGGACTTCGAGAAAAAACCCTTCAACTCCTCAGCCTTCCAGAACGCCGAACTCGACCGCGTCGTCGCCAGACTCACCGGCCCGCTTCCGCAAACCGAACAGGCAAAACTCTGGAAAGAGTACCAGCAAATTCTCGCCAACGAACAGCCGCGAACCTTTTTGTATTATTACGATGAACTTGAGGGATTCAACAAGCGAGTGGAGAATGTCAATTTGAGCCTGCTGGCGACGCTGGGAAATATGTATGAGTGGAAGGTTGGGAAAAAGAAATGACTTTCGAGCGACCACAGGGTTACCCCGCGAGCTTCCCCATCTTGGTTTTGAGCTCTTCGCAGAATATCGTGGGTAAATGGTGAATATGGGTCAATCGACTGAGGCACGGCCAAAACGAATGCTCTCTGCAAAGAGTGTCCGGCCAAAGGATAAATCACCTTAACGCTTTATCATATGATGAGTTATAAATGTCTTTGACCGAACTGTTAAACTTGTTCATCAGGGATGGTCATGTGAGCATCCTTCATGCCACCCACGAAATTCTGCGAAGAACCATGCCATATTAGCAACCATCTCGAAAGGGGCACCAAATAAACCCGACGGCATGGCTTATGAATTATGTGTACGAAGATCACGCCTGATTTTCAAGCAAATCAACTGGATTGCCACGTCGCTACGCGCCTCGCAATGACTGAAAAGAAACCGCCGAACAGCGCTTGGCAACCCACCTCGACACCCAGCCCTCGCAGTTTTGCCATCCAGCCTATTTTACTATATTCTCCGTCATTCCGGCGCGCGCTGCGTGCCGTTTCCATCACAGAACCGATCTCCACGCGATGCCTCGTTATACACCGGAACAGCTTGAAAAAAGAAATGCGTCCAAGTGGACGACCGTGCAGGCTATTCTCGCCCCGATCCAGTTCCTCATCTTCCTGGCCGGTTTGACGGTCACATACCTCTACTCGCAAGGCATCTGGGTCACCGATTTCTGGTGGGTAACCTTTTTCGTCGCACTCAAAACCTTCATGCTCGTGCTGATCTTCGTGACCGGCGGCTTTTTCGAGCTTGAGGTGTTCGGCAAGTTCGCCTTCGCGCATGAGTTCTTTTGGGAGGATTTCGGCAGCGCGATTGCCATGATCGTGCACATCTCCTATTTCATCCTCTTTTTCTGGATCAAACCGGCGGAACATATTCTCATTCTGACCGCCTATCTTGCCTACCTGAGCTATCTGGTCAATGCGGCGCAGTTCGTCATCCGTCTGCTGCTCGAAAAGCATAACGAGAAGAAACTCAAGGCCAGCGGAGCCGTCTGATCCGAAAACTGGCAATAAGTATGGAAGCGAAGAAATCCAAAGCCATCGTCTTCAGCGGCGTCAACCAGATCGAGCTGCGGGAAGTGACCCTCAAACCGGTCTCATCGACCGATGTGCTGGTCGAAACCTGGTGGTCGTCCATCAGTACCGGCACAGAGAAAATGGCCCTCAACGGCCTGATCCCGTCGCCGCCGTTTATCTTTCCCTTCATTCCCGGCTATGAAACCGTTGGGCGCATCGTCGAAGCGGGAGACCACGTCAATCAGGGGCTGATCGGCAAGTTCGCCTACGTGGCGGGGTCGTTCGGCTACGAGGATGTGAACGCTGCTTTCGGCGGCGCTTCGCAGTTCATCGTCTGCCCGGTCGAGAGCCTGACGGTGCTCGACGGCATCGCCAATCCGCAATGCGGCATCGCTTTGCCGCTCGGCGCGACGGCGCTGCATATCGTCGATCTCGCGGAGGTCAAGAACCGCAAAGTGCTCGTGCTTGGCCAGGGCGCGGTGGGCATCCTCGCCGCAGAGCTGGCAAAGCGCTTTGGCGCGAGCCTCGTGGCGGTCACGGAACCACACCAGCGGCGGCTCGACATCTCGACGTCAGATATCAAGGTCAACCCCGAAAAGCAGGACGTCTCGGTGGCGCTGGCGGGTCACGAGTTCGACGTGCTCATCGACAGCACGGGCATCATGAGCGCCATTGAAACCGGGCTGCGCTTCCTGAAATTCCACGGCAAGGTGATCTTCGGCGGCTACTACCAGCGCATGAACATCGATTACTCGCAGGCGTTCAACAAGGAACTCTCCTTCATCGCCGCCCGCCAGTGGGCCAAGGGCGACCTGCACCGTGTGCGCGAGCTGATTGCGGCCGGCAAGATCAACGCTGAAAAGATTTTCACCCACCAGTGCACGGTTGACGACAACCTCATGGAGGCCTACATGCAGGCCTTCAGCGACTCAGACTGCCTGAAGATGATCATCCACTGGAAGCATGGCAACGAGGCGGGCGAACACTTTCCAACCTGCAACACGGCCAACTGAGTACCTTATGGCGCCAAGAACCATCGCGATTTACGGCAAGGGCGGCATCGGCAAGAGCTTCACGACAACGAACCTCAGCGCCACCTTCGCCATGATGAACAAGCGCGTCCTGCAGCTCGGTTGCGACCCGAAGCACGACTCGACCACCTCGCTCTTCGGCGGCATCTCGCTGCCCACGGTGACTGAAGTTTTCGCCGAAAAGAACGCGAAAAACGAGCAGGTGCAGATCAGCGACATCGTGTTCCGGCGTGACATTCCCGGATTTCCGCAGCCGATCTACGGCATCGAACTCGGCGGCCCGCAGGTGGGGCGCGGCTGCGGCGGGCGCGGCATTATTTCGGGATTCGACGTGCTCGAAAAGCTCGGCATCTTCGAGTGGGAGATCGACATCATTCTGATGGACTTTCTCGGCGACGTGGTGTGCGGCGGTTTTGCGACGCCATTGGCTCGTTCGCTCAGCGAGGAGGTGCTGCTCGTGACCAGCAACGACCGGCAGTCGATCTTCACCTCGAACAACATCTGCCAGGCCAATAACTACTTCCGCACCATCGGCGGCCGCTCGCGCCTGCTCGGCCTGATCGTCAACCGCGACGACGGCAGCGGCATGGCCGAAAACTACGCGAAGGCGGCGGGCATCAACGTGCTGATGAAGGTGCCCTACAACCTCCAGGCGCGCGACATGGACGACAGCTTTGACTTCGCCATCAAACTGCCCGAAGTCGGCGAACCGTTCAAAAAGCTCGCGACCGACATCCTGAACAACGCCATCACGCCCTGCGAAGCGAGCGGCCTCGATTTCAAGGATTTCGTGCGCCTCTTCGGCGACGTGAGCGAAGAGCTGCCCGCAGCCGCAACGGCTGACGAGCTGTTCAAGCGCAAGGGGGAAACCGCCGCTGACCCCGAAGCCCACGACCCCGAACGCCAGCAACTGCTCGCCTGCATTGAGAAGCTGCCGGAACCGGAACGCGAAATCTACACCCTGCACGAAATCGAGGGCAAGTCACCGGAACAGATCGCCGGGCTGAAGGGAATCGGCGAACAGGAGGTCAAAGCCCACATCGCCAGAGCAAGAAAAGCTATGCGCAAACTCTTCTTCGAACTGTAAGCTCGGTTCCGCAAAATCCCCAAGATGCTAAGATTGATCTGATCCGACCGATCTCATCTTGCGCTCGCACCAAACAAAAAAGGCTGCTCACTCGGAGCAACCTTTTTCATTATCCACTATCCATTGTTAATTATCAATTCTCCCCTCACGCCATCGCCTTGGCTTTCTTCGTCGCCTTGGCTCTGAGGTCGGCGTTGAGAATCTTCTTGCGGATCCTGATGTTCTCGGGCGTCACTTCGAGCAGCTCGTCGTCATTGATAAACTCCAGCGCCTGTTCAAGCGAAAGCCTCTTCGGCGGCGTCAGGCGGATCGAGTCGTCCGAGCCGGAGGCACGCATGTTGGTGAGCTTCTTGGTCTTGCAGATGTTCACCGTGATGTCGAGGTCACGAGTCGATTCGCCAACCACCATGCCTTCATAAACCTTCGCGTTCGGCCCAATGAAGAAGGTGCCTCGATCTTCGAGACTCGAAATCGCATAGGCCACGGCCACGCCGGTTTCGGCAGAGACCAGAGCGCCGGTTTCGCGCGACGGCAGCTTGCCTTTGTAGGGCTGGTAGTTGTGGAACACGTGCGACATCATGCCCTCACCCTTGGTGTCGGTGGTGAATTCGAGGTTGTAACCGATCAGGCCGCGCGTCGGAATTTCGAACTCCAGGCGGTTCATGCCGCCGCGCAGGGTGCTCATGTTGGTCATCTCGGCCTTCCTGCGGCCCATCTTTTCGATAACCACGCCGGTGTACTCTTCCGGAACGTCGATGGTAACATGCTCGACCGGCTCCATCGTCACGCCGTTCTCCTCGCGAAGAATCACCTCGGGACGGGAGATGGCCAGTTCGTAGCCCTCGCGGCGCATGGTCTCGATCAGTACGGAGAGGTGAAGCTCGCCGCGTCCCGACACGCGGAAGGTGTCGGCGCTGTCGGTCTCCTCGACGTTGAGCGCGACGTTGGTCATGATCTCTTTCATGAGCCGCTCGCGGATTTTGCGGCTGGTCACCTCCTTGCCCTCCTGACCGGCGAACGGCGAGTCGTTCACTGAAAAGAGCATGGAAAGCGTCGGCTTGCTGATCTCGAACGATTCGATCGGTTCGGGCTGGTCGGGGGTGGTAAGTGTTTCACCGACGTTGGCCGCCGCGATACCGGCAAGCGCGACGATGTCGCCCGCCGTCGCCTCCATCGCCTCGACGCGCTGCGTGCGGTCGAAAAGGAAAAGCTTGGTGACCGTACCTTTGCCAACCACACCATCCTGCGTCACCAGCGTGAGCTGGTTGCCGGGCGCAACCTTGCCGCGCTGAATGCGGCCGATGGCGATCTTGCCGATATAGTCACTGTAGTCGAGGCTGGTGACGAGCATCTGGAATCCAGCATCGTCGTCCGCTTCAGGGGCGGGAATCTCCTTGACGATCATGTCGAGCAGAAGGCTCATGTCGCCGTCCGGATCCGACATATTACATTTGGCAATGCCGTTCTTGGCCGAAGCGAAGATGTAGGGGAAATCGAGCTGATCTTCGTCAGCGCCGAGCGCAATGAAAAGGTCGAGCACCTGATCATGCACCTTCTCCGGATCGGCCTGCGGACGGTCGATCTTGTTGATGACCACGATCGGCTTCAGATGCAGTTCGAGCGCCTTGCGAAGCACGAACTTGGTCTGCGGCATCGGCCCCTCGAAAGCATCGACAAGCAGGAGCACGCCATCGACCATCTTCAGGATGCGCTCGACCTCGCCGCCGAAATCGGCGTGACCGGGGGTGTCGACGATATTGATTTTGCACCCCTTGTGCTGCACGGCTGCATTTTTCGAAAAAATGGTGATGCCCCGCTCACGCTCCTGCGGATTGGAGTCCATCACCCTGACGTCAACATGCTGGTTCTCCCTGAACGCGCCCGTCTGCTTGAAAATGGAGTCCACGAGGGTGGTCTTGCCATGATCGACGTGCGCGATAATGGCGATATTGCGAATATTCTGTTTCCTGCTCATCTTTTGCGATAAATAAGTATATTTTACTGCCCAGGTTTTCAATCGGGCCGAATATACACTTTTTCCATTGAAATTATCATCTGGCAGGCGTGAAGATATTTTTCTTTTCAGTTTTATTGAGTGAAACGGGCTCGCGTCAGACACAATAATAACTGAAGTATTGTCACGATAATCCTGTCCTCGAAACGACCTCTTCCCACAGAGTATGGCTAATATATTTATCGAAAACAGCTTGCTTTTTGCCCTGACACAGATTGTGCCGCTATTGTACATCGTCACCACCGCCCTGTACGGCATCCACTTTTTCAAGGAGACGCCGCTGGCCGGAAGCCTCAAGCAGCCCGCGCTCATCCTTACCGTGGTCACGCATGTGGCCGATCTCGGTCTGCTCACCTCGACGGCAGGATACCGGCTGAGTTATTCGGCCTACAACCTCATGAGCATGGTGGCGCTGACGCTCGCCATTACGTACATGTTCATCGAATTCACCACAAAAAGCGACAAGACCGGCTTTTTCGTCATCGCCTTCGCGGCGGGATCGGCTCTCTTTTCATCAATCCTGAGCTCCCAAACCGTCGATTCCGGACTTGCATTCAGCGGTCTGGGCATTGGTGTTCACCTGTTCGCGGCCATCTTTGGCTTCAGCTCGGTAGCCATCGCCGGGCTGTACAGCGGCATGTATCTGGTGCTTTTCCGCCAGATCCGGCTCAACCGGTTCGGCCTGCTCTTTCAGCGCCTGCCAAACCTGGAGACGCTGGAAATGCTGATCATGCACGCCGTGGCTTTCGGCTTCTTTTTCCTGTCGGTCACCATCGTGGCTGGCGTTCTCGAACAGCACGCATCAAAAGAAGTCATTAACCTTTTCGAGCCTCGGCTCGTCTCCCTGTTTGTCATCTGGGCGCTCTATGGCATCAGCCTGGTCATCAAACCGCTGTTTGGCTGGGACATCAAGCACATGGCGGTGCTGCTCATCGCACTGTTCGTCCTGGTCACCGCGCTGTTGTTCATCATGAGTCTGGTTACGCCAAGTTTTCACGGAATGAGTATTTAACCGAAGCGCCATTTGAAAATTCGGCACATTGCGGTATATTAATACACTTTTGGAGATTCCTTTTCCAAGCTCTTTTGAACGGGTTACGAACGGCTCATCAAAACCATTCTATTATGAACATCATTTCAGTTGGTGTCAACCACAAGACAGCACCTATTGAAATCCGTGAAAGGATCGCTCTTTCGGAGGTTCAGAACAAGGAGCTCGTCACCGACCTGGTATCGAGCGGACTGGCAAGTGAAGCCATGGTTGTATCGACCTGCAACCGTACGGAACTCTATGTGGTTCCGGGAATGCCCGAGGTGAACTGCGATTATCTCAAAGATTACATCATCTCATACAAAAACGCCCGTAACGCCGTCCGTCCCGAACACTTCTTCAGCCGCTTCTACTGCGGCACCGCCCGTCACCTCTTCGAGGTTTCCTGCGCCATCGACTCTCTGGTGCTCGGCGAGGGTCAGATTCTTGGTCAGGTCAAGAATGCCTACCGCATCGCCGCGGAGGTGGGAACTGCTGGCATTCTGCTCACCAGACTTTGCCACACTGCTTTCAGCGTCGCAAAAAAAGTCAAGACTCGCACCAAACTCATGGAGGGCGCCGTTTCGGTCAGCTATGCGGCTGTCGAACTTGCCCAAAAGATCTTCTCGAACCTCTCGATGAAGAAAGTGCTGCTGATCGGCGCCGGTGAAACCGGAGAGCTGGCGGCCAAGCACATGTACGCCAAGAACGCCCGGAACATCGTCATCACCAACAGGACGCAGTCCAAGGCCGAGGCGCTTGCCGAAGAGCTGGGCACCAACCGCGTCCTTCCCTACGAAAGCTACAAGGAGCATCTGCACGAGTTCGACATCATCATCACGGCAGTCAGCACCAAGGAATACATCCTCAACGCTGCCGAGATGCAGCAGAGCATGGCGAAACGCCGCCTGAAACCGGTCATCATTCTCGATCTCGGTCTGCCAAGAAACGTCGATCCCGAAGTGGGCGCACTGCAGAATATGTTCCTCAAGGATATCGACGCCCTCAAGCATATCATCGACAAAAACCTCGAACGCCGTCGCGCCGAGCTTCCGAAGGTCAAGGCGATCATCGACGAGGAGCTGGTCGCGTTCGGCCAGTGGCTCAACACCCTCAAGGTGCGTCCGACCATCGTTGACCTTCAGTCCAAGTTCCTTGAAATCAAGGAAAAAGAGCTTGAGCGCTACCGCTACAAGGTGAGCGAAGAGGAACTTCGCCGCATGGAACACCTGACCGACAGGATCCTGAAAAAAATCCTGCATCATCCCATCAAGATGCTCAAGGCTCCGGTCGATACCGCCGACAATATCCCCAGCAAGGTCAACCTCGTCAGGAACATCTTCGATCTTGAAGAACCAAACCAGTCACTCCAATAAAATCAATCAGTCATCGAATTTTGAAAAAAGAGCTTATCATCGGCACTCGGTCCAGCCCTCTTGCCCTGTGGCAGGCTGAATTCACCAAAGCAGAACTGTCCAGACACTTTCCTGAACTGAATATCACGCTCAAACTGGTCAAAACGACCGGTGATGTGCTGCTCGATTCCCCTCTTTCCAAGATCGGAGACATGGGCCTGTTCACCAAAGACATTGAAAAGCACCTGCTTGCAAAAGAGATCGACCTGGCAGTGCATAGCCTGAAGGACGTTCCAACCGGCACGCCTGAGGGTCTGGTCATCTCCTCGTTCACCAAGCGCGAAGATACCCGCGACGTTATTATCTCAAAATCCGGCAAGGGCCTGAAAGACCTTCCGCCGAATGCACGCATGGCCACCAGCTCCCTGCGCAGAATGTCGCAGCTTCTGAGCATGAGGCCTGACTTGCAGATTCTCGACATCAGGGGCAACCTCAACACCCGCTTCAAGAAGTTCGACGACGGCGAATTCGACGCCATGATGCTGGCCTATGCTGGCGTGTATCGCCTTGAGTTCAGCGACCGCATCTCGGAAATCCTGCCGCACGACGTGATGCTTCCGGCAGTCGGTCAGGGTGCACTCGGCATCGAGACCCGCACGGATGACGCTGAAACCATAGAGATCGTCCGCGTCATGAACGACAGCAACACTGAAATCTGCTGCCGTGCAGAGCGTGCGCTTCTCAGGCACCTCCAGGGTGGCTGCCAGATTCCGATCGGCTGTTATGGCTCATATATCAGCGGCACCTTGAAGCTTCTAGCTTTTGTTGGCTCTGTAGACGGTAAAACCGCCCTGCGCAATGAGCTGACCAAGCCGGTAAACACCCCGGAAGAGGCCGAGGCTGTCGGTATTGAGCTGGCTGAAGTTCTGCTTTCGATGGGCGCGGAGAAAATTCTCGCCGACATCCGCAAAACCCGCTGATGAAAACCGTTCTCGTTACACGCCCGAAGCATCAGGCCGAGCCTTTTGTGAGGGAACTTGCGCAGTACGGCCTGGACTCGGTTGTCTTTCCAACGATCGAGATCAGGCCGGTTACCGGCTGGAGCGTTCCTGATCTCACCAGATTCGCCGGTATCTTCTTTACCAGCCCCAACAGCGTCCAGTTCTTTCTCGAACGCTTGCTTGAAGAGTCTCCCGACGAACTGCCAAATCTTCAGCAGGCCCGCGTCTGGGCGGTCGGCAAAACCACTGGTGGCGATCTGGAGAAACATGGCGTCTCAATCGAGCCTCTTCCGAAGAGCGCTGACGCCGTCAGCCTCATGTCTGGCATCGACGCCAGCGAAATCGAAGGCAAAACCTTCCTCTTTGTTCGGGGTAGCCTCTCGCTCGGCACCATTCCCGAAGTCATCGCCAAACGCGGCGGCATCTGCGTCGAGCTGACCGTTTACGACAATATTCAGCCTTCACTCGAAGAGACCCAGAAAATCAAATCACTGCTCACAGAAGGCAAAATCGACTGCCTCTCGTTCACCAGTCCGTCAACTGCCATCAACTTCTTTGAAGCCATAGACTCAAAGGAAGTGCCGAGCGACGTACTCATCGCCGCCATCGGCACCACCACCTCCAGCGCACTCGAAAAGCTGGGTGTCAAGGTGGACATCATCCCCGAATACTTCGACGGCCCCAACTTCGCCAAAGCCATCGCCGCTGCCCTCAGCTGATTGCTTCTCTAAAAGAAACAGCACCTACTCCACATCCGGAATGTCATCGACATAACCCATGTGGATAGTCTCGCCTTCAGGTTCCCGCTCTTTGGTTTTATCAGGCGAAGCATCTGGCACCGCAGCCGCCTGCACGCGCTCTGTCATCTCTGAAAAAAGGGAAAGCTGCATGGCTTGCAAAGGAGATTCATAACTGCCGTTATCAGCATCTTCATCACCGGCAATGAACAATTCGGAACCGAGATCAACCGCTTCCTGTATTTTCTTGCGGGAATTTCTCCGCGAACGACCTCTCGGCGCGACAGCCATCATCTCCTTTTCGACCGATTCGCGGACGGCATCCTCGATCACGATGCGGAGAGACTTCATGAGCTGGAGATTGCCGCTCCGCTGTTCCAGAATTTCGCGGCGCAGGCTGTTGCCGAGCCGCTCGACCTCCTCGCGTTGCTTGCCGGGCCATCCGGTCGCAAGCATCGTGATGATGACGAGAAGCAGCAGAATGATGACCGCCAGCAGCAGAATCAGCAGGTTCATCGGGCGCGCTCCCCTTTGCCGATCGCCTCGATGAGCGCTTCGCCCATCGAGCGGTTCGCGCTGACGAGACCCTCGCCATCGATGATCGACCGACGGCCTCGATAATCGAAGCAACAACCTCCAGCTTCGGTGACGATAGGAATGACCGCCGCGCAATCCCACGGACTCATGATCTTGTCCACAGCAACCTCGGCCCGGCCCGACGCGACCAACATGTGGCCGTAGCAGTCGCCCCATCCGCGCACCAGTCCGGCACTCGAACGCAAAAGATCGACCGGATGGGTCGATGGTGGATCGAGTAGATACTCTTTCTCGGTGAAGACCACCGTGGCCGCCGCCGTTTCTGCGATAGCTGAAACCTGCACAGAGGAGCCATTCATGAAGGCCCCGGCGCCGATCTCGGCATGATAAAGCTCGCCGAGAGCTGGGAAATTGATAACGCCGAGACGAAGTACACCGTCCACTTCAAGCGCGATCATCACGCCATACAACGGCACGCCATGAATAAAGGAACGGGTGCCATCGATCGGATCGATGATCCAGCGCCGGCCGTTACCGGATGGACGCTCGTTAAACTCTTCGCCGAACAGGCCGTCACCGGGAAACTTTGCCGAGATGCCCTGCCGGATCAACTCCTCGGCCTTGCGGTCGGCCTCGGTCACCGGGGTATCATCGCGTTTTGAAAAAACCTGAAGCGACCTGCGCCCGAAATAATCGAGCGTCAGTTTGCCGGCCTTTTCAGCCAGTTCAAGCGCAAGCTGAAGGTCGGGAGTCATAGGCAAACGGTTCTGTCAAATGATTGATGCTGCAAATGATGACGTAAGATAATCAACTGAGGCCGAACCTAACGATATAGGCTGAAAAACACAAGGGCGCCTTCACGATGTTGACGGATTTTCTTATCTTCGTTTTTCTTCATAACAAAATCATTCCAGAACCATGAGCCAGCTCGACCTCCTCAATATTGTGCATCGCCCGAGAAGACTTCGCAGAACCGCAGCGCTCCGCAACCTTGTGCAGGAAAACACGCTGACGGTCAACGATCTTGTGTTCCCCCTGTTCGTCATGCCCGGCACCAACGCCGTTGAAGAGGTTCCATCCATGCCCGGCAGCTTCCGCTTCACCATCGACCGCGCTGTCGAAGAGTGCAAGGAGCTTTACGATCTCGGCATCCAGGCCATCGACCTGTTCGGCATTCCGGAAAAGAAAACCGAAGACGGCAGCGAAGCCTACAACGATAATGGCATTCTTCAGCAGGCTATCCGCGCCATCAAGAAGGCCGTGCCGGAGCTGTGCATCATGACCGACGTGGCGCTCGACCCGTTCACCCCCTTCGGCCACGACGGCCTGGTCAGGGACGGCATCATCCTGAACGACGAAACCGTCGAAGTGCTCCAGAAAATGGCCGTCTCCCACGCTGAGGCTGGCGCTGACTTCGTTTCTCCGAGCGACATGATGGACGGCCGCATCGGCGCCATCCGCGAAGCACTCGACGAATCTGACCACTCCGACGTGGGCATTCTCTCCTATGCCGCCAAGTACGCTTCGAGCTTCTACGGCCCGTTCCGCGACGCGCTGCACTCCGCCCCGCAGTTCGGTGACAAGAGCACCTACCAGATGAACCCGGCCAACACCGACGAGGCGATGAAAGAGGTCGAACTCGATATCATAGAAGGCGCGGACATCGTCATGGTCAAACCTGGCCTGGCTTACCTCGACATCGTCTGGCGCACCAAAGAGCGCTTCGACGTACCGGTAGCCATCTACCACGTTTCGGGCGAATACGCGATGGTCAAGGCTGCCGCCGCCAACGGCTGGATCGATGAAGAGCGCGTCATGATGGAGTCGCTGCTTTGCATGAAGCGCGCCGGTGCAGACATCATCTTCACCTACTACGCCAAGGAAGCCGCAAAAAAACTGCGCTGATTTCCGGCTGAGTAGTTATGCCTTACGCCCGGTGCACCATCACCGGGCTTTTTTGTTATCTTTATTGCACTTGAAACTCGAACATCTTTGTAGGGGTATCCCGACAAGTCGCGATACCCTTTTATGATGCGCCCAAAAACAACCGATACATTTTTCTCACCACACTGACATGATCCGTTACTTCACCGCAGGCGAATCGCACGGCCCGGCGCTTTCAGCAATCGTCGAGGGAATGCCCGCAGGCGTGGCGCTGACCGAATCCGACATCAACGACCAGCTCGCCCGCCGCCAGCAGGGTTACGGTCGTGGCGGCCGCATGAAGATCGAGACCGACCGTGCCGAGGTGCTCTCCGGCGTCCGGTTCGGCAAAACCATCGGCTCGCCCGTCGCGATGCTCATCCGCAACCGTGACTGGGAGAACTGGACAACATCGATGGCGCAGTTCGAAGACCACGCCACCGAGGTGCAGAAGATCACCATCCCCCGCCCCGGCCACGCCGACCTGACCGGCTTCGTGAAATACGGCTTCGACGACATTCGCCCGGTCATCGACCGCTCCTCGGCCCGCGAAACCGCCGCCAGAGTCGCTGCCGGATCGCTCGCACGAGCATTTTTGAGACAGCTCGGCATCCAGATTGGAAGCTACATCTCCACCATAGGTCCCGTCTCCGAAGCCGCCGCCCCCGCCTCGTTGCAGGAGCTGCTCGACGCCGGAGCTGAAAGCCTCGCCGCCGAAGCCGACAAATCGCCGGTGCGGATGCTCGACCCGGAAGCAGAAACCGCAGCCATCGCGGCTATCGACCAGGCCAAAGCCGATGGCGACACTCTCGGTGGCATCGTCGAACTCTACATCACCGGCGTACCAATGGGCCTCGGCAGCTACGTCCAGCACGACCGCCGGCTCGACTCGGAACTCGCCGCCGCAATCATGTCTATCCAGGCGATCAAAGGCGTCGAAATCGGTCCGGCCTTCGACAACGCCCGCAAACCAGGTTCCCAGGTACACGACGAACTGTTCGCCGGTGGTGAAAAGGGATTGAGACGCGAAACCAACCGAGCTGGAGGCATCGAAGGCAGCATGTCAAGCGGCCAGCCGATCCACATCCGCGCCGCCATGAAACCGATCTCCTCGCTCGTCTCCCCGCTCAGCTCTTTCGACCTCGCCACACTCGAAGCCGTGCAGTCACGCTTCGAACGCAGCGACACCTGCGCCGTCCCCGCCGCCGGAGTCGTCGCCGAAGCCGTCGTAGCCCCCGTCATCGCCAACGCGCTGTTGGAAAAACTTGGCGGAGATCATATGGCGGAGATTAAGGAAAGGCTGGAGGTTTATCGGGCGGCGCTGAGGATGAGGTTTGAAAAATAACTACAAACCGCCTTAAAAAGCCTCTTTTTTAAAGAGGCTTTTTTGTGGGTCTGACAACGATACTCTATCCATTCCTGCATAACCTGGATGTATCAAACCCGACATGGATCCGCTCATCGACCTCCCCATCCACCCCTACTGCTTCATTTTGACAGGAAAAGTAAAGAGCGCTATCTTACACGGAACTACACCGTTTTCTCTGACGATTGGCGTCTCTTAAACGAGAAAAAACGGAGCCAAACCAAAAGCCGATCACAACAGATCGGTCGCAAGAACTATCGTCTGGCGCATATCGAGTCGCCGGACATCCGGGGGCATCGACTGTTCGCCCATCTACTCGTCGAAGGTATTCAAAACTTCGCCCGCAAAAGACACGAAAGGCCATAGGCGCAACTTCCGTTTTCCCACGCGTGGCATCTTTCAGGTTCGGGTGACCCTCAAGGGTTCCGAGGCCGAACTGAATGTATTCGTAAACCATTAGCCATCGCGCAAGAACGGGCAGTATCAATCGGAGCCGCTTCGCATCGCCGTTGCGAAGCGTTGCGGCCAGCTCGTAAATGATGTACTGAAAATCGAGAGGAAGGAGTACGCCAAGCTTCCGGACACTGCAGGAACACTTGCCGAGCTGAATGCCCGATGGAACCGCAACATACTGCTGACAGGTGATTTCAACGATGATCCGTTCTGTCGCAGCGTCACCGACTATCTCTTGGCATCCAAAGACCTCGACAAAGTCGAAGAGGAGCTGAAAGCCGCACCGAACCGCGAAATTCCGCCCATCAATGCGTCGTACATCGAACACCAGCCAGCATTGTTCAGCCACTCGTGGCCACTGCTCGCCCATCCGGATAAGGGCATGATCTTTTTCAGCGGCGACTCAGCAAACACTATGAATGTTTTCGACCAGTTCATGGTATCGCGCGGACTTTATTACGGTACGTCAGGCCTCAAGGCACAGCCAGGGTCGATGCGGATATTCACCACGGCGGAAATGGCTCCTGGAGCAAAGGGGAGACCCAAGGCTTTTGATAAAGAAACGAAGAAAGGATTCAGCGACCACTTTCCGGTGGAGATGGTCGTCGATATTGTGTAGGAAATTCACTGAAGCATCTACGGTCTGGTTCTTTTTGAATCGAAACCGTGGATGTCTTAAAAGTCGATATAGGCTGTAGTTTGAGCGATTTTTTTTGCTCAGAACGACAAAAACAAAAAGCAGAAGAGAAATTTTAATCAGCTCCCGCCTCTTTGTCGAGATGCCTGATCCACCATACGACGCTCATCACGCCGACTGCCGATAATACTATGACCTTCTGCATGGGAGAGATGTCTGACCACACGCTGATTAAAGATGAAAGAAGCTGTTCCATGATGATTTCTCTTTTCAGATTAAAACCTTTATTCTCTTATATCAAAATACATTACACGCGATCTATATATGCGGCAACCAGAAAAACTACTCGCTATTTTTAGCCATTTATATATTCGCACTTACTTTGCTCACTTTTAATATATAACAAGTCACAAAAAGACACAAAAAGTTTTTGCTGCCTTATAGGTATTTCATATTTGAACAATTCGTGCATTATCATTGCTGAAAAACGGCAAATGGAGCGCGTAAAGTCGTCAAACCCAGCACCCCCGTGGTGATGACGGGAAGCTGGGCTTGAACATAAAAAGAATGGATTATTGAAACCGAGACGAAGAGAGTACCCTGTTCAGGATGATGGCTTCTTCAACCATAAACTATCATGAAACTTGGCACTGAACACTCCATTACTGAGCAATGGTTTATGCATCGGCTGTTTGTAAAAGCATGACGGTTCAGATGCGCATGGGTAAAAAATTCCTCAAGCACCCTCGCATCAGGTAGTAACGGGATGACGCCACCTCAAAAATGCTGTCATGGAACATCAAAAAGTGGCCATCCCGACGACCTTGCGAGATTCATTTGTGATAGATTGCGAATCAAAAAGAAAGGCAAACACAACCCAATCTTCCCATCACCCGCAGCTACTCTTTATAAGCACGAGTGCTGCTCGCCTTTCGGCTTTTGTTTTTCCGGAAAAATGAGGCGCTGGTTCATATCGAGAGAGGGTTCGGGAACTTCAGTGCGCCCCACGATATGTGCTGGCACACCAGCAACCGTGTAGTGCGGCGGAACATCATCGAGCACCACGCTGCCCGCCCCGACCTTCGCACCTTCTCCGATTTTGATGTTTCCGAGAATCTTGGCCCCGGCGCCAATCATCACCGACTTACCGACTTTCGGATGCCGGTCACCCGAATCCTTGCCGGTGCCACCAAGCGTCACCTCGTGCAGAAGCGAAACATTATCCTCTACCACGGCGGTCTCGCCGATGACAAGGCTCGTGGCATGATCAAGCAGAATGCCCTTGCCGATTTTAGCCGCAGGATGAATATCTACCGCGAAAACCTCCGACATGCGGTTCTGGAGGAAATAGGCCAGCGATTTGCGGTCATTCTGCCACAGCCAGTGAGCCAGCCGGTAAGACTGAAGCGCCTGGTAGCCCTTGAGAAAAAGCATGATCTCGAAATAGTTCACCGCTGCCGGGTCACGCTCACGGGTAGCCTCCATGTCGCAGGCTGCGCACCGGACAGATTCGGGGCTTTGCCGATAAAAATCCTCGAAGATTCCTTCAAGCACCGGCGGCGGAAAGTGCTTCGACCCAAGCTTCACCGAAAGCAGCATCGCCAGCGCCGGAGCGAACTCCTCATATCGCAAAATGTGCTGTTCCAGAAACAGCCGGATCTCCGGCTCACGCTCGCACTCGAGGCACGCTTCTTCACGAATCAATGACCAGATATCCTGTACACTCATAACTTCCTTTTGGATGGTTACGGCAACCCGAAACAACTACCTGCCGCATCATGCAATAAAGCGCCGCCAGCAGCTTAAAGGTTTCCCAGCGTCGAGCAGCGGCACTAACCGACAAATGTAAACAAAACAAGGCAAACCACCCGCTTGCCATTCTCGATCTTCTGTTCCGGAAATGCCCTCCATGATCGACCTTTCTGGCTATCCCGATAGCTCTGTGTTTTATGGAAAAATTTACGTACACTTCGTTAACATTTCCGTGAACACGACACTACGCGACACCATGCTCATCTCCAGAAAAATCGAGATCGACTACGGCCACACCCTTCCGAACAGCTTCACGTTCTGCAACCAGTTGCACGGGCATCGCGGCGTTATCGTGGCAACCGTCGAAGGGCCGGTCATCGACCGCGCCGGAGATGCCGAAGAAGGCATGGTAATAGATTTCAAGTTCCTGCGGCAGATCATGGACGAACATATCCACGATCAGCTCGACCACGGCTTCGCAGTCTGGAAAGAAGACAAGGAAGACCTCGAATTCATCCTCAAACGCAACACCCGCGTGCTTGTAACCGACGCCCCCCCCACCGCCGAATGCCTCGCCAGATGGGCCTTCAACCAGATCAGCGGCAAGCTTCCCGAAGGGGTCATTCTCAAAAACCTCCGCTGGTACGAAACACCGAACAATTGGGCGGACTACACGGGCGGGTAAGCGGACGCAAATCGAGACAGGTCATCGACCGAACAAAGAAAAATAAGTATATGTTTGGTCCCGGAAGCATATATACCTGTGAGAAGGTATGCTTATTTTCAAGCATACAGCTTCAGGAAAGCGAACCAGAAACCCTGTTTACGGCAAATCGGTCATGCCGATTAAACTTCACCAGAACGCGCGGACAACACCGGCGATCCGTCGGGCAATTCAGCGCTCCAGCCTGTCGGCAAGCGCCAGCTCGCTCTGCTGCCAGAGTTCTTCGATAGTGATTTTGGGATTCAGCACACGGATATATCGCCCTCGTCCTTTTTTGCCGGTGATTTCACACAGCACATGCTGATTGTCATGGTCGATGGCAAGCACCATTCCGGAAGCGAGACCATTCCCAGGATAGAAATCGACGAGCCACTCCTGCGTTCCCTTGTTGATGCATTCGAGAAACCTGACGATAAGCGGTCGCTTGTGATGATAGAGGCTGATCTTGCCCTGGAAGAATTCGCCGTATCTCAGTGCCTGAAATTTCATTGCTGTTTAACGGTTATTGATGTGAAAGATTCTGGCTGTCGATTTGTAGATAAAATCGTCTCACGCCTGCAACCGCTACGAACATAACATTTTGGAAGGTTTCAATTCTGCAAACAGTGTAACGATGGGACTATTCATCACATGCCCCAAAAAGCTCACCGGTGACTGATTTGCACAATTGCGTCGTCCAATTGTGTAAAGCGTCAGAAACGCTGCCCGACAATTCCGGAAACAATGCTGCTTGACCTGGAGGCCATGATGAAAAAACTGTTTGTACTGACACTGCTGCTCGCCATTACCGGCTGCGCGTCATACCCGTACCATAAAGACGGACGAAGAGACAGGGATGACCGGTATCGCCGTGAGGATAGGCGAGACAGAGATCGTGACCGGGACGACCGGAGGTATTATGACGATCGAAGAGATTCCGGCGACCGGTATGACCAGAACAGCGATTCGTGGAAACCCTAATACTGACCCCGGCCAGGCATGACCATCTCCGGGTGCCGAGCCGTTTTCTGCTGTCGAATGCAGCGGTTAAGCACCCGGGTTATGCCGATTTAACGATCCAGTACAGCTCGCTGCCCTGCCGGACTTTCTCGAAGCGACCCGAGGCGAGCAGCTCGCCCATTGTTTCGCGGATTTTCGCGGCGTCGCCGTCAAAAAGCTTGCCGAGAGCCGCTTCAAGTTCGCGTTCCTGTACCGGGTGGCGCGAGGCGATGCCCGCAACGGTGTCGAGCAAGTTGCCCACCGAACCAAGGTTCATTTCCCCCTTGGCGGGATGCAGCACCGGAGCGGAAGAGGAAAGAACGAAAACCGCGCGCTGGATGAGTTCTTCGTCCGGAATGCCGACAAAGCTTTCGGGCGCGGGGCGGGTCGGCATAACGAGATGAATCATGTCGGGACGAATCTCCGCAAGCACCGCCGCCATTTCCTTCAGCGCCTCCTCCGAATCGTTCACTCCTCTGATGAGCATCACCTCGACCCAGAGCTTGCCGCGATACTCCTGCCGAAAAAGCCTCAAACCCTCGACATGTTTCTCGAAGGTAAAGCCAGGCGCAGGGCGGTCGATGCGCTCGAACAGCTCTGGTGAACCTGCGTTGAGCGACGGCAGCACAGCATCGGCTTCGAGCAGCTCCCGACGGACTTCCGGATCACTCAAGAGCGAGCCGTTGGTAATGACCGCCACCGGGATTTTCGAGATTTTTTTGACTTCGGCAATCAGCCAGTCGAGCCCTTTGTAGAGCGTCGTCTCGCCGGAGCCGACAAAGGTGATCCAGTCGATCGGCTTGCCGCTCGCGACCGTTTCGAGAATCTCCGAGAGAATCTCCTCTTTCGGGAAAAATTCACGCCGCTCCGTTACGAACGCCGTCGTGCGGCCAAGCTGGCAGTAGATGCAGTTCCAGGTGCAGCTTTTGGATGGCAACAGATCGACACCAAGCGACTGGCCGAGACGCTTGGAGGAGACGGGTCCGAAAACATAGGTCATGGCAAAGCTCCTTTTTATGATCAGCCCGCTTCTGCGGCGGCTTCAAGTTCCAACATTTTCTCGGCACTCTCCGCTTCGAATGCCTCGCGCGACACGTGCGGCAGCACCAGGCTGGAAATGGTGAAGGCGATGATTTCGAGCACGAAAATCGCCGCGTAGGCCAACATGTGGTTGCCCGAAAAGTGGAAGACGAGGTCGCGAATCACGCCCGCGCTCGAATGGCCGATGAAGATAGCGAGGCTCTGCGCGGTCCCCCACAACCCCATGTAAATACCGCTGCGCCCGGCGGTCATGTTCATCATCATGGTGATGTTCGAGACGCTCGCCGCGCCGAGGCCGATGCCGGTCACGACCAGCGCGATACGCAGAAACTGCACGTCGTGCATGAACCCGGCAGCGATAATCAGCCCGAAGCCTACCGCACCGAACACGTTACCGAAATAGGCGCCGCGCCGCGTGCCGATGCGGGAGAGCAAAAAACCGGTCAGCAGCATGAAGATGAGCTGCGTGCCGCCCATCACCGGCTTGAAAAGCTTGGTCGTTTCAGAAACCTGCATCCCGAACACCTCCGCGCCAAAGGGATCCATCACCACCTCGTTGGCGAAAAGGGCGAAAATGGAGATGAAGATGTAGAGCGCGAAAAGCATCGTGTTGGGCGACGACGCGAGCAGGCGGATCGCCTGTGAAAAGGGAATACTGTGCTTCTCCTTGTGAACGCCGACCCCGGCGTTCCGGCGCTCAACGCCAAGCACGGCAATGAGGCCGAAGGTAAGTGCGACAAGGCCGCCAATTTCGGCCACCTGCGTCAGCCGCTCCGGCGTGAACACTTTGAGATAACTGCCGATGGAGTAATTCGAAATGATGGCCGTCAGCACCATGAGCGTCCAGCTCGCCCCGGCAATCTTGCCGATATCTTTTTCGTCAACCATGTCGGCAATCAGGGCGTAGTAGGCTGTCGTGGCGACCTGGAGGCCGAAGCCGAAAACGAGGAAGATGGCGCTGAGCTTCCAGAGGCCTACATCGCCAAGCGCGGAAAAGATGATGCTGACGAGGCTTCCCGTTCCATCGAGCCGCACCTCGTAGGCCGTCGTCGGCGCGAGGATGAAGGAGACAATGCAGCTCACCAGGCCGATAAGCACATATGGCGTACGCCGATAGCCGAAGATGGCGTAACGGTCGGAGAGGTTGCCCGCCCACACCTTGACGCCGAGAATGGCCAAAAGCTCCTTGAGACTGATCAGGCCAAGCGCGATGGTCGCGGGCAGGAACAGCTCCTTGATCATGACCCGGTTCAAGATGTCTTGCACAAAGCCGAGCATGATGCCGAACCCTATCTGAAACAGCGAGAGCCGGACAAGATTGAAAATCCGAAAGAATTTATTCATGAAGCGCGGAAATGGATTGGAACTGTCTGAAAGCCTCTTCATCAAACAAGGCCATAATTTACACAAAACCCTTGCTTTCTCAAGGATTGCGTCCTGCGGCCATCCTTGGAAATCAGGGTGAATTTGGTTATCATGATTTTCAAAAGGCGCTTCCTCGTGAGCGTCGAAAATCATCTTGGGGGTGCTTCGCCATGTTCCATGAACCGAAGCTGAGATCACACCCCTATAACTTGATGCAGGTAATGCTGACGCAAGGAAAGATGAAGCACGCATCTCCAAATCCTGCTTCACCGTCCCTTCCGACTCCGGATTCCTGCTTTTCTTTCTGACTCGCTCCATGAACCAAGAGAACGCATCCTGCCCCAAAAAACACTTTTTCGGCCCTGCATCATCCCGAATCACCGTCAAAGGCACCATCTACCCGATCGAGGTCGGCATGAGGCGCGTCGCCCTCACCCGCAGCTACGAGTGCAAGGGCGAGCGTTTCGACGCGATGCCGCTCTATGACACCAGCGGTCCGTTCGGCGACGCAGAGCGCGAGCACGACGTGCGTAAAGGACTGGAACCGGTGCGCGACCGCTGGGGCTTCGACCGCGGCACGGTGGAGTCAGTGGGTGGCGAACTTTCGATGACAGGACGCAAGCCGCGCGTGGCGAAGGCGGGCGAGGCGGTGACGCAGATGCACTTCGCCCGCAAGGGGATCGTGACGCCGGAGATGGAGTACGTCGCCATCCGCGAGAACCAGGCGCTCGAAGCGTGGATCGAAAAATGCGGCGGCAAACCGGTGACGCCGGAGATGGTGCGAAGCGAGGTGGCGCGGGGACGGGCGATCATCCCAGCCAACATCAACCACCCGGAGATCGAACCGATGATCATCGGGCGCAACTTCCGGGTCAAGATCAACGCCAACATCGGCAACTCGGCGCTTGGTTCGTCGATTGACGAAGAGGTGGAAAAAGCGGTCTGGTCGTGCCGCTGGGGGGCGGACACGGTGATGGATCTCAGCACCGGCAAGAACATCCACCAGACCCGCGAGTGGATTCTGCGCAACTCGCCCGTGCCGATCGGCACGGTGCCTCTCTACCAGGCACTCGAAAAGGTTGGCGGCAAGGCCGAGGAGCTGAGCTGGGAGGTCTACCGCGACACGCTCGTCGAGCAGGCCGAGCAAGGGGTAGACTACTTCACCATCCACTCGGGCATCCTCGCCGCCACCTTGCCTGACGCCGAAGCGCGGCAGACCGGCATCGTTTCACGCGGCGGCTCGATCATGGCTCGCTGGTGCCGCGCCCACAAGCAGGAGAACTTCCTCTTCACCCGCTTTGACGACATCTGCGACATCCTGCGCAGCTACGACGTCGCCATCTCGCTCGGCGACGCGCTCCGTCCTGGATCGATTGGTGACGCCAACGACGCCGCGCAGTTCGGCGAGCTGAAGACACTCGGTGAGCTGACCCTCCGCGCCTGGAAGCGCGACGTGCAGGTGATGATCGAAGGCCCCGGCCACGTGCCGCTACACATGATCCGCGAGAACATGGAGATGCAGCTCAAGCACTGCCACGAAGCGCCGTTCTATACCCTCGGCCCGCTCGTGACTGACGTGGCCGCCGGATACGACCATGTCAATTCGGCCATCGGCGGCACGCTCATCGCCAGCCTCGGCTGCTCGATGCTCTGCTACGTCACGCCGAAAGAGCACCTCGGCCTACCCAACCGCGATGACGTGCGCGAAGGCGTCATCGTTCACCGCGTCGCCGCCCATGCCGCCGACATCGCCAAGGGAAGCGCCACCGCCTGGCTGCGCGACGAGCTGATGAGCAAGGCCCGCTACGCCTTCGCGTGGGAAGACCAGTTCAGCCTCGCCCTCGACCCGCTCAAGACGCGGCAAATCCACGCCCAGAACATCGCCGCCACCGGCGACACCTCCGCCACTGCAAAGTATTGCACCATGTGCGGCCCCGACTTCTGCTCGATGAAAAGGTCACAGGAAACGACTGCCGCGGGGTTGTAAATCGGGGTTCTTCACTTATAAGTCCTATACGACCTATAGGACTTATAAGACCTTAGTCGCACAATTTATTGTGGCTATCAACGATTTTGCCGATTGGGCCAGTTCGCATAGAAGTGCATTGTCGGGTTCGGGCTCGGGAGGAGATTCGAAAGAATGGATAGCCGCGAGGGCTACCCCTACAGCAGGTACAGGTTTTGGCGGTTTTGACAATTATATCAGGTCGCCGTTGCGAGTGCAAATCGTTACGAAATACGCACCGCCTTTTGAATAATCATAGTCGGCCAACCGAATCGAACGTCGATGATGTTTTTGATGATCGTAGTTCATAGTGGATCATAACGTTTGCATTAAGCCGCGCTGCGAAGCGGCGTCGGCTTAAATGAATTGTTAGCCCTTGACCGTGTAGTGCTTGTCCAACACGTTGAACACGGCATTGCTAAACCACGCCTGCTTGGCACTCTTCGGATTGTCGGGATCAAGCTTCTTGACATGGCAATACCGCTTGTCTGACTTCAGGGGCTTGCGCAGATCGTGATACTTCTGGTTCTGCTTGAAATCGAAATAGCGAGCTGAGCATGCTTTGGTAAGCGCAGCATAGTTGAGCGGATACTTATCTTTCAGGTGCTCTTCAGTGAGCTGAACTTTAGGAGCACTTGGGTCGTTCGTGACCTGAACCTTGATCGCATCATCCGCTTTTGACTTTAGGAACTTGAGCTCTACGTTTACAGAAACCGCATAGTCCGCCTCGGGGTCACCTGCCGCTTCGAGCGATGAGATAAATGTTGCAACATTTTTCTCCTCTTTGCTCAGAATGATTGCATCGCCTGGCTGTTGAGGATTAACGAATGCCAGGGGCATCAAATAGAAGTTGTACTGTGAAAAGTCGATGTCGAACCATGACTGCGCAGCCTTCGCATAGTTCCTAACCGAGGCACTTCCGACCTCTTGGAGCCGCACGGCGAACACTCCGCTTTTGTTGTAGAAATGGACTGATGAGTCTCTGATCTCGCAGAGCGCGATGATGTTCTTGTGAGCAGCATCAGCTAGCGTCTTCTTCTCAGCCATCCTTTTTGCCAAGTAATCTAGGCTGTGCGTGAGGGGATTTCCTGCACCCGTCATCTTGACCTTGGCATGCTTGTACGGTTTTCCGTTTGGTCGCAGTTTCTTCTCTGTGACGTAAAGCATACGAACTTTGTTCCCGTTGTCCTTAAGCCATTTTGCCTTTAGGAGTAGCTCCCAGGCATTGATAGCTAGAATCGAGAAGGTTTCCTCTCGGTATTTGAAGTCGGGCTTGTTGTAGACCTCAATCGCCGAAACCATTGCGGAGACGCTCTTTTCCACCAGTTCTTGCGACCGAGCTTTCATTGAGGGCTAAAAATACTTATATGGTTCCGTCTAAAAAACTTGATACTTGATTTGTGTCAGCATAAGCCGCCAGCCTGCCGCAGTCATAAAATCCGATAAAACATTTTAATTCAACGCCTTACATCCATAACCGAATTTTATGCTGCCGCGTTATACGGATTAGCAGAACACTCACCTGTTCAAACGCGACCGACCAATCAACGCTCATTCTCAAAAAAAATTTACCGCAAATCCACCCACAAAACCAACCCCCATCACTACCCTGCTTTCACCGGCGACACCGCCGCCACCGCAAAGTATTGCACCATGTGCGGCCCCGACTTCTGCTCGATGAAAAGGTCACAGGAAACCGCCGCTGGGGCATAATTTCACAAATCCTACCGGTCGTTTAGAACTTATCAAACCTATTCTTCGATTTCTCCACAAAAAAAGAAAAGGCTGCCCAATCACTGAGCAGCCCTTTCAATGCTAAATTTCCAACCTCTTGCTTTTTACCCCGCCGCCTCGACAATCGCCATGAAGTCGTCGGCATTGAGGCTCGCGCCACCAATCAGGCCACCGTCGATATCCGGCATGGCGAAAAGCTCCGCAGCGTTAGAGGGTTTGACGCTGCCGCCGTACTGGATCCTGAGATGGTCCGCCGCTTTCTGACCGTAGAGTTCGGTGACTTTCGCCCGAATCAGCGCGTGAACCTCCTGCGCCTGCTCTTTGGTGGCGGTTTTGCCGGTGCCGATTGCCCATACCGGTTCGTAGGCAATCACCAGCTTGCTGATGTCGGTAACATCAATCAGCCCCTCAACCACTTGGGCAGTGACGATCTGACCCGTCACGCCGCGCTCGCGCTCGTCGAGCGTCTCACCAACGCAGAGGATGACGCTCAACCCTTCAGCCAACGCCTTTTTGACCTTGAGGTTGACCGTGGCATTGGTTTCGCCGAACAGTTGACGGCGCTCCGAGTGCCCGAGGATAACATAGCTGCATCCGGCAGCGGCAAGCATCCGCGTGGAGACCTCGCCGGTGAATGGGCCATCACTCTCGTAATGACAGTTCTGAGCGCAGAGCCTGATTCCGCTCCACTCGATCACCTTGCAAACCTCGTACAACGCCGGAAATGTGGGGGCGATGCCCACTTCACACTGCACACCGTCAGCTCCGACCTTCTCGGCAATCGCAGTTGCCAGATCGACAGACTCGGCGATGGTGTTGTTCATCTTCCAGTTGCCCACCACAATTTTTCTGCGCATATCAGTAATCGGTTACGACTTCGCCGTAGATTTTGTCGATATCGGCCACCTTGAAGGTGTGCTTCCAGAAACGGGAATCTCTGAGTTCGATCTTGTCCTGATCGATAGCTGTGACGTAGCCGTGCCAGACCCGCCGCTCTTTGGTGACAAGATTGATTTCCTTGTCGAGCAATTCACGGGCTCCACCGATCTGGCTGGCAGTATAAATTATCTGACGTTTTCCCATACATATGGTGTTTGAATTGGCTTTTTATTTAACAAAAATATCGAGGATTTCATAATGGAGCTCACCTTTCGGCACGCTGATTGTAACCTTGTCACCAACCGACTTGCCAATCAGCGACCGGCCGACGGGAGAACGCACGGATATTTTGCCAAGATCGGAATCGGCCTCCTCGGACGAGACAAGGGTGTATTCAATAATTTCGTCCTCGGCATCCAGATTACGTAGCTTTACCGATGTGAGAATATAAACCCGATCGGTCTTGATCTGCTTGGGATCGAGGATAGTAGCTGATGCCAGTTTATTTTCGATTTCACCGATTTTCGCTTCAAGTTGCGACTGTTCTTCTCGGGCAGCGTCATACTCGGCGTTTTCACTCAGGTCTCCATGCGAGCGAGCTTCGGCAATCTTTTCAAGCACCTCCTTGCGGGTCTCGGTCATCAACAAGTGAAGTTCCTCCTTGAGCCGATTATACCCATCTCGTGTCAGATAAATTCGATCACTCATGTCAGTTCATGGTTTTGATTGGTGATGCAGAAAAGCGAATGATCACCAGACGTTACAGCAACAATGGTTTGGCAAACAAAAAAAGTAAAGTCAGCAGCCTGGCTGACTTTACTTCTGTTAAAAGAATTTAGAAAACTTTATCCTGCGAGCAAAGGGCATTACAGATTAAACGCAAAATACATCCGACTCCATCCGCGCTCAACCAACAGGAAGAGCAGATCGCCCCTTTTCTTGTTTTTGACGATTGCATTGAATGCCGCAACCGAATCCACCGGCTTTTTGTCGACCGATATGACCACATCGCCCGGACGAAGGCCAACCGAGAAGGCCCTGCTCGATTTGCTGACTGATGTCACCACGATCCGGCGCGAGTCGGCTTTCAGATTCAGCCGCCCGGCCAGTTCGGGGGTCAATGGCGCAACCGAGAAGCCGAGCAATTCGTTCTTCGATTCGGTGCTTCGAGCCGAGGCGGTCGCGTTGTCTGGAAGCGATTCGAGGCGTGCGTTCAAGGTGAGAATCGCGCCGTCGCGATTGATCCTGATGGCGGCGCTGCTGCCGGGAGCCATCGCCGCGATCCGGTTGCGCAGCTCCGCCGCGCTGTTCACCTTCCGTCCGTTGAATTCAAGGATCACATCCCCGCTCTTCAGGCCGGCCCTGGCCGCAGGGCCACCCTGCATCACCGTGCCGACCAGAACCCCTTCGGGAGATTTGAGTTGCAGCCCCTTGGCGATATTCTCATCGATATCCTGAATCGTAACGCCGAGGTAGCCGCGCTCGACCTTGCCGTTTTTAACCAGCGAAGTATAGACCCGATATGCCATGTTCGACGGCACGGCAAAGCCGATACCTTCAAACCCACCAGTGCGGCTGGCTATCGCCGTATTGATGCCTACCAGCTCGCCACCGATATTGACCAATGGGCCGCCAGAGTTTCCTGGATTGATGGCTGCATCAGTCTGGATAAAATTCTCGTAATCGGCCACCCCGACATTGACACGGCCCTTGGCGCTAACGATACCCTGCGTCACGGTGCGGGCGAGGTTTTCGCCGAGTGGACTGCCGATGGCGAGCACCCACTCCCCGACCCGCAGCTTGTCGCTGTCGCCGAAAGCGATCGGCTTGAGACCGGAACCGGAAATCTTCAGCACAGCCAGGTCGGTGCGGGGATCGGTGCCGACGATCTTGGCCTTGAATTTCCGGTTATCAGAGGTCATAACCGCAATGGAGCCCGCCTGGTCGATCACATGGTTGTTGGTCAGAATGTAGCCATCCTGGCTGACGATCACACCCGATCCCAGTCCATGGATCACCTCCTTGCGAACGTTCGGTTCTTCGGGTAAAGGAAAGTCAAACATCTCTCCAAACGATTTGCCGAAAAAATCGAAGGGGGTCATAATCCGGCGATCCACTTCGGTTTCAGTATAAATCGTCACCACCGAAGGGGTAGCTGACTCAGCGATATCCACGAAAGCATCATTGAGATCGTTGAGCGTCCGTATCGGATGGTTGCGAAGGGTTTCAGCCGCAATACTCGAGTTGGGGTGACTGGAAACCATAAACCCGTTATTGCCGCCTCCGTTAAACGAAAAATCGAGATTGGAAAAAGCGAGCGCCCCAGCGGTGATCCCCACAGATACCAGCGCTGCCGATTTGAGCATAGTCAGTTTCTTTTTCATAGCTGTCTTCGGTTTAAAAGTTTATCAGACAAAGGTCTCAATACTTTCAAGAGCCGTCAGGCCTGCTCTCATCTTGTTCATGGTCTCTTCGTATTCAAATTCTGGCGTCGAATCGGCCACGATGCCGCCCGCCGCCTGGAAGTAGATAACGCCGTCGCGGATCACCATCGTGCGGATAGCGATGGCAGTGTTGAGCTGCCCCCGGAAATCGAGGTAGCCCACCGCGCCGCCGTAAAGGCCGCGCTTCTCTTTCTCCAGCTCGTAGATGATCTCCATGGCGCGAACCTTCGGCGCGCCGGTCAGCGTTCCCGCCGGGAAGCACGACCAGAAGGCGTCCATCGCCGTCAGACCGTCCTGCAATTCACCCCGGACGTTGCTGACGATGTGCATAACATGCGAGTACTTCTCGATCACCATCATCTCGTTGGTCTCGACCGTGCCGATCTTGGCGATGCGCCCGATGTCGTTGCGGCTTAGGTCGATGAGCATCAGGTGCTCGGCCCGCTCCTTTTCGTCGGAGATCAGCTCCTTGGCGTTGCGCTCGTCCTCCTCGAAGCTCTCGCCGCGCCGTCGCGTTCCGGCGATAGGCCGGGTATCGACCATGCGGCGTCCGGTGTGGTCGCGCTCTACCTTGACCAGCAGCTCGGGCGATGAGCCGACGACATGAAAATCCTCGAAGTCAAAGAAGTAGAGGTAAGGCGAAGGGTTGATCGTCCGGAGCGCGCGATAGACGTCGAACGGACGGGTGTGCAGCTTGCGCTTCAGGCGCTGCGAAATCTGCACCTGGAAGATGTCACCGCTCAGAATGTACTCCTTGGCCTTGAGCACCTTGGCGTAATACTCGTCACGCGTGGTGTTCGAGATGACCGGCTCCGGTTTCTCGGGCTGAAACGGCACGAGAGCAGGCACGAGCGGCTTCTGCAACAGTGCGGCAAGCTCGTCGATTTTGCGGTCGGCGCGCGTGCGGTCGGCGGCGTCGAGATAGTTGGTCACGAGAAAGAGCTTGCGCATCACGTTGTCAAAGATGACGAGCGTGTCGCAGAAAAGCAAGCAAAGGTCTGGCATCCCTGCCGGATCGGGCTGCTCGGCGGCGGGAATCTTTTCGATGAGGTGCATGGTGTCGTAACCGAAATAACCGAACACACCGGAGGTGCTCATCTGCTGCGAACCGCTCTTGTGGCGAGGCAGCTTTTCGGAGGAGAACATCGCCATGCAGCGATCCACGACGGCGCGAAGGTCACGCTCCTGTTCAACAATGGCAGACAACTGGCGGAAACGCTCGTCACGAACGTCAAGCAAAATCTCTCCGCCAACCGTCCCCTTGAGTACGGCTACCGGATCGACGGCGATATAGGAATAACGGGCCATACGCTCCTCCCCTTCGACCGACTCGAGCAGGCAGGAGTAAGGGCGCTGGAGTTTGAGGTACACCGACACCGGGGTTTCCGTATCAGCCTGAAAGGTTCTGACCAGAGGGGTCAGAATAAAAGACGGCTCCTTTGCCGGGTCGGCCGTATTGTCCGAAAAAGATCTGATCATGAATGAGTAGATGCTACGTACGATAAGGTAAAAAATTCATAGTATCACACCTTCGCTGTTTCTATATTGCTACACTTATGAACACAGCGTAGTACTCAGGCTGCTGACAACCATCAAAAGCGATGATCGTCAGCCCGGTGTCTTCTATCGGTAATCAGCAAGCTGTCGCCATGAACATTGCAAGCGGATCCGGCCGGAAGTGGCTCACCGCACTTATACTCTCTCCGGGAATGATTTTCGCCTCAGCCTATCTCTTGGTTTGGCTGTCAATGAATCTCTGGCTCAATCACAACTTCAAGCATCACCTCAAGCAAATCTTCACCGCAGAAACCGGCCAGCGATACCGGATCGACATCGGCTCGCTCAGGCCAGAACCCAACCTGAATTCACTGACGCTCAAACAGCTGGAGCTAACCCCCGTCGGAGTCGCTGAAAACCAAAGAGCAAGCCGGTCAGTGTTTCAGATTGAAGAACTTCGTATCGAATGCGCCGACCTCAGCCTTTTCCCCTTCAAACCGGCAGACGAACTGCTTACCCTGCGCAAAGTCAGTCGAGTCATTCTTTTGAACAGCGTTCAGTGAACAGCCAAACCGATGCGATTCCACCGAATAGAGGCAATCTTTTCAACCGGATCGAACAGCAGCGGCAGATCGGGATCCCATGACCAGTACACCATCATGGCCTGGCCCACAATATCGTTTTCCGGCAGAAAACCCCAGTAACGGCTGTCGAGGCTGTTGTCACGGTTATCGCCCATAGCGAAATAGTAGTTGCGGCTCACGGTGTAGCGATTTGCCGCCTGGCCATCGAGAAACACCTGATCGCCGACCAGGCTGACCGTATGCCCCTCATAGGCGATCAGGTCGCGATAGAGCGGAAGCGTCGCTGAGGTGAGCGTGATCACATCGCCACTGCGCGGAATATGGATAGGGCCGTAATTGTCCTTGTTGTAATCGGACATGCTCGGGAAAATCTGGAACTCGGGCACGCCTGCCGGCATTTTTGTGCCAATGAACTGAGCGTGAGGCGGTAACTGCATCCCTTTGCCATTGATGTAAACCTGCTGGTTCCGGATTTCAAGATTGTCTCCCGGCAAGGCGATACAGCGCTTGATGTAGTTCAGGCTCCGATCGCGGGGAAACTTGAAGACGATGATATCACCTCGTCTGACATCATGAACTTTGGGCAGAGAGATGTCAGTAAAAGGCACCTTGGCACCATAGACAAACTTGTTGACAAAAAGGAAATCGCCGGCAAGCAGCGTTTTTTCCATCGAACCCGTCGGAATTCTGTATGATTCTATAACAAACATCCTGAGAATTGCCGCCACCAGGGCGGCAATGACAAGAGCCTCGAACCATTCACGCGATTGCGTCTTGCCGTTTTTTCCGTTGGGGGTCGTGTTCTGTTTTTTCACACTGTGCTTTTTTTAGACGTTGCTGGAATGCTCAATCGTACGCACCATCTGTAAGACGTCAAGATGAGTGGTATCCAGCGCAGCCATGCTGATTAAACGGGTCTGTAACTTGTTATTCGTCGATGTTCAGAACGGCGAGGAAGGCTTCCTGCGGCACCTCGACCCGGCCGACCTGCTTCATGCGCTTTTTGCCCTCTTTCTGCTTTTCAAGCAGCTTGCGCTTACGGCTGATGTCACCGCCGTAGCATTTGGCAAGCACGTTCTTGCGCATGGCTGAAATACTCTCGCGCGCGATCACGCGGCTGCCGATGGCTGCCTGGATCGCCACCTCGTACATCTGGCGAGGGATGATCCCCTTGAGCTTCTGGCAAAGCTTGCGACCCCACTCGTAGGATTTCGAGCGGTGCACGATCGACGACAGCGCATCGACCGGCTCGCCGTTGAGCAGCACGTCGAGCTTGACCAGATCAGAACGACGGTAGCCGATGTACTCGTAATCCATCGAGGCGTAGCCTTTGGAGATCGACTTGAGCTTGTCGTGGAAATCGAACACCACCTCGCCCAGCGGGAACTCGAAATGAATGTTCACCCTCGACGTGTCGAGATAGTCGGTGTTCTTGTACTCGCCGCGACGCTCCATGCCAAGCTTCATGATGTTGCCGATGTACTCCGACATGGTGATGATCTGCATCGACACGTAAGGCTCCTCGATCCAGTTGATCTTGGTCGTCTCAGGCATCTTCGAGGGGTTGTCCACCTCGACCGTCTCACCGCTGGTCATGATCACGCGGTACTCAACGTTGGGCACCGTAGTGATGATGTTGACGCCGTACTCGCGCTCCAGCCTCTCCTGGATGATCTCCATGTGCAACAGACCGAGGAAGCCGCAGCGGAAACCAAAGCCGAGCGCTGCGGAGGTCTCGGGCGTATAGACCAGCGAAGCATCGTTGAGCGAGAGCTTTTCAAGCGACTCGCGCAGATCCTCGAACTCGTTCGATTCGACCGGGTAGAGACCGCTGAACACCATCGGTTTCACATCCTTGTAACCGGCAAGACGTTCCGCCGCCGGGTTTTCAACCAGCGTGACCGTATCGCCGACCTTGGCATCCTTGACATCCTTGATCGAACAGATCAGGTAACCTACGTTACCCGCTTCGAGGATATCCACCGGATTGCGCTTCAGACTCATGGTGCCGATTTCGTCAGCCATGAAAATCTTGTCGTTAGCAAAAAAGCGCACCCGGTCTCCTTTCTTCAGCACGCCGTCCACGATCCTGATATAGGCAATCGCCCCACGATAGGCATCGAACACCGAGTCGAAGATGAGCGCACGAAGCGGCATCTGGCGGTTATCCGCCGGAGCGGGCACGCGCGCCACGATCGCCTCCATGAGATCGTCCACGCCAATGCCATTCTTGGCCGACACCCGGAGAATTTCGTCACGGTTGACGCCGATCAGGTCGATGATCTGCCGCGCCACGCCCTCGACATCCGACGATGGCAGGTCGATCTTGTTGATGACCGGAATGATTTCGAGACCTGCCTCAATGGCAAGGTAGAGATTGGCGATGGTTTGCGCCTCCACGCCCTGCGTGGCATCGACAACGAGCAGCGCGCCTTCGCATGCGGCGAGCGAGCGCGAAACCTCGTAGCTGAAATCGACGTGACCTGGCGTGTCAATGAGGTTGAGAATATAGTCTTGCCCATCCTTGGCCGTGTAGCGCATCTGCACCGCGTGGCTCTTGATGGTGATGCCGCGCTCGCGTTCGAGATCCATGTCGTCGAGCACCTGGGCGGTGGACATCTGGTTGCGTTCGAGGGTATGGGTCACTTCAAGAAGCCGGTCGGCAAGGGTCGATTTGCCGTGGTCGATATGGGCAATAATGCAGAAGTTTCTGATCATGCCGACTTCTGTTCCTGTCGGAGGCATAAGTATCTGTTCTAACGAGTAATAGTGGTTACACAACCGCTTCGCCGCAAGAGCGGCGGGCGTAGAATAATAAAATCAAAAAATATAAGAAGAAAATTGTGACGTACCGCCCGGCAGCCTTCATAAAAAGCGAAGCATCTCCTTTCTGGCGCGAAGTCCACGAGCGAACAGTTCACCGTCCATCGCTTTTTTGCCCTCGGCCTGCACGCTGAGCAGTTCGATCCAGCCGTCAGTTCCGGCCACGAGCAGTCGCCCGTCCGCGATGCGGAGCGTCCCCGGTTCATCCGGCGCTGTTTCAATGGCACAGGCCTTCGCCTTGTAGATTTTCAGACTCTTTCCGCCGAAAGTTGTCCATGCGGCAGGTTTCAGCGCGAGACCGCGGATGAAGTCATGCAGGCGTTGCACCGGCTGGTTCCAGTCGATGCGGGTGTTCTCGCGGTTCAGCTTCGGCGCTTTCGTGGCGAACCGCTCATCCTGCTTTTCAGGCATCACCGCGCCATCGGCGATCATCGTGAGCGTGCGCTCGACCGTACCTGCACCAATTTCCGACAATCGCTTGAGCAGCTCAAAGGCGTTCTCGTCCGGACCAATCGGCGTGCGATCCATCGTGATGATGTTGCCGGTATCGACTGACTTCTGAAGAAAAAAGGTGGTCACACCGGTTTCGGCGTCGCCATTGATGATCGCCCAGTTAACCGGCGCCGCGCCGCGATAGGCGGGAAGCAGCGAGCCGTGCAGGTTGAAGGTGCCGAGCGGCGGCAGCTCGAGCACTTCCGGTGGCAGAACGCGGAACGCTGCCACCACGATCACGTCCGGCCTTGCAGCGGCGACTTGCAAGGCAAACTCATGACTGCTGACATCATCGGCCTCCAGAACCGGAAGCCCCAGTTCGAGCGCCGCCTGCTTGACCGGCGTCGGCTCGGGCGGCGAGTTTTTGCTGCGGCGAGGCTTGTCGCAGCCTGTCACGACCAGCACCGTCTCGAACTGCGGCTTCATGGCCGCGATACGGCGCAGCGAAGGAACGGCAAACTCCGGTGTTCCCATGAAAACAACTCTCAACCCCACCGGTCAGGCCTCCGCTTCGACACGGTTAACGTCACGGGCCAGCGGATAATCGGCCTTCACCCGTCCTTCGGCGATGGCGTCAAGCTCCTTCTGGATTTTGCGGCGATCACGCTTGTCCATGCGGTCCACGAAAAGCGTGCCGTCGAGATGGTCGATCTCGTGCTGAAGCACGCGGGCCATCATGCTGTGAAAATCGGCGGTGTGCTCCTCAAACTTCTCGTCACGGTAGTGCAGGGTGATGGCCGACGGCCGGACGACGTTACCCGCAATGCCCGGCACGCTGAGGCACCCCTCCTCCATCAGGCTGCGCCCGCGAACGGCAACGATGCGGGGATTGATAACCACCATCGGCTTGAAATCGGCATACTCCTTGATGGTGGAAATATCCACCACTACCAGGCGTAGCGAGTGACCCACTTGCGGCGCAGCAAGTCCGATGCCCGGTGCCTTGTACATAGTATCGAACATCTCGGCAATCAACTCCTCGATTGCTGAATCGACCCCTTTCAGGGGCTTGGCTTTCATAGCGAGTACCGGGTCGCTATAGGTATTGATCGGTAAAATCATTGCGTACTGCTCGTTAACTGTGGATAGCCCGTTAACTCTTGCAAAAGCAAAAGGGTAGAGCTTTTCCTGAAGATAACCCTGTTAACTCCAAAATAGTTGCCCCACACACTCCAGCGGCACTCAACCGCTCAGCCGGCACATTGGAATAATAGCCGTCTAATGTACGGTTTTCAGCGTTCTTTTCCGTCCGGCTCTTCCCGCTCCGCCGCCTTCATGGTTCACAGGGAATTCGCAGAAAAACAATACATTAGAAAAACCGAAAACACAAAATACTGACAGCAAGAACATCGTGAAACAAACGGGCAGCGACACGATCGCAAAGGTCGAAGCGCTTTTCAAATCGTACATGAAGGAGGAGGGGCTCCGCTGCACCCAGGAGCGCCTGAGCGTGCTCAGAGAGATGTATGGCTCCAGCACCCACCTTGACGCCGACGAGCTCTTTGTCCGGCTGCGTAAAAAAGGAGTTGCCATTTCACGCGCCACGGTGTACCACACCCTTGACCTGCTCTTCAGGTTCAACCTCGTCACCAAGATCGATCTCGGCCATAAGCACACCCACTACGAAAAATCCTGGGGCGTGACCAACCACCTGCACATCATCTGTCTGAAATGCGGACACGTTTCGGAGGCCACGAGCTGCGAGCTGCCGGAATTGATGGAAACGCTCTGCGTCGGGCACGGCTACTCGCTCGGCAGTTTCAGCCTGCAACTCTTTGGCGAGTGCGCAGACAAGGAGGCCTGCGCCCGGCGCATCAGCAACAAGCACAAAGAGAAAACCTGAAATCCGGACACCATGCCCTGGCTCTATCTGATCCTCGCCATCATCGCCGAAGTCTCCGGCACCACCAGCATGAAGCTCTCGGCAGGCTTCACCAAGCCGGTGCCATCGGTTTTCATTTTCGTTTTTTACGCCACGAGTCTTACTTTCCTCACACTGGCGCTCAGAACTTTGCCTGTCGGCATGTCCTACGCCATCTGGTCGGCGCTCGGCACGGCGCTCATCACGGCAATCGGCGTGCTCTGGTTCGGAGAAGGATTGAACGCGCTCAAGATAATCTCCCTGATCCTGATCATCGCGGGCATTGCCGGATTGCATTTCAGTCAGGAACACATGAAGTAAGGCGAACAGGCATGAGTCACCAACATCCGGTTTACAGGCGAATTGTCGTCAAGGTTGGAACCAACGTCATTACGGGGCGCAACGGCAAGCTCGATCCAGCGATTCTCGACAGCCTGACCTCGCAGATCGCCGCACTCATGCAGGACGGCGTTGAAGTCATTCTCGTCACCTCCGGCGCGGTCAGCGCCGGGCGCGGCATCGTGTCGCTCAGCGGTAATCTGACGCCGGTCGAGACGCGCCAGGTGCTGGCCGCCACCGGGCAGATCCGGCTCATCAACGCCTACAATGACCGTTTCAAAAAACACGGCATAACCGGTGCTCAACTGCTCGTCACCAAGGGCGATTTCCGCGACCGCCAGCACTACCTCAACATGCGCACCTGCTTCGAAGCGCTGCTTCAGCAGAAGATCGTGCCGATCGTCAACGAGAACGACGCCGTGGCAATCACCGAGCTGATGTTCACCGACAACGACGAACTCTCCGGCCTCATCGCATCGATGTTGCAGGTGGACGCGAACATCATTCTCTCGAACGTGGATGGCCTGTTCGATACACAGAGCGAAGGGAACCCGGTGATCGAGGAGATCGATCCCGGCACGAAGAACTTCAGCCAGTACATCCGCCCCGGAAAATCGGAATTCGGGCGTGGCGGCATGCTCACCAAGTGCAACATCGCGCACAAACTCTCGCGCCTCGGCATCACTGTGCATATCGCCAACGGCACCACTCCCGGCATTCTACAGACCATCGCGCACGGCGGAAAAGCCGGCACGAAGTTCATCGCCCAGAAACCAAAGCAGAGCCGCAAGCGCTGGGTCGCGCTCAGTGAAGGGCTTGAGAAGGGAGCCGTCATCATCAATCAGGGCGCCATCGACGCCCTGACCTCCGGCCAGAGAGCCACAAGTCTTTTGCCTGTCGGCATCACCGGCGTCGAAGGCTCGTTCCAGCGCGGCGACATCATCCGCATCTGCTCGACAGATGGCAAGGTCATCGGTTACGGCATGGCCTCCTGCACCGCAGAAAAAGCCCGCTCAGCGATGGGCCAGAAAGGCCTCAAACCGGTCATCCACTACGATCACCTGTATCTGGTGCCGTAGGAACCCTGCGTGCCTGCCCTTCCTCCGCCTCCGCAATATCCCCCAACCCGTTGCTCGCGCAGTAGAGCTCAGCGTTATCTTGCAGCGTTCAGGTTTTGCTGTTTTATCCTTATCCCCACGCCAATGAAAACAGAAGTGAAAGTCATCATTATCAGCGGAATCGTAACGATCATCGTCGCGATCATCAACGGCAACGACAACATCCATGCGGGCGGCAACGTCACGATGCACGGAGCAAAGAAATGATGAAACACAACACCATCAAAATCATTGCCGCAAGCGCTGTTTTCAGCATATCGACCGGCATCTTCGCACCATCGTTCTGCCTGAGCAACGCGGCAACCGGCGCCACTAATATTCAGGGAAATCAAAACATTGTCGCGGGTGGCAATGTTTTGATATATCACGGATTGTCGGCCAAACAGTGAGCCGGGTACAGAAAGAGCATCCAGCAGCAAGATTGGGAGACGACCAAAGAGAATCCCGCGTTCTGAAAGCTGGTTCGCGTTACTCACGGGGGCAAGGATGTCAAAGAACTTGGTCCGTACAGCCGGGCAACCTATTGGGAGGACCTTTCAAACTATCTCGATAAGGTGGTGCAGGCGGATGCCGACGCGCAAAAGCTGTTCAGCAAGGCTCCGTTGGCGCAGAGCTGAAAGCCCTGATTCCAAAAGTCGAAGCCGCCAGAAACAACTTCGACTACAACGAAGTCAGCCGCCTGCTCTCGGAGTTCCGCGACAAACACAACGATTTGCGCCAAGACCTTGCAAAGGTGGATTATCTGCAAGGCCGGAACTACGAACTGCAAATCAACTACCCCGAAGCCGAACGATACTACAAAAAAGCCGCCGCCATCGAAGACGAAAACCCGCTCTATCTCAATGCCCGTGCAAGAATACTCTGGGAACCGGGACGATACCCCGACGCTGAACCGTTGATTCGACACGCATTCGCTATCGGCGAAAAAGCGCTCGGCCCAAAGCATCCGAACACGGTTCAATGCACAAAAAACCTCAACGCTTTGCTCGAAAAGAAAAAGCAGTGCGGCTTCATCCGTTGCGCGGCTTGGCGCACAGCCGCACCCACGCGGCGAAGCGATCCATCCAGCCTTGCAGGAAATCCCGGCTGCCGGGGCCAATTCCGCCGTCGGCGTCGAAGAGATCGTCGCGAAACTGGATGAAGGCTTCTGGCTGGGCCATTGTTGGAACGTCGAGCACGGCGAGGATGTTGCGCAGGTGCTGCTGGGCCATTGCTGTTCCGCAGGCGCCCGATGAAAGGCCGATAATGCCAGCCGGTTTGCCCTGCCAGGCGTTGTACCCGTAGGGACGGGATCCGACATCAATGGCATTTTTGAGCACGCCGGGAATCGAGCGATTGTATTCGGGCGTACAGAACATAATGCCGTCAGCCTCGGCTATCTCACGCCTCAACCGTTGCATCGATTCGGTCGGGTGCTCTTCGTCATCCTGATTATACAACGGAAGATCATCGATGCGGAGGTGATGGAAAGCAAAGTCGGCAGGCGCGAGCCGGATGAGCGCGTCAGCAAGCCTGCGGTTCAGCGACTCGCGCCTGATGCTGCCAACAACCACAACGATACGATAGGTGTTCATAACGGGATGGATTAGAGTTCGTCAAGACCATCTGCTCGAACGTCCCGCCACCGCATTTGGTTTCCCGAATCCAGTCGCGCGCATACCGAAACGCCGCGGCCATTTTGAAGCCGCAGTGAGAATCGGTATTATGCTTTTGACAATACTCAATGAGTTCACCCGTTTTTGCCGACATCCATCGGGCAAAAAGGCAAGATGAAAAAAGCGCTGCTCATCACCGGCCTTGTGGCCAGCCTGCTGGCTGTACTTGGTTTGTGGCTGCACCGCAGCTATACGATCCTCAAAACGAAGCCTCCCGCCCCCCTGACCACCGACGTCAAACTCGAACAGCCGTCATCGCTGTTCAACCTGCCCATCAGCATCGAACATACGGTACTGGCGGACTATCTGAACGGCAAGATTCGCGGCAATTTCCTGAACGCCGACCTGTGGTTGCAGAAAAAGCACAAAGAGCGCGTCAGTCTCGCATTGACAAGAGAAGAAAACATCACCATCAGCTCGAACGGGCATAAGCTCTTCTGCACCTTTCCGGTCTCGGCAGAAGCACGGCTTACTGACAGCCGCTTCGGCAAGTTTCTCGCAAAACTGCTCGTCTGGCCGATCCATGCCAAAGCGGTCGTCACCTTCTCGACACCAATCGCGCTCGATCGCAACTGGCATCTCAAGACTCGTTTCAAAATCGAAAATATCAGGTGGGAAGAGGAGCCTGTGTTGAAAATAGGGCCGTTCCGGAAACACATCAGGGCTGACGTCGACACCCTGCTCAGCGACAACAAACGCGGCCTGACCGCCCTGCTCGACGCCGAAATCGACAAGGAGGCCAGCCTTTACCCCACCGTTAGCGATGTCTGGAAAGATTTGCAGAAACCCATCGTGCTCACCCGAAAGCCTGTTCCCGTCTGGCTGCGCTTCCACTGCAACGACATCACCGGCCATATTTCACTGAACAAGAGGGCCATCGTCTGCAACGCCCGTATCATGACAAACATGAGGATGCTGACCGACACGACCGCCATCAGCCCGCCAACGCCTTTGCCCCGATTCCGGCAAACTCCCCGAGACAGCATCTCGACCATCTCCGATGTCAACTTCTACGCCCTGGTGCCCTTCGCCAGCATCAACAGAAACCTCAATGATGTCTTCATGAACCGGCGCTTCAGCCGCTCCGGATACGACATCGTCGTACGCAGCGTCGAAGCATACGGCTCGTCAAGCGGGCTTTCGGTAGCCATCATGACAGACCTCGACCTGAAAAGCCATATCGTCATAAGCGGTCGTCCGCGCTATGACATACCGACCCACACCCTCAGCATCGACCATTTTGACTACTCCATCGACACTGGCAACCCGATCATCAGAACAAGAGAACTCATTCTGCACGATGCCATCCGAGACAGCATCAGCACCCGGCTCGATGTGCAGATCGGCTCGTTGGTCGACCGGCTGCCGACAATCATCACCAGAGCCGTATCCAAAGCCAAAGCGGGCAGAACCATCGATCTGACCATCGACAGCCTCGCCATCCGCAAATGCGATATCCGCGTCGGAAGAAACAACATCTATCTTCTGGTCAACGCCACCGCGAAAAATGCCCTGCGCATCAAGCGGATCAAATCCGGCAAGGTCATCAGAATCCGCAAACAAGCCGAAACAAAGGATCAAAACCCCACCAGTCAGCTCCCCCGGCCTCCAGACACAGACAACAAATCCCGATTGTTACCGGTCACGGCGCGCCCGTTGCAGCTCACCAATCACTTCTGAACCGCCGCGTCATACTTTCCATTGAAAAATTCCCGGAGAGAAGCTTTAACTCTTATTCTGAAAAGACCACAAAATTGTACTGGCACTATCAAGAGGTAACCATTTCTGCTGGGAGATGTTCTGCTGATCAACGATCAGCACAAATCAGCGGCCAAAGCCATTTGTGACCGCGTGCTTTACCACCTCACGCTGCTTGAGGAACAAGGAAATGGTGGCAAGCTCGTCGTAGCCATATCGGGTGATTCGGAAACAGGAAAATCGGGAATATCCCACTCGCTCGCCCTCTTGCTCAAAGCTCAAAGCATCCGCATCAAGATTCTGCATACCGACAACTCCTACCGCGTCCATCCCCTTGACCGGTGGAAGCACCGGATCAGCAACAGCAACAATTATGAACTGGTCACCGATTTCAGCAAAATTCAGACGCTCGTCATCGACGGCAACGCCAACAACCTGAAAATGCACGCCTGGGGCAAATGCCATCCGCAGGATTGCGACTGGGGCGAAGTCAACGCATACCCATACGCGCCGAACGTTTCCAGCCCGATCGAACCGCAAGCGCAGGCCGTCTCCGCCGTTTACACCACAAACTTCAGCCAGACGCTGGTCATTGTCAAGCCGGCAGGACCTAACATGATTCGCGCCGAAGTTTTTACCCGCTTCACCGACAACAGCAACCGCAGCAACTACACGGAGGTCTACCCCTTCAGACGGCAGCTTCGCCTTACGCCGATAAGGCCTTTCCCCGGCCTGCTCCCCATGCCAGGAGCAGCCGTCCAGGAGGATTGTGTGTCGTTCAACCCGGTGACCACGACCGTCAGGAAAATCGACGGAAGCTGGAAAATCGTCGATGGCAGCCACTGGCTCTTCGATTTCGGCGACAAGGAGAGCGAAGCCAGAACAGCTTATGCCATCATCAAAAAATACGGCTTCACCCGTTCATGCTTCGTAGGCCGTCCCGACCCGAGCTTTAACTACCTGAGGAAGTAAGCGCGATTTTTTTGTAGATGCACAAAACCCCCGGTTTCAGCAAATGGAACCGGGGGTTTGCCATTCACCGCAAACGAGCCCGCCAACAACATCAGTATCCACGCATGATCGACCACCACAACTTGCCCCGCGTCCTTCATCCGGATTCCGGAAACCGGCCAGAGAAACCGCGCCGGGTCGATCTGCTGCTCGTCATCGCATCGCTTCTGGCTGCGCTGCATCTTTTTCCAACGGTAGCGTTCTCGGAACCGGGGCGGCTGACGGTGCTCTTCACCAGCGACCTGCACTCCCACTTCTCACCGCATCACGAGCTGGCAGACAATGGAAGCATCCGGGACGCAGGCGGCTACGCTCGGCTTGCCGGAGCGATCGAACAGGAGCGCAAACGAACGGATGGGAACACCCTGCTTGTCGATGCGGGCGACTTCACCCAAGGCACGCTCTACCACACCGTTTTGCAGGAAGAGGCGCTCGAACTTCGCCTGATGGGCGCGATGGGTTACGACGTCGCCACCTTCAGCAACCACGATTTCGACTTCCGCCCATCCGGAGCTACCGGAATGCTCCGCGCCGCGCGAGCCAAAGCGCAGGTGCTGCCGCAACTGGTCATCTCGAACCTCCGTTCAGTACAAACGACCCCGGCGATGCGACGCTGAAACAGGCTTTCCGCGACTACCCGGTGCGCGGTTATACGATTATCGAACGCAACGGGCTGCGCATCGGCATTTTCGGTCTGCTTGGCAAGGATGCCGCCGAAGACGCGAGCTTTGCCAGACCAATCACCTTCTCCGATCCAGTCGAAGCGGCAAGAAAAACGGTGAAGATTCTGAAGGAACGCGAGAAAGTTGACCTCGTCGTCTGCCTGTCGCACAGCGGCACCAATCCAGACAAGGCACACTCCGAAGATGAAAAGCTTGCCGCCGCCGTCCCCGGCATTGACGTGATCGTCAGCGGCCACACCCACACAATTCTGCAGTCGCCGATCAGGGCAGGAAAAACGCTCATCGTCTCCGCCGGATCGTACGGCACATGGCTCGGCGTACTCGATCTAAAGGTCGGAAAGAGCTGCAAGATTGAGGTGACGGGATACCGGCTGCGGAAAATCGACACAAGCGTACCGGAAGACCGAAATATCGCCCGCACCATCGATGGCTTCCGGAGTCTCGTCGAAGAGCGCTACCTCTCGCACTTCGGCTACCGCTTCAGCCAGGTGCTTGCCTTCCAGCCATTCAACGGCCAGACCATCGAAGAGACATATACCAAACCCGGAGAAACCGGCCTCGGCAACCTCGTCACCGACGCCTACCGCTACGCCGTCGGAGAGGCTGAGGGTCGCCGCCGCCACATCGACGCCGCTGTCGATGTGCTCGGCTGCATTCGTTCGTCGCTCTTCAAAGGCGACATCCGCGTGTCGGATGTTTTCCAGACCACCTCGCTCGGCCCGGTGCAATACGGCTATTGCGGCAACACCATCATCGTGGTCTACCTCACGGGCCGCGACCTGAAAAACCTGCTCGAAGTCCACACCAGCATCGCTCCGTCAAAAAAAGACGCCCTCCTGAGCGTCTCCGGCATCAGGTTCAGCTACAACCCCAACCGCATGCCGTTCGACCGCGTAACCTCAGTCGAAATCGAAGGGGCCGATCACCGCTTCCGCCCGCTGGAGAACGAACGCCGGTACAGCGTGGCGATCAACTCCTACCTCGCCAACCTGATTGATTTCGTCGGCAAAAAATCCTTCGGCATCCTGCAAATCACGCCGAGAGACGAAGCGGGAAATGCGGTATCCGCCAGAGATGAAAGCAGGCTCACGGTAATGCGGAACGGCGAACCGCTGCGCGAGTGGATCGCACTGGCCGAATACCTCTCGTCGTTCCCCGAAAAGAACGGCATTCCGACGATGCCCAAACGCTACGCCAAGCCCGAAGGCCGCATTGTCGCCGAGGCTTCATGGAACCCCGTCAAGCTCATCGCCAGAGGCAACTGGATCACGATAATCGCCGCCGTACTGATCGTTGTCGCGGTGATACTCGTTGTTGAATTTGTCCACAAGCGCTTTCGGCAAGGTGATCATAAGTGATACCCTTATTCTCATTTATCCTGATTTCAAAATGATATCCATAAAGATGGAATTCAAACTTTTCTTGATTTGACTTGACTTTTTGTGGTAGCTTTTAAGGGATTTCGTTACAGAGCGTTGTTGATGAGCGTCACATGAAACGAGATATGAAGAAACGAACTAATAACTTGTTAGAAACCAGAGGCACTCTATGTCCCCCAAAGTTTTTGTAAGCCACGCCAGCGAAGATAAAGATCGATTTGTACTTCAGTTCGCAGAGCGCCTTCGTCAAAAAGGTATCGATGCTTGGCTGGACAAGTGGGAAATGCTCCCGGGAGATAGCCTTGTAGACAAGATATTCGAAGAGGGAATAAAGGAGGCCAAAGCAGTAATCGTCGTTTTATCAAAGTTCAGCGTGGAAAAGCCGTGGGTAAGAGAAGAACTAAACGCCGCCTTTGTTAAAAGGATCAACAACGGGAGCAAACTCATTCCAATCGTTATCGACGATTGCGAAGTCCCAGAAGCGTTGAAAAGCACGTTATGGGAACCCATCGCTGATCTGTCGGCTTATGACAAAAGCTTCGATCGTATTGTTGCCTCGATCTATGGTGCCAATGACAGACCACCTATAGGGCCGCAGCCCGAGTACGTCCAGTCATTTGTTCAAGCCATCGGCAACCTAAACAACATCGATAGTCTTGTGCTCCGTTTTTCCTGCGAGGAAGTATTGAAGACTGGGAATGCTTTCGTTAATCCTGAGCGCGTCTTCTTAAAAGATGACAAACCGATCCTTCCGGAGGACGAGCTGAAAGATTCCTTAGAAATACTTGATGGTGGCGGCTATATCAAACTGATGCGAACCCTCGGCGGTGGCTTTTTCCCATACCAGATAACCACCTATGGCTTTGATGTTTATGCAAATGCTTCTATTCCCGATTATCAGGGCAAGATTGCGGCGGTAGTCTCTGCCATAGTGAATGAGAAGTTGATGAGTAATGCCAAAATTCAAGAGCGACTAAAGGAGAACAAAATCATCGTTGATCACATCTTAAACGTGCTTGAAAACAAGGGCCACATAAAGCAATCAAAAATGATTGGCGGGTTGTCGGAAATATTTAATGTTTCGCCTTCATTGAAGCGAGCACTAAGCGGTGGCTAGTGTCACGTCACCACAAAACTGTCTCATCAAAAATTACAAAAACTGATTAATCTCTTTATTTTTATAGGCTTATGAGCAGGCCCGCATCCTCTCTCCGCAAGTTTATCCGTCAATATAGCGGAGACGTGACACTAGTTTTCTAACCCGGCAGTCCACACGGACACTGCGCGATAAAGCCACGCAGCGCCGGTGATTTCAAACGTTATGATGGTGCGCTGGATTGTAGTAAAATGCAGGCATTAATCAGTAATAAGCTGACTTTGTTGAAAGCCAGAAATAAACCGGGTTTGACCTCAAGCAGAAATAGCGTCACAAATGGGCGTGTCAAAAACGGTTAGAGGAAGAATCGAATCCCACCCATTGGCAACCCAGCCCATTCCCCATCGCTGAGTTCTCTTCGCAGATACGCTCAGGCTTGTGGAATGAAACTCGTGATTCAAATGGTGCGAGAGGATGATGAGAAGTATGAAGAACCCTGCCGCAAGCAGCGGGGTATCTTGAAGGCAATACTTGAATACTTTACGCCGTAAACGGCGGGGTATTTACCCTTAGGGAATAAAAGGGTTAGGGATACGTGAGTCACACGGCGCGAAACCGGCTCTTTCAGATACCGGCTCACGGTGAAAAAAGTTTGATCAGCGGCTTGTCAGCCTCAACATTACCGACCGCCTCGCGTTTACGGCAAGTGAACAAATTCTGCCACTCTGGCATTTACTATAACTGTAATCCGGAGAAGGGCTCACAGAGAAACCCATTCCATACCGCCTGGCATATGAGATATTTGATAGTAATCAGACCACATATCGGCAATGTAAACACAGCCTTTCATCGTTACCAGAACCAGCAAGGCAACATCGGCACCTGTAGTTCTTCAACTGCAAACAAACCTGAGGGATGATCTTGGGAAACGTCTTGAACATAGAAACCTTCGTCGACCTTGGTCTTGACCCCGGATCGGCAAACACCCTGATGTGCATAAAGGATCAGGGCATCGTGGTCAATGAGCCGACGATTGTCGCCGTCGAAAGCGAATCCGGACAGTTGCTTGCCTTTGGACACGAGGCCCTCAACATGCACCAGAAAATGCATCCGGGCATTCAAACCATCATGCCTGTAACCAACGGAATTATCGGCGATTACGAGAATACCCAGAAGCTCTTCAGAGAGCTGCTGCACAACGTCAAGCCCAGGATTCTCTTCGGCATTCACCGGCTTGTGGTCAGTATACCTCTCAGCATCACGGAAGTGGGAAAGCGCGCGTTCTTCGATATGGCGGAACATCTGGGTGCCAAAGAGGCCTGGCTGGTATTGGAACCGATAGCCGCAGCAATAGGTGCCGGCCTGAACCCGTTCGAGCCTGTCGCAAACCTGATCGTCAATCTGGGTGCCGGCACTACGCAAATCGCGGTCATCTCGCTGGGCGGCATTGTTTCAGGGGAATCGCTCTCTGTTTCAGGCAACCAGATCAACAATGCGATCATCGAGAACCTGAGAGAACAGAACAATCTGGCTATCAGCGAATATGCAGCCGAACATATCAAGCGGAACATTGCCGCCACCGACAGGGCTGACCGCGAAAGCCGGCTGACGGTCAAAGGGTTCAACCTGCTGACCGGTTTTCCTGATACGCAGGAGATCAGCACGGCGGTCCTCAGGGAAATCATCACGACACCGCTGCAGGAGATCGTGACCGCAATCAAAAAGTGCATCGAGGTACTTGCCGACAAACCCGATGTCGCCGTTGACATCCTCGAACGGGGCATCTATCTGACGGGAGGCGGTGCGCTGTTGAGCGGCATCGACAAGAAAATCCAGTCCGAGACCGGACTCGCTGTCACCATCTGCGAAGAGCCGCAAACAACGGTCGGCAAAGGATTGTGTACGATTCTGGAAAATTTCGAGCATTACCGTCCGGTTCTTCTTGACAACAACAAGAAGCATAAACAGTAACATCGCCGCAGTGACCAGCCAGACAGCAGAATAGCAAGAAGCCCGAATAAACCTGGCAGAGGTTATGCGGGCTTCTTGCTTTACAAGGCTGTTTCACGGTGCTCAGAAGGTTTTCTGTTCACAGGAGCATCCGTTGCTGCCCTGCACCTTGCTGATCGAGTCCTCGACGATCGACAGCAGAAAGCTGATACGGCCTTCGGCATAGGACAAGGTGGGCGAAATGGCCTTGAACTTGCCGATCAGCTCTTCGAGCTTCTGCTTTTTCATGGCATTGATGAGGCCATGAGAGATGCCAACCTTGTCAACCGGTACAACGGTTCTGAAGCCCGGCTCGTACTTCTGCATGCCCAGGTCGATTGTCTGTTTGGCATCGGATTTGCCGACAGCGGCAACGGCAGGCTGATTGACCTGATTAAGGTTGCGAATCGGCATGAGCCTCATCACCGGCTTTCCCGTTGGTGCAGCGGCCGGCTTCATCAGGAGGTTGCGCCGGTCGATTTTCAGGTTCCTGTCGATCAGCTCAAACCTGTTGAGCAGAGAGCGCTCGAAGTTGTTGAACTTTTTGAGCTGCTCTGCGGATTCCGGCGGCCAGGCTTTCTGAACAGGCGTCAGTTTGATGATACTGGCTACGTTGAAGGGGCCGTAAAGATCCTTGGCCGCAGCATCGATCTGCCGAAGCAGGTCTTCCTGCTCGGCATAGCCGGTCTTGAGCACGGTCATCAGAAAATCGATCTCGCCTGCCATTTTCATGAAACCCGAGGTGCCGATATAGGCATCCGGCGTCACGCTCTTCATCTGCGATGCGTACTTCCCGGGCTCGCCGCTGACATTCCAGGCCGGGTCGTTAGCCAGGGTTTTCCAGACACTGAAACCGAACGGTTAGCGGTTGATCAAGCCGAACTGGCAAGTCTCAACGTGCGATATACAAAGGAGTTATGGCCTTGAACGGGGCTGATCCTGAAAAGAGGGCGTCCAAAGTATAGTGCCAGGTATTTGTACATCCATTGCACAAAAGATAAGCAATCCACTGCCGTGCAAATCAACAAATCGTAACAACAGAAATCACCGGCTCGCTTCGCTCACACCTGACTGTCGGTGTTTTTCTGCTGTACACCATCAGCGACAGAAGCACCGGAAGATCGAGCTGTAAAAGATGACCGGCAGGCTACCCTTCCCTGTCGTCGATGTCGAGCGTGCCTTGTGCGGCGACAGTTCCGGCGGTGGTGGGCGGCCCCTTCAGAATCCATTCAAATACCACGCCGATCAACGCACCGGCGATCGGCCCGGCAACGTAGACCCAGGCAAGCGTTGTATCGCCGCACACCAGCGCGGGGGCAAGCGAGCGCACAGGGTTCATCGATGCACCGCTGACCGGCGCAGCCCACATCCCTGCCAGCGCAATGTAGCCGCCAACCGCAATCGCGCCGTTGGTGCCGATATTACGCGCGCCCGACGAGGTGCCGAGAATCGTGTTCACCAGCGCGGCGGTCAGCACCATCTCCATGACGAGCGCCTTTAGCGGCGTGACCTCGTGGCCTGGCAACGTCATGCCCGGCGCGACCGCCGCGTTGCCAAACATGAAGCCGAGAAACAGCGCGGCCAGCCACCCTCCGGCGACCTGGGCAAGGATGTAGCCCGGCACGCGAACCCAGGGGAAGTTCCGGCGCATGGCAAACGCCAGAGTAACGGCAGGATTGAGATGCGCGCCGCTCACCGTGCCCATGAAGTAGATAATCGCCATCACCATCAGGCCAGGCGCGACCGGCAGGAGCGCATCGCCGGCATGGTTACCGGAACTCGTCGCCGCCACAGGACCGCCCGCTGCCACGAGCACCAGCAGAAAAGTACCCCACAACTCGGCAAAAATCCGCTGCCATTCGTGCTTCGGGTCGAGAAAATTGGGCGCAATCTGGGTCAGAAGCATCCGGGCGCGTTGCGCCGCATGGTGGTTATTATCGTTTCCCGAAACCATATCACATTTCTGGATAAGCGGTTAGCAATCTTGTAACAAAAAAGCTCTTTCACAAAGCGGCTGCTTCTTTGCATTCGCTTTGCAGCTAAAATAAAGATAAAAAATGCTCACCAAGTTGCCACCGTCACCCCAAAGATCATTCCGCGGCAAACGCCATTGCGCCGGTTGCCGGATATTGACTATCTTTTGCGTCAACGATCACTCACCAATCCCTTTTTCAAGGAGCAGCGTCCATGACCGAACACGAAGCTATCGTCAAACAGTTGCAGGCCGTACAAAACGCAAGCCGCAAAATCGTCCCCCTCAATGAAGAGACCATCAACGGCCTGCTCGTCGAGCTTGCCGACCGCATTCCCGCAGCCGCCGATGCGATCCTCGAAGCCAACCGCAAGGACCTCGAACGCATGGATCCCGCCGATCCGCGCTACGATCGGCTGCTCCTGAACGAAGCTCGCCTGAACTCGATCGCCACCGACCTGCGAAACGTCGCCGCCCTGCCTTCGCCGCTTCACCGGGTGCTCGAAGAGCGCACGCTGCCCAATGGGCTTGAGCTGAAAAAGGTCTCGGTGCCGCTCGGCGTGATCGGCATCATCTACGAATCGCGCCCGAACGTCACCTTCGACGTCTTCGCGCTCTGCCTCAAGTCAGGCAACGCCACCGTGCTGAAAGGCGGCAGCGACGCGGCCTACTCGAACATCGCCATCGTGAACCTGATACAAACAGTGATCCGCGACCGGGGGCTTGATCCCGATATGATCTACCTCCTGCCCGCCGAGCGCGAGGCGGCGCACATTCTGCTCAACGCGGTGGGTTACATCGACGTCATCATTCCACGTGGCAGCCAGGCGCTGATCGACTTCGCGCGCAAGCACTCCACGGTGCCGGTCATCGAAACCGGAGCGGGCATCGTACACACCTACTTCGACCAGAGCGGCGACCTTGCGATGGGCCGCGACATTGTTTTCAACGCCAAGACCCGCCGTCCGAGCGTCTGCAATGCGCTCGACACACTGATCGTGCACGAGAGCCGCATCGACGACCTGCCGGTGCTGGTGGTGCCGCTCGAAGAGAAAAACGTACAAATTTTCGCCGACGAACCGGCCTATTACAAGCTGCTTGGCCGCTACCCCGACGAGCTGCTCGAAATGGCTAGCCCGGAGCACTTCGGCACGGAGTTCCTGTCACTGAAGATGTCGATCAAGACCGTTGGCAGCCTCGAAGAGGCGCTCAACCACATCGCCCGCCACAGTTCGAAGCACAGCGAGGCGATCATTGCATCGGATCAGACGACCATCGACGCCTTCATGAAGCAAGTCGATGCGGCGGCGGTGTACGCCAACACCTCGACCGCTTTCACCGACGGCGCGCAGTTCGGCCTTGGTGCGGAGATCGGCATCAGCACGCAGAAGCTGCACGCGCGCGGCCCAATGGCGCTCAAGGAGCTGTGCAGCTACAAGTGGCTCGTCACCGGCCAGGGACAGGTGAGGACCGCCTGATGCTCGAAGCGCGCAAGCTCGTCAAATCGTACGCCCTGCCCGGCCAGCCACCGCTGAAGATTCTCGACGGCATCGACCTCTCGGTCGCACCGGGCGAAATGGTGACCGTCATCGGCGCGTCGGGCAGCGGCAAGACCACGCTGCTCAACCTGCTCGGTACGCTCGACACGCCCGACGAGGGCGAGCTGATCTTCGACGGCTCGCCGGTTTTTCAGGGCAGCCGCTGCCTGCTCTCGAAAAAGGAGCTGGCCGCATTCCGCAACCGCAAGATCGGCTTCGTCTTCCAGTTCCACCACCTGCTCTCGGACTTCACGGCGCTCGAAAATGTCGCCATGGCCGAGTTCATCGGCACCGGCAAACTCAAACCCGCCAAGGAACGCGCCGCCGTGCTGCTCGAAAAACTCGGCCTCAAGGCCCGCCTCGACCACCTTCCCTCGGAGCTTTCCGGTGGCGAGCAGCAACGCGTCGCCATCGCCCGCGCGCTCATGAACAAGCCCAAACTCGTGCTCGCCGACGAACCGAGCGGCAACCTCGACAGCCGCAACAGCCGGATGCTCTACGAACTGATGGCCTCACTCAGCAAGGAGCGCCAAACCTCGTTCGTCATCGTCACCCACAACGAAGAGTTCGCCGCCACCGCCGACCGCTGCCTCCACATGCAAGACGGGCGCTTGCAGGCGTGCGGGGGATGATGGATTTGAGAAAGGGAGAATACGCGGGTTCGCCCTGAAAACGACAAACCACTAAAAATCGGGTTATCTGATAACTGCATCGTCAACCCAATCCACCGCACTTCCATCCTGATGACCAACTCCACCCCCAACGCAAAAATAGGCCCCATCGAGCTTGCCGCTTCCGTCATGCCGCGCCATGCATGGACATTCCTGTTCGCATCGTTCTTTTCGATCGGCATGGTCACCTTTGTCTCCATCGGGCAGGCCTACATTCTCAACGAGCATCTCGGCATTCCGGTCTCGGAGCAGGGCACCATCAGCGGAGACCTGGTCTTCTGGACAGAGATCGTGACGCTCTTGCTCTTCGGCCCGGCAGGAGCGATCATGGACCGCATCGGCAGGCGTCCGGTCTATGCCGTCGGCTTCATCATTCTGGCCATTGCCTACCTCTACTACCCGCTCGTGACCAACGTGTTCCAGCTCACCATCGCCCGCATGATCTACGCGGTCGGCGTGGTGGCCGTCACCAGCGGACTGGCGACGGTACTGGTCGATTATCCGAAGGAGCGCTCGCGGGGCAAGCTCATCGCGGTGGTCGGATTCCTGAATGGACTCGGCATCGTCATCCTGAACCAGTTCTTCGGCGGCCTGCCCAAGAGGCTCGTGGCGAACGGCATGAGCGGCACGGAGGCCGGATTCTGGATGCACGCGACCATCGCGGGCACGGCGGCACTGACGGCTATCGTGCTCTTCTTCGGCCTCAAGGGCGGCACACCGGTGCGACACGAGGAGCGCCCGCCAATCAGGAAGCTGCTCACCAGCGGCTTCCGCCACGCCCGCAACCCGAAGATTCTGCTCTCCTACGCGGCGGCCTTCGTGGCACGCGGCGACCAGTCGATCATCGGCACCTTCGTGCCGCTCTGGGGCATGACCACCGGCCTGGCGATGGGCCTCGAACCAGCCGAGGCGGTCAAAAAAGGCACCTTCATCTTCATCATTTCGCAAGCCGCCGCGCTGCTCTGGGCGCCGGTCATCGGCGTTTTCCTCGACCGCTGGAACCGCGTCACGGCGCTGACGATCTGCATGGGTCTGGCCGCCATCGGCTACCTCTCTCTGGCGATGATCGGCAACCCTCTCGAAACGTACTCGCTCATCTTCTTCGTGCTGCTCGGCATCGGCCAGATCAGCGCTTTCCTTGGCTCGCAATCGCTCATCGGTCAGGAAGCCCCGAAAGAAGCCCGCGGCTCGGTCATCGGAGCCTTCAACATCAGCGGAGCCATCGGCATCCTCTTCATCACCACCACCGGAGGCCGCCTCTTCGACGGCATGAGCCCCAAAGCCCCCTTCATTATCGTCGGCGCAGTGAATCTGCTTGTGATGCTCGGCGGTATGTGGCTGCGGACGCGGGAGGTGAAGGAGAGGGGAAAATTTGCGGCATGACAAAAAAACTGTCTTGTCATGCTGAGTGAAGAGAAGCATCCCGTTTGGATTGATCGCCGCAGAATCGAATGATGAACAAGCCGAAACACTTGGCGCGAGTGCTATGGAAATACATTGGTGGATTGATGTTTTTGGGAACCTCTCTGAGGCTCCTATTGGAACGATCAACGGACTATGCCTATTGTAGACACAGGATAGTCAAACCAAACGCGCTGTTTTTTTGATGAATATTGACTTTGATTGAGAGAAGCACCATGTCAACACCTGCCATCAGTACTGAATAGTTGAAGCTTTCCGTATTTGAGCGTATTCAGCTTGTCGAGGATATCTGGAACAGCATTGCCGCCGAAGCGTCGGATACGATTGAGCTATTATCACAAACGCAAAAAGATGAACTGCATCGTCGCGTTGCCGAGCATCGCGCCGACCCTTCGACAGCCGTTCCGCGGGAACAGGTCAAATCACGATTGTTTTCGGGAAAATCGTAATGAGAATTGTAGTTCGGCCAGAGGCTGAGCAAGAACTTCTGGAGGCTCATGCCAGGTATGAATCAAAAGCCCAAGGACTTGGCTATGAGTTTGCCCGTGCTGCCGATGCTGCAGTCGCCTCCGCACTTCGAACTCCTTTTGGGTATGGAACACGTATCGCAGAAGGGTTTCGCCGTGTACTCTTTGGCACACAATCTCCACAATGTGATCCCCGCCAATCTTTTCCAACGTAGCATTGGTGATGCCGGGAGCGCCGACGGCTTCGGCTGCTACACCGTCGAACGCTCCCGGCAATTTCTCACGCCCTCGTAATCACCCTGCAAATCTGCTCGATCTCCTCTTCCTTCAGATACGGATGCATCGGCAGAGCAAAAACCCTCGCGCTGAAATCTTCCGAGACCGGGAAGTCGCCGGGTTTGTAGCCGAGATTTTCGTAGGCTTTCTGGAGGTGCAGCGGGATCGGATAGTAGATCGCCGAGGGGATGCCCGCGTCCTTCAGCGCGGCCATGAGCTTCGTGCGGTCGTCGGTGGAGTTGGCGAGCACGGAGTATTGCGCCCAGCAGGAGGTGTAACCTTCCGGGACTTCGGGAACGACGACGCGATCCTTCAGGCGGGCGCTGTAGGCAGCGGCGACCTTGTTGCGCAGGTCAAGTTCGTCGTCGAAGATGGTGAGTTTTTCGTTGATGACTGCCGCCTGGATGGCGTCGAAGCGGCCGTTGAGGCCGATGCGCTCGTTGTTGTATTTGTCCGAACCGCCGCCGTGCACGCGCACGGAGATCAGCAGTTCAAGCAGCTCGTCGTCGTTGGTGAAAATCGCGCCGCCATCGCCGTAGCAGCCGAGCGGCTTGGCCGGGAAGAATGAGGTCGCGCCGACAAGGCCGAAGCTGCCCGCCCTCCTGCCGCCGACCGTGCCGCCGAAGCCCTGCGCGGCGTCTTCGAGAATCCAGAGTCCCTGCTCGGCTGCCACCTTTTCGAGGCGGTCGTACTCGGCGGGCAAGCCGAACAAATCGACTGGAATCAGGGCTTTCGGATTTAACCCCTTTTTGCGCGCCTCTTCGACCGCCGGGGCGACGCCATCAGGGTTGATGTTGAAGGTACCGGGCAGCACATCGACGAACACCGGCGTCGCGCCCACAAGGCTGACGACCTCAGCGGTGGCCACGAAGGTGAACGGCGTGGTGAGCACCGCGTCTCCGGGGCCGATGCCCTTGGCCATAAGCGGAATGAGCAGCGCGTCGGTGCCGGAGGCGCACGAAACACAGTGCTTCGTGCCGACGTACTCGGCAAGCTTTTTCTCGGCTTCGAGCACTTCGGGACCCATGACGAACTGGGCGCTGTCGATGATCCGCTCGATACGCTTCATGAGGTTCTCGCGGATGCGGTTTTTCTGGGTTATGAGGTCGATGAACTGCATAATTTTATTGGGCTAAGATGATGTTCCTGAAAAAATTCGATTTGATATTATACGGATTCATCGACTCAATCCCGAAAGTTCGAACAGACAGCGCTGTGTTTTGCTCAAGTGTCGATTTTACTTACTATTATTCATCGAAATCGATACCGGTTTTGAGAAAGAAAAAAGCCGGTGAGAGTTCACAGATGTTCAACCAATCGCAAAACCATCCATGAGTTCCATTTACTTCATCGGCATCGGCGGCTCGGCAATGGCTTCGGTCGCCGTGGCGCTTTCGCACATGGGCCACGCTGTCACCGGCTCGGACACGCAGCTCTATCCCCCGATGAGCACCTACCTCGAAAACCATAACATCCGCTATTTCAACAGCTTTTCAGCAGAGAACCTGAAGAGCGCCACGCCCGACCTGGTGGTAGTAGGCAACGCGATAAGCCGGGGCAATCCTGACCTCGAATATGCGCTCGATCAGCACATGGAGCTGATTTCGATGCCGCAACTGGTGCGGCGCGAGCTGATTGGTCGCCACACCTCGATCGTGGTGGCGGGTACGCACGGCAAGACAACAACCACCTCGCTCGTGGCGTGGCTGCTCGAAGCGGGAGGGCTCCTGCCGGGCTTCCTCATCGGCGGCATTCCCGAGAATTTCGGCGACGGCTGCCGTCCATCGGGCCTCTCAGAGCCGGGGTTTTTCGTGACCGAGGGCGACGAGTACGACTCGGCCTTTTTCGACAAGCGCAGCAAGTTCCTGCACTACCGCCCCGACATCGCGATCATCAACAACGTCGAGTTCGACCATGCGGACATCTTCGATTCGCTCGACGACATCAAGAAAAGCTTCCGCCTGCTGGTGAACCTCGTGCCGTCGAATGGCTTGCTGATCGTCAACGCGGACGATCCGAATTCGATGGAGGTTTCCGCCAAGGCATTCTGCCGCGTCGAGACCTTCGGCCTGAACGGTAACGCGGAGTGGACAGCGGCGGACATAGCGACAGATACCGATGGTACTTCGTTCACCGTCGTGCGCGACAGCGAAGCGATCGGGCGGGTCAAAGTGCCGCTCTTCGGCAACTACAACGTGATGAATGCGCTCGCCGCCACAGCGGCGGCAATCCGCGCTGGTGTGAGCTTCGAGTCGGTCACGCGCGGTCTTTGCAGCTTTAAGCGCCCGAAGCGCCGCATGGAGCTCGTCGGCGAGTATGCGGGCGGCATCACGCTCATCGAGGATTTCGCGCACCATCCGACGGCCATCCGCCTCACGCTCGGCGCAATTGCAGAGCATTACCCCGGTCGGCGTATCATCGCCTGTTTCGAGCCGCGCTCCAACACCACCAGCCGCAACATTTTCCAGCACGAGCTGTCGGAATGCTTCGGCGATGCCGCGATCGTGGTGCTCGGCAAAGTAAACCGTCCGGAGCGCTACGCCCCCGAAGAAAGGCTTGATGCAGCGCTGCTGTGCCGAGAGCTGAAGGCAAATGGCAAACGCGTTTTTGCCGCAGGAAGCGAGAATTATCCGGAGGATATTGTCCGGTTCATCGAAGCTGAACAACAGCCGGGCGACGTGGTCGTGCTCCTGAGCAACGGCAGTTTCAGCGGCCTGAAGGAGATGCTGGCCGAAAGTTTTCAAAAAAATTCATAAAGATTTCACCGGCGAAGTTCTATATCTTTTTATCTTGTGATTTTTGTTCAGTCCCGGAGAACGAGTGACGCCGTCGAGGCAACAATCCGGAACCGGGCCGTGATCATTATCGTTTTTGTTAAACCCATATATAAAGACCTGTTATGGCGAAAGTAAAAGTTGGTATCAATGGTTTTGGCCGCATTGGCCGTCTGGTTTTCAGACAGGCCATGGAGAATCCTGAAATCGAGATCGTCGGAATCAACGATCTGACCGATGTGAAAACCCTTGCCCACCTGCTCAAATACGACAGCTCCCACAAGAAATTCAACGGTGAAGTCACGATCGAAGGCGACAATCTCATCGTCAACGGCAGAACCATCGCCATCTGTGCGCAGAAAGATCCCGCTCAGCTTCCCTGGGCCTCGCTCGGTGCTACCCTTGTGGTTGAATCGACCGGCATCTTCACCAGCCGCGAAGCCGCTTCGAAACACCTCGCCGCTGGCGCGAAGAAGGTTATCATCTCCGCTCCCGCAAAAGACAAGATCGACGCCACCATCGTCATAGGCGTCAACGACAAGAGCATCACCGGCAAGGAGGAGATTATCTCCAACGCGAGCTGCACCACCAACTGCCTCGCCCCGATGACCAAGGTACTCAACGACAACTTCGGCATCGTCAAAGGCTTCATGACCACCGTGCACGCCTACACCAACGACCAGAACATTCTCGACCTTCCGCACAAGGATCTGCGCCGTGCACGCGCTGCGGCCTGTTCGATCATCCCGACCTCGACCGGAGCGGCCAAAGCGATCGGCGAAGTGCTTCCCGAACTTGCCGGCAAGCTCGACGGCTTCGCCATGAGGGTCCCGATTCCAGACGGTTCGGTCACCGACCTGTCGGTCATCATCGAGAAATCGGCCACCAAAGAGGAAATCAACGCCGTCATGAAGGCTGCCGCAGAAGGCCCGATGAAAGGCATCCTCGAGTACAACGTCGATCCAATCGTCTCCTGCGACATCGTCGGCAACGCCCACTCTTGCATCTTCGACTCGCCGCTGACCATGAGCTCCGGCAACATGGTGAAAATCGTCGGCTGGTACGACAACGAACTCGGCTACGCCACCCGCGTGGTTGACCTGCTCGGCATCTACTCGAAGTTCGTGTAAGAACCGGTTTCACGGAAGTTTGTAATCAGAAGGGCTGCCTGAAAAGGCGGCCCTTCTGCGTTGTAAAGAGCATTTTTCTTATGGGACTTATGAGAGGAATGGTTGATCAGCTTGGCCCCTCCCGATTTTGCCGTGAAAAAGTAATGTCTTATTATTAAACTACATTTCGGAGTCAGGCTCAATTCTAAACGCCAACACCCATGACCAGCACCATCGACACGCCAAAAAAGGTCATTATCCTGTATGACAGCATGGCCGTCGGTGGTTCTGCGGACAGGCTGATTGATGCTATCGGCAGAAATCTTGCCCAGGCCGGAGCGTATGTGGAAAAAGCCCGCTGCAAGCCCAACGCGGACTACAGCTTCGTCGAAGAGTTCGATCTCGTAATTCTCGGCGCGCCGATTTACTATCTGCTCGTCGCCTCGAAACTGAGTGGTTCGCTCTCGCAGAGCAACCTGAGAACCGTCCTCAAAGGCAAAAAAGTGGCGCTCTTCGTCATCTGCGGCAGCCCGGAGCCGATGGCGCAGTTCCTCTACCTGCCGCAACTCAAAATGCATCTCGACAACCCGGTGATCCTTGCCGAAAAAGTGTTCGCTCCCGCAGAGACCAGCGATCAGAACGCGATCACAGAGTTCACGAAAAACATTCTGGATGCCTACGGCAAGGCACGCTGATTCAACAAAACGTACTCTATGACTCCTGACAACGAACGCCAGATGAGAGCCATTATCCTCTATGACAGCCGTTCCACTGGCGGTTCAACCGACAAACTGATCGATTCGATTGGCCAACAGCTCGCTGAGACCGGAGCCTATGTCGAGAAAGCCCGCTGCAAGGCGACAGCCGACTACAGCTTCGTCCGCGAATTCGATGTGGTGATCCTCGGTGCCCCCGTGTACTACCTGGTCGTCTCTTCGCAGCTGCTTGGCGCACTGGTGCAGAGCAACCTGAAGCGCTACCTGCGAAACAAGAGTGTCGCGCTCTTCGTGACCTGTGGAAGCCCCGAACCGATGGCCCAGACACTTTATCTGCCGCAGCTCAAGATTCATCTGATTCGCAACAGAATTCTCGCCGAAAAGGTGATCCATCCGCATCAGATAGCCGACGAAGAGATCATCGCCGACTTCGTGGACGAGATCGACGAAGGGTACCGCCGGGCCAGCAGACCCCGCTCCGGCTTCCGTAACCACAAAATCCAGTGGAGCGACGAGGCACGCGAGCTGGTCAACAACCTGCCGCCGTTCTTCGCCGACAAAATCAAAGGGGCGCTGTACGCTTATGCCGAGGCGAACGGCATCACCTACATCACGCCGGAGGTGCTTGACGCAGCACGCTCCAGCCCCATGGGCATGTGAGCCTGAAATTCCGACAGAAACGAAAAAGCCGTCACCTTGCGATGACGGCTTTTTATTTTTTCTGGGATCAAGGAATCTGACAACGCCTCAGCTGAAAATATCTTTTGCCTTTTCGAAAATGCTCTTTTCATGGTTTTCATCGCCATGGTTCGGGCAGATGACCGTCGATTTCTTCAGCTCCTTCAACAAGTCGCGATCCTTGCCGCTGACCTCCTTCGGCACAAAAACATTCACCCTGACGTACAGGTCGCCACTACCGCCACCTCGCAAGTGGCCGATACCCTTGCCGCCAATGCGCAGCATCGTGTTCGGCTGGGTACCTGCAGGAATGGTCAGTTTGACGTGACCATCGAGCGTTGGCACTTCGATCTTGGTACCCATAACCAGATCAGGGAAACCAACCGAAAGATCGTAGATGATATCGTCGCCGTTGCGCTTGAACAACTCATGCGGCTTCTCCTCGATCACCACGATCAGGTCGCCGGGCGCTCCGCCCCTCGGTCCCGCGTTGCCCTGCCCCTGAAGCGTCAGGTAGTTGCCATCCTGCACACCCGCAGGCACGGTGATCTTGACGGTCGCTTCACCCTGCTTGATGCCTTCACCATAGCAGGAAGGGCAGCGATCCTTGACCACCCGCCCTTCGCCGCCGCAAGTCGGGCAGACAGAGATGTTCATGAACTGCCCGAACATCGTTTTGGTGGCCTGGCGAACTTCACCGCTTCCGTGGCAGGTCGGGCAGATCTCGGTCTTGCCGCTCTTCGAGCCAGTGCCGTTGCACTCCCGACAGGTCACCAGCTTTTTGATCTTGATCGTCTTCTCAACCCCTTTGGCGATCTCTTCGAGCGTCAGCTTGAGGCGAATCTTGAGATCGGTGCCCTGGATGCCAGCCGAGCGCCGACGCCCGCTGCCACTACCCGAAAAGCCGCCGCTGAAGACATCTTCGAAACCGCTGAATGGCGATCCGCCAGTGCGTGCACGGCCTCCGCCGCCACTGAACATATCGTTGAAAGCACTGAAAATATCATTGATATCGCCATATCCCGCACCACCGGGGCCACTGCCCGATGCCGCTGATGAGCCGACGCCCGCATGGCCGAACTGGTCGTAGCGACGGCGCTTGTCGTCGTTGCTCAGGACTTCGTACGCCTCGTTGACCTCTTTGAACTTCTCCTCAGCCTCCTTGTTGTCAGGATTCTTGTCCGGGTGATATTTCAGGGCCAGCTTGCGGTAAGCCTTCTTTATTTCATCCTTGTCCGCCGAACGGGCGACGCCAAGGATTTCATAGTAATCTCTCTTCATCGTTTATACTCTCACTATTTATATCTGAACCTGATAACCTGATAGTTATTTCGCGACGATCACCTTGGCATGACGGATCACCCTGTCTCCAAGCGTGTAGCCGGTCTGGTACTCCTCGACGATGGTGTCGGGCTCCGCGCCCGGCGCGTCGATCTGCGTGATCGCTTCGTGGAAGTTGACATCGAGCATCTTGCCTTTGGCCTCGATCTCCTTGACCCCTTTGCGCTCAAGCAGCGACATGAAGTTTTTGTGGATCAGTTCCACGCCCTCGATAAAAGGTTTGGCCTCGGCCATCGCCTGCATTTCGGCGGGAATGTGGCTCATGAGACGCTTCAGGTCATCGATCAGCGGCAACAGTTCGCGCACGATGTTCTCCAGCATCCGCGTACCCGACAGCGCGGCTTCGCGCTCTTTCTGCTTCCGGAAATTCTCGAACTCGGCGGCGCGGCGCATCACCTCTTCGCGCAGCTTCTGTATCTCGGCATCGCGAGCCGAGATTTCGGCATCCATGTCAGCCTCGGTCGCCGCAGGAATCGCCGCCGTCTCTTCGGCAGGCGTTTCAGCCGCCCCAGCGCTGATCGTCTCCTGCTCCTGTATCTCTTCCTGTTCCTTGTGGTGCTTTCTGCTCATAATGACGAAAAAATATTTAAAATTAATTATTTCCGGAGAGCGCCTCTGAAAGGCAGCCCGCCATGTAGTTCACTACGCGCACGGCGTGTTCGTAATTCATCCGCTTCGGCCCCATGACGCCAACTCTGCCAATCATCTTGCCCGCGAAGTAGGGCGACGAAACAATGGTCAGGTCGGCGGCCTTGCCCGTGCGGTTCTCGGTGCCGATGCTGATGGCCACCTCGCACTCGCTGACCTGGCGAAGCGCCGAGGGGACCGCGTTATCGACAAGCCTGGCCATGCCGAACTTGTCCTCGATCATGGTGATGATGTCGCGCACCTTCTCTGGCTGTTTGAACTCGGGCTGATCAACGATGTTCTCGGTGCCCGAAACATAGAGCTGTTCGAGAATGGAGGATTCATCGAAAAGCGTGTCAGCCGAGCTGACGATGCTGTTCATGAGCTCTTCGCTGCCCTTGAAGTCCGAAAGGCGCTGGGCGATGGTGCTGCGAATCTCTTCGAGCGTCAGCCCCGGCAGGCGTTCATTGAGCACATCGACCACGGCGTCGATCTTCTGCCGGGATATTTCCGCGTTCAGCTCCATGACGATGGTCTTGACAAAAAGCGACTGGATGGCAATAACCACCATGATCCGCGACGAGGCGAGCTGCACAATATCAAGCCGTTCGAAAACCGCGTTGGAGAGCCTCGGCGGCAGCACCACGGCGAGCTGTCGCGAAATGCTGCCCAGAACCCGCGCCGCCGTGCCCAGCACTTCGGCGGAGGTGCCCTTCAGCTCCGAATTGCGATTGCTGAAACGATCGTCGATCATCCGCTTTTCCTCTTCATCAATCCGGCTGACGTTCATGATCAGATCGACGTAATAGCGATACCCCTTGTCGGTCGGCACCCGACCGGCGGAGGTGTGCGGCTGGCTGATGAATCCATCCGCCTCCAGGTCGGCCATGACGTTGCGAATGGTAGCGTCCGACAGGCCGAGGTTATAGTTTCGCGCGATGGTACGCGAACCGACCGGCATCGCCGAAACGACGTACGACTGTATGATAATACCGAGAACCTGACGTTCACGCAGGGTCAAATCACGATAATTCATCTGGAAACCGCCTGTAACTTGAAACTGATTCCGCGCGAATCGGCGCGGCAAAGCTATTTGGGGCCGATATGCATTAACAGCGAAAGCTCCCTGATAGTTGCCTTGAGAAGCCCATCGCCCGCAACGGCAAACAATATACAGAAAATTAACTTTGAATAAACCGCAAGGGCTTACTGTGCCATGCACGAAAGCCCGCGATCGAGCTTGTTGTAATCCTGCATGACCTGAACGTCGGCGAAGCTGGAACCGAGCAGGTTTCTGACCTCAGCCGCGCCGTCGGCATGAAGCTCGAAGCAGAGCACGCCACCCTTGCGAAGCAGCGACGGCGCGGCGACGGCGATGCTCTGGTAATACTCGAAACCGGTAGGTGCAACCAACGCCAGGCGCGGTTCGTACCGCCTCACCTCCTCCTGCAGGGTTGCCCACTCCGCTTCTGGAATGTAGGGCGGATTGGAGACGAGCAGATCGAACGGCCCGCCAACGGCGTCAGCAAACGAAGCGCTGAGCGCATCGGCTTCGACGAAGCGGATGCGTTCGCTCACACCGTGCGCATCGGCATTGCGGCGGGCGACATCGAGCGCATCGGCGGAGACATCGGCGGCGGTAACACGAGCGCCAGGCAGGCGCAGGGCAAGCGTGATGGCGATGCAACCGCTGCCGGTGCCGACGTCGAGAATTGACGGCGAATCGGCAGAATCGAGGCCACTTGCGGCCAGCCGCTCCATCGCATGTTCGAGCACCAGTTCGGTCTCCGGACGAGGAATCAGCACCCGCTCATCGACGAAAAACTGGTAGCCGTAAAAAAACGCCTCTCCCGCAATGTACTGCACCGGCCTGCCCTGCAAGCGCTCCCGGCAAGCCGCCCGGAACGCCTCAAGCTCTTTCAGCGTCAACGGCCGCTCGTGATCGAGATAAAGCTGAAGCCGCTGCAATCCCAAAACATGCCCCAAAAGCAACTCCGCTGAAAGACGAGGTTCGTCGATCTTCTTCTCGGCAAAAAACGCGATGGTCGTCTTGAGCAGCTCGACAACGCTCCACACTTTCTCTTCGGGCATGACTTGTGGTTTGGGTTATGGAATTGGGGGATATTTACGAATTTTGGAGGGGCGAGGCAATGAAAGAAAACCAATAGAAATGACTACGGCTCAATGCTCTCAAGAGAAGAAATAAAACCACCCAGCGACAAGCGCTATTGCCGACAAAACCAGCACAACGATCTTTCCGAGAAGCTGCTTCGAAGGGGCGACCGGCAAATTTATCATCCGTTGCGGGATTTTTATCTCGACCGGAGCGTCGGAACTTTTTTCGGTTTGCGCTACAGCCCTGTTCGGGCTGGCATGGGTGATGGATTTGGTGCTCATGGGGCTCTTCTGGCAGATTGGTTTTTATCGCACAATGCTCGTTGAAGATACGCTTTTTCAGATGAACAAAGGGTAGAGCCCGACAAGGGCGAATACGCAGGTCTGCCTCTACAAAAAGAAACGCCTCAAAATAACGTCGAAAAAGAGGCAAGCAGTTCTTTCCTCCTCCGTTTTTTTGCGATATTTTGCCAAACACCAGCAACCGATTGCCTCCGATGAGACGACTATTCAGCGTTCTTCCCGCCCTGCTCATCCTGATCCTCGCCATTCCGTCGAGTGTACATGCCGCGTTCACCGGCGAGATGGATATGAAGCTCACCATGCCTAACGGCAAGGCGGACATCACCTATCTCTTCGGCGTACGCGATCAAAAGATGGAGATGACCATGATGCTCGACCGGATTCCGGAGCCACTCAGAACAACCGTCATCACCCGCCGCTCCACGCCCGACGAGGCAATCATCGTCAATCACAAGTCGAAAAGCTGGAGCATTGTGAACCTGCGAAGCGCAGCCGAGAGCGCCACCTTGCTCGACTTCGACAGCAACTACCGCTTCACGCGCGTCGGCCTGGAAACCGTCAAGGGCTACCCGTGCGAACACGTTCGGCTAACCAGCTCAACCGATACGCTCGACCTCTGGATGACGAAAGGGCTTGCCGACTTCTCGACCTTCCGGCTCCTGCAATCGCAGAACCCTCGTCTGTCGAACACCTCGCTCGCGCGCGTGCTCAAACAGAACGGTGTCGATGGTTTTCCGGCCAAAATCGTCCAGAAGAACGGCAACGGGCTTTATATCATGCAAATGCAAAAGGTCATGCCAAAGCCGACTCCAGAATCGAGCTTCCGGGTTCCGGCGGGCTACCGGCAAACCGAACCCAACCAGATCAACATCGACAAGCGGCAGAAAGAGCACCTGCGCCAGCTCATGGAGAAGATGAAAAAATTCGAAGAGTGAACGGTTCCGGCTGAACGATGTTATCTGCTTTCATTTCATTACTTTTACAAATCGCATTGGTGCGCGGGCTCGCCACCGCCGTATTTTCCTACAATTCAAATCACAAGCATTACCGTGGCTGATAAAATCACTTCGAGGCAAGAGGACTATTCTCAATGGTATATCGACCTTGTCCGGTCAGCAAAACTGGCCGACTATTCGGACGTCCGTGGCTGCATGGTCATCCGCCCGAACGGCTACGCCATCTGGGAAAAGATGCAGGCGGCGCTGGACGGCATGTTCAAGCAGACCGGCCACGTGAACGCCTACTTCCCGATGTTCATCCCCGAAAGCTTCATCGCCAAGGAGGCCGAGCACATCGAGGGATTCGCACCGGAGTGCGCCGTGGTAACCCATGGCGGCGGCGAGGAGCTGGCTGAAAAACTCTACGTCCGCCCCACCTCGGAGACCATCATCTGGTCATCATATAAAAAATGGATACAGTCGTACCGCGACCTGCCGATTCTCATCAACCAGTGGGCCAACGTCGTTCGCTGGGAGATGCGCACCCGCCTGTTCCTGAGAACCACCGAGTTCCTCTGGCAGGAGGGGCACACCGCCCACGCCACGCCGGAGGAGGCACAGGAGGAGGTGATCCGCATGATCAACATCTATCGCACCTTCGCCGAGGAGTACATGGCAATGCCGGTGATCGTCGGCAAAAAGAGCGAGAGCGAGAAGTTCGCAGGCGCAGACGCCACCTACTGCATCGAAGCAATGATGCAGGACGGTAAGGCGCTGCAGGCGGGCACCTCGCACAACCTCGGCCAAAACTTTGCCAAGGCGTTCGACTGCCAGTTCCAGACCAAGGACGGCGTCCTCGACTACGTCTGGGCGACGAGCTGGGGCGTTTCGACGCGGCTGATCGGCGCGCTCATCATGGCGCACTCCGACGACAAGGGCCTCGTACTGCCACCGAAACTCGCCTCGCGGCAGGTGGTGATCATCCCGATCCTCAAGGGCAACAAGGACGAAGTTCGCGCCCGTGCGCGCTTCATCGCCAAAACTCTGAACAGGCATGGCATCCCGACCTTCGTCGATGACAGCGAAAACAACTCGCCCGGCTGGAAGTTCGCCGAGTACGAATTGCAGGGCATCCCGGTCAGGATCGAGCTTGGTCCGCGCGACCTCGAGCAGGGCAAATGCATCGTCGCTCGCCGCGACACGTTCGAGAAGACCGAGTTGCTGCTTGACGACGAACTGACAATCAACATCGAGGAGATTCTCAACAACATCCAGCAGAACCTCTACGACCGTGCCCTGCAATTCAGGCTGGACAACACCGTCGAAGCAACGACTTGGGAAGAGTTCAAGGCAAGCGTGGAGAAAGGCTTCGTCATCGCCCACTGGGACGGAACGCACGAAACCGAAGCGCTCATCAAGGAGGAGACCAAAGCCACGATCCGGGTAATACCAACCGACGAAGAATACCGCCAGCAATACAACATGGACGAGCCGGGCACCTGCATCCGCAGCGGCAAACCGGCAGCGCAGAAGGTGGTATTCGCCAAGGCGTACTGATCTGAATTGCAAAAAAAGGCAGGCGCAACGCCTGCTCCTGTGCTCTTCATTCCTGTCCAGCTCGTTTGCTGTCTTCCACAAAAAACGCCTCCCCCGCGATACTGTTTTGCAGGGGAGTCGTTACATCGAGGGCAGCCCATACCTGTCGATACTGCCCTTACGAAAGAGCAAACACTGGGGCTCGCCCTTATACCTTATTCCGCACTTATTCCGCGAAGTATTCTTTCAGCCCCTCGTCGGTCGGCTTCATGGTCTTGTCGCCCTTGTTCCAGTTGGCCGGGCAGACCTCGCCGAACTCCTCGGTGAACTGAAGCGCATCGACGATCCGGAGCACCTCGTCGATGTTCCTGCCGATGCCGAGATCGTTAACCACCTGGTGGCGAACGATGCCCTCCTTGTCAATCAGGAATAGACCCCTCAGCGCCACACTGCCATCGGGAGTCAGCACATCGTAGTCTTTGGCAATGGTCTTGTTGATGTCGGAGATGAGCGGGTAGGTCACGCCCTGTATGCCGCCTTTGCTGCGCGGGGTGTTAAGCCAGGCGAAGTGCGAGAATTTGGAGTCAACCGAGCAACCGAGCACCTCGACATTGCGCTTCTTGAACTCATCGAGCTTCTCCTGAAATGCGTGCAACTCCGTCGGGCAAACAAAGGTGAAGTCGAGAGGATAGAAAAACAGCACGACATATTTGCCACGATACGCTGAAAGCTGACAGGAATCGACGAACGTCGAGCCGTTTACGACTGCTGCTGCATTGAAATCTGGGGCTGGACGGCCTACGAGTACACTCATGACTGTATCTCCTTTAATTTTGTTTGATGGTGATCCTTTAAATAAGACTAATATTATCCAATATAAAAAACAGGGTACAAGTATCAAACATCTATTTGCTTTTTTTGTTTAATGCGATTTGAATCTTTGCCGGAATGCTCAACGGTACAAAGTCTGTCGCATTATTCGTACTTTTCAACTTAACCATAACGTGTTTGCTATCAAGACCATGCGGAATTTCTTCGAATTCGACAGGCACGGGACGAGTTACCAGCAGGAGGTTCTGGCGGGGCTGACCACCTTTTTCACGCTTTCCTACATCATCGTCGTCAACCCGGCCATCCTCGAAGCCACCGGGATGCCGCGCGGCGCTTCGATGACCGCAACCATCCTGACAGCGGTGTTCGGCACGGTGCTGATGGGCCTGTATGCAAAGCGCCCCTTCGCCGTCGCGCCCTACATGGGCGAAAACGCCTTCATCGCCTATACGGTGGTCAAGACGCTTGGCTACTCCTGGCAGACCGCACTCGGCGCCATTCTGGTCAGCGGTGTGCTCTTCACGCTCATCACGCTCACCGGAGCACGAAAATGGCTGGCCGAAGCGATACCGATGACCCTCAAGCACAGCTTCACGGTAGGCATAGGCCTTTTCCTCGCTTTCCTCGGTCTTTCCAACATGGGCGTGGTTGCACTCGGCGTGCCCGGAGCTCCGGTGAAGCTCGGCGATCTGACGACAATTCCGGCACTCTGCGGCCTTGGTGGTCTGGCGCTCACTGGTGCGCTGCTCGTGCGCAAAGTCACCGGCGCGCTCGTGATCGGCATGGCTGCAACGACAATGCTGATGCTCTCGTTCGGTTTGCTGCAACTTCCCCAAACCCTCTTCAGCCTGCCGCCTTCGATCGCGCCGCTATGGCTCCAGGTCGACATTACCGGCGCCCTCACCTGGGGCTTCGTCGGCGTAATCCTGAGCGTGCTGGTGATGGATTTCGTCGACACGATGGGCACGTTGATAGGTCTCTCCGCTCGCGCCCGGCTGCTCGACGAGAACGGCAACCTGCCGGAGATAGAAAAGCCGATGCTGGTCGATGCGCTCTCGACCACAGCCGCCGCACTCTTCGGCACCACAACTGCAGGGGTATTCATCGAATCGGCCTCGGGCATCGAACAGGGCGGCAAGACCGGCTTCACGGCACTCGTGGTGGCAGGCTTGTTCCTGCTTGCCCTCTTTTTCGCGCCGATCCTGACCATTGTGCCGCCACAGGCTTACGGGCCGGTGCTCGTACTGGTGGGCATGTTCATGATCGAATCTGCGGGTTACTTCGATTTCAACGACTATACCGAGCTGCTCCCCGCCTTCCTGACCATCGTCATGATGCTCTTCACCTTCAATATCGGCGTCGGTATCACGATGGGCTTCATCAGCTGGGTCGTCATCAAGGCGCTAGCGGGAAGATTCCGCGAGATCAATGCTGGCATGACCGCGCTGGCGATCCTCTCCGCAACCTTCTATATTTTCTATCCTTACCATTAAGAGAACCGATGCTCAAGTCAAAGCTCAGAATCGTTCAGGCCGACTGCACGCTGGCCAATTTCGAGGAAAATCTCGAACGCCACATCAAAGCCATCGAAACGGCGATCCGTGACGGCGCGGACGCCATCGCCTTCCCGGAGCTGTCGCTGACCGGCTACAACGTGCAGGACGCTGCGCAAGACATGGCGATGCACATCGACGACCGGCGGCTCGATGCGCTTCGCGAGCTGAGCCGCGACATCTGTATCTTCTGCGGGGGAATCGAGCTGAGCGACGACTACGGCGTCTACAACTCGGCCTTCATGTTCGAGGATGGCGCAGGCCGGAGCGTGCACCGCAAGATCTATCTGCCGACCTACGGCATGTTCGAGGAGCTGCGATATTTCTCGGCGGGACGGCAGATAGAAACCGTGACCTCGCGACGCATCGGCAAGGTCGGTGTCGCTATCTGCGAGGATTTCTGGCATATGTCGGTGCCCTACCTGCTGGCCCACCAGGGAGCGAAGCTTTTGCTCGTGCTCATGTCGAGCCCGCTGCGCCTCTCACCCGGTCAGGGCGTTCCGGCCATCGTGACGCAGTGGCAGACCATCGCTTCGACCAGCGCGTTTCTGCTCAGTTGTTACGTTGCCTGCGTCAACCGCGTGGGCAACGAGGACAGCTTCACCTACTGGGGCAACTCGGCAGTCACCACACCCGACGGATCGATCGCGGCATCCGCGCCGATGTTCAGCGAGCACAGCTTCGACGCGACTATCGACTACTCGGTGGTCAAGCGGGTACGGCTCCAGTCATCACACTTCCTCGACGAGGACACCAAGCTCTTTGCCTCCCAGCTCGAAACCATGCTGAGCGCAAAGCATCAGGGGTGAAAACCGGAGCTGCCGCAACATCGGTCACTCCATCCGGAAACCTGCCGGAGTCATGTTGATACGGAAGCGAGCGCTCATCGCTTCGGCGGCCTTGACCGCGTCGGCACGCCCTTCATAAAGGGCATAGACCGCAGAGCCGCTGCCGGAGAGCGAGACGAACTGGGCGCCAGAGGCCGCGAGCGCGTCGCGAACCTCGCGAACCACCGGATAGTGCTCGAACACCACCGAGGCGAAATCATTCTCGAAAACACCGAACACCGAGATGTCTCTCTCGTGGCAGAGCCGACGAACGAGAGTTTTCAGATCGGGCACCGGACGCTCGAACTGGCGGTGGAAATTCTTGTAGGCCCAGGCAGTCGGCACCTGCACCTCAGGGAAGACCGTTACTACGTGCCAGGGCAGGGCAAGATTGAGGTCTTCGAGCTCCTCGCCGATTCCGGCAGCGTAGGCAAGTCCCTTCATTTCGAGGAAATAGGGCACGTCCGCGCCAAGCTTGACGGCGAGTTTGTGCAGCTCCGCCGAGGGCACGTCGATCTGCCAGAGCTTGCACAGCGCGTTGAGCGTCGCCGCCGCATCGCTGCTCCCACCACCGAGACCCGCGCCAAATGGCACCCGCTTGAGCAGTTTGATAGTCGCCCCGCGTTTCACCCCGGTGTGCTCCTGCAACGCTTTGGCAGCGCGGATGCAGAGATTCGAGTCATCAACCAGCAGATCAAGATTGCTGCACTCCATCGAGATGGCGTCAGACTCGGTGAATTCAAGGGTATCGAACCAGTCGATCGGCGCGAAGATTGTTTCAAGAGTGTGATAGCCATCAGCCCGACGGCTGGTGATGAGCAGACCGAGGTTGATTTTGGCGCAGGCTTTGACCGAAAAGTGCTTCATGGAGCAATTGATTTTATCGTAAAATATTTCCCATATTCACTCTAAGACCCTGCCGCAGGGATCCTCCGGCTGGCTGAAACTGTGCAACGAATCTCTCACCGACCCATGTTCACGATACGTAATTCTCTATTCATTTTTCTCTGCGTGATGGCTGGTATGAGCTTGCCATGCCAGCAACCCGCGGCAATGGCGGCCAAGATCTCATATGCTTCCGAAATCGTGAAAGATGTGAGAGAAGATAAGGTTTATTTACTGGAAAAAATCCGCAAGCAACTCACAAAGCCTTCAGAAAAGATTCTCGTCGAGGCACTCCTGACCGAAGATGGCCCGAAAGCAGCGAAACTTTACCGAAAACAGCTTGAGGAACATCCCGATCCTCAACTCGACCCGATAAGCAGCTCACGTCTGGCTGCTTATGAGTTTGCCGTATCGACTACCCCCGGCCTGCCAGTCATGCAGGCCAGAGCTTCTTCAGAGTCCCGCCCTGCATTGATGACCATCGCCCAACCTCTTCAGCCAAAACAGCCTGTCAGTAAGCCCGATTCTTCACTCAAACGCACGCCGCCGCCAGCTGGCCCTGCCCATGCTGCAAGCAAAGGTGACACCGTCAGCACCAGGCTGGCGCCACCTCCTGCGCAGGCTTCGGGGGGAGGTTTCACGCTTCAGTTCGGTAGCTTTGACAGCATCACCAATGCCGAGCAGATGGTCGCACAGCTGCAATACACCGCCCCGGCCCGGGTGCAGCAAATCAACGGAGTCTACAAAGTGCGCTTGAGACGCACATTCACGACCCAGCAGGAGGCAGCAGCTTTCGCGCGTACGCTTCCGATCGAATCAATCGTCGTACCACCGCAACCATGACCATGATACCGATCAAGCAACCATGAGCCGCAGCATCGAATTCATCGGACGCTCGGCGGGCATCGTCCAGCTCAGGGAGCTGGCCATGCAGGTCGCCGATACTGACGTCACGGTGCTCATCACCGGTGAAACCGGTTCCGGAAAGGAGGTTCTCGCCCGCTTCATCCACGACCACAGCCGCCGGGCGGGCAAAAGCATGATTCCGGTCAACTGCGGAGCAATCCCGTCGGGCATTCTCGAATCTGAGCTGTTCGGCCATGAAAAGGGGGCTTTCACCGGTGCGGTACAGGCAAGAAAGGGATACTTCGAGAGCGCTGACAAAGGCACGATTTTTCTGGATGAAATCGGCGAAATGCCGCTCGAAACGCAGGTCAAGTTCCTGCGCGTCATCGAAACCGGCCAGTTCCAGCGGGTCGGTGCATCGGAAACAATCTCCGCGGACACGAGGATCATCGCGGCCACCAACCGCAACCTCAACCAAGCGGTTGCCGAAAAGCACTTCAGGGAGGATCTTTACTATCGGCTCAAAAGCGTGGAGTTGCTCATTCCGCCGCTGAGAGAACGGGGCAGCGACATCCTCATGCTGGCCGAGCACTTCGTGCACGAGTTCGAGCGCAAGCACGCCATCGCATTCGAGGGATTCAGTCAGGAGTCGGGCGAGCTGATGCTGCGCTACCCGTGGCCGGGCAACGTGCGGGAGTTGCGCAACCTGATCGAAGCGCTGCTCATCCTCGAACGGGGCAAAAAGATCACACCCGATATTCTTGAAAAACATCTGGTGCAGCGCAGCCGTCACAAAGGGCTGGTGCATGAACCCGGCAAATCGGAGAAAAACGAATTGCATCTGATCTACAGTAGCCTCATCCAGCTTCGGCAGGAGATCGATGAAATCCGGCAGATGCTGCAACAGGCACTCCTCTACCGCCAGCCCACCTCGCCACTGCTGCTGCCAGCATTGCCTGCACCGCCCGCCGCGCAGGACTCGACGCTCCCGTCTGGTGGCAATGAAGCGCCCGTGCCGCTCAAAGAGCTGGAAAAGCGCGCCATCGGCGAGGCTCTGACAAAATTCGACGGTAACAAACGAAAAACCGCCCTGGCCCTCGGCATCAATGAGCGGACGCTCTACCGCAAAATCAAGGAGTACGGACTGTAGGAAGAATTACATATTGTTGCTCACAACACGTTTTCGTTTTTCGCCTACTACCGCTTTCTCACCGCCGCCACCAGCGCCAGCACACCTGCAATCCCCAGACATACGTGGGGCACCAAATCCGGATGGGCCGTGTAAAAAGTGATCCTGCTTTCAAGCGGCACATCGGCAGTCAGCACCGACTGTTGCCACCAGGGCGTTTCAGCATAACTGCGCCCACAGATATCGTAGAAAAGGGTCACGCCAGTATTGGCGCAGCGGGCCATAGCACGGCGGTTTTCGATGCAGCGGAGCCTGTCGATAGCCGCATGTTGCCACGGG